>JBPOJD010000023.1:0-66204 GCA_052033955.1 Candidatus Hydrogenedentota bacterium
GAATGAGTTTCAAGTCCTCCAGCCGAATCTGCATTGCCTGGCCGGAGACGTTGAACCGCTTGGCCATTTCCCGAGCCACCTCGACCGTTGGGCGTTCGTCGTCCCAGCGCGCCTTCAGTTGCTCGATCTCCTCGAAGGCTACGTACTGACCGGCGGAGCCGTAGACCTGCTCCCAGACGCGAAACACGCGGTCCTCGGGCATCAGCAGATACCCCGCGAAGCAGTCCGCCTGCCATTCCATCGGCTCCCTGGATTGGGTGGACCGGCAGACGATGGACGGCTCGCTCTGGAAATCGAAAAGCGATGGCTGATCCGGAGGATCACAGATCTGAAGGCGGTGCAGTTCCCAGTGGCCGATCTCGTGGGCCAGCGTGAAGTTGAAGCGCCCTTCCTTCGAGGGGTTGTCCGTCGGCTCCAGCGACTCATCGATCATGACGGTCTGGGACTCGATCCACGTCGCGCCGAGCACATCGGTTAGTCCCAGCCGTTCGGCCAGATCGCCGATCTCCAGCGTCAGGCCCAGCGAACACTCAAGGATGGCGTCCACCGGCACCGGCGCATCGTCGGCCAGGCCATATTGACGCGCGTAGGTATGAATCAGCGCGGTGGCCGCTCGCTCGATATGGGGCTTGGGCATAAACTTGACTGGATACAGACGGCTCACTGCTTGTCCTCGTCCTCCTTGTCTGGATCGACCATGCGAGCCGTCATCTTGCGAATTTCCTCTTCACTCCGGCCGTTGGCCACGCGCAGAAAGTCGGCCAGGGCCTTCGGCTTCTTTCTGATGATCTCCGAAATGTCCGGATCGACCTTGCCCGCCAGCGCCAGCAGCTCGTCGGTGTTGCAGTCCAGCAGGGCGGCCATCTTCTTGATGTTCTCCGCGCTCGGCGGATCGAACTCCCCATTCTCGATCTTGCTCACAAACGTGGGGCTGATCCCCACCTTGGCCGCGAACTGGCGGAGTGAGTAAGAGGGATCGGTCTCCATCTTCTTCTTGCGCAGTTCCTGTATCCGTTTTCCGAACTCAGCGTTTCCTGGCATAGTTCATCGTTTCCTGTCTTTCATCGAAGCAACGAAGCGCGAGAGGCGCTTTACGACCCTCGCGCACAATGTTGAGGATAATATAAACACCCGGACCCGTTCATGTCAACCCCCAAATGTAAGCGCAAAACCGACAGTTTTTGCCTCTCGCCGGTAGGTAACCAATGGGGCGTCTCCTCCCAGACGCCAGCAAACCGAGTCGAGGACGAAAGCCGATGCAGAAAACACATGAAGAACGGGAACGCCCCCTTCAAAGGCTGGACGATCTGGCATCGATCCTGGCCCTCGGCGTCCTGCGCCTGCGGGCGCGGCGGGCCATGTCAGCCACATCGAAGAAAGTTCCACATTCTCCTGTGAAGGACTTGATTTCGACTCCCGAACGAAGCGTTCATTGTGACCGAGACAACGCGTGAAGGAGGTCCAATGAACGCATCAGAGAAACTGAACAACGACGGGGGCAACGGGGCGGATCGCCTGCGGGGAACGGTCCTGCGGCAATTGGCCGCCCTGTCCAAAATGAAGGTCCCCGAACTGCGGGAGAAGTGGCGTGAACTGAACGGAACGAAACCACCCGCCTACAACCGCCAGTATCTGATCCGCCGCTTGGCCTATCGCATCCAGGAAATGTACTACGGCGGCCTGAGCGAGAATGCGAAACAGCAACTGGCCCAGGTCGCCGAGGCTGATCCCCTGGCCTGCGTCGGCAAGCCCAAAGCCCAGAAGAAGCCTGAGCCTGCCCGGCTGGTGCCGGGGACGCGCCTCAAGCGTCGGTGGCGCGGGGTCGAGTATGAGGTGGTCGTCGTCGAGGGCGGCTTCAAGTATGACGGGCAGGTCTACCGCTCGCTGACCGCCGTGGCCATCGCCATTACCGGCACGAAGTGGAGCGGGCGCATCTTCTTCGGACTCCCGCCGGTCAGGAGCATCAAGAAGGGGAAGCGTCATGCCTGAGACCTTGCTCCGCCCACAAACCGAACGCGCCACCGTCCGCTGCGCCGTCTATACGCGCAAGAGTCATGAGGACGGTCTGGAGCAGGAATTCAACTCCCTCGACGCCCAGCGCGAAGCCTGCGAGGCGTTCATCAGAAGCCAGGCCTCGCGCGGATGGGAACTGGCGCCCGGCCAATATGACGATGGCGGATTCTCTGGCGGGACGATGGAGCGCCCGGCGCTCAAGATGCTGCTCAAGGACATCGCGGACGGTGAGGTCGATATCATTGTCGTCTACAAGATCGACCGGCTGTCGCGGTCGCTGCTCGATTTCTTCCGCATGGTCGAGGTCTTCGAAGAGCAAAACGTGAGTTTCGTCTCGGTCACCGAGCAATTCAACACCACCGACTCGTCGGGTCGCCTGATGCTCGGCATCCTGATGTCCTTCGCTCAATACGAACGCGAGATCGCGGGGGAACGCATCCGAGACAAGGTCGCCGCCGCAAAGCGTCGCGGCAAGTGGTGCGGAGGGCCGCCGCCGCTTGGTTACGATGTGGATTACGACAACAAGCGGCTGGTCGTCAACGAGAGTGAGGCGCAACTCGTCCGGCGTATCTTCCGACGCTTTGTCCAGACCGGTTCTTCGCTGCAAGTCGCACGGGAACTGAACGCCGATGGGCTGACCACCAAGTCCTGGACCACCAAGAAGGGCAATCATCGCGCCGGGCATCCGTGGTCCGTCGGCCATCTCTATCGCCACTATAAGAACCGTCTCTATCTCGGCGAAGTGCAACACAACGGCAACACTTACCCCGGCGAGCATGAGGCCATCCTTGACCGCGCGCTCTGGGATCGGACGCAGGAACTGCTGGCCGACAACAACCGGACGCGACGGTTTTCCGGTCGCCAAACCTCCAACTCCCCGCTGCGCCGACTCATCCGCTGCGGGCATTGCGACAGCGCCATGAGTCCGACCTACGCGAAACGCCACGGACGCCAGTATCATTACTACGTCTGCCAGACCGCTGCCAAACGCGGCGCGGGCGTGTGCCCGGTCAGCCGTGTCGCGGCGGGCGAAATCGAGAAGGTCGTCGTCGAGCAACTGGGCGCGGTCTTCCGCACACCCACGCTGGTCGCCAAAACGTTCATGTCCGCCCGGAATCAGGAAGACGAGGAGCGCCGCCGCCTGAACGATGAACAGACGCGGCTCAGGTCGGAATTGAAAGCGCTTCAGGACGAGGCGATCCAACTCGTGCGTGACGGCGGCGACGCCGACCGGATTATGGAACTGAACGCAAAGGCATCCTCGGTCGGCCACGACCTCGACCGGATCGAGCGCGATCTGGCGGGACTCGGCCAGAGCAACATCACCGAGCATGACGTCGCCGAGGCCTTCGGTTCGCTTGAGGAATTCTGGGAGGTGCTATTTCCAACTGAGAAGCAACGCATCGTTCAGACGCTGGTCGAGCGGATCACGGTCTGGCCGGATGGACTCGATCTGAAACTGAAAGCCGTGGGTGTCGCGGGACTGGTCGCCGATCTGAATGCCTATGCCGACGAAGCGCGGCAACGGGGAGGCCAATCATGAGCGACGGCAAAGTCACGATCCGCTCCACAGCCGACGGGGGCCTGCTGATTCACGTGCCGATGCTGATGCGCAAACGCTTCGGGCGAAAACTGATCATCGCTCCCGAAGGCCTCGACGGATCGAGCACCGGCGACCATTCTGCGAGCCAGGAACGTCTTGTCGCGATCCTGGCCCGCGCCCATGCCTGGACCCGGCTTCTCGACGAAGGCCGGTATGGCTCGACGAAGCAGCTCGCCGACGCGCTGGGCAAGGACCCCTCTTATGTTGCTCGAGTTCTGCGTCTCGCCACCATTGCGCCGGATATCACGCAGGCCATTCTCGATGGCCGCGAACCGGATGGGCTTTCCTACATGAAACTGATCAAGGTCCTCTCTTACGATTGGAACGAGCAGCGCAAGGCGCTCGGGTTCGCGTAGCCGTTTGACCCTCTGAAATCCCCCTCATCCCAGACGCCGGAAGCGCACGCCGCGCCTCCGGCGTTTTGCTGTCTTGCGGCCATTTCGTGATCGTAGAGCCGAGGGCTGGCCTGTCGTCATTGCGCCCGCAAAAGGAAATCCTCTCAAGAAACGCTTCCCGGCCCTGGAAGCGAAAGTCAGTAACGCTTCCAAGCTGATCGCGTCTTGGCCTTTGTTTATGCGGCTTTCATGAAAAGGCTGTGGACTTCCGGTTCGAGAAACGCCGCCGGGTAAAGGTTTTTGGGCAGGCCGTTCGATGGTCGCTCGCAAAACGCGAAAACCGATGAGCGCCATAAGGCACTGAAATGGCTTGTCTTATGCGAAATCGTCTCCTCGGACTCAGTCCACAGGTATTGGAGAGAACAGAGAGATTCGGGGAGAAATGTGGCCAGATTGGGGGGAAATGCCGGACGGCAAGTCCACAGGCCGGGGTGGCGGGAAACCGCGCAAAGCCCCGCCAATAAAGGGCCAAAACGCAAAACGCCCCCTCGGGCCGGTTGCCCGAGAGAGCGTGGTTGCATTCTAAATAATGGTGGAGGCGGCGGGAATCGAACCCGCGTCCGGAAGCGCGTCGGCATGTGTGACTACGTGCGTAGCCTGAGATTAGGATTCGCCCGGCCGGGCTGCCTCAGGCGGGGCGTCCCGACGTCGCTAGGTGGAGTCGTTACTCTCCGCCGGAGTCTCCATCGTGCTCCGGCCTCGAGGCCCGCTGTTTGACGCCTTAGCCCCCTAGCAGGCGGTCAGGGGTAAGACGCGCTACGACAAATTACGCAGCGAGTGCCATTTCGTTGTTGGCAACTGAATTGTGATCGGCTTTTTACGAGGCCAACCGATCAACCTCGGCACGCCACCCATGCGTCTTTCACCCCCGTCGAAACCAGGTCGCCCCCATTGGCGACGTGTCTCGCGGCGCAAAGCGCACTGGAGAGCGCCTCCATTGTGCCACAGGGGCGCCCCCCACGGCAATGTCGCGCCTCCGGCCACCCGCGCAGCACCCGGCCGGAGGCGTCTTGACGCCACGGAGGTCGCGTTGACAAGCCGTTCCGGCGTCTGGTAGGATTGCGTTTCCCTGATATCAGGGTAAGCAGAAGCACCAGCTTCTCACCACGCGGCGGCTTCGCGCCTGCCAGCCTGGTTACATGGATTCGGGCGTGTTGTTCATCCGACAGGTATGAATCCAGACGGCGGAGGACTGGTGTCTTCCGCCGTTTTTTGTTTGTCTCCGTGGTGCATGCGGCCTTCGGGCCGGCATCGCCGGGGACACAGCGCGGAAAGAGTGCATCGCCGATGCACGACAGGAAAGGGGTTCTTGTTGGCACTTCGCCCAAAAGGAACAGGACGCGACATCGCGCCGACGGAGGACAAGGTCCGCGTCAATGAGATGATTCGCGCGCGTCAGGTGCGGGTAATCGACGAGGAGGGCGAGCAATTGGGGATTATGAGCCCCTATGACGCCCGGCGCGAAGCGGAGGAGCGGGGTCTGGACCTGGTGGAAGTGGCGCCCAAGGCGGTGCCGCCCGTCTGCCGGATCATGGACTACGGGAAGTACCGCTACCAGCAGAGCAAACGCGCCAAGGAATCGAAGAAGCATCAACACACGGTCACGGTCAAGGAGATCAAGTATCGCCCGAAGATCTCGGAGCACGATTTCGATTTCAAGACCAACCACGTGCGCGAATTCCTGGAGGCAGGCAACAAGGTCAAGGTAACGATCATGTTCCGGGGGCGCGAGATGGCGCACCCGGAATTTGGCCGGGAAATACTCGGCCGCGTGGTGCAGGGAACGAAGGATTTGTTGCAGGACGAGCCCAATACGACCAACGCCCGGCTCGAAGGCCGCAACATGAGCATCGTCCTCTCGCCGGGAAAACAGGCGGCGCCGAGCCAATAACGTCAGTGTCCCAGGCAGGTCTGGTGCACTCACAGGAGGACTTTTCATGCCGAAAGTGAAGACCCATCGCGGTGCGTCCAAGCGGTTCACGCGCACCAAAAACGGAAAATTCAAACGCCACAAGGCGTTTGCGCGGCACCTGCTGGGCCCCAAGTCCGCCAAGCGCCGCCGCAACCTGCGCCAGAGCGCCATTGCGGGTCCCGAGGACGCCAAGCGCCTGAAGCTCCTGTTGCCGTACCTCTGACGCAACCGCTGACCGACCTGCCGCCTCGAGCGGCCAACACTGAACTAGCTAAAGGGTTAATGCCATGCCACGCGCTACAAACAATCCGGCTTCGCGCCGTCGTCGCAAAAAGATACTCAAGCTCGCCTCGGGGTACAAGGGCAGCCGCCATCGCCTGATCAAGACCGCCAAGCAGGCGATCGATCACGCGGGCGTCTATGCCTATCGTGACCGCAAGGTTCGCAAGCGCGATTTCCGCAAGCTGTGGATCGCCCGCATCAACGCCGCCACGCGCGCCGAAGGCTTGTCCTACAGCGCGTTCATGCACGGCCTGAAGAACGCGAACGTCGACGTCAACCGCAAGCTGCTTGCCGATATGGCCGTTCACGATGCCCAGGGCTTCACACAGCTCGTCGAGCTGGCCAAATCGAATCTGGAAGCCGCTTCGTGACCTTGCGCGTCGTACCCGCTGTGGACATTCGCGGCGGACGTTGCGTCCGGCTGCATCAGGGTGACTATGAGCGGGAGACGGTGTACGGCGAGGACCCCGTGGCCCAGGCCCAGGCCTGGCGCGACCAGGGGGCCTCGCTGATTCACATCGTCGATCTGGACGGCGCCAAGGCGGGGCAGGTGTGCATCGAAAACGAGCTGCGCGCGCTCGCCGCGGCGGGCATCCCCTTCGAGGTGGGCGGCGGCATCCGCACGATGGACGCCATCGAGCGCATTCTGGCCGCCGGGGCGTGCCGCGCCATCCTGGGCACGGCCGCCCATCGCGATCCGGCGCTGCTCGAACAGGCCTGCGCCGCGTTTCCCGGCCAGATCGTCGTGGGCATTGACGCGCGCGACGGCAAGGTCGCATTGCAGGGGTGGATCGAGGAGACCGCCACGGACGCGGTCGCATTTGCGCAGACCGTCGAGGCCAAGGGCGCCGCGCGCATCATCTACACGGATATTCACCGCGACGGCACGCTGACCGGTCCCAACATCGAGGCCACGTGCGCCGTCGCGCGCGCCGTCGGAATTCCCGTCACGGTCTCGGGCGGAATCGCGTCGCTTCGCGACATTCAGGCCGTCGCCGCCGCCCAAGCGGACGGCATCGACGAAGTGATTGTCGGGCGCGCGCTGTACGCAGGCGCCTTCACCCTTCCCGAGGCCCTGAATGCGGCGGGTGCGGCGGCATGATGGACCAGGTCCGCATCCTGACCGTGGTCGGCGTCGGCCTGTTGGGCGGATCGATCGGGTTGGGACTCAAGAAGCGAGGCTTCCGCGGCCAGGTGCGCGGCGTCGGCCGCCGCACCACCTCGCTGGACACGGCCCTCGACATGAAGGCCATCGACAGCGCCTACACGGACGCGTCCGCAGCGGTTTCCGGAGCTGATCTGGTCGTAATCTGCACACCCGCGGCCTTGGTTATCCCGAAACTTGACGAGATCCGGGCAGCCTGTGAGCCCCATGCCGTCATCACCGATGTCGCCAGCACCAAGGGCGACATCTGTGCGCACGCCGCCGCCACGTGGCCGCATCCACGCCGCTTCGTCGGCAGCCACCCGATGGCCGGATCGGAGAAATTCGGTCCGGAACACGCGGTTCCGGACCTGTACGAGGGCTCGTTCACGATCATCGAGCACTGCGCCAGACTGGCCCCCGAGGCACGTCAGATGGTTACCGAACTCTGGCAGACCCTCGGGTCGACCGTGGTCGAGCACGAGCCCTTGCGCCATGACGAGTGCGTGGCCCGCACAAGCCACCTCCCGCACGTCGCCGCCTCCGCCTTGGCCCAGCTCCTGGCCGGATACGGCCACGACATCCGCCCCTTCATCGGCAAGGGCTTCCGAGACACGACCCGCGTGGCGGGCGGACGCCCGGAGATCTGGCGGGACATCTGCGCGACGAACCGCGACGCGATTGTCGCCGCCACGGACGACCTGCTCCGCCGTCTCGAAACCTTTCGCGACCACCTCAGCGACGGCGAGTGGGAGGCGGTCGAGTCCTTTTTTGACGCGGGCCATGCGGCCCGGCACAAGGCACTCGAGTCATGAGCGGCGCGCTGCTGACCTTCGAGGGCATCGAAGGCTGCGGTAAGAGCACCCAAGTCCGCATCGCCGAAGCCTACCTCGCGCAACAGGGTCACCCGGTACTGACGACCCGTGAACCCGGCGGCACGGCGATTGGGTCGCAGGTGCGCGGCATCCTGCTCGACCCGGCCCATAGCGCCTTGGCGCCCCTGGCCGAGCTGCTCCTTTATGAAGCGGATCGCGCGCAGCATGTAGCCGAACGCATCCAGCCCGCGCTCCACGAGGGGCGCCTGGTCCTTTGCGATCGCTTTTTCGACTCCACCACCGCATACCAAAGCGCCGGGCGCGGCATTGCGACCGACACCGTGCGCGGGCTCAACATGCTCGCGACGGGCGGTCTGCGCCCGGATCTCACGCTCCTGCTGGATCTTCCGGCCGGCGAGGGATTGCGGCGGGCCGCGCGGGTGAGTCAGGCGGACCGCATCGAGCAGGAGTCGCTGGCGTTCCATGAGCGGGTGCGGGAAGCCTTTCTCGGGATCGCCCGCAGCGATCCGGGACGGGTCAAGGTGGTCGATGCGGGACAAACAGTGGACGAGGTGGCCGCGGCGATCCGCCGTCATCTGGACGCATGGCTGGCCAGCCGATGAGTTTTCTGATTATCCGAGACCAGAAGGTGCCCGTGCGGTTGATGCGCAACCTGTTGGGGCGCGGCCGCATTCCGAACGGCATGCTGCTGTGGGGGCCGGAGGGCGTCGGCAAGGGACTTGCCGCGCGCGAGATGGCCAAGGCCGTCAACTGTCACGCGGCAGGCGATGACCCCTGCGACGTCTGCCTGTCCTGCCGCAAGGTCCTCAGCGGCAACCATCCGGACGTCGCCGTCATCGCGCCCACCAAGAAATCGCGTATTATCGACGTGGAGGCGATTGATTACGTCAACGAGATGGCGTCCCTGCATCCGATGGAGGGCCGGTGGCGGGTCTTTCTGCTGCTCGATGCCGACCGCATGGGGCAGGTGGCCCAGAATCACTTCCTGAAGACGCTCGAGGAACCGCCCGGCAACTCGCTGTTCCTGCTGGTGACTGAGCACCCGGGCCTCCTGCTGCCCACCATCCGGTCGCGCTGCCAGCGCCTGCGTTTTGGCGCGCTGAACCCGGCAACCATCAAGGAACTGCTGCTGGCACGGCGGGATCTGCCCGACGCGCTCGCCGAGTCCTACGCCGCGCTGGCGCAGGGCCAGATGACCCGCGCGCTGGGGCTTGTCGACTCCGACCGCCGCGAGGTGGTGCTGGACGCGGCCATGCGGCTGGCGGCGGGCGAGGATCCGCTCGCGGTTGCCGAGGGCTTCGCCGGTTACCTGGCCGCCCGCAAGGAAGCCGTCGCCGCGGAGATCAAGGCCGAGTTTGACGTCCTCCAGACGGGCGAGGCATCGCGCGAGGACCGCGAGGCCCTCAAGAAGGACCGGCTTGCCGCCGCCGATGCGCGGTTCCGTCGTGATATACTGGATTGTCTGTATTTGTTTGAGACATGGTACCGGGACGTGCTGGTCTATGCCGCCACGGGCGACAGCGCCCACGTGTTGAACAAGGACCACGTGGACCGCCTGCCCAGAACCGCCGGGGCCGACCCCGGCGCCAAGCTGGCGGCCATCGACAAGGCGCGCCTGTATCTGGAACGTTTCCTCAACGAAGAACGCGTGTTTCGCGATCTCTTCTTCGCTTTGGCCGCCTGAGCCGAAGCCAGGAGTTAAGTGTATGCAAGTTGTATGGATACGATTGCGCAAACCCAGCCGCGTGCTGGATTTCGCTGCTGACGACAGCTTCACGCTCGGGCGTGGCGAGCCGTGCGTGGTCGAGAGTGACCGCGGCCTCGAGTACGGCACCTGCGTCATCCCGCCGGTACCGCTCACGGACGAGAACGGCAAGGCGCCTTCCATGAAGGTGCTGCGCAAGGCCGGTCTCAACGACGAGAGCACCTATCACCAGTTGCTCGTCGAAGAACAACGGGCCAAAGGCGTCTGCGCGAAGAAGATCGACGCGCACCGGCTGGCGATGAAGCTTGTCGACGCCGAATACACCTTTGACCGCAAGAAGGTCATTTTCTACTTCACCGCCGAGGAGCGGGTCGATTTCCGTGAACTGGTGCGCGATCTGGCGCACGACCTGAAGGCCCGCATCGAACTGCGGCATATCCAGGTGCGCGACCAGGCCAAGATGGTTGGCGGGCTCGGGGCCTGCGGCCGTGAACTGTGCTGCACAAGCTGGCTGCGCGACTTCATGCCCATCTCGATGCGCATGGCCAAACGGCAGAACCTCTCGCTCAACCCGTCCAAGATCAGCGGCCAGTGCGGTCGGCTCATGTGCTGCCTCAGCTACGAGAATGATCTCTACGAGCGCAAGACCAGGCGGATCGCCTTCGAGCCCGAAGCGCAGCCGGAAGCGGACGGCGTCGAGCCGGACTTCTTTGATGAAGCCGCACCGGAGCACGAGGACGTGCCCGTGTTCACCGAAGCGCCCGCTGCCGAAGCCATGACCGGGGAAAAACCTCCGGTGTCGGAGGCGAGCGGCGACCAGCAGCCCGGACAGACCGGACAATCGGCTGACCAGGGCGACCGGCCACGCCGACGCCGCAAACGGCGCCGCAGCAAGCGCCCCGCCGCCTCGGACGCCCCCAGCAACGGCAGTGAGTAATGCGGCTCGTCGATAGCCACTGCCACCTGCAGGATGCTCGCTTTGCGGACGACCGCGCGCAGGTGCTGGGCCGCGCGCTGGACACGCTGGACTGGCTCCTCGTGGTGGGCGATACCCTTGCATCAAGCCGTGACGCCGTGGAACTCGCCGCGACGCACCCGCGCGTCTTCGCCGCCGCAGGCGTACATCCCCACCACGCCGGGACCGCCAGCGACGACGTGCTGCGCGAGATCGAAGCGCTGACCCGGCGCGAGCGGGTCGTCGCGTGGGGCGAGATCGGTCTGGACTACTACTACGATTACTCGCCGAGGGACGTGCAACGCGACGCCTTCCACCGCCAGCTCGAGCGCGCCTGCGCGCTGGACCTGCCCGTCATCGTCCACAGCCGCGACGCCGAGCCGGACACGGCGGACCTGCTCGCCGCCTTTGCGGGACGCATCCGCGGCGTGCTCCACTGCTTCACCGGCACCGCCGCCCTCGCCGAGGCCGCGCTCGACGTCGGCCTGCACATCAGCTTCAGCGGCATCTTGACCTTTCCCAAGGCCCAGGATATCCGCGACGTCGCCGCGACGGTCCCCCTCGACCGTCTCCTCGTCGAAACCGACGCCCCCTATCTCGCTCCCAAGCCTCACCGGGGCCAGCGCTGCGAACCCGCGCACGTCGTCCACACCGCCGAGGTGCTGGCAGGACTGCGCGGATTGACAGTCGAAGACATCGGGGAGCGGACGACGATGAATGCGGAGCGACTGTTCGGAATCGGCGACTGAGACCGGGGCGCAGTCCGTCCCATCCCTCTTGTCACACGATCAGTTCCAGTAACCTCTTCTTCGAGTACTCCACCACCCCTGTATGCGCGTCGGCGGCGCCGTAGTAGATCTGATAGAGATCGTCGCGCTCGATGAGACCGGTCGGAAACACGACCTCGCCGACGAATCCCGTCTTTTCGAAGTCTTCCTCGGGCGCCATGAAGGGCGCGCGGGTTCGGGCGACGATCCGCGACGGATCATCCAGCGCGGTCAGCACGGCCCCGGCGGAATATGCCCCCACCCCCTCGCCTCCGGGTGCCTTGTTGTTGGCGTGATAGATCACGAGCCAGCCGCGCGCGGTCCTGACGGGCGGCACGCCCCCTCCGATGCGTCCGACGTCCCACGCGGCGCCCGAGCCGCCGAGGAAGGGCCGGTGGCGGCCCCACTCCAGCAGGTTCTTCGAGTACGCCAGCCACATCTCGGGCGCACTGAACGGCGTCGCGGGATTGGGCCGGTGAAAGGCCACGTAGTCGCCCCCAATCCGCTCCGGGAAGAGCAGCACGTCCTTGTTCTCGCAGGGGAAGATGATGCCGTGGCGCTCGAAGGTCCTGAAGTCGCGGGTGGACGCGAGTGCCGTGGCGGCCCCGTGTCGCGAGACCGCGACGTAGGTGATGTACCAGGTCCCGTCGATGCGCGTGATGCGTGGGTCCTCGACGCCGTAGGCTTCCTCTTGGGCTTCGGGAACGAAGCGCGTGGCGTCGTCGATGGAGACGATACTGCGGCCGTCGTCGCTCCACGCCACCATGAGGTGCGACAAAAAGGTCAGCCGCACCGTGCCCGTGGCCTTGCAGCGCACCACACGCGGGTCCAGAAACTCCACCTCATCATTCCGCGCCCAATCCACTTCGACGCCCGCCGCGCCGTATCGCGGCAGGCCCACGAGGCCCGCACGCGCCGGTTTGGGCCGCTCCGCGATGCGCACCAGAAGCGCCACGCGCCCGTTCACCTCCGTGACGCCGGGGTTGAATGCCCCCACGACCTCGAGGTCATCGCGCGAGGGCGCGATGTCGCCCGGACGCAGCAGACATTTGCTGAACAAACGGCGCAACACAGCAACGCTCCTTCACGGCGCCGGGCGGTCCGCGCCGGCCCGCGCGAGCCGGTCGGCGTCGATGGCCATGGCCAGCGAATCCCGTCCGTTGTCGGCGGTGATGACCCGCTCGTGCCGGGGGTCACGTATCCAGGCGAGCTGATCGCCGAGCATGCTGCGCAACAGTTGTCCGTAACGCTGCATCTTCGACACCCCCTCGTCAAAGGTCAGCTCGAAGCGCTGTGCGACGTCGAGTGATGTGTGCCGCGCCGCGCAGGCGCGTCCGTCCGCCGTGTAGTGCTCGATGGCGCTCAGCCGCGCGCCCGGAAAGAGTTTCATGATAGCCGTCATGCTGCATTCATCGGCGATCCCGCGCATGCTCATCCGGACCGGCACCCACTCGAACAGCGTGATGTCCCCTCGTTCGAACACGAGGCGGAATTCCTGCCGGTCCATCCGCCCTGCCTGCGTGAAGCCGTGATAGAAGTTCACGATCGCCTCGGGGCCGTAACGCACCGCGCACTGCGTCTGGTCCTCCATGCCCGTCGCGCCGCGCGCGCTGATCTGGGCCGATACGACGCGCCCGTCGCCAAGCCAGCCCGCGAAGAGGTCGAAGAAATGGACCCCGTGCTCGATAAAGATGCCGCCGCTCTGCGTGCGATCCCAGAACCAGTGATTCGCGGGCAGATTCTCGTCGGCCGCATAATTCTCGAAATAGCCATGGAGGACCTCGCCGAGCGCTTTGCACACGATCAACTCTCGCACGCGCTGACAAAGCGGATTGTAGCGCTGCATGAGATTCGCGACCAGGCACCGGCCCGTAGCACGGGCCACGGCGATCATCTCGTCGGCCTGTTCGAGCGTTGCGGCCAAAGGTTTCTCGCAAATGACGTGCTTGCCCGCATGGAGCGCGGCCATCGCCTGCGGATGATGCAGGAAAGGCGGCGTGGCGATGTAGACGAGGTCGACGTCGTCCCGGGAAACCAGTGCCTCCACATCGCCGAAGTCGGGTATGCCAAAGCGCTTCACCGCTGCGGCGGCGGCCTCCGGATACGTCCCCGCGATGCCCACCGTGCGCACACCTTGGACCCCGGCGAAATGCTGCAACGCGAACTGGCCAAAGCCGCCGCACCCGATGACGCCAATGCCGATGGCGCTGTTCATGCCGTGGCCTTTCCCTGGCGGGCCGGCTCCGGGCTCACGGCGTTCACGCCGGACACGAGCCGTTCCGCATGTTCGGCGGCCCGCTCCTCGGGGGTCTGGATCACATTCTGCGCCAGCTTCATCTCGACGAGCGACAGCAGGAACGCGATCGTGGCCTGGGCGCCCTGATTGCGATTCGGGCCGACGGGCGTCAGCGCGTCGTAGCAGCCGCCGTTGCGGTGATTGTAGAGTTCGACGCGCAGATCGTTCTGGCCCAGAAACCACTGAAACGCGCGCAATGCCTCCTTGCGCCACCGGGTGTCCGCAGTGATCCGGTAGGCGCCGAGACACGCGCTGACGGTGACGTAGACCTCGTTGGGCCGCTGGTTGAACCGCGCACGCGTCCCGCCTCGGGGGTAATACCCCTCGTCGCCGATCGGAACCAGCACTTCACCGTCCAGCCACTGCACCTTCATCAACCACTCCAGGCTGCGCAGCCCGGCCTCGACCATGTCGCCGCGTCCGATCCACTGCCCGGACTCCATCAGCGCATGCGGCAGCAGGGCGTTGCAGTAGGTCAACTCGGGCTCAAACCAGCACCACTCATCCGAGGCATGCGCCGCGTAGCGATCCATGAGCGCGAGACTCAGCTGGAGACGGCCTTCCTGCGCCGCCCGATGCCCATAGAACTGGCGCATGAACTCCATGATGCCGAGCAGACCGTAGGCCTGTGCACGGGGATAGGCGCACTGCGCCACCTCGGGAAGCAGGTCCTCGAAGAGGCGTCCGGCGACGCTGCGCACGCCTTCATCCGGCGAGCGGCCGACCGCCGTTCCCAGCGACCACAAGACCCGTGCGCGGCATTCCTCGGAATTGTCGACATCGCGCCACACGCGGTCGTACGAAAGGTGGTCGCGAAACACGCCCTGCTCGGCATCAAAGGCCAGTTGCAGGAACGCCAGATAGCGCAGCGCCAGGTGCTGGACCTCGCGCTTGTTGGTCTCGCCCACGTCCTCGAGCAACACACTCAGTGCGAGCGCCATGGCATTGTCCTGCGTGGCGTATCCGGCACTGTACTTCGGGACATTGAAGGTCGCGTCGGCCAGGATGCCCGTTCCGTCGGTCAATGTGCGAAGATGCTCGAGGTTCAGCGGCGGCAAATCGCTCTGTTTCTTCTTGAGCGACATCATCGCGCCCTGCCGCGGGCGCCGCTCGCGCTGCTCGTAGGCCATCTCAAACGAGGCCGTGTACAGCGCCGCGATTTCGCTCCAGATCATACTGCGCCCGAATTCATAGGCCCGCTTGCGCATGGCATGGCGCTGCGAGTCCTCGTCAAGCAGATCGAGCACCTGCCGCGTCAGCGCCCCGGGATCCCGGAACGGCACGAGGCGGCCCCGGCCATCCGCAAGCAGTTCCTCCGCATACCAGTACGGCGTCGAGATGACCGCCTTCCCCGCGCCAACGGAATAGGCCAGCGTCCCGCTCACCACCTGCGCCTCGTTCAGGTACGGCGTCACATACAGGTCCGCGCACCCGATGAACTCCACCAGTTCGTCCAGGCTGACGAAGCGGTTATGAAAAACGACGTGCTCGTCGATGTTGAGCGACTGAACGAGGCGTTCGAGGCCCAGGCGGTACGATTCGCCCTGGCTGCGCTTCAACGCGGGATGCGTCGCCCCCAGGACGATGTACATGACGTCCGGGTGCCGTGCGAGCACGCCCGGCAGCGCCTGAATCATGTTCTCGATGCCTTTGTTCGGCGAGAGCAGCCCGAATGTCAGGATCGTGGTCTTGCCCTCGACGCCAAAGCGATCCTTGTAGTAATTCGGATCGATGAACGGCACATCCGGGATGCCGTGGTGAATCAAATCAATCTTGTCCTCCGCCACACCGTAGATCTCGCGCAGGAACTGCCTCGAACGCGCGCTCATCACCACCAGACGGTCGCTGGCCTGGGCCAGGTCCGTCATGACCCGCCGTTGATGCTGCGTCGGGTCGCGCAACACCGTGTGCAGCGTGGTGACCACCGGCATGCGCAGGTCCGCGAGCAACGCCAGGATGTGGCTGCCCGCGGGGCCGCCGAAGATTCCAAATTCGTGCTGAAGACACACGACATCCACGCTGTTGATGTTCAGAAAATCCGCCGCGCGCCGGTACGCGGCGATGTCCCGGTCGTCGACTTCAAACCGCACCCGCTGCGGATAGGCGTAGCCCCCTTCGAGGTCGTTCATCGGGATCGCGAACACATCCGCGCCGTCGTGTGCGCGCGCCACGGCCTCGCACAGGTCGGCGGTAAACGTCGCTATGCCGCACTGGCGCGGCACGTAGTTTCCAATAAAGGCAATTCGACGCAGATTCGAACTCATCGGCACCAGTCTCCAGCTTCGGATCGTCGTACGACCCGCTACGCCAAGGAAACGCGTGCAGCAGAAAAATCCATGCCGATGCCACCAGAGATCACGCGCCGAATATACGCGGGGCGCGGCATGCGCGATCTCAGCCACGAACGGAATTATCTGCTCTGCCGAGACCAGATCGAAGTACTCGAGCGCAAACGCATGGTGCATTTCCACGAGGTCGTGGCGCGCGACAACCTCTATTGCAAGGTCATGGCTCTGTTCGACTTCATCGGCCTGCTGCTCACGAACCGCGATATGCGTCGCCGGAAGATGGTGTGTCTGGCCTGCGACGAAACCTTCCTGCTCAAACTGGGCAGCAATCTCTATCACTACCAGCAGGAGATCGTGTCTCGAGACGTGGCGGCCGCCCAGTACGGCGAGACCTACGACCTCGCCGGGCGCCGCCTTGACCACCGCGCCCCGCTTGAGGCCAAATAGCACGCATGAGATGCTCGATGACAGCGGCGTGCCTCGCGATCCTCCTGGCAACGGTCTCCGGCGCCTATGCGGCCGGCGCCCTCACACCCACGGCAGCCGAGCAGAAGGTGCTCAAGGTCACCGTCACACTCGACGAGTCGCCGCCCCGGATCGCGTTTCGCTGGGCGGATACCCGCGTGGACGCGAAGTACCTGATCTACCGCATGACCGGCGATCCGATTGGCAAGCGCTCGAACGCGTGGGGTCCGCCGGTCGCGGTGCTCCCTCCCGGGTCCACCGAATGGGCCGACGCGGACGTCCAGCCGGGCCAGGCCTATGAATACGTCATCGCGAACGGATCCACGGCCTTTGCGGTGCTCGCGGCGGGCATCCGGATCCCGCCCATCGAGCAGCGCGGCACGCTCGTGCTCCTG
The DNA here is from genome assembly GCA_052033955.1 of Candidatus Hydrogenedentota bacterium. Taxonomy (GTDB): domain Bacteria; phylum Hydrogenedentota; class Hydrogenedentia; order Hydrogenedentales; family SLHB01; genus JBPOJD01. Next base: position 17,057 of record JBPOJD010000023.1, read on the forward strand.
GTCGATGCCGAGCACGCCGGCGAACTGGCGGCCGAACTCGACCGCCTTGTCAGCGACCTCACCGGCGACGGATGGACGGTGGTCCGCCACGACATCGCCCGCGACCAGTCGCCGCCGCAGGTCAAACAGGTCATCCTGGCCGAGCACCAGGCCCGCCCGGACGAGGTGAAGGCCGTCCTGCTGCTGGGACGCATCGCCGTGCCCTACTCGGGCGACGTGCGGGTGGACGGCCATCCCGACCACCGCGGCGCGTGGCCCGCCGACGGCTACTATGGCGATGTCGACGGTGTCTGGACAGACGAGCGGGTCAACGAGACCTCGTCCGCCCGTCCGGAAAACCACAATGTCCCCGGAGACGGCAAGTTCGATCAGGACACCATTCCAACCGGGGCCGAGCTGATGGTCGGGCGCGTGGACCTGTCCAACATGCCCGCCTTCGGCAAGCGCGAAGGGCTCTTGCTCAAGCAGTACCTGGACAAGAACCACCACTTCCGCCATGGCGGTTACGACGTGCCGCGGCAGGCGCTCGTCTTCGATGACTGGAAGCGCACCGATTTCGCCGTGACGGGCTGGATGCTCGCGAGCATGCTGGGGCCGGATGCGGTGCGCGAGGGGGCGTGGCAGGAACTCACGCTGTCGCCGCGTCTGTGGGCCTACGGCACGGCCGGCGGGTGGTACGAGGGCGCGGGCAAGATCGGCACCAGCCGCGACTACGCCCGCCGCACTTTCCGCGCCGTGTTTCAGGGGCTGTTCGGAAGCTATTTCGGCGACTGGGATACGAAAGACAACCTGCTGCGGGCGCCGCTCGCCATGCGCACCTTCGGACTGGCCACCTTCTGGGCGGGGCGGCCCGCGTGGTACTTCCACCACATGGCCGTCGGGCACCCGATCGGGCGCGCTTACCTCACGGCCACAAATCCCACGCCCTACCTGCCGTCGCCCGGCCTCATGGGGGTCCACATCGCCCTCATGGGCGATCCCACGCTGCGCATGGACTACTTCGCGCCGCCGGGGGACGCCGCGTGCCGCCGCGAACCAGACGGCGCGCGAATCTCATGGCGCGCCAGCCCCGCCCCGGGCGTCACCGGCTACCACGTCTACCGCGCGTCCGGCCCGAAAGGGCCATTTACGCGACTGACGAGCGACCCGCTCACCGGGCTCGCGTTCACCGACGGCGCCGCGCCCGCCTCCGGCGCCGCCTACATGGTCCGGGCGATCCGGCTCGAACAAAATCCCACGGCCACGTACTACAACCTGAGCCAAGGGGTCTTCTCCGTCCTTCCCGCCGAGGGGAACTGACGCCGTCCCAAACAACAACGGCGGCGGGCGCCCCGAAGGACACCCGCCGCGCGTCGTTTCTTGATCCAGGTCAGAAGTCGTTCAGGTCGTCGTCGTCCAGCGGCAGCACCTGCTCAGGGGCCACGGTCGAGGCGCTCGACTGCCTCGCGAGCTGCCTTGGCGCGGGCAGACTGGCACGCCCCTTCCCGTTGCCGTTGCCGGTACCGCGATGCGCGCGGGCCGGGGCCACGGTCGTCATCCGCGGCGCCGCCGCCTCATCCTGACCCGCGCCCGCCCCGTCGCCCGCGATGGCCGCCAGCGACTGCACCACGCGCATCAGCTCGTGGGCCTGCGCCGCGAGTTCCTCGCTGGCCGAGGCCGCTTCCTCGGAACTGGCCGCGTTGGACTGGGTCACGTGATCGAGCTGGGCAACGGCCGTGTTGATCTGGTCGATGCCCTGCGATTGCTCGTTGGTCGCGGCGGCAATTTCGCTCACCAGCGTGCCCACCTTCCCGGCACTCTCCTTGATGCCGCCGAAGGCACTCGCCAGTTCCTCGGTCACGCTCACGCCCTTCGCGGCCCGCGCCTGGGATTCCTCAATCAGCGCAGCGGTGTCGCGCGCGGCCACCGCACTGCGCTGCGCGAGGTCACGCACCTCCGCGGCCACCACGGCAAAGCCCTTGCCCGCCTCGCCCGCGCGCGCCGCCTCGACCGCCGCATTCAGCGCCAGGAGGTTGGTCTGGAACGCCACCTCGTCAATCGTCTTGATGATCTTCGCCATCTTCTCCGAGGACTCGCGGATGCTGTTGATCGTCTCGACCACATTCACCATCGTCGTGGCCCCTTTCTCGACCACGGCGCCCGCCTCCGCCATGAGGACATTGGCCTGCCGCGCATTGTCCGCGTTCTGGCGCGTCATCGATGCCATCTCCTCGAGGGACGCCGAGGTCTCTTCGAGGCTGGACGCCTGCTCGCTCGCGCCCTCGGCCATCATCTGGCTCGAGCTGGCCACCTGTCCGGAGGCCGACGTCACCTCGCGCGCACCCTGCCGCAAAACTTGGATCGCCTGCCGCACGGGGTTCACGATGCTGCGGGTGATGGTGAAGGCCAGCAGAATACCCAAGATGGTGCCGCCAATGACCAGGCCCACCATCCAGAACTCCGCCCGCAGCGCCTGGCGCTCCGCATCGTCATGCACTTGGGCCTGCGCGGTCTGGACCGCGGCCACGAGGTCGCTGGCCGCCGCGCCGATGCCCGCCACCTCCTTCGCACGGGCCTGCACCGCCGCATAGAAGTCATCGCCCGCCTTCCGGTACTCGCCGAGCAGCCGCGCGAGGTTGGCCGCCGCGCGTTCGAGCGCCGGCTCGCCTTGCACCATGGCCCCCCACGACGCAATGCCGTCCTCAAAGGCCTTCTGCTGTGTCAGATAGGACTGCCACCGCTCTTCGGAGGGCTGGGCAATCAGATAGACCGCCGAGATTCGCATCAGAAAGAACGGATCAACTACACTCTCGTCCAGGGCCATCCCGATCTCGGTATAGCGGGCATAGCCCCCGAGATCACCTGATTCGTGGGCCGCCGCCATCGCCGGACGGATAACGGTGTCCATGGCGCCGTTGATCTCGGCCGTGGCGGCGGTCGCAACCCGGGTCCACTCCGCCCGGGCAGCAGTCTCCGCCGCCAGTTCGCGCTGCATCCCCCGGAAACCCGCCGCGTAGGTCTCCCCGACTGCCAACGCCGCGCGAATCCCTTCGCGCGCCTCGGACGAGAGCTTCGGCGACGCGTCCAGTCCCCGGAGAATCGCCATCATCGCGTCGAAGTTTTCCTGCCAGGCGGCCTCCGCCTTGGCGGATTGCTCGGGGGTAATGCTGAGCATCAGGTCCCGCCGATCCATGCCGGTCTGCTTCAGCAGTTCGGCCGCGGCGGCCTGTTCCAAGGCAAGTGCGTTCTGTTCGCCCACGCCCCGAAGCCCCAACCAGCCCGCAGTGCCGATACACAGTGCCACCAGCAGCAGCGCCGCGAACCCGGCGCCAATCTTCGCCGACAGCTTCATATTCCTGAACATTTCCAACCTCTCCTTGTCGTATGCCCCAAAATGAGATGACAACCACCCCATGCTATTCGGCGCACAAAGTATACACTATACACGCGTTCATAATTAGTGTTTGGCGGATCCCCAAGGCGTCGTCCTGAGGGAAGGCGATCCAGGAACGTTGGTCAGTCGCGCTCGGCGTGCAACCTCCGGTTGAGGGCCTGCCGCGTGATGCCCAGCATGCGCGCCGCCTCGGCCTGGTTACCGTTGGCGCGGCGCAACGCTTCCTCCACGAGGCTCTCCGTGGACGCGCGCAGGGTGGGCAATTCGCGGGGAAAGGCAACGCCTCCGGCCGCGTCGCCCGCGGGCGGCGGCCCGGTCGCCCACTGAGCCTCGCCCGTGCGGGCCACGAACGCATCCAGACTCAGCACGCCCGCACGGTGCCGGCTGACCGCGTCAAACACCATGCCCTCCAGCTCGCGCACATTGCCCGGAAACGCGTACTGCGCGAGCAGGCTGTAGAGTTCCGGCGGCAGCACGGGCTGCGGACGCTTGAGGGCCAGGCTGGCCCTGCAGACAAAGTGATCGAGCAGCAGCGGGATGTCCTCGCGCCGCTCGCGCAGCGGGGGGATATGTACGTGATGGGTCGTCAGGCGGTAAAACAGGTCGGGGCGGAAGGCCCCTGCGCGCAGGTCCGCCAGCGGCCGGTTGGTGGCCGCGACGACGCGGGCCGCGCACTGCTGCGGCGCATCCGACCCAAGCGCGTAGTACTCGTTTTCCTGCAGGAGGCGCAGCAGCTTGACCTGCGAATCGGGCTGAAGATCGCCGATCTCGTCGAGGAACAGCGTCCCGCCGCTGGCCATCTCGACCATGCCGCGGCGAAGCTCCTCGGCGCCGGTGAAGGCGCCCCGCCGGTGGCCGAAAAGCGTGTCCGCAAAGGCCGTCGCGTCGACCCCCGCCACGTTGACCGCCACGAACGGCCCGCAGCGCCCGCTCAGGCGATGAATCGCGCGCGCCACCAGTTCCTTGCCCACGCCGCTTTCGCCCGTGACCAGCACCGGGCGCGCGGTCGGCGCCACGGACTCAATGTACCGGAACATGCTGCGCACACCCGGGGCAACCGTGATGAAACTCGAAAAGGCTTCCGGATGCCGCAAGGTGTCCTGAAGCAGCCCGTCGCGGAGCAGGTCCCGCTCGCGCTGAAGCTCGTACATCGCAATGGCCCGCTTCACCCCCGCGATCAGCCGCTCGCGTTCCACGGTCTTCACAAAGTAGTCATAGGCCCCTTGCTTGATGCACTCCACCGCCGCTTCGACGTGATTGGCCCCGGTCACGATGATGATGGGGGTCTGGGGGAACTGCGCCGCCATCCGGGGCAGCAGTTCGCGCCCGGACAGGTCCGGCATCGTCAAATCCAGCGCCACCATCGAGAACGGTTGCTCGCGGAGCAACTGCATGGCGTGCCCGCCCTCGTTGCACAACGCGACATTGGTCACGCCCGAGGCCTTGAGCACCATGCCGAACCCGTGCAGCCACGCCATATCGTCATCGACGAGGAGAACCGGGTGCTGGGGATAGGTATTGATAATCATTCACATGACACCAGTAGTCTGCAACAATGAGGTTCAGAGATTTGGATTGAACGTGATGAAATCCAGTTATTATTGCTATTTCACGCACGATTTTCGGGATATGCCGCGAATATTATACCATCCTGCGGCCAGAAGTCCAGTCATAATTCGCATTTATTGTTCGCGCCGCCCCCCCGGCGAAAACGCGTGTAGAAGGAACACGCCTGCCGTGTAGTTTCCACCCGCTGGCCGGCGCCCCATCAAGACGGGCGACTGCCTCGCATCCCCTTGCCCGGCAAGCAGTTCGCCTTGGCCACCGGCTCGCCGCTGGGCGCGTGGCGCGGATATTGCTCAATAGACGGGGACAGAGTGTCGCATAGGGAACACACAGGGAGCCGAGCCATGTTGTACTGGGCGCTGGTATTCTTCATCGTGGCCATCGTCGCCGCGCTGTTTGGATTCACGGGGATCGCCGCGGCCGCCACGGGGATTGCAAAGTTTTTGTTCTTCCTCTTTGTTGTCCTGTTCGTGGTATTTTTACTGGCCGGTTTGTTGACCGGGCGGACGGTGCGGCCTCCGCTGTGAGCGACCGCCCCAACCAGGGTGCGATGCCCGGACTGAAGGAGACGTGGACCATGAACATGAAGACAGCAAGGTACGTGGTGTGGTGTGTGGCTGCGGCACTGGTGGTACTCCCGGCCTTTGGGCAGGTCACTGCGGATCCCGGGTCCGTGATCTTCCGGAACCAGGAGGACAGCCAGACCATCCGGCTCACGCGTGACGGCAACCCGGTGCCCGCAAGCGCCATCGGGCAGGTCGAGTTCCTCGTGGACGCCCACACCTACGAACACATGATCAAGGTCGAACGGCAAGACGGCGCCGTCGTGGTCACGCCCACGGTGATGGAGAGCGGCTGGTACACGCTCGTAATCCACACCGACATGGGCACGGCTACCGTGGTCGCCTATGCGCCGCTGGCCCATATCGCCGAGAGCCTCGCGGAACGAGCCGCCGCGCTGGGCATCCCGGTCGCGGAACTCGAGGAACGTCTGGGCTTGGCCCAGCGCAGCCGCATCGAGACAATTGACATCGAGTTGCCGCCGGTCTACTACGAGGGTCAGAGCATCATCGTGAATGCGCCTGAAAGCCCGGAGGCGATGCATGTCTGGACCGTCAACGACGAGGAAGTCGCGCGCGGGATCGGCGCGAACCGCCTCGTGTACACGCCCAAACAGACCGGCGACGTCATCCTGACCTACGTCAAGGAGGTGGGGGGCGCGATCGTGGCATCGGACACCGCGGCCACGCGGGTCATCCCGCTGCCCAGCGTGCCGACCACCGCCACGGTCAACCGCGCGATCACCTTCCACGGCCCGTCGGGCTACGGCGCCTACACCTGGACCCTTGACGGACAGGCCGTCGGCTCGGACGGCCAACTCCAGCACACCTTTGCCACACCGGGCACCCATACCGTGGTGTGCGAGGCGCGCGGCGGCTCGGGCGACATGGCGGAGGCCTACCGCCGGGTCACCTACAAGGTCACGGTGGAACCTCCGTCCTTCTGATCCATCGCGCCGGCGAACATACCGCGCCCCGCCCACACCGGGCGGGGCCTTCTTGTGTCTGGACGGCCGATCAGCCGAAGCGGCCGGTGATGTAGTCTTCGGTCTCCTTTTTGGCGGGCTTGGTGAAGAGTTGGTTCGTCGGCCCGAACTCGACCAGCCGGCCCTCGTAGAAAAAGGCCGTGTGGTCAGATACCCGGGCCGCCTGGTGCATGTTGTGCGTAACGATGACGATGGTGTAGTTCTCGCGCAGTTCGACAATCAGGTCTTCGATGTGGGCCGTCGAGCGCGGATCCAGGGCCGAGCAGGGCTCGTCCATCAGCACCACCTCGGGATTGACCGCGATCGCCCGGGCGATGCACAGGCGCTGCTGCTGGCCGCCCGAGAGGCCCAGCGCCGTGTCGTTCAGCCGGTCCTTCACCTCGCCCCACAATCCGGCCCGTTTGAGGCTTTCCTGTGCAGTCTCCTGCAGGAGCCCCCGGTCGGAGACCCCGGCCACCCGCAGCCCGTACACGACGTTCTCGAAGATCGACTTCGGAAACGGATTGCTCCGCTGAAAGACCATGCCGACCTGCCGCCGCAGTTCGGTAACGTCCAGATGGGGATCGGTCAACTCCCTGCCTTCGAGGATAATACTCCCCTCCACACGCGCGCCGTCCACCAGGTCGTTCATCCGGTTGAAGCACCGCAGGTAGGTCGACTTTCCGCAGCCCGACGGACCGATCAGGGCCGTCACCTGGCGTGACGGAATATCCATCGTGACGTCAAAAAGCGCCTGGGCCGCGCCATAGTAGAAATTCAGGCGTCGGACTTCGATGAGGGTCTTCGGGGGGGCCGTGTGTTGCTGAAACGCCATCACTGTCTTCTCCACCTCCTCAGATATCAGAGCGACCGCACGGTGTAGCGTTTTCGCATCTGGTTGCGCAGATAGATGGCCACACTGCTCATGGCCAGCACAATCAACACCAGCAGCAGGGTCGTGACAAACACCATCGGCTTGGCCGCCTCGACGTTCGGCGACTGGAAGCCGATGTCGTAGATATGAAAGCCCAGGTGCATGAACTTCCGCTCGAGGTGCACATAGGGAAACTCGCCGTCGAGGGGCAACGAGGGGGCCAGCTTCACCACGCCGGTGATCATCAATGGCGCGACCTCGCCCGCCGCGCGCGCCATCGCGAGGATAAACCCCGTCATGATGCCCGGCGACGCCATGGGCAGCACCGTCCGCACCAGCGTCTGCAACCGCGTGGCGCCCAGCGCGTACGAGCCCTCGCGAATGCCCTTCGGCACCGAGCCAAGCGCCTCATCCGTCGCCACGATGACCACGGGCACCGTCAGGAAGCCCAAGGTCAGGCTCGCCCACAGCACGCCCCCGGTCCCGAAGGTGGGCGTCGGGAGACGCTCCGGGAAGAAGAACTGATCAATCATGCCGCCCACGCCGTACACAAAGAAACCAAGCCCAAAGATGCCGTAGACGATCGACGGAATGCCCGCGAGGTTGTTGACCGCGATGTAGACCAGCCGCACCAGGGGACCGCTCTTGGCGTATTCGCGGAGGTATATCCCGGCGAGCACCCCCAGCGGAAAGGACAGCACGCTCATGAGGAATACCAGCATCACCGTGCCGAAAATGGCCGGAAACAGGCCGCCTTCGGTGTTGGACTCGCGCGGCTCGTCGAGCACCAGTTCGCGCAGCCGCGACACATAGTACGCGGCCTTCGCCCCGAACCCCATGGCGTTCGGCCGGTACGCCCGGACGATCGCGCGCAGCGGTATGGCCTTGGTGCGGCCAGCCGCGTCCGCCACCACCGCCGCTGTTTCCTCGAGTTCGGCGACCTGCCGGTCCAGCTGGGCAACCACCCCTTCAAACGCCGCGCTGAGTTCCGCCTGCCGCCGCGTCAGGGCCGCCACCTCGGGATGGTCCTCGGCCGCACCCCGGTAGCGCAGCTTCTGCAACCGCCGCTGGATCCGTTCCGCGGCGGCGTTCCGATCGCTCAGCTCGTCGCGCAACCCATCCAGTTCCCGCTCCCGGGCGCCCACGGCCGCGCGGGCCGCATCGAACTGTTCATGCAGCGGCAGCCCCTTCGGCACGGACACGCGCCCAGACTCGACCGACTCCAAAAACCCGTAGAAGTGGCCGTATTCGCGCCGTTCGAGCACCAGCGCGTCGGCGGGATAGGAAATGGCGCGCACACCGGCCCGGTTGATCCAGCGAAAGTCGAGGCCATAGAAATCGCGGTTGCCAATCTTGAGCTGAAGCCGTGCCGGGGTCTCGGCGGTCTCGTGATCCACATTGACGATCTCGCCCAGCACCGGCGGCCCGTCGGCCAGATCCACCAGGGCCACATCGGACGGCCACATGACGCCCAGCCCGTTCACCATGACCACGCCGACGAGCACGGCGCAGCTCATGAGCGTGAGCGCCAGCGCGCCCGCCGTTCCCCAGACAAATGGCTCGCCGTCGGCCCAGAATCCGCGGCGGCCTGTCTTGACGTCAGAACTGGCCATATTTCTTCCTCAGCCGCTGCCGGACCAGTTCGGCCGCCGTGTTGGCAATCGAGGTCAGCAGGAACAGGATGATCGCCGACAGGAACAACACCCGGTACAGCGTGCCGTCGACGGGCGCCTCGGGGATTTCCACCGCGATGTTCGCGGACAGCGTCCGCATGCCGTTGAAGATGCTCACATCCATGATGGGCGTGTTGCCGGTCGCCATGAGCACGATCATGGTCTCGCCGACTGCGCGGCCAAAGCCGATCATGGTCCCCGCGAAGATGCCCGGACTGGCGGAGGGCAGCACGACGCGCCAGACGGTCTGCCAGCGCGTGGCCCCGAGGGCCATGGAGGCGGCCTTGAGCGCATACGGAACACTGGTCAGCGCGTCCTCGGCGATGGTGAAGATGATGGGGATCACCGCAAACCCGAGCGCGAACGCAATCACGATGCAATTGCGCTGGTCGTAGCGGTGCCCAGACGACGAGAAAAGCCACTGCTGGAAGTTGCCGTCAAACAGGGCCTGTTCGATATAGCCGCCGACATAGTAGGTGAGTGCTCCCGCCGCCAGTACCAGCGGCACGAGCGCCAGGAATTCGTAACCGCGCTCGACGCGTTTTCCCACGCGGCTCTGCCGGAACGGCTGCCACACAAACACAAAAAGAAGCAACAGCGTGGGGAAGGTCACGACGCTGATGAGAAAGGCCACGACGTAACTCTGGACGATGGGGGCCAGCCACAGTGCCGCGAGAAAGCCGATCACCACGGAAGGGATCGCCGCCATGATCTCGACCACCGGCTTCACCACCGAGCGCACCGCCGCGCTCGCGAACTGGCTGGTGTACACTGCCGCGAAGAGCGCCAGCGGCAGCGCGTACAGCATGGCGTAGAAGGTCCCCTTGAAACTGCCAAAGATGAGCGGCACCAGGCTGAGCTTGGGCTCGAAATCGTCCGTAGCTGCCGAGGACTGCCAAACGAACGCCGGGGCGTCGTAGTTCTCGTAGTGAACCTTCCCGAACAGCGTTTGCCAGCTCACCTCGGGGTGCGGGCTGTCCACCCGCCACACCTGCACGCGTCCATCGGCGCCGAGTGCCGCGATGCCGTTGGCCCGCGGAGAAAGGGCGACCGCGATGGTGTCGCCGTCGACTGTCAGCCCCGCCAGGTGGCGCTCGCTCGTCGCGTGGTCCAAGTGCAAGGTGCCCGATGCGCCAAGGCTCAGGATGGACTTGGTCCGGAGCGACGGCACAACGTGCAGAACGGCGCCGGGATGCGGATGAAGCGTGTGGACGAGTTGAAGCTGCTTTTTCTCGGTACCGGGATAGGCGCGCACGGGAAACCAGGTCGAAAGGCCGCCCGCGGCGTCGCCCACCGCGACCGATATATCGCCGAACACCATCGCCAACTCGGTGATGGCGCGCTGGTCCGCGTACGCAGGAAAGCTGTCCAGCAGTTCGGCGCGGCCGGCCTGTTTCAGGTTCCACCGCAGGAGATAACCGTTGGCCGTTCCCGCATAGAGGGCCTCGCCGTCCGCGTCCAGGGTGAGGGCGGTGACCGGCCCCGGAAGCGGATCCGCGATCACCGTAGACTCGACGGACGTCGTCACGTTTCCAAAGAGGTCCTCCTCGGAAACCTGCCACGTCACCGTGAGCTCATCTGCCTCGCTCAGGCTGGCACGGACCGTGCCTCCATCCGCCGTCATGCGGGCCGTGGACGAACGCACGGCCCCATCGGTGGGCGGCAGGATCCCGAGCACCTCCACCCTGCGGCCCAGCACGCGCTGCCCGTCGGCATCATACGAGAGGGGAAACGTGACTCTCACCAGCGACGTGGCGCCATCTTGCCAGGTCGCGCTGTAGGTATGCACACCGTACACTTGTATCGACTGGATAGCGCCGCTCGCGGCGGACGGCGCGGGGAACGAAAGGGTTTCGGACGCGCCGGGATGGTCAAGAGCCGAAAACACGACGGTACCGTCTTCGCGAATGACAAACGCACTCTCGAGGTACTCGTCGATTCCAACGGCAACAGGCCGTTTTGGCGCCGCGGCGCCCGGCACGCCGCCGCGATCGCTGGTACCGGTGCCCGCAAACAGCGGCACCGCCACCCTCACAATCAGCAGCAGAATGAGCACGACTGCCGCGATCACGGCGATACCGCCCCCGGTTATCACCCAGACGGCGATACGGTCGTGGCGCTTGGCGCGTCTCCGGAAGCGTGCGTTATCCATCAATGGCGGTCTCGTGGTTCCTCATGTCTGCGCTGGTCGGCACGGAGCGAAGTCCCGCGAGGCCTTCGCGGGACTCCCTCCAGTTTCAACCAGCCCGTTATTCTATTGCAGCGACTTGTTTCGCCGCCACCGCAGCCGGAAGTGGCAGGTAGCCGTCCTTGACCACGACCTCCTGTCCTTCCTGGCTCAACACGAACGTGAGGAACTCGCGCGTGAGCGCGTCCATCGGCTGGTTCGGCGACTTCGCGACGTAAATGTAGAGCATGCGCCCAAGCGGGTACTTGCCCGAAACGACGTTCTCGTAGGTCGGCTCGTAGGCCTCGCCGTCACGCTCCTCGGTCAACGCCAAGAACTTGACGCCCGAGGTCTTGTAGCCGATCCCGGAATATCCGATGCCGCCCAGGTCCTCGGTCAGGCCCATGACCACACTGGCCGAGCCCGGCTGTTCCTTGACGGTATCCTTGAAATCGCCCTTGCCCAGCGCGTGCTCCTTGAAGTAAGCGTAGGTGCCGGAGGCCGAGTTGCGGCCGTAGGTGCTGATGGGCATGTTCTCCCACTGACCGGACAGACCCAGCTGGCCCCACGTCTCGATGGACGACGGATATCCGAGTGTGCGCGTCTTCGAGAAGATCGCGTCGATCTCGGGGAACGACAGACTCTCGATCGGGTTGTCCTTGTTCACGTAGACCGCGAGCGAATCGAGCGCGACGCCGATCTCGGTCGGCTTGAAGCCGTACTTGGTCTCGAACTCGTCGATCTCGCTCGACTTCATCTTGCGGGACATCGGCCCGAGCTGGGCGGTGCCCGAAATCAGTGCGGGCGGGGCCGTGCTCGAGCCCTTGCCCTCGATCTGGATGTTCACGTTCGGGTACTTCTGCCGGAACCCCTCGGCCCACAGGGCCATCAGGTTGTTCAGCGTGTCCGAACCCACACTGTTCAGGTTGCCGCCGATTCCCTCGGCCTTCTCGTAGACGGGAAGGGCCGGGTCTACGTCCACCGCGCTCGCGGGCACTGCCGCGGCCAGCGCAAGCACGGCCACGAGGCCTCCACGTTTCACGATACTGAGCATTGTATTCTCTCCCAGAGTTGCGTTGGCATTCAGAGCGAATCCGGGGCGCCACACCGGGCAACGCCCCTGGACGCGGACTAATTCTTGTCCGTCAGATCCAGCGCCATCGACACGGCCGTGATGGCCTCCTGGATGTTGTGGATCAAGGCCGCCTTGGCAAGAAGGCTGTCGGCCGTTGCAGGACGCTCGCTGTCCCGTGAGATGAGTCCGATGTGTTTCATCACAGTCACTCCTTCGCGTTCGATGGGTTTCAGGCTAGAAAGCAAACTGGAACCGCGTGTGGAACACGTCCAGGTCACCGCTGTACAGGTCATGGTCGATGTCCGCGCGGACATACTCGAACTTCACTTTCGTGTTGGCGTTCAGGTACCAGTTCACGGCTGCGGTGATATTCTCCTCCTCGCCGCCGCGCAGGAAATTGCCATCGTTCAGATCCAGGGTCGAATACCGCAGCGCCAATTCCCAGGCGCCCGGGCCGCCCCTCTCGCCAAATCCGAAGTTCCTGTTGGGCTTCACGCTCGTGAATACGCCCTCTTCGGGCTTGTAGGCACGGTGTTCACCCGTCAGGAAGTAACTCACGTACGCATACCAGCCGTCGAAACTCCGGTCGCCCACCAGCGGGCTGTCGACGTCGCTACGGATGTACTCGGCCTGCAGTGACAGGGGTCCGTATACCCCGGCGGCCTCGAGGCCCAGCGACTGCACGTCATCGGCCCACATGTCGCCGGTATCCAGAAAACGGGTGTCCGTGTACACCTCCGGGCGCTGCCGGTAGCGGATCGTGCCGTCGGGATTGCGCACGGTGTACGCCGCGCCGAGATGGATGAGCTGCCGTCCCTTCTCTTCGTACCAGGGCAGCCCCGTGACGCGCGCCGTGTAGGCATAGCCCCCGTCGTCAAACCCGTTTCCGTAGTCGTTGACGTTCTTGAACACGCCCGCCGCATAGGTCATCCGTGTTTCGAGGGCCGTCCCGTGAACCATGACGCCCGTCTGGCGGCTTGGCACAAACACACTCGGCAGCCCGCGCTCCATGAAGGTGATGTCATTCGAGCTGATGAGTTCCTCGAGGCTGAAGGGCTCCTTGAACTGCCCGGCGCGGATCCCGCCGATGTACGGCACATTCAGCAGCCCCACGTAGACGTCCCGGAAATCCGCGTCGCCGTCGGCGAAGTCATACTGCGCCTTGTACTCGACGTTCTCGCCAACCTCCCCGCTGATGTAGATGCGGGCGCGGCGGAACCGCACGCCGTCCTCGAGATCCACAAACACCGGTTTGTCCGGCGTGCCCACCCATTCGAGGTCCTTGTCCTGGCTGTACCACACCCAGTCGTTGTGCGTGCGGCCGCCGATGCGCAGCTTGACGCTGCCGTCATGGGTCTCGAAGCGCAGGCTGTCTTTCCAGAAGACCCGGAAATCCTTCGCGTCGGCCTCGGCCCTGTTCTCGACGGCCTTCTCGACCTCCGTGAGACGTTCCTCGACGTCCGGCGCGGCAACGCGATCCATGCGCTCCTCAAGACGCGCCAGCCGCTCCTGGAGGGATTCGATGGTCATCAGAAGCGCTTTTTCCCGCTCCGTAAGCGGCGCATCCTGCGCATGCGCCGTCACCGCAGCCGTCGCCAGGACGGCCATCGCACCGAGCATTACTCGCCAGTTCCTTTTCAAAACCTTCACCGCATTCCTCCCCCGGCTGACCCGAAAGACCCGGCGCCGGCCTGTCCCCACGCGCCTTGGTTACGACAGGATTGTAGAGGGCGATTGTTAGCCGTCTGTTAGCGCGAGGGGAGGATTTGACCAGAAATTCGGGGGCCGGACGGGACTGGCGGAGCGGGATCGGGGCGTGATACAGTCGGTGTGTGGAGCAACTGGGGAGAGGGGGGATACGCGTGCGCAGAACCATCCTCGTGGCGGCCGCTGTTGCCGTCCTGATCGGGCTGATTGCGAGCTACCTGTCCTTTGTGCAGCGGCCCCACTACGAGGCCGCGGCCATTGCCGAAGCCGAGACCGAGATGTGGAAGGCCTATTGCGGCCAGAACCCGCGCCGGCTGGCGCGTGAGCTGTTTGCCGTGCAGCGCCGGCAGTTCGGCCTGTCCACTTGGCAGGCGGCCTTCATCACCCGGGATCTCGCCACGGCAGCCATCGTGTTCATCGACCGGAACGCTCCCGCCAACGAGGCGGTCCTGCCGCATCTCGTCAGCGCCTACCGGCGGATCAAGAAGGCCTCGGGGCTGAATTTTGATCCCGAGGAGGCTGCCCGGGCGGAGCTGGCGTGGTGGGTGGCCCGGCGCGACCCCAAGACACGGTCACCCGAGCAGGTGGGCGAGGAGATCACGCGCCTCTACGCTATCCTCTACAGCAAACGAACGCCGGGGATGGAACGTGCGGGCCTGTTACGCGCACAGGCCGCCCATCTCCGGGATACCGGCGCCCCCAACCCCGACTGGCCGCAGGTTCAGGCCCTCCTTCTCGCGTCGTACACGGAACTCGCGAACAGCGTCACCTGATCCCCGGCTGAGCGGGCTCAAGGATGGACCGCAGCACCTTGGCCATGGTCGCCCGGGTAAACGGCTTCTGCACGAACGCGGCAAACCCCCACTGGGCCGCGCTGTCGGCATCGACGAATTCGCTGAAGCCCGTGATCAGCACCACAGGCGTCCCCGGATGTCGTGCCGTCACCTCCGCCGCCAACTGCGCGCCGGTCATGTCGGGCATGGCATGGTCGGTGATGATGAGGTCGAAATTCCCGGGGCACTCGCAGAAGGCCGCCAGCGCGCTCTTGCTGCTGGACATCGCCGTAACCTGATATCCGAGACGGGTCAGCATCTGGCGCGAAAACTCGAGAATGGCCTGCTCGTCGTCCACCAGCAGCAGCCGTTCACCGCGACCGCGCGGCACCTCATCGGCCACCGCCTTGCCGGCAACGGCGCTTTCCTGCGCCTGGGGAATGTAGACCTGGAAGGTCGTTCCCTTCCCCACCTCGCTGCGCACCACAATGTCGCCGCCGAGGTTCATGACGATCCCATGAACCGTCGCCAACCCGAGTCCGGTCCCCTTGCCCATCTCCTTGGTCGTGAAGAACGGGTCGAAGATGCGCTCGAGCGTGGCGGCGTCCATGCCGTGGCCCGTATCACGCACCGAGAGACACGCGTAGGTCGCGCCGGTCTTGAGGCGCGGATGGCCCGCCGCCAGGTCCGCCGGGATCTGCTCCGCGGTCAGCGATACCTCGAGCTGGCCACCGGACACCTCCATGGCGTGATAGGCATTGGTACACAGGTTCATCACCACCTGGTGCAGAAGCGTTGAATCGGCCAGCACGATGCCGGTCTCATCGTCGATGTGCCCGGAAATCTCGATGGTGGGCGGTATCGTGGCCCGCAGCAGGCGTAGTGCCTCGCGAACCACCGCGCCCATTCGCACGGGCGTCTGTTCGGCCTCGGCCTGCCGGCTGAAGGTGAGAATCTGGTGCACCAGGTCCTTGGCGCGGCTTGCCGCCCGGATGACTTCGTCCACGTTGTCCCGCATCTCGCTTTCGGCAGGCATTTGGTCCCGCACCAGTTCGCTGAAACCAAGTATGGGCGAAAGAATGTTGTTGAAGTCGTGCGCGATACCCCCCGCCAAGGTGCCGATGGCCTCGAGCTTCTGGCTCTGGCGCAGCCGGGCCTCCATGCGCACCTCGCGCGTCACGTCGCGCGCCACCGCCACATAGTTGATAATGTGCCCGTCGTCGCGATCGCGCACCGGCGAGATTGTGCTCTCCTGCTCGTAAAGGGTGCCGTCCTTCTTCTTGTTCGTGCTGCGCCCGGTCCACACCCGGCCCTGCGAGATGATGTGCCACATGCGATCGTAGAACGCCGCGGGATGCCGCCCGCTCTTCAGGATGCGGGGCGTCTGGCCAATCGCCTCGTCGCGGGTATACCCGGTGCACCGCTCAAAGGCGGGATTGACGTACTGGATGACGCCCTCGACGTCGGTGATGAGGATCAGCTCGCCGGCCTGCTCGACCGCCATGGCCAGGCGCCGCATCTTCTCCTCCGTCGCCTGACGCTCGCTGACATCGCGGACCGTCTCGAGCAGACAGTCCCGGCCGCCGATGGCCACGCGCTGGAGGGTGACCTCGGTGAGGAAGGAAGTGCCGTCGCGCCGCAACGCGAACAGCTCGGTCATCTGCGGTTTCGTCCGCGCCCGTTCGAGCACGTCCGCATAGGCACGCCGGTCCACGTACGGCACGCCGCCCGGCTGGCCGCCGCCCGCGGGCTGGACAATATCGCAGCGGCGCAGCCCGAAGAGTTCGGTCAACTGTTCGTTGGCGTCCACAATGGCGCCCGTCCCCAGGTCACGCACCACGATGGCGTCGCTCACACCATTGACGATCGAGCGGTAGCTCTTCTCCGATTCGCGCAGCGCCCGCGCCTTTCCAAAGATGCCGTAGCCCAGCGCCAACGCCAGCCCAAGCAGGGCTGCCACCGGGACATAGAACTCGGGCCGGGCATACAGCGGCGACAGCACCGCCAGCTCGACACGCGCCGGGGTCGCGTCAACATCGCGGTCCTTGTCCGCGGCACGGACCTCGAAGACATACCGTCCCGGCGAAAGGGGCGGCGTCGCCACCGTATGCACGGGACTGAAGGGTCGCCAGTCCACGGCGGGATCCCCGTCATCGAGCGAGACGATCCGCCACGAATACTCGAGATCCTTTTCCTGGGTGGTATTCCACGCATCATAGCCTCTGAACGAGAACACGCCCGTGCCGTTGTGGTCGATTGTCTCGGGACCGGCCGTGATCTGGGTGTCCGGCGCGCCGCCCGCCGGATAGTAGCGGTACAGGCCGTAGAAACGCGTGGCGATCCACATGGTCCCCGCGGGGTACTCGCCTATGGCCACGATCCGGTCGTTCGGCAGGCCGTCCGCGTGCGAAAAGCTCACCCACCGGTCATCCCGGTACGAGCTGACCCCCTTATGTTCCGACCCAACCCACATGGTCCCGTCAACACTCTCATAGAACCCCACGAGACGGTCGCTCACCAGCCCCTGACGGGTCGTGACGATGGCCGCCGACTCGGGGTTGTAGATGAACAGGCCCCGCGTCCCCATCCAGTATTCGCCGGTGCTGCGCTCGACAGCCCCGGCCAGGCCGTGGAATACCGGTACTTCGTTCGGACCCAGTTGCAGCGCCACCTCGCCGTCCCGCCACAGCTCCACAACACTGGGATGGCATGCCAGGATATCGCCCGCGGCCGTCTCGAACAGCGAACGGACCTCCTCCTCGGGCCGCGAGACGGGGTACCGCACCCACTCACTGCCCTCGCGACGGAACGCGCCCCGTGTGCCGTACACAAACAGCTCGCCAGTGCGGGTCTGCAACACGCCGAGAGGCCGCATGTCCGGCAAGAGGATGGTATCGCGCACCGCCTCGGCGGTCAGGTCGCATACATGGACGTGATCGCCGTCGATCACATGGAACACGCCGTCCTTGGGGCGTGACATGCTCTGGAACGCCGACGGGAGGCCCGGAAGCTGAATGAGGGATTGCCAATGGCCGTCCCGGTACTGCACCACCTGATTCAAGCTGTTGACGGCGAGCGGCGCCACCTCGGGATCGGCATAGAAGGCGTGACCGTCGGTCAGCCCCGGGCCGCTGTGGCTGACCCACTGCCACGTGGGCCGCTGAAGACGGACAATGCCTTCCTTGGTTCCCACCCAGGCCTGGCCGTCCGAAAGAAACCGCACCACGCGAATCAGGGGCGTCCCGACGGTCTGCGGGGCCTGCACCGGCAACCACTGGGCGCCATCCCAGTGCTGGAGCCCCCACGGGGTGCCGCCAATCACATCGCCGCCAGGACCCGCCGCGATGCACAGGAAATCCTTGTCAAATACGGTGGCCTGCCACATACCGTCCTCGAGGCGGGCGTCCGCGCCGCTCCCGGCCACCCATATCCGGCCGCTCTCGTCCTGCGCCAGACTGCGGGTCCGGAAACACGGCAGCACTTCCTGCGGGATGTGCGACCACGCGCCATCGCGCAACACCCACAGTCCCGTGCGCTCCGTTGCCACCCAGATGGCACCGTCGCGAGCCTCCATCACGTCCCAGACGGATTCGCGCTCCCCGGTTCCCGAAGGCAGGACCTCATACCAGCGCCGCCCCGCCTCATCCGTGTACGCGACCTCGACCGGCAAATCCGTGTCTGTGCCGCTGTCGTCACAGGCGAATATCCCGCCGCCGTCCACGCCAAACCACACGTGCCCATTGGCCAGCCGCACGACGCACTGAGTATTTGTGTCCCGGAAAGGCAGAGTGCGGGAGTCGTAGGTCACGATGCGATCGCGGCCGATATGACTCGCCCCCAGCTCGGTGGCGACCCATACCCCACCGTCGCCAGCGGGCGCCAGGGACCGGACATAGTCGTGGACCAAGCCGTCTTCCGACGTGAACACCCGCCAGTCGGTCCCGCGGAGGCGGGCCACCCCGCCCCCCCAGCTCGTGAACCAGAGGCTCCCGTCGGCGGTCTCCGTGATATCGCGTACGTCTTCGAAGGGAAGGCCATCGGGCGGCTGGAACGGATGGACCACCCAGGGTTGCTGGGCGAAGACGGGCAAACCGAGCGCTAATAGGGCCACCAGGCGGCCCATCGTACTGATCATGACGCAGTCCTTGCGTGGGCGGCCCCTGGGTCAGGGATTCCCCCACCTCGTTGGTCTGCAGTGTACCATCTGTCTCTAAAAAAGGAAAGCTGCGAATAGATTTATTTGTGGAATACTGCGATAAAATCCGTGCTCTGCACCCCGTCAAACGGGGTCCGGTCGAAATCTCCCCACACGCCGCCGCAATGCATACCCGCCGATGCCGCAGACCGGTCCAGGTCTCCGGGCGACCAATGGCTCAGCACGGCCGTGTCCGTGGCCGTCTGGCGCACGCCGGACTGGTCCCCGGCGAAGAACGCGAGCGAGAGCAACGTGCGGCCGGCGTGCGGCACGAGGCTCTTGACGGCCACCAGCCAGCCGTCGTCGAGGTCCTTTCGCTCGACCCGGTGGCGCGGCGCCTGCGCGCCCGGCGCGGCGGTGTTGACCAGCTGGACCAGGAAACGCCCCCCGGGTGCGAGCGCTGCCGCAACCCGTGCAAACACGGCGTCGAGGTCTTCCCCGGACGGCAGCAGCGCGAGGGAGTTCCCGAGACACACGGCCAGGTCCCACGGACCGCAAACAACCGCGCGCATATCGCCGACGCCGTAGGTGATGGCGGGATGCGGCCGCAGCGCCCGCGCGTGGCGGATCATGGCCTCGCTGGCATCCAGTGCGGTGACCAGCGCGCCCTGTTCGGCGAAAAAATGCGCGTGCAGCCCGGTGCCGCAGGCCAGGTCGAGCACGCGGCGGCCCGGGGCCTGCGCGAGGCATTCAGACAACAGCGGCCCCTCTCGTTCGAGACGGGCCGCCGCATTGGTCAGTATCTCGTAATACGCCGCGATGTTCTCAAAGGACTGCATGCGTTGGCGCTACTGCCTCCTGCCCTCCGAGGCCAATTCCACCCACGAGGGGATCAGCTCGTACAACTGGTCGTCGCTCCAGCCTTCGCCAGACTTGACCGGCGTCTGACCCGCCAGCGCCATCTGCCCCAGGCGGAACTCCTCGAGGGACTGAAACAGAATCCGGGCGGACTCCTGCGGGGCATGGAAGCCCATCGAGTTCTCGGCCTCGACGAAGTCCAGCAGGAAGGTTCCCCGGCGCTGGTGCGACCGCGCGGCCGCGAGGCGCTCCTCGGGGGCGCCGGCGGCCTGGGCCTCGGTAATCGAGGTCACGAGTCCAACCATGGCGTCCATCGAATGATCGCGCATGGACATCGTGCGCGCCTGGATCCCTTCGGCCCGGGCCTTCAGCTCGGCCTCGGGGACGTTGTGGCACGTCTGACAGGCGTTGGCGATGTTGAGCAGCGGACTGCGCACATGGTGATCGCTGATCTTCATGGCGCCGACGCGCTTGTAGGGCATGTGACAGTCCGCGCACGCCACCCCGGCACGGGCGTGAATGCCCTGGTTCCACATCTCGAACTCGGGGTGCTGCGCCTTGAGCATCGGCGCGCCGGTATCGGCATGCGTCCAGTCCGCGAAACCGGTCTGTTCGTAATAGGACAGAATCTGGTCGGCCTTGAGGCCGTTCATCCACGGATAGGTCAGCCGCTTCTCATCGCCCTTGAAGTAGTACTCGACATGGCACTGCCCGCACACAAAGGACCGCATCTCCTGGCGGGTGGCCATCGTGTTGACGTCGTAGTTGTCGATGCCCTGGGCCGCCTTGACGGCACGGATGCCTTCGATGAACCCGGGACGCGTCACGCGAAGCTGCATCGTGTCGGGATCGTGGCAGTCGATGCACGCGATCGGATGGTCAACGTGCTGCCGGGCCTCTTCATACGGCAACGGGTTCAGCTTCTCGAATCCCTTGATCAGATCGCCGTCGCCTGCCTTCATGTACGGCACATACACCGAGGCGTGACAGTGCAGACAGGCCCCGGGCTGCGGTTTCGCATGCCGTCCCGTGAACAACTGGTCCTCGAGCATGTACGCGTGCCCGCGCTCCTCGCGGAAATCCAGCGCGAAGGCGTAGCCCGCCCACATGGTCTTGAGCCGCGGATCCTCTTCGAGCTTGGATTGCGTGACCACGGTGCGCGGGTCATCGCTGGTGGGCGTGCGCGGCATCGACTCGCTGCCGCCGAAGCGCGTGCGCTTCATGTCCACCGTGCGGCTGTACGAGTCATATTGCAGCGGGAAGTTCTTCCCCCAGACCGCCGGGTCGGTGGTCTCGTCATCCAGCTCGACCACCCGGAAGAACGGGTTGCGCGCTTCCTGCTTACGCTCGAAGATGTTCACGAGCAGCGCGGTCACGCCAAAGGCTACCAGCGCCGCGACGATCGTCGCCGCGAAGGCATACCCTGCCCAGTGTCTCCCCGAACGGTTCTTCTTTCCTGGCGCCACGTCATGTCCCTCCTGGTCTGACACGTGTTTCGTTTAGTTCGCGTGGCCCACGCTATCGTGGCAGCGGATGCAGGACATCCCGCCCTCATAGTGCGTGCCGAATTCTATCGCTTCCACCACAGGCTGGTGGCACGCCCGGCAGGCCCCCTCGGTCACGCGCTCATTGCGCGGGGTGATCTGGATGGGCTCATGAAAATTGCCCGTCGTGAAGGCCAGCGAGTGGTAGTATCCGTTGATGCCTTTGGTCAGGTACTTGCCGAAGAAATTGTGCGGCGTATGGCAATCGTTGCAGGTGGCCACGTTGCGGTGACTCCCCTTCATCCAGGCGGCGTAATGGCCGTCCATGACGTGGCAATTGGCGCAGGCCGCCGGGTCGTTGGTCATGTACGAGGCCCCTTTGGCGTAGATGAAGGTATAGGATCCGATACCCGCCAGGACCCCGACGGCCAGCCCCATGGCTATCGCCGCCGCGACCAGCGCCACGCCCCGCTCCGATTTGCCGGACCGGCTCATGCCACCAGGGCTTTCCGCTGCATGATCTCTCCTTCCAGGCTGATCACCACTTTCTCGACGGGAACGCTCTTGCCTGCCATCTCCAGGGCCTTCTGCACCACGACGGGCAGACTCTGGCAACAGGGCACCTGCATGACCGCCACGGTCACACTGCGCACCTCTACCTTGCCAAAGATCTCGGCGAATTTCAAAAGATAGCTCTGCAGGTCATCGAACTTCGGGCATCCGATCATCACCTTGCGGCCTTGCAGCAGCTCGCGGTGGAAGTCCGGATACGCCACTGGCACGCAGTCCGCCGCCACCAGCAGGTCAGCGGCCTCCAGAAACGGCGCATGCGGCGGCACCAGCCCGATCTGAACGGGCCAGTGCGTCAACTCCGAAGGCGATGCTTCGGATCCGGCGTAAGCGTGCGCGTGCGGACGTGACGGCCCGGCGAACTGCTGCATCCGCGCACCGGGACATCCCGCGTGCACTGGACGCTGCGCCGCAAGGTGCGCCGCTACGGCTTCCTCGTCAAAGGCGGCGGCTTCGCGCTCCACCACCTGGAGCGCCCCCGTCGGACAATGCCCCAGGCACGCGCCCAGTCCGTCGCAATAGCGATCCGCCACAAGCTTGGCCTTCCCGTTGACGATCTGAATCGCGCCCTCGGCGCAGGACGGCACGCACTGGCCGCACCCGTTGCACAGGGCTTCGTTAATCTCGATAATCTTGCGCGTCGCGTTCATGGTGACCTCCTCTGAAGAACCTTCCGTGGAGCCGCGCGGGCGGCTTCGCTGTGCTATACTCTGCCCGAATCAGCCATCCCGCGCCTTGATCTGCATCAATTAAGGAATGGAAAGTGGAATCAGCGGCCGAGACCCTTGCCAAGACGCCTCTGTTTGCCGGTTTGGCCGCACCCGTGGTCAACGATCTCGCCGCCAAGGCCGAACAGCGCCGCGTCGAGCCAGGCGGAATCATTTTCTCCGAGGGCGACCCCGCCACGGGCTTTTTCGTGGTGGCCGAGGGCCGGGTGCGGGTCTACAAGGCCGCGCCGGACGGCCGGGAACAGACGCTCCACATCTTCGATGCGGGCCAGGCGGTGGGCGAGGCAGCGGTGTTTTCGGGCGGGGCCTTTCCAGCCCATGCCGTGGCCATCGAGGCCAGCACGCTGGTCCATCTGCCCCGCGAGAGCTTTCTGGCGGTCATTCGCGCGCACCCCGAGGTCGCGATGGACCTGCTCGGGTTGATGGCCCGCCGCCTGATGCGCTTCGCGTCGATGATCGAGACCTTGAGCCTCAAGGAAGCCCCGGCACGCCTGGCGGCCTACCTGCTGTATCTGTCGCAGAAACAGGCCAATACGGACAACGTCGAGCTGGATATCAGCAAGAATCAGTTGGCGGGGATACTGGGCACCACGCCCGAGACCTTGAGCCGGACCCTGTCGCGCCTGACGCGCGAGGGGGCGATTGTGCAACGTGACGGCCGCCGGATCACCATCCAAGACCGGCCCTTGCTCGTTGCGGTAAGCGAAGGCGAGCGGCGGCCCGGATAGCCGCCGCCCGCCCTGAGAATCAGTTCGCGCCGACGAGATCGCAGAGGATCTGACCGACGTCGGTGTTGTCGAGATAGGCGCCGCGGCGCGGGTCTTCGTTCACCGCCTTGGCGACAAAGCGATCGGCGCCGCTGCCCTTCACAAACAGGGGGACCAGGCTGTTGGTGTGCCCGTCACTGTGATAGGCCATCCCCGGCATGACGCCCTTGCCGCGGTTCTCGACGGGCACGAATGCGCTGTCGTCCGCGCTGCCGGTCACATACCCCGTCTCGTGATCACCCGTCACGACGAGCAGCGTGTCGTCCCAATTGCTGTGGGTTTCGATCCAGGCCACCACCGCCTCGACGGCCGCGTTGAAGTCCATCATTTCCTCGATCATGCGCCCGCCCTCGTTGGCATGATTGGCCCAGTCGACCGCGCCGCCCTCGATCATGAGCGCAAAGCCGTCCGGGCCCTTCGCGAGCACGCCGAGCGCTGCCGCGGCCATCTCCCCCAGCGTGGGCACTGCCGTATTGAGCGGCGTCGCCCCCGGGGCGTCGTCCTTGATATCGGCATCCGCGCCGGTCCGGTTCTTCTGAAGGGTCGTGGCGGCCTGCATGAGACCAAACAGGCGATCGGGCGGGTTCGCCGCCGCATCCAGCACTTCCTGACGGGTCTGGACGAGCGTCCAGGGATTGGGCTCGCCGTCGCCGTTCGCGTCGGCCCCGGCCGTCCCGGCCAGCAGCGCCAACCACGTGTCGGCGCCCCCGACATACCGGTACGACCCGGTCGTGACAATGCGGCCCTTCTCGTCGATCTGGGCGACCAGACGGCTGTCCTCGTCGAACCACGGGTGGCCCGCACCCATGATTACATCGACCGGACTCTCCATAACCATCTGTCGCGCGATCCCCTCGTATTCGCCGCGTGAATTGCTGTGGGCCACAAAGCCCGCGGGCGTCGCGTGGCTGAACTGCACCGACGTGACGACGCCGGTCTTCTTGCCCGCCTTCTTGGCCAGGTGCAGCATCCCCTCGAGCGGGTTGCCCTCGGGATCGACGCCAATGGCGCCGTCCGTGGTCTTCTGCCCCGTCGACAGGGCAGTCGCCGCGGCGGCGCTGTCGGTAGCGCCGGACTTGAGGTAGGCGAAGTCCGCGGCAGCCGCCTCGGGATCATAACCCTGGCCGCCGGCCGAATACGTGCTCATGGCCATGGACGCAAAGTCCTTGTGGTAGACCTGCGCCCCGGCCTCACCGGCGGTGAAGTAGTCGGTCGCCGCAATCTGTTCGGAGCCCCAGCCATCGGCGATCATGATGATGATGTTCTTGGGCTGGGCGGCCGCGCTGCCAGCAAGCGCAAACAGAACCATCGCCACCGCCAAGAGGGACAAGAAACGCGTCTTCATTGCGCAACTCCTGTAGTTTTCCGCACAGAACAGCCTCAAGCATGACACGGCCCTGCCAGCAGCATGTCAGCAAAGCGTGTGCGTTGCGTTAGCGGGCCACTTCGAGCGGGGTCCGCAGGGCAATGGCATCGCTGGCGCCGCCCACCATGACCTCGAACACCCCGGGCTCCACGACCCATTCCATCTGACGGTTCAGCAGCTTCAGATGGTCAAACCCCAGTTCGAAGATCACCGTCCGGGTCTCGCCCGGCGCAAGGTGAATGCGGGCAAAGCCCTTGAGTTCCATCTCCGGCCGCACGACGCTGCTGATGAGGTCGTGGATGTAGAGCTGCACCACTTCATCGCCTGGACGCGTGCCCGTGTTCGTCACGTCGACCGAAACCGTCGTGCGGCCCTCCGGCCGGATGACCGGCGGCGCCAGACGCAGGGCGCTGTATTCAAAGGTCGTGTAGCTGAGTCCATGGCCAAACGCAAAGAGCGGATCGCGATCCATGTCGGTATACTGCTGGGGCCCGAAGACCGGCGCGTTGTAGTAGAGAGGAAGCTGGCCGACGCACTTCGGGAAACTCACCGGCAACCGTCCCGCAGGGTTGTAGTCGCCGAACAGCGCCTCGGCGATGGCCTGCCCGCCGAGTTCACCGCCAAACCACGCGTTGAGGATCGCGGGGACGTTTTCGGCCTCCCAGTTCAGGGTCATGGCCCGGCCAATCTGGAGCACGAGAACGGTCGGGGTGCCGGTGGCCTGGACCGCCTTGAGCAGGTCAAGCTGGTCGCCGGGCAGATCCAGGAAGGCGCGGTCGCGGCCTTCGCCGCAGGTCTCGCCCGAGTCGCCCAGGCAGACGATCGCCACATCGGCCTCACCGGCCAGCGCCACGGCGTCGTCGATGCTCGCAAGCTGATCATTCCAGCCCAGCACGACCTGCGCGGCGCTGTGGTCTTTCTTGAACTCGACGCGCACGTCGTAGACGTGCCCCGCCACAAAGCGGAAGGGCTTCTTCAGGCCGCTGTTGACGGCGCTGCCCTGATCCCAGCCATCCACAAACAGCTCGCCGTCTATCCAGAGCCGCATACTGTCCGTGCTGGCCGTGCCAAGGAAGCCATCGAAGGTGTGGTCGGGCTTGAGCCGGCCGGTCCAGCGCACGCTGAACGGCTCCGGCCCAATCCCCTCCGCCGGTGTCGTGTAGATCCAATTGAAGCTGACGCTCGAATCGATCCGCACGAGTGCCGGCTCGCCCGCCAGGTCGGGGTTGTCGAAGTACTCGGCCCGCAGGCCCTGCCCGTTGTTGTCCGGCGGGGAAAGAAACTTGCGGTGTACCGGCTTGAGGTCGCCCAGCACGATGTCCGCGCCTTTGGTGAAGGTGACCTCGGTCTTCTTCGAGACGATCCGGCGGATCCCGTCGAGCACCGTCACGGGACTGAAGCCGTCGACCAGTGACGTGTAATCGCCCAGACGCGGGATGTCCGCGCTGGGTCCAAGCACGGCGATGCGCCGCAGATCCTTGGGCAACGGCAGCAGGCCGTCGTCGTTCTTCATCAGGCACAGCCCCTCGCGGGCAGACTGCAGCGCGACGTCCAGGTGCTCGCGGCAGCGGACACGCCGGGCGGCCAGCGCCGGGTCCGTATACGGGTTCTCGAACAGGCCGAGCATGAACTTCGCGCGAAGGATCCGGCTCACCGCACGGTCGATCACCGCTTCGTCGAGCCGGCCCGACTCAACCAGGTCGATCAGGGTCGGCTGAAAGAAGTCCCGCTCGTAGTCGTAGTATTGCAGGTCGAGACCCGCGTCCACCGCTTGCAGGATGGCTTCCTCACCGTCCCCGGCGACGCAGTGGTCGGTGTGCAGGCGCCGCACGGCGCCGAGATCGCTGCGCACAAAGCCCTGAAAACCCCATTCGCCGCGCAGGATGTCCGTCAACAGCCACTTCGAGCCCGCGCACGGCACCCCGTCGATGCTGTTGTACGCGCACATGATGCCCATGGCCCCGCCTTCCACCACGGCGGCCTCGAAAACAGGGAGGTAATAGGTGCGCAGCTCGCGCTCGCCGGCTTGGCAGGGGGCGCAGTTCACGCCGCCCGCAGGGGCGCCATACCCCAAAAAATGCTTGGGTTCCGCGATGATGGCGTCGTCGGCCGAGAGGTCCTCGCCCTGCATGCCCTTGATCATCGCCACGCCCAGACGGCTGGTCAGCCACGTGTCCTCGCCGTAGTTCTCCTCCATCCGGCCCCAGCGGGGGTCACGGCAAAGGTCGAGCACCGGCCCAAAGGACTCGTGGATACCAAACGCGCGCGCTTCGGAGGCAATCGCCTTGCCGACCCGCCTCGCCAGCTCCGGGTTCCACGCGGCGCCCAGCGTGATCGCCTGGGGAAATATGGTCGCACCGGGCGAACACAGCCCGTGCAGGGCCTCTTCGCTGAACAGGATGGGAATCCCGAGCCGCGTCTTCTCGACGGCGTACTTCTGGAGCTGGTTGGTCACCTCGGCCGTCGGCGGGTACAGGTCGTGAATGCACCCCAACCCCAAGCGCCCGATCAGACTTTCGACCTTGGCCATCAACAGCTTGCCGTCCCGGGCCATCGCCGTGCCCGAACCCGGGAACTTCTTGTCCACGAAGTTGTTAACGCCGTGGTACTGGTCCATCTGGCGGACCTTTTCCTCCAGGGACATGCGCGCAAGCAGGTCCTCGAGCCGTTCCTCAATCGGAAGGCTGGCGTCCTTGTACGCGACGTACTGCTCTTCTGTCCGGACCGAATCGACCATGCGGAAAAAAACCTCTTTAAAATGGTAAGCGCCACCCGCAGATGCTGCGGGAATAGATGTGGAAATAGCGCCAAGCCCAAGATTGGGTAGAGCATACCCCAAAGTCTTCCCGGAAGGCAATTCCTGCAACAGATTTTGCGCCGCCCGGCCCCGGGATGCTAGGCTCGCCGCATGGAAATCATTGACTTTCACGCGCACGCCTTTCCGGACGCCGTAGCCGTCCGCGCGGTGCCGCTGCTCGAGAAGGAAGGGCACGTCACCGCCATGACCGACGGCACCGCGGCCGGGCTCGTGGCGTCCATGGACCGTGCGGGCATTCGCCGCTCGGTTGTCGCGTCCATCGCCACCAAGCCCCAGCAGTTCGCGCCCATCTTGGCGTGGTCGGCCGAGATCGCCTCGGACCGGCTCGTTCCCTTCCCATCGGTGCATCCCGCCGCGGCAGATCCCGCCGACGAAGTGCGCCGGATCGCCGCTTCGGGGTTCCGCGGCATCAAGATGCACCCCTACTACCAGGACTTCGACCTCGACGAGGACCGCCTCCTGCCACTCTACCGCGCGGTGGCCGAGGAAGGACTCGTGCTGCTCATGCATACGGGCTTCGATATCGCTTTTGACCGCGTGCGCAAGGCCGACCCGGTCCGCGCGTTGCGGGTACTGGACGCGGTGCCGGACCTCCTGCTGGTGACGAGCCACTGGGGGGCGTGGGAAGACTGGGACGAGGTCGAGAAGCACCTGCTGGGACAGCCCATCTACATGGACATCTCGTTCGCGCTGCAATTCCAGCCGGTCGAACGCAGCCGTGCGTGGATCCTGGCGCATCCCGGCGAGTTCATCCTGTTCGGCACGGATTCACCGTGGAGCGCGCAGGATGCAACCTTGGACTACGTGCGCGCGCTGCGCCTGGACGCCAGTCTGGAGGCCGCAATTCTCGGCGGCAATGCGGCCCGGCTGCTCGGACAAAGCCGCCGCCTCGCCGACTGAGCACCCCCGCGCCGGTAGCCTCCCTGTTCACGCCGCGCCCTGCTCCTGCAACGTCCTGTGAAACGCATCATAGGCGACGGCCGCCGCGTTCTGGGCCGCCGCCCGAACACGGTTGATTTCGTCAAAGCGTTCCGCGAGGACCGCCACGACGTTCTTGTCCAGTTCGTCCTCATCCGCCATGGCGAACAGCACGCCCAGGGCGTCCTCCTTGCTCATACCGGGACGGTATGGGCGGTCTTCGGTGATGGCGGTGAACACGTCCGCCACGGCCATCACCCGCGCGCCAAGCGGCAGCGCTTCGGCGGTGAACGCAAAGGGATAGCCGCTTCCGCTCAACCGCTCCTGATGCAAGGTACCCCACGACGTGATCAGGTCAAGCGCCGGAACAGGCTGGAGAATCTCGTACGTGTAGTACACGTGCGTGCGCATGACCGCCCGCTCGTCCTCAGTCAACGCGCCGGGCTTCTCGAGAATCTCGGAGGGAATCGCCAGCTTGCCGAGATCGTGCAGAAAGGCCGCGATCTCCATCAGCTTCTGATCGCCCGGGGAGAACCCCAACGCGCTCGACAACGCAACCGAGGTCGCCGCAACGCCCGACGAATGCGTGGCCGTAAACGCGCTCTTGAAGTCGATCACCCGGCACAGCAACCGCGCGAACGACAGCAGGCCATCCAGGTCGAGCGGCGCGCGCCAGCCCTGTATGACGCGCGAGAAGATTGTCTCAATCCGCTGCGAGGCCGCCTCGAGCCAGATCACGTCGCGACGCGCCAGCCGCTGCAACGCCTGCACGAGCTCGGGCGCGAACCGGCTGCCGGCGTGACGACTGACGGCATCGACGAGGGTCGGGACCTGCCCGAGCACGGGCGCATCCGGATCGAACAGCACCGCGAGGCGATCCGCCAAATGAATCACGTGGGCGCCCACCGGCACCTCCTGCCCCCGAAAGATGCGTCCCGCGCCATCTTCCCAGGGAACGTGATGGAAACGGATCAGACGCGCGATCGCCGCCAACGGCGGAAAGCCCTCGAGCAGCATCGCCCCGGCGATCGCGTGCCCATGCGGCGATTGCTCTTCGAAATCGAGCAGATCGACGCGCTCTCGGGCCGAGAAGGCGCCAATATCATGCAGGGAGCCCGCAATGGCCACCGCACGCCGGTCGTCTTCGGAAAAACCCGCTTCCTCGGCGATGCGGTACCCGAGATAGGAAACCTGCATGTGGTGCCGCGCCAGTGCGGGCGACATCAGGTCAATCGTCCGCGCGAGCGGCGGAATCAGATCGGACAGGTCGATATTCAGCGTGTGCTCGCCCATTTGGCCACTCCCCTGCGCGGCTGCGGTCAGACCACCTCCCTATAGCATGCCGGGAATGGCGAGGGAAATACCATCCGGTGACACGGCGGCGGGAGGCTGACATGAGGCGCTGGTGTGGTCAAGCGATACGGGACACGCGGTGAGGTGCGGATGTATAATGATGTGGGGTTTGATGTTCGAAGACGCGGGGGGCGTGAATAGTCTTCCATCACTGGTGTATAAAAGTGGCGGGGATACAACCATTCCCGGAAAGGGAGGTGCCGTCGTGGATAACAAAGGCAGTGCATTGGCATGGCTTGTCGCCGGGGTGGCCGTCGTGGCGTTCCTGGGGGCCTTGGCGTGGGGCCTGAGCATGCAGCAGCGTGTCGCCACGCTTTCCAGGCAGGTCACGGATACGGAAACGCGCGCGCAGGAGTTCAAACAGCAGGCCGAGCGCCAGGTCACGCGGCAGGCCGAGGAAATCCAGCAGCTGGAAACGCAACTGACCCGCCTCGAAGAGACCGTGGCGACCGTCGAGGGCGGACAGCCGGCCGTGCCTCCAGCGGGCCTGGGCGAGTTGATGGCCGGCGCAGTCGCGAACCAGGAAGATGCGGCGCCGTCCGGCGCGTCGGCCGAAGGCGGCATGCAGCAGATGCTCAAGATGTACGAGGGCGAACAGGGCAAGAAGTTTGCCCAGGTCAGCGCCAACGCCGCCGTCAACATGTACTACGGCGATCTGTTTGAACAGTTGGACCTGCCCCCCGAGGCCGAACAGCGCGTGCGCGAAATTCTGGCCAACCATCTGGCGGAACAGATCCAGACCGGCGCGCAGATGATGGCACGCACCACCACGGCCGCTGAGCGCAAGCAGTATGACGAGGACATGAAAGCCGCGCTGCGCAGTGACCTCTCCGAGGTGCTCAATGACACCGGGCTGGGCATCTACGATGCGTACCAGGAGGGATTTCAGGAACGGGTGATGCGTCAAAGCTACGACATGCAGCTTGGCATGTTCGCGCCGGGACTGGCGCAGGAAAACCGCGAGATGGTGGTGGACGTGCTGGTCGAGGAATTGCGGTCAAGCGCCGAGGCCGGCGATTCGCCCTTCGTGAATCAACCCGAACCCGGCGACCAACTCGATGCCCTCGAGCGCAGCCGGATGCGCCTGAGCACGGTGCTCGATGATGAGCAGATGAAAGAGGTCGACCGCTTTATTGGCCAGCAACGTGCCGCACTGGAGATGTTCCAGGACATGATGGGCGCCCCGAAGGCGGCGGACGAGTAAAACTAGGATGCCGCCGGACGCCGCTTGGGCTGTGGCGCGGCGAGCTTGACGACCAACAACTCGAGCGACAGCGCGCTGTCAATGCCCGTGCTGCGGATCATGAAATGCGTGTCCGTGCACAGGGCAAAGGCGGCGCGCAGCTTTTCGAGCCCGAGCTTGTCTGCCAGCGGCGTCACTTTGCGCGCCACGAAGGGGTTGATCTTTGGTTTGCCGTTGCCCGCGGAGGCCACCGCGTAGGCGCTGGTCAGCAGCCAGTTGATGATGCCCATCAGTTCGTCAGGCTGCTTGCCCAGGTCGATCAGTTTGCGCAATGACCGCAGCGCCGCGCCCGTCTGGGACGACGCAATCGCATCGGTCAGCGCCCACACTTCCTCCTCGGCCACGTCCGCGCAGGCGGCCACGACGTCCGCCTCGGCGATCGCGGCGCGCTCGCCCACGTAGCCGATCAGCACATTCAAGGCGTTGTTGAGATCGCTCAGATGCGTGCCGCTGCGCCCCACAAGCGCCACCACCGCCGGGCCTTCAATGCGCTTGCCCCGCGCGGCCGCTTCCTGCCGCACCCACTGCGCCGCCTCGCGGTCGTTCAGCTCGGGACACTCGACCACCACCCCCGCGGTGCCGCACTGCTTGAAGAACTTCGTCCGCCGATCGATGCTGGAGGCCAGCAGGATCAGCACGGTCGATTCGGACGGATTCTCCAGGTAGGCCAGGAGCGCCTTGCCCGCCGCCTCGGTCTGATAGCGTTCGGCGCCCCGCACCAGCACCACCCGCCGCTCCACGAGAAACGGCAAGGTCTGAGCCTCGAGCACGACTTCCTCCTCGCGCACTTCGTCCGCGTGAAAGGTCGTATAGGTGAGGTCCTTGAGCGTGGGATCGACAAGGGTATTGACGAGCCGTTCGATGGCCTGTTCGGCCAGAAACGGCTCAAAGGACGAGCCCTTGATCCCCTGGCCCTTCGCCGGGCAGAAGAGATAGACCTTGGCGGGCGGCTGCGCGACCGGCTGTTCGAGGAACTCGCTGATTGTCACGGGATTACCAGGGTTCGATGGTGCGGTAGAAAATGTCGGAGGCCAGCTGCTCGAGTGCCTCGGACGCGCCGCGGTTTTCCTCTTCCGTGGCGAAGGATCGGACCGTCGGCAGGAACACCTCGGCGTTGCCGCGCAGGCGGTCCGAGGACTGGCCGGACGCGCGTGTGTAGAAACTGCTCTCACCGGCCATGAGCTTCTCTTCCCACAGGACCGTGCCCGTTCCGAGGTCGGTCACGCGCACACCGGCCGTCACCAGCAGAAGGAACTGCGTCACCTCGTCCGCGGCGTCGTAGGTCAGCCCCTTGAGCCGGTAGTCGAGGATCACCCCCTCGAGCAACAGGTCCGCCTCGTCCATCGGCACCACGCTCAGGCGGGTATCGGTCATGAACTTGCGGATCACCGCATTGGTGAGCGGCGCCTGCAGGTCGTACTCCTTGCTGAGACTGACGAAGGGGGCCACGTGGATCGTCTGGTACTTCGCATCCAGCGTGGCCTGCGTCGAGTACCCGCAACCGGCCAGCGCCAACGCGCCCAGCGCCAGTATCGCCGCGACCGGTCTCATGTACCCGTCCGGAGCACTTCCGGCACCACCAGCCCCGGCTCCACCTTTTCCAGCGGATTCTCATCCAGCCACGCCTGGGCCGCCGCCGCCGCCTCGGTGCCCGGATAGTCCTCGACAACCACACGGTAGCAGACGTGGGCCGCATGGAACTGGCGCCGTTGCGCATAGAACTGCGCGGTCTGGAGGCGCTGCTGGGCAATGCGCTCACGCATCTCGGCACGCTTGACGTTCAAATCCTCACCGCGGTCGTCCAGCGGGAAACGCTCGCGGAAATCGTCCACCGCGTCAATGGCCAACTGACTCGGCGTCTGGTCATATTCAGGCCGGAGCGAGGCGTTGTAGTGGCACAGCGCCAACCCGTAGGCGGCTTCATCCACCCAGTCCGAGGTGCTGTAATCCTCGATCACCCGGCGGTACTCGAACGCCGCCTCCACGTACTCCTCACGCGTGAAGTGGCACAGCCCAATCTTGTATTGCGCCTCGGCTGCCGCATCCGTGAACGGCTCGTTCTCGATCACCATGCTGTAGACGTCAATGGCCCGCTGGAACGGACGGCCCTTGAAAAGCCGCCACTTCTTGTCCTGCCTGGCAATGCCGCGCTCGTAGTACTGGTCGCCGATCGCGTATTGCTTCGCGATCACCTCGTCGTACAGCTCGGACCCCGGATACTGCGAGATCACCTGCTGAAACTCGCGCGCGGCATCCATCAGTTTGCCCTGCGCCAGACGGATCTCGCCGCGCAGAAACTGCACGTCGTCCGCGTACTCCGAGTCCAGATAGAACTTGTCGAACTTCTCCGCCTCACGCCACGCCTTGCTGTACTGCTCCTCGATCAGCAGGCTGCGCACATACTCCACCTGAAGCTCCGCCGTCTCCTTCGGCAACCGCTTCAGATTCACAAACCGCCCGGTCTGCGGTGTCCAAATCCACTGCGCCTCGGCCACCATCGCCGTCGCCAGACCGGCTCCGGCAAGGACCATCCCCAACATAAAGCGGTAACGCATCGAATTCCTCCCGTAGGGACACTAAATATCGCCCGGCTGGGCCTTTAGCGAATACTATCAGGCCCCCCGGAAGCAAAGCAACCATACGAATCTCCGAACCCGGGCCGGTCTGGGACGGCTTCCCGCCATTGCGGGGCGGGAGACGCCTGAGGCCACGTGAAGGATCCCCGTATCCGCTTGCACCGTCTATGGACGGAATACCTTGAGCTGGATTTCCTCGATCACCCGGTAGTCTTTGGCATTTCCCGTGCAGAGAACCACTTCATTTTCTGCCGCGGTGGCGGCTATCAGCGCGTCCGGAACGCCCAGATTTGACTTCAGTGCATACTGCTCCAGATAGATCGCTGCGCGGTGCCCGATGTTCTCCGAAAGCGCCAGGATGGCAAATCCCAGGTCGCCGAGAAACGCCCGCGTCAACCGCAGATCCGTCTTGTCCCGGGCGCCCTGCAACAACTCCATATAGCTCACCACGGACAGTTCCAGCCGGTCCGCCCGGTCAATGACGGTCGTCGCGCGCCTGTTCCCGCGCAACGCCCAGATAATCACATCCGTATCAACCAGCATGGAAGCGTCCCTTCCGAAGCGCGCGAATGTATGCCGACGGATCGCCCATCTCCGGACGGTCAGCCCACATCCCAAATGCCTCGTGCCCAGCCGCGCTGGGTCGCGGCGCGTCGCGGATGGGCTCTATACGGGCGACCTTCTTCCCGCGGTTGGTCAGCGTAACGGTCTCATTTCGCGCAATCGCATCGAGGATCTTCCCGGGATTGCGCCTCATATCCAAGACAGTCACTTTCATGGGATCACCTCTCCGTTAAGTGCATACTTATACTATGCTGTGCGCGGACCGGAATGTCAACACGGCCATCCCGCTGGAACCGCCTCCCACGGTTGTGCCACCCTGTACGGAGCGACATCCGGAAAGGAGGCGGCGCGTGCACATCGGCGTACCCAGGGAGATCAAGCCCGGTGAGGGCCGGGTCGCGCTGACACCGGCCGGTGCGGCGGCCTTTGCCGCGCACGGACACACGGTGCTCGTCGAACGCGGCGCCGGACTCGGCAGCGGCCTGACGGATGACGCCTATGCCCGCGCGGGCGCCACCCTTGTGGACGACGCCGGGGATCTGTGGAAACGCGCCGAACTGGTCATGAAGGTCAAGGAACCGGTCGGGGCCGAGCTCGACTGGCTGCGGCCAGGGCAGATCCTCTACACCTACCTGCACCTGGCGTCGAACGGCGGCCTCACGCGCCGGCTGGCCGCCGCCGGCGTCACCGCGTTTGCGTACGAAACCCTCCAACTGCCCGACGGCTCCCTGCCGCTGCTGATCCCGATGAGCGAAGTGGCCGGACGCCTCTCCGTTCAAAAGGGCGCACAATGTCTGGAGGCGACCAACGGCGGCGCGGGCATCCTGCTCGGCGGCGTGGCCAGCGTGCGCCCGGCCAAGGTGGTGATTCTGGGCGCGGGCGTCGCCGGGAGCAACGCCTGCTTCATCGCCGTCGGCATGGGCGCGCAGGTGACCGTGCTCGACCTCGACCCGGCCAAGCTCCGCTACCTGCACGACATCATGGGCGGCCGCGTCGTCACCGTCATGTCCAACCGCGCCACCGTCGCCGAGGAAGTCGCCGAAGCCGATCTGGTCATCGGCTGCGTGCTCGTGCCCGGCGCGCGGACCCCGACCGTCGTCACCGAAGACATGGTGCGCGCGATGCGCCCGAACGCCGCCATCGTGGACATCGCCATCGACCAGGGCGGCTGCGTCGCCACCTCGCGCCCGACCACCCACGCCGACCCCACCTACCGCCTGCACGACGTCGTCCACTACTGCGTGAGCAACATTCCCGGCGCCGTCCCCCGCACCGCCACCCTCGCCCTCACCAACGTCACCCTCACCTACGGCCTCGAACTCGCCGACAAGGGGTGGGAACGCGCCATCGCCGAGACCCCGGCCCTCCGCCGCAGCCTCAACGTCCACCGCGGCACCGTCACCTGCCGCCCCGTCGCCGAGGCCCTGGGCCTGGCGTATCAAGAGGCAGCGCCGTAGGACGCGGAACACCCCAAGGCCAAAATCGATGGGGGCCGCGCGGGGCTGAAGGTTGTCCCGACATCAATCACAGCGACGTTGACGTCATTCCGAGTCACCGGCGGCACGCCGACAGTGTTGCGGTGCGGATAGGGATGACTTGGTCGGTGCGGTACATGATGCGTTCTCCCGGGGACACGATGCGATGCGCCGCGCGCCACGCCGACGGGGCCCCAGCCGAGAACATCCCCCGTGGTCCGTGTTTGTGGGTTTTTCCGAGGGTTCGTGCTACACAAGCCCGGCGGGCACCGCGGGGGTGGTTGACATCGGTCGTATCAGGGTTATCGGGGGCGGGTTTCAAACCCGCCCCTACAGAGTCACAGGTCATATTGGGCGGGCGCGTTTTGGATCCCGCCGGTACGGGGGCATGCGCCGGATCTGGTACGGGCGGGCTTCAGCTCATGCGCCGCGTTTCGTATGGGCGGGTTTCAAACCCGCCCATACAGGGCATCGCGCGCCGGGTGTGTCGGATTTCGTGGGGGGACGGGTTTCAAACCCGCCCGTACAGGGTACCGCGCGCCGGGTGTGCCGCATTTCGCAGGGGCGGGCTTCAACCCCGCCCATACAGGGCATCGCGCGTCGGGTGTATCGCGTTTCGTAGGGGCGGGTTTCAAACCCGCCCATACAGGGCATCGCGCGTCGGCTGTGCCGCGTTTCGTAGGGGCGGGTTTCAAACCCGCCCCGATGCCCCACGTGACACATGATGTCATGGGATGAAATCTTGCGCGACGCTGCCCGGGACTCCCGTCATTTCAGAATCACCGCTCACGGTACTCGCCCAGCAGCGTGCGCGCGAGCTTCCCATCCGGTCTACCGCCTCACCCCCGCAGCGCCTCCACCGCCCTCTGAAAATCCTCCGGCAGGGGCGCGGTGAAGCGCATGGTCTCGTTTTTGGTGGGGTGGTGGAAACCGAGGTGTTCGGCGTGGAGGGCCTGGCCTTTCAGGGACTGCAATATCTCGCGGACGCCGTCGCTGATGTCCCACGTGGTGAAGTCGGTGACGCCGTAGACCGGGTCGCCGAGGACAGGGTGGCCGGCGAAGCGCAGGTGGACGCGGATCTGGTGGGTGCGGCCGGTCTCTAGCTGGAGCGCGATGAGACTGGCGAGACGGAGACCCTCGCGGACGGTGAAATGGGTCACGGCCTTGCGGCCGCGGATGCCGGTCACGGTCATGCGTTTGGGATCGGCGAGGCTGCGGCCGACGGCGGCCTGGATGCGGCCGGCACTTTCCTTGAAGACGCCGCGCACGAGGGCGAGGTAACGCCGCTCGAAGGCGTGGTCGTGGGCCTGTTTGGCGAGCGAGGCGAACGCGGCCGGGCTTTTGGCGATCACCATGACGCCCGAGGTGTCGCGGTCGAGCCGGTGAACGATGCCGGGCCGCGTGGCGTCGCCGCCGGACCGCGTGAAATCGGGGCAGTGATACAGCACGGCGTTCACGAGGGTGCCGGTGTAGTTGCCCGGCGCGGGATGCACGACGAGTCCGGCCTGTTTGTTCACGACGAGCAGGTCGGCGTCTTCGTACAGGAGATCCAGCGGGATATTTTCGGGCTCGACGGCGCTGGACGGCGGCGGCGGGATGGCGACGCGCAGGGTGTCGCCCTCGACCACGATGCGGCTCACGCGCGCGGCCACCTCGCCGTTCACCGTGACGGCGCCGGCCTTGACGAGCCGTTGCAGGAAGCTGCGGGACGCGTCCTCGATGGCCCCCGCGAGAAACACGTCGAGCCGGAGCCCGGCGGTCGCTTCGTCGACAACGGTCTCGATCACGCCCTCGCTGTCGGGGCGTTCTTCAAAGAAGCTGGGTTGCACGGCGAAATCCCGGCGCGAGCGCCTGGTAGGTATCCTGATACAGCGCGAACCACTGATCGTAGGTCGCGGCGAGGGCGGCATCCGGCGGACACTCGTCCACGACGTGAATGGTCGCGTCGCAGGCCTCTTCGACCGACGTGTACGCGCCCGCGGCGACCATGGCCAGCACGGCCGCGCCGTAGGCGGGGCCTTCGTCGATGTTCAGCGTGACCAGCGGCGCGTGGTTGATGTCGGCCTGAATCTGCCGCCACATGCGGCTGCGCGCGCCGCCGCCCGAGGCCCGCACCTGATTGATAGGCACGCCCATCTCGCGGACGATCTCGAGGCTGTCGCGCATGCCGAAGGCGACGCCTTCGAGCACGGCACGGGCCATGTGCGCGCGGGTATGCCGCAGCGACAGGCCGACGAACGCGCCCTTGGCGTAGGGGTCTTTGTGGGGCGTGCGCTCGCCGGTCAGGTAGGGCAGAAAGGTCAGTCCTTCGGCGCCGGGCGGGATGGTTCCCGCGGCTTCGGTGATAAATTCGTAGGCATCGCGGCCCGTCGCGCGGGCCACGTCGAGTTCGGCGCCGCAGGCCGTGTCGCGGAACCACCGCAGCGAGCCGCCCGCGCTGAGCATCACGCCCATCACGTGCCACTTGCCGGGAACGGCGTGACAGAAGGTATGCACCCGGCCCTGCGGGTCGAGCGTGACCTGGTCGCTGAACGCGAACACGACGCCGCTCGTGCCGACGGTGGCGCTGATGATGCCGGGCTTGACGATGCCGCAGCCGATGCCGCCCGCGGCCTGGTCGCCGCCGCCCGCCACGACGGGGATGCCCGCGGGCAGCCCGCATTGCGCCGCGGCCCGCGCA
The DNA here is from genome assembly GCA_052033955.1 of Candidatus Hydrogenedentota bacterium. Lineage (GTDB taxonomy): Bacteria > Hydrogenedentota > Hydrogenedentia > Hydrogenedentales > SLHB01 > JBPOJD01. Next base: position 55,325 of record JBPOJD010000023.1, read on the forward strand.
GACAGCGTGCCGGTGATCTCGGGGCCTTCAAAGGCCGGCGGCATGAACGACGCCGGGATGTCGAGGATCTGCATCAGTTCCGCATGCCAGGTCCGGCGCTTCACGTCAAACAGCAGCGTGCCCGAAGCGTCCGCGACGTCCGTCGCGAGTTCGCCGGTCAGTTCGTAGCGCACGTAGTCCTTCGGCAGGAGCACCTTGTGGACCTTCTCATAGGTCCCCGGCTCGTTGTCGCGCAACCAAAGGATTTTGGGGGCCGTGAATCCGGTCAGGGCCGGGTTGCAGACCATCTGGATGAGCCGTTCCGCGCCCACCTTTTCGGTGATGGCGTCGCACTGGGGAGCGGTGCGCTGGTCACACCAGAGGATGGCCGGCCGCAGCACGGCCATGTCTTTGTCCAGGAAGACCGAGCCGTGCATCTGCCCCGTAAGCCCGATGGCCTTCACGTCGCCCGCGTTGACCTTCGGGGACTGCGCGAGCTGGGTGAGCGCGGCGAAGGCGGCCTGTTTCCAGTCGGCGGGATTCTGCTCGGCCCAACCGGGCTTCGGACTGTACAGCGGATACTCGACCAGTGCGCTGGCCAGCAGCGTTCCCTTGTCGTTTACCGCGACGGCCTTGGTGCCGCTCGTCCCCACATCGATACCCAGCATTATACTCATGGCAACATCCCTCCTGGTGGCCTGCCCGGTCAATCTGCAATCCGTGATACTGGATGGTGTCCCGAAACCAATCACTTCCCCGTGATGCCGCGCCGGAACGACACGGGACGTAAACCCCTTGTCTGCACGAGGTGTCCGTTCCGGGACAGATTACACGAAAAAGGCAGGACTTGTTAACCAAGCCCTGCCGGTGCGCGTACCTACAATCTGTCTGGTTCTATTCGGCGGAAGCGTTGCGCGAGATCGCCTTCGCCAGCTTGCGGCGGCGTTTTTCGCTCGGCTTTTCGAAGTGTTTGATCTCTTTGAGGCGCTGGAGGATACCCTCCTTGTTGCACTTCTTTTTGAAGCGCCGCAACGCCTTCTCAAACGGTTCATCCGTTTTGACACGTACTTTCGTCACGAGAACTCAACCTCCTCTCAAACGGGGATGGGGCGGCCTGCAAGGCGGTTGTGACTCCACTCCATCAGCGGAATCGCGGGAAAAACTCCTCCGGCACCCGGAAACGTAGTGTATCAACCGCCGGCAAGGTTGTCAATGCGCCGGTTCGTCCGACAGTGGGCCGCCGCGGGACAGTGCAGCGATTGCTCATCCCTCACGGTGAAGGGGCGGCCGGGTCTGCCCAAGATTGGCGGAACGGCCCTGTCTACTGCGGCGAGCTTTGCGGACCCTCGGCGGCCGTCTTCCGGCGCTCTTCGTGCAGCGGGAGCGACAGCGAGCGCAGCGCCTTGTCCGGGAAAGCCGGGAAGGCCATGGTCGGCAGCGTCTGGTACCAGTACGCCGTCGAACAGACGTCGTCCACGCGCTCGTAGTTGCCGCCGGGGGCGTTCTTCTCGTACTCGCCTTCCAGAATGAAGCGGTCCATCGCCGGGCGCACGCCGATCTCGAGCGGGTCCACGCTGCCGTCGTTGCCGATCTGCTGGATCGTCACCTTGATGTCCTCGCTGAAATAGACCGGGTCATGTCCGTGAAAACGGTAGAACGAGATGTACGGGTCGTCCATGTACGGCGCGCCGAATTCCCGCGCGTGGAACTGCCCCAGCCCCCACGCCGAGCACGCGTAGTCCTCGACGCCCGTGCCGCAAATCGTCGGATACGTCGTGTCGCCGTCAATGAACATCTTTACTTCGCCCTCGCCCCACCAGGCGCTGCACCCGTGATACCGGTCCACGATGCCGATGTTCGCCCCGAGAAAACGCCCCTTGCCTTTCACCCCGTCGAGGATCACGTAGTCCTGATACAGGGTCGTCTTGGGCACGCGCCGGAACTGGGCGTGGAAATACGGCGTCTCGGCCGTGACCGCGTCGCCGATGGTGTAGTCGACCTGATAGAAGAACATCCCGGCGTCCTCATCGCCCTCGTTGGTCACGGTGAGCAGCGCTTTTTTGGCGAAAGGCATCAGGAAGTAGCTGTTGAAACCCTTGCCCTCGGCCATGGTAAGGAACGCACACTCGAAATGCCGCATCTTGCCGTGGCACACGCCGAAGAAATCCGAGATGGGCGCCTCGACGGACGGGTGTTCCTGGCCGTCCCAGTAGAAGCGCAGGATCATGTTGCGGAGGGCCTTGGGCGTCTTGTTCGCGACGGTGATCCAGATGTGGCGGACCGCGCCGGGGCCGTCGATCTCGGCAATCGTATAGGTCATGCCCTTGGCGAGGTTGGGCAGGCACGGCTCGCCCTTGCGGCCATCGAACACCTTGCCGCCCGCGCCCACATCGCCCTTCTTGTTCTCCGCCGTGATGGCGCGGCTCTTGATCGTGGGCGAGTACAGGGGGGTACCGAACAAATCGAAACTGCTCATGCTTGTGCACCTATGGTTGCCGCGGCGCGGCGTTACGTTGCGTTATGGAGATCAAGGAGCGAAAACGGTAACAGGTCCCACCGGCGAGTGCAAATGAACTTCGTCGAACGGCTGGCGCGAGCCGCCCTCAGCCCCAGTACCGCGCGTAGAGCGCGTCCACGCGGCCCGCGCATTGGGCAAGTGACCCGGCGGCCTGCGGGTCGCCCGCCAGGTGGCGCAGCATCAGGCGGCCCTCTTCCTCGCACAGGGCGTCGTGACCGGGAAACACGTTGCGCAGGAGGAACATGGCGTACTTTACCAGCCGGAAGGGGCCGTGCACCTGCACCGGCGCGCCGGGAAACGCGAACACTGCCACCGAGTACAGGTCGCGGATGCCCTGCTTGAGGTCGTCCAGCTCCGGGCTCGGCGCGAAAACGATGGTGTGGTACCACCCGAACAGCGTCCCGCGCTCGCAGCCGTGGGCGTCGCTGACGCCGACGATGGGCAGGTCGCGGCCCTTGGCGCGCTCCTCGTAGTACCGGGTGATCTGCAACACGTTGTTGTCGATCTCGAAATCGTGGTAGCCCCCGAGCACCTCGTAGGCGTCGAAGGGCCGCGTATCGAGCAGGTGCGTGGTCAACGGTCCGGCGGGGGCATAGCGGTGGCCGGTAAACCAGTACGGATGGCAGAAGACCGCCAGACCGCCGCCCTCGCGCACCTTGTTGAAGGTCCACACGCACGAGGCGTACAGATACGGGTCAACCCCTTCGGGCAAAGGACCCAGCTCGTCCTGAAGCGCCGCCACCTCGCGGCGGTAGCCGTCGGGATCGCGCCGGAAGATCTCGTTGACGCTGAACGCCCCGCCGAAATTGACCATGTGCACCGGGTTGTCCGGGGGATGGATTTCCTCGCCGGGGTAGATCCGGAGGTCCACGGCCACGTCCGCGTATGCCTGCCGCCCCTCGAGGCTCGGCTCGTAGAGCCGGTGGTCCGTGACGGCCATGAAGTCCAGCCCAATACGGCGGCACGCGCCAACAACATAGCCCGGCGCCTCGCGCCCGTCCGAGCGGACGCTGTGCATGTGGAAGTCGCCCTTCCAGGGCCGCCGCGCGTACAGGTCCTCGCGCAGCGAATACACGCGGAAGTCGTACTCGGCCGTGCGCCCGTTCTCCTGCAGGAATTCGATGAAGAAGACATGCTCCTGCTCTCCCTCGAAGAACTGCGTGAGGCGCAGACGGCCGTTTTCGGCGCGCACGGTGCGCGCGGCCTGCTGCGGCGTCCAGCCGCTGCGCACCGCGAACTCCTCCGCCGGGTAGTAATTGACCACGTAGTCCTGACCGTCAATGAAACGGCAGTGGTCGTACAACGGGACAATCTCGACCGTCGACACCGCGTTGGCCGGAACGATCCTGGGCAGCACATCAAAATAGAGGGTCTCGTTGGCCATGTCGCCTCCATGTGACCGGCAGATCCGGATTGCGGGTGATGGTACGCCCCGCCGCAGCGCCCGGTCAACTGGACGGCGGCAGCGACGGAAAAGGCGCCAGAACCCACACACACGTAGCTATCGCCGCCATATCCTACAAGAACGTAGCATCGCCCGGCCCGGCGCGCCAACCAACCCTGGCGACTATCTGGATCCGTAACAACTTATTATACATGCTGTTATGCGCACCCAGGCAGGCTTTTCCGCCCTCCGTCTTCATTTGGCACAGGGATTGCGTTAGGCGACACAGCGGCGTTTCCCTACCTTAGGGTAGTTTGTCGGGCCCTAGGCATCCAGCCCGCGGCGGCATGCGCCACCAACCCAGAGGAGCAGAGTGACGGCTATGAGGAAGATCGAGGCAATCATCAAACCCTTCAAGCTCGAAGAGGTCAAGGAAGCGCTCTCGGAGGCTGGCGTGCAGGGCATGACCGTTACGGAGGTCAAGGGCTTCGGACGCCAGCGCGGGCACAAGGAGGTCTACCGGGGCGCCGAGTACGAGGTGGACTTCGTGCCCAAGATCAAGATTGAGACCGTGGTGACCGACGAACGGGCGGCGGCCGTGGTGGAAGCCATTGTGCGGGTCGCCGGAACAGGCCGGATTGGCGACGGCAAGGTATTCGTCACGCCGGTGGAGGAGGCCGTGCGGATTCGCACGGGCGAAACGGGTGATGCCGTGGTCAGCTAGGCGATCCGTCACGAACCAGAACCTGAGAAACACAGCCCCGGAGGAGGTACACTAGTCATGTTGCGCAGAAAACTGATTCTATCTTTGGCACTTGGTTCGCTGGCCTTTGGCGCCACCCGGGCCTTCGCCCAGGACACGGCAGCCGACATCGCGAACCTGCAGATGATGCTGGACACGGTCTGGGTGATGATAGCCGGATTCCTGGTGTTCTTCATGAATGCCGGTTTCGCCCTCGTGGAGTCCGGCTTCTGCCGAAGCAAGAACACCGTCAATATTCTCGCGAAGAACTTCATCGTCTTCGCCATCGCGTCCATCACCTTCTGGATCACCGGCTTCGCGCTCATGTTCGGCGATGGCAACGGTTTCCTCGGGCTCAGCGGCTTCCTGCTCTCGGGCGCCGACACCAGCCCGGCCACCGGCGACGCGTACCAGGGCGTCTACAGCGCGTTGAGCTGGACCGGCGTGCCGCTCGAAGCCAAGTTCTTCTTCCAGCTCGTCTTCGCCGCGACCGCCGCGACCATCGTCTCCGGCGCCGTGGCCGAGCGCATCAAGTTCCAGTCCTACATCCTGTTCTCGGCCCTGCTGGTCGCGATCATGTACCCGATTTCGGGCCACTGGATCTGGGGCGGCGGCTGGCTGGCCGACATCCGGGGCACCTACTTCTCCGACTTCGCCGGATCGACGGTGGTGCATAGCGTTGGCGGCTGGGCGGCCCTGGTCGGGGTGCTCTTCCTGGGCCCGCGCCTGGGCAAGTACCGCAGCGACGGCACGGTGAACGCGATCCCGGGTCACAGCATGGCCCTGGCGACCCTGGGCGGTCTCGTGCTGTGGCTGGGCTGGTTCGGGTTCAACCCCGGCAGCACCATGGCGGCGGACGCCTCGGCCATCGCCCACGTCTCCGTTACGACGGCCATGGCCGCGGCAGCGGGCGTCCTGGCGGCATGCGCCTACGCATGGAAGCGCATCGGCACCCCCGACTTGAGCATGATCATCAACGGATCGCTGGCCGGCCTGGTGGCCATCACCGCTCCCTGTAATGAGGTCAGCGTCTTCGGTGCGGTCATGATCGGCCTTATCGCCGGCGTAATCGTGGTCGAGTCGGTGCTGTTCTTCGACAGACTGAAGATCGACGACCCCGTCGGCGCCCTGTCCGTTCACCTGGTCAACGGCATCTGGGGCACCCTCGCGGTGGGCCTGTTCGCCCTGAACGGCGGCGACGATGACTCGGTGGTGGGGCTGTTCTACGGCGGCGGCGCCAACCAGCTGATCGTCCAGATCATCGGCGTGCTGGCCGTCGGCGCCTTCACGGCCATCGTTTCGGCGGTGCTGTGGGGACTCGTCAAGGCCACCTTGGGCCTGCGCGTCACGCCGGACGAGGAGTACCTCGGGCTTGACCAGAGCGAGATGGGACTCGAAGCCTACCCCGAGGACGCCACCTCACGCGCCTACAAGGTTGCGAGCGAAGCCTAGTCGCTCTCACCCCAGGAGAGGCCGGAGATCGAAAGGTCTCCGGCCTTTCCCCTTTTTGGTCGCCGCTCCTGTTTGACAATGCCGGCGCCGGGCGGTATACAGAAGGGCCGCGCGCACAGCCATTACGCGGCCCATCCTCCAACCACGGGGTCCACAACTTATGTTCGTCTTCGACATGCCGCTGGATCAGCTTCGCACCCTGACATTCCCCCTCACCCGCGAGCCTGACTTCGACACATTCTGGCAGCGCCACCTGGCCCGCAGCGCGGGACAGCCGCTCCATCCCTCGGTCGAACCCCATGCCTACGCCCTGGACAAGGTCGTGGTGCACAAGGTGGCCTTCGATGCCTACGACGGCGGCCGCAACGTGGGCTGGCTCATCGCCCCGGCGGACGGCGCGCCCCACCCGGTCCTGAACTTCTTCCACGGCTACGGCGGCGAGCGCGGCAAGGTGGCCAGCTTTCTGATGTGGGCCCTGATGGGCTTCACCTGCGTGGCGTGGGACGTGCGGGGACAGTTGGGCGAAAGCACCGACGGCGCGGTCTATCCGGGCGGCCGCTCGGGCGGCTGGGTCACCAGTGGCCTGCTGGACCCGGACCAGTATTACTTCACGCGGGCCTACATCGACACCGTGCGGGCCCTCGATTTCGCTGCGTCCCGCCCCGAGGTGGATCCGGACCGGATGGGGGTGCTCGGGTGCAGCCAAGGCGGCGGGCTGTCGATGGCGGCCGCCGCGCTCGATTCGCGGGTGAAGCTCTGCATGGCCGAGGTGCCGGGGTTCTGCCACTTCGGCCGCACGCTGGCCGTCACCAAAGCCCCGCCGTGGACGGATCTCACATCGTATTTCACGCGTCGGCCCGGCGACATGGAGCAGGCGATGCGCACGCTGTCCTACGTCGAACTCAACAATCACGCCGAGCGCATCACGTGCCCCACGCTCATCTCCGTCGGGCTGCAGGACGACATCTGCGTCCCGTCGAGCATCTACGCGGCGTACAACCGCCTCGGGGCCGCCGTGAAGTGTATCGACCCGTTCCCCTACAATGGACACGAGGCCCTATTGAACATCGACACCATGATCGCCTGGGCACTGAAATACCTGCTCAATGGTTAGGGCGTTTTCAGGACCACGGCGACACGCAATAGACATGAAATAACGCAACCGGATCGCGTCACCACGAAAGGATTGGGTATGCCACGCAACGCCGCCAAACGGGGCCTGTCTTCCTCCAGGAAGCCGTTCACCTACACGGGACCGGACCTGAGCCGCATTTCGTTTCCGCTGGGCGGTGTGGGCACCGGCTGCATTGGTCTCGAGGGCTCCGGGGGACTGCGCGACTGGCAGATCTTCCACCGTCCGAACATCAGCCCGCGTCCCGCGAAGACCTTCCCGGCCATCTGGGCGAAGGAAAAGGGCAAGGAGCCCGTCTGCCGCGTCCTGGAAGGACCGCTGCCCGCGCCGTACGGCGTGGACGGCGGCGGCGGCCCGCATCACAGCGGCGAGGGCTTCCCCCACATGGACGGCGCCACGTTCCGCGGCGAGTTTCCGTTTGCCTGGATCGATTTCGCGTCGCGCGCCTTGCCGGTCAAGGTCGCGCTCGAGGCCTGGAGCCCCTTCATCCCGAGCGAGGCCGACGACTCGAGCTTCCCGGCGGCCGTGCTGACCTACACTGTCACGAATACCGCCAAGAACCCGGTCGATTGCACCGTGGTCTGGAGCATGCTCAACCAGATCGGGTCCATCGGGATTGCCGAGCGGGACAAGCTGTTCAGCCAGGTCGAGTACGGCATGGGGCAGAACGTCAACGAGTCCGTCGATCGCGACGGCCTGCGCGGACTGGTGTTTTCAACGAAGAAGTGGCCGGAGGACCACCCGCGTTTCGGCACGATGGCCCTGCTCACGCCCGAGAAGCGGGCGATCACCTGCAAGCAGTGGCTTCGCGGCGGCTGGTTTGCCCCCATGCACGAGTTCTGGGACACCTTCTCCGCGACGGGTGAACTGCCCGAGCACGACTACGGCCCCTCCGATGACCGCAACACGGACGCGGGGTCGGTGGGCGTCAAGCTCAAACTCAAACCTGGCGAATCGAAGACGGCGACGTTCTATATCGCGTGGCATTTCCCCACCTTCGAAAAGTACTGGCACGCCATCGAGACCGAGGTCGGCCAGGTGGTCGCGCAGGACGCCAAGCGCACTGCGAAGCCCGCGTGGAAGCACCACTATGCGACGCTGTTTTCGGACGCCTTTGACGTCGTGCGCAGGCTGCACACGGATCGCGCCCGGCTGCACAACGCCACCCAGACCTTCCATGATGCGCTTTTCGCCAGCACCCTGCCGCCCAGCGTCCTCGATGCCGTGTCCGCGAATCTCGCGATCCTGCGGTCGCCCACGGTCACGCGCCTCCAGGACGGCTCGCTGTACGGCTTTGAGGGCTGCGCCGACATCGCCGGGTGCTGCGAGGGCTCGTGCACGCACGTCTGGAACTACCAGCAGGCCACGGCATTCCTCTTCCCTGACCTCGAGCGCTCGCTGCGCACCAACGAGTACGAGTATTGTCTGCGCGACGACGGCGGCGTCGGGTTCCGGCTGCAACTGCCCCTCGGCGCGCCGCCGACGTCGTTCATCCCGTGCGGCGACGGGCAAATGGGCGGCATCGTCAAGCTCTACCGCGACTGGAAGATCAGCGGCGACGACGCCTGGCTCCGAAAGCTGTGGCCCAACGCGAAGAAGGCGCTCGAATACGCCTGGTCCGTGTGGGACAAGGACAAGACCGGCGTGATGACCGGTCCCCAGCACAACACCTACGACATCGAGTTCTACGGTCCGAATCCGATGATGACCTGCTTCTATCTCGGCGCGCTCGTGGCGGCCGCCGAGATCGCGGACTACCTGGGCGACACAAAGACGGCCGACGAATACCGCCGCATCTTCGAGCGCGGCAGCAGGTGGGTCGACGAGAACCTGTGGAACGGCGAGTTCTACATCCAGCAGTACGACCCCAAGGAAGCGCCGGTGCACCAGTATGGCGCGGGGTGCCTGTCGGACCAGTTGCTCGGGCAGTGGTCGGCGATGATCGCGGGCCTGGGCTATGTGCTCGACCCGAGCCATGTGCGCAGGGCCCTCAAGAGCACCTTCAAGTACAATTGGAAGGCGAACCTGAAGAACCATGAGAATGCGCAGCGCGTGTACGCGCTTAACGACGAGGCGGGGCTGATCCTGTGTTCGTGGCCGCACGGCGGCCGCCCGGCCGTGCCGTTTGTATACTCGGACGAGGTCTGGACCGGTATCGAGTACCAGGTCGCCAGTCATCTCATCATGGAAGGCATGGTGGACGAGGGACTCACCGTCGTCCAGGGCGTGCGCGACCGCTTCGACGGGTTCCGCCGCAACCCCTACGACGAATACGAATGCGGCCACTACTACGCCCGCGCGATGGCGTCCTACGGCCTGCTCAATGCCCTGTCGGGCTTCTCCTTCGACAAGGGCCTCGGCGTGATCGGCTTCGCGCCGCAGACCACGCCCGGCCGCTTCGCGTGCTTCTGGGCACTCGACGGCGTCTGGGGCGTCTACGCGCGCAAGGGCACGACCGCCACGGTGGCCGTGCTCCACGGCGACATCGCACTGAGTCGGCTGGACCTGCCCGGGTTCATCACCGGCCCCGGCGCTTCGGCCACACTCGGCCGCCAGGCCGTCAAGGCGGTGGCCGATGACGTCGGGTCGCTCACCTTCGCGCGGACGGTGAAACTCAAAGCGGGTCAATCGCTGACCATCACGATATGAGGGAGGCACCGATGCGCGCCCGGACACGTTCTGCAACGGCATGGATCCTGGGTGCGCCGCTGGTGCTGGCATGGTGTTGGGCGGCGGCCGCGGCAGACGATGCGGCGCCGTCGTTCTTTGCCTACCTGCCGGTGCCGGGCCCGTACGCGGTCGAGGAGATCGGACCGCTTGAGCTGCCCGACCCGGTTCGCAGGAAGGTGCTGCCCGTCAAGGTCTACGTGCCGCGGGGCGACGGACCCTTCCCGGTCATCCTGTATTCGCACGGCGCCGGTGAATCGGCCGAGTCCGCGCCGAACATGGCCCGGCACTGGTGCAGCCACGGCTACATCAGCCTCCATCCCGGCCACGTCCAGAAACAGCGCGAGGCGCGGCGCTTTGGGCTCGGCCGGCTGATCAACGAATTCTCGCGCATCAAGAACCTGGGCGACGCGACCGCCTTCGGGCAGCGCGTGGACGACCTGGTGCTCATCCTGGACCACCTGGACGACCTGGAGGCCCAGGCGCCCGCGCTCCGCGGGAAACTGGACCGGGACCGCATCGGCGTGGCCGGACACAGCCTGGGCGCGGTGACGGCTGTCCTGATTGGCGGCGCGCAGGTCTTTGAACCCGGCCGCGACGTCGTCTGGCAGTTCCGCGATCCCCGGGTTGACGCCATCATCAGCATCTCCGGCGCGGGCCTCGATCCGGCCGTCGGCCTGACCGAGCGCTCGTGGACGCCGATCGACATCCCGATGCTGGTCATCTCCGGCTCGCGCGATCCCGGCCGGGGAGGCCGGCACTGGCGCACCGATCCCTACCGGTACGCCCGCGAAGGCGACAAATACCTCGTGTACATCGAGGGCGCGCACCACGCCTCGTACATCCGCCTCGGCACCGCCAACACCTACACCAAAGAAGAAGTCGGAAGCCCGGAGAACCTGCCCTCACACCGCCGCTTCCTCCGGAAGAACCTTCCCGAATTCGCGCAGGAGGCCATCTTCCACTACACGCTCATCGCCACCACCGCCTTCTGGGATGCCGCCCT
>JBPOJD010000039.1:0-8400 GCA_052033955.1 Candidatus Hydrogenedentota bacterium
GGGGGGGGGCTGCGCGCCGGGCACCCCGCCCCCCGCCGCCGCCCCCGCCCGGGGGGGGGGCGCGCCCGCACCGAAGCCCGCCCGGGCCGCCCTGGGGGGGCCCGCGGGCACGGTGGGGGCGGCCGCCCGCAAGGCGACCGAAACCCTGGCCGGGGGACTCGCGGTCATGAATGGCATGGACGAAGGCCAGACGCCGGCCCTCGAGTTCCGGAGCGCATCCATTCGCGAGGTGGCCGAGCGGCTGGCGCAACAGACTGGCGCTGCCGTGGCCGAACAGGACGGCTATGTGCTGCTCTATCCGGGCGGGGCCGGGTATGAAGCGCTCCTGGCCCTGGACCTGAGCGGCCAACTCGCGCCCCGCTTCCGCGACACGACCGTGGCGCTCGAATTCGCCCCGGGGACCTCGGTCTATACGCTGTTCTCGGTGCTCGGACAAAGCATGGGGGCGACGGTCATCGCGGACAACGTGCTGGCGGAGACGCGGACGGGGCTGCTGAGTCTCCCGCCGGTCCCCTTCGCGACCGCGCTCAAGGCCGTGTTGCAGAGCGCGCGGGTGGACCCGGCCGTCGTGGCGGTGGAGAGTACGGGCGACTATGTGTTCCTCTATGTCCCCACACAGGAAGCTCCGGGCGACCTCCTGCTCAATCGCGACGCCCTCACGACGGCGGAACGCGAGTACCTCAACCGTCGGGTGTCGGTGATCCTGCCGGAACCCCTCGAGGACCCCCGGCACGTCGCGCGTCATGCCGGGGCACGGCCCTTGAACGCCGTGCTGCCCGCGCTGTCGGCCCAGCTGGGCATGGAGGTCACGGTACAAAACCGGTTCCGCGAGATCCCGGTCAATCCGGCGGTGATGCACAATGTCACCGTCGAAACGGCGCTGGACCTGCTGATTCGCCAATGGCCGGTGCCGGTTTTCGGCTACGAAGTGCGGGGGCGCAGCGTCCTCATCCGTCACCGGCCCGCGGGGGCAGACGTCTCGGCGCCCGAGTAGAGCTTGGCCAGAAAGGCCGTCCCGCGCTCGTGCATTTCCACTGCCAGGTCCTCCACCCGCCGACTGAACCAGCTGTGGCAGGCCAACGCGGGAATCGCCACGCTCAGGCCCGCCACGGTCGTCACCAACGCCTGCGAAATCCCGCCCGAGAGCACCTGCGGATTCCCCATACCCTGCGCGGTGATGACGTTGAACACATCAACCATGCCCAGTACCGTGCCTAGCAGCCCCAGCAGCGGGCTCGTGCTCGCGATGATTTCGAGCAGCGTCAACCCACGCTCCAGTCCGCCCACCTGCGTGCGTCCGATGGCGTGCATGGTCTCGATGGCCTGCCCGCGGTCCAAGTGCCGCGATTCGAGCACAGCTTCCATGATGCGCGCGAAGGCGCCCCGTCCGCGGCGGCACGCACGCAGGGCCGCGTCGGGACACGACCCCGGGACATAGTCATGCAGGGCCTCGATGACCGCCGGGTCTACGACGGCGCTGCGGCGCAATGCCAGCGCCCGCTCGACCGCGATCGCCAGCGCCGCCACCGAGCACAACGCGATCGGAATCATGACCACCCCGCCCTGTCTCAGCATCTCAACGGATTCCAGCATGGTATTTTCCTCTCCTTGGACCACCGCCTCACATGAAACGAAAGGTCCAGCGGATCTCCAGATTCTCGCTCCGGTAGATGTCCGGCACCGCAAACGGAAACGGCGCGAATGGCCCGGCCTTCTCGATGGCGCCCTGACACAGACCGCCAAAACTGACCGAGTCGCCGGGTTCCACAATCGTGACGTAGGCCAGCGTCCCGTCCGGCCGGATGGCACAGTCCACGACGGCGCGGGTCGGCGTCGTGCCACTGTAGCGCAGCTCGAGGGCTGCACGCCAATACCGCTCGACCGCTTTGCGCACCTCGAGCAGATACGGGGCCAGTTCGTCGCGGTGCGCCTCGAAGGCGCCGATGCCCCGAAGTTCGACGCCGCCGCCCGCGTGCGCGAGCAAGGGCTGCGGCCGCCGTTCGGGCTCCGGCGCGGCCGCGGGCGCCGGGGCGGGTTCAGGCGGCTCGGGCGGTGACGCTTCGGCAGCCTGTGCAACGACCTCGCGCTCATCGCGCGTCCGGGGTTCCGCGGCGCGTGGAGCGGTTTGCGGCGGGGCCTCGCGCGGACGCGGCTCGGCCGCAGGGGTTGGGGGAGGCGGCTGAGGCGCGGGGATCGCCGCTTCGGGGGCGGCGAAACTTTCCGAGGCCACATCCGGCCGCGGCGTGAGACCATCCCCGGGCTCATCGGAAAGGTCGGCCGCCTTGGATGCCTGGTCTGAGATGAACGGGGTTTCCTCGACAGGTTCCTCCGCCGTCTCATTGGTCTCGACGAGATGCCGCACCGGCGGCTCGGCCGGGGCCTTGGGCAGGTCCACCACCAGCGGCGCCTTGTAGGCCGTGATCGGGCGGTCCAAGGGCCGCGCCGTGTGCGCCAGAAGGAACAGCAGCACCACGTGCAGCACGAGGGAAACCGCTGCGGCGGCCGCCAATCGCCTGCGATATGACCTACTGGGCTGCACGGCATCCTCCTGCCCCGGCAGGCTCTCCGGGGCAGCCCGCATCGGCCGCCCCGTTTAACTCCAATCGTCGCATGGCGATATCACGCCAGACCCCTTGCCAGCTTCCCCGGTGTCAGCTATAATGTCCGTCTCTGTATCGAGACATGTTGAGAGGCTGTATCCATGCGACACGCTTCCAGCTTGATTGCCTCCCTCGAGGGGATGAGCCGCGTCGGCTATGCCGTGGCGCACGAACTCGCTCAAAACAGCCGTTCCGGTCTGACCGTCCGCTTCCTGTCCAAAAAACTCGAGTACCCCGAGGAAGAGATCGAGTACCTCGTCGATCTCAACCACCGCCTGCTCTTTCAGGACATCAGCAAGGTCAAGATTGTGCCCGAAGGCGTCACCGCTATCAAACGCATCGCACTCGGCCTCGAGAGCCACGGCGACATCCCCAGCCTCTTCAATCTGGTCAAGGCCCTGTCTCCCCACGAGTTCCGCGTCCTCGAAGAGCGGCTCGACGTCGAGAAACCCGGATCCAAGCGGGCCGCCGTCGAGGAGATGGTGCGCCGTTTCTACGCCCGTCCCGACGCCATTGTGGAGTTTGTCGCCTCGCGGGAGTTCAGCCCGGCCGCCAAGGAAGTGTTCGACATCGTCTGGCAGTCTCCCGACGGCCTGATGTCGCCGGGGGCCATCGTGGCCGCCCACGGCGGCGGCGAGTTCGAGGTCGAACAGGCCCTGTCGGAGTTGCTGCGCAGCTTCGCCCTGTTCGAGATGTACCGCTTCGATGCCGAGGATCGGCTTGTCCGCTACGTGGGGCTGCTGCGCGAAATCCGCCAGTGGCGTGAAGCCACCGGCAAGGACGGGCAGCGCGCGCAGCGTCTGAGCCCGGTCGACCTGCGCATCGATGGCGTGGAACCCGTGGGACTGGCCTTCTCGGACGTGGTCTGCCGCCTGCTCGCGGCGATCGCGGCCCGTCCGGCGCGGCTGCGAGGTGACGGCGACCTGTTCCGCGAGGACCGGCGGCGCCTGAGCGAGATATGCCCCGAGGAGGGCGACCCGCCCTTGGCCACCTGTCTCTGGGTCGCGCAGGGCGTCGAATGGCTGACGCGCGTGGACAGCGAACTGCGTGCCGCCGAACTCGAGCCGCTCCTCTCGCTGCACCGCCTCGACCGCCACAAGATGCTCTTCGATTGGCTCACGAAAAGCTCCCCACACAGCCACGCCCGGCGCATCTTCACGGAGGCCCTCGAGGACATCACCCCCGGCGTCTGGTACCGGGTCACGGACTTCGTCCGGCACGCCACCCGCAAGAACAGCGACCGGGAGCAGCCGGTCCTCAAGGCCGCTGGCGGTCATTACCACTATGCCAGCCCAAGCGCCGCGCCCAATGCCGAGCGCGACCTGGCGCGCGCCATCGAGGAAGCCTATTTCTGGCTCGGCGCGGTGGACTACGCGGATCGCGGTGGCGAGGGCTACCTGCGCCTGACGGAGCTGGGCGCCGCCCTGTTCAGCGGACAAATGCCGCGTGAGCTGCACGAGCAGTACCGCGGGCGGAAGGCTGAACTGATCGTACAGCCCAACTTCGATATCGTGGTGCCCGCGGAGGAAATGGACCCGCTGCTCACGGTACCGCTCGATCAGTTCGCCGTGCGGCAGAGCACCGGCCTGGCCACCGTCTATCACCTCAGTCGCGAGTCCTTCCTCCAGGCCGTGCAGGAAGGCCACGACGGCGGGGCCTTCATCGATTTCCTTCTCGCCCACAACCGTGGCGGCCAGCTCCCTGCGAACGTGCTCACCACGCTCGAGGACTGGCGCGGCGGCATGAAGCGCGTGCGGCTTCGGACCATTACCGTCATCGAATCCGACGACCCCCTCGTCATGGCCGACCTCTTGCACCGCAAGAAGCTGACCCAGCACATCCAGCGGATCGATGCCACCCGCACCGCCGCCTACACCCGGATCACCAAGGCTCAACTGCGCAAAGACCTTGAGCGGGAAGGCTTTGTCGTTGAGTGACCCCGTTTTGCAAAGTCCCGGGGTCCTTTCTATAATCGCGGCAGGGAGGAGACGGTACTGTGCCTGAACGGACTACTGGTTTTGTGTTTCCGGCGGGAGATCAGTCCACGATTCTCCTCGCCATCGCCGCGCTCCTGGCCTTGCTGCTGTTCGCGGTCGTGTGGGAGATCACCCGGCGCCATCTCGAACAGCGACGCCGCCGGCTCGCCGAGTGGCGCATGGTGCACGACATCGCCGCCGAAAAACAACTGGACGCCCATGAAAACCGGCTGCTGCGCGACCTGATCCAGCGCTATCATCCCCGCGACCCGCTTCGCGCGGTCACCGTCCGCCAGCAATTCGGACAATGTGTCGAGGCCGCCATGGCCGCGCTCGAACACGCGCCCGCGGTCTACGACGAAATGGGCATGCGGCTGCGAGGCCTGCGCAATCGGCTCGGCATGGACTACGTCCCCTTTGGACAGCGCATTCAGTCCACACGGGAACTGTACGTGGGGCAAATCCTGTGGGTCCTGCAACAGGAAGGCGCCCCGGGCGACGGACACCGGATGCAGGTCACGGGCGTGGACGAGGCCCGCTTCTTCGCCCGCCCGCTGCCCAACCAGGTCGAGCCGCCCCCGTGGGAGACCGGCCGGACCTACCGCTTCCGCATGTGGCGCGAGGAGGATGCACGGTACCTGTTCGCCGCACGGCTGGCCGCCATCGAGGACGGGCCCCGCACCTTGGCCTTCCGCCACAGTCTCGAACTGCAACGCATGCAGGCCCGCGCGCATTTCCGGGTCCGGTATGACCAGGAAACGGTCGTGAGCGTGATCGACGCCCCGGTGGACGGCGATGTGACGGCGCTCGCGAACCGCGCACCCGTCGCCAAGTACCACGGACGCATCACCAGCCTGAGTGCGGGCGGCTGCGCCGTCGTCATTCCCCAGATGCTGCCGCGCAGCGTGTACCTTCGTCTGCGCATCGAACTGCCGGACACGGATCCCATCGACGTCCATGCGGGCGTGGTCGCAACCTCGGCCATCAGCGGCGGCCGCGAACTGGTCCGCGCCGCCTTTGCCGACCTCAAGGAGAACGAGCGCGACGCCATCGCGCGCTACGTCCTCCACCGCCAGCAGTCGCTCATGGCCCCTGACGAACACGCGGAGTGACCATGCGTCTTCTCTTGAGGGCATTCGAGACCCTGAGCAGACAGATCCTGGCCGTGATCGCCTACGCGGCCGCGGTGGCCGCGCTGACCGCGCTCTACATGGCCGCCATTCATCTCCTCGTCCCAGCCGCCGCACCCGAGGCAGTCCGGCCGCCCCTGGTCGCTGTCGAGGAGATTGCGCTGGATCTGGCGCTGGCGGCGGCCGGCGCGGCATTGTATGCCGTCACCTTCGCGCACATCGGGGCGGGCATCGCGGGAACCATCTGGCGCTTCGGCCGCCCGCTCGTCGCGCTGAGACGCTTCATGCCGCTGTGGTTCATCCTGTTCCTGGTGCAACTGGGCCTCATGCGCGTCATCGGCCGGCTCGCACAGGACGGTGCGGACTCCGCCGTGACCGGTCTCGCGTGGCTGTTTGTGGTCTACAGCGCGGTGTTGGTTCCCTTGGGCGCGGCACTGATGTACCGCGGCGCCCCGGGGCGCGAGGAATTGGCCGACACGCTGGCGCCGTTTGGCCGCCACCTCGGGGAGACGCTGCCGATCTTTCTGCTGGGCTTCCTCGGCCAGATGCTGCTGCTCGCCATGCAGCCGCCCCAGGACGCGGCGTTTGCACAGCGCTTCCTGGCGCTCGTGCCCCTTCAGGTGCTGATGTCGCTGATCGACCTCGTGTTGTTTGCATGGGTGTTTCACGTGTTGCGTTACGACCAGACCACGCACGCCCCCGATGGCGACATCGAACTTTAGACGCCTCCTGGCGGGCGGCCTTCTGATCGCCGTGGCGGCCGGTGTGGCGGCCGTGGCCGCCGTGCTCTTCGCGTTCCTGGCGGGCAACATGCCCCCTGACGCGCCCCTCGCCCGCATGTACCGCACCGAAGGCGTCGTGCGGCAGGCCGTCGCGGCCATCACCGCCTACCGCGCCCAGCACGGCGTCTATCCCCGGGCCGGCGCCGAGGGCCTGCATGCGGCATGGCGCATGGCCGGACAGCCCGCACTCCCCGGACCGGTCGACGCGTGGGACCAGCCGCTGGTGTACCTTCCCCACGACGCCTATACCACCTCCGGTCTGCCCGTGATGCCCTGCGACGGCGGCCCCTGCGCCCCCCAGACCTTTCAGGTATACTCCGTTGGGGCGGACGGCGACCCGGGGCTGTACGACCCGGAGCGGCGTGTGGACAACATCACCGGGTGGGACGCGGCGCCGGTCTGGCGCGAGGCCTATCAGGCACGGCACAAGACATTCATGATGGGGAAGCAGGGAGGCGAACCGTGATCGTCCGGTTGCCCTACGGCGAGGGTGCGATGGAAGCGCGCCTGGAGTGGGCGGAAGTGCTCGGCACGCTCGATGTGGCCGACGTGCCCGCCCTGCCGGACCTTGCCCGGGCGTTTCGCGACGCCCTCGACGCCCCCATCGGCCTTCCCCGCCCGCTGCTCGCGGATTTCCGCCCGGGCGAACGCGTGGGGATCGTCGTGTCGGACAGCTTTCGCAGCACGGGCTTCGCGCACTACGCCTGCGACCTGCTTGATGCCTTGAGCGCGTGCGGCCTTTCTCCGAACGATCTCCACCTCTTCATCGCGACAGGCACGCATCGCGGCCCTACCCCGGACGAACAGGCCGCCATCGTCCACCCCCGCCTGAACGACACCGTGCGCGTCCACGTCCACAACGCCCACGACCGGGACAACCTCGTCTACCTCGGCGACACCTCCCGCGGCACCCCGGTCTGGATCAACCGCGCCCTGCACGCGTGCGACCGCGTTCTGGTCACGGGCGCGGTGGTGCTGCACTACTTTGGCGGGTTCGGCGGCGGCCGGAAATCGGTCGTGCCGGGCATGGCGGGCGTCGAGACCATCGCGCACAACCACGCCCTCAACCTCGATCCCCTCAGCGACCGCCTCAACCCCGATGTCCGTATCGGACGCCTCGCGGGCAACCCGGTGGCAGAGGACATGCTCGAAGCCGCGCGCATGCAGCGCGTCGACGGCATCATCAACACCGTCCTGAACCGGAGCGGCCAGATCTGCGGCCTGTTTGCCGGGGAACTCGAAGCCGCGCACGAAGCCGCGTGCCGCTTCGCCGCGACCCTGTTCCGCGTCCCCATCCCCAGACAGGCCGACCTGGTGATCGCGGCCTCCGGCCCCACCCGGAACTTCGTCCAGACCCACAAGGCGCTCTACAACGCCTGGCAGGCAATGAAACCCGGCGGCCGCATCGTCCTCGCCGCGGCGTGTCCGGAGGGCCTCGGCGGACGTCAATTCACCCAGTGGCTCGAACTGGGCGACCGCGCACGCATCATCCAGGAACTGCGGCGGCACAGCGAAATCAACGGCCAGACCGCCCTGTCCACCATCGAAAAAGCGCCGCAGACCTGTTTCGTCACGCAACTGTCGCGGGAAGACGTCGCGTTGCTGGGAGGACGCCGCGCCGGGAGCCTCGAAGAGGCCCTCGACTGGGCCCGCGACGCGCTGGCGGCGGCCGGATGCCGCCGCCCCGACTGTTACCTCATGCCCTCGGCGGCCTATACGGTCCCGGAGCTGGAAACCGCCGCCAGACAGTGAAAGCGCCTGCGGCGCGGCCCCGGCGAAATGCAGCCTGTCAAGCCATTTGTGGATCTTACCCGAGGGGCTTTCGTCGCGCCATTTGCGATCTTACCCGAGGGATGTTTTGACCTTTTCATGAGGGCTCTCCTGGCACACTCCTCCCCGCGGGGAGGGGTGT
>JBPOJD010000027.1:0-29676 GCA_052033955.1 Candidatus Hydrogenedentota bacterium
ATGTGACGAAAAGTGGTGCATAATGAACAAAGAGTGCGCATATGGGCGGCGCGCGAGCGGGGAGTGGTGGTGCAACCACTCCAGGGGATCGAGCCCGGCCGCAAAGAAAAACGCGGCGTCCGGAGACGCCGCGTTGCGACAAGCATGGGGGGACCGGGGCTACGCCACGGCGTTGCGTCCGAGTTGGAACACTTCCTTGTTTTCCTCGTGCACCTTGGCGGGAAGATTCGCGAAGATGGCGTCCAGCCAGAACGACTCGGGGATCTCGAGGTGTTTGCTCAAGGCCCCGAGCAGCGCGATGTTGAAATTGCGCCGGCACAGCGGCGTGTCATCGTCGTGATCGAGATCCTCTATATCGTCGCCGTCCTCCAGCAGGAGTTCGGGCGCAATCAGGACCCCGCCTTCCCGCAGACACGGCCGCGCGACCTCGGTCTGCGTTTCGTCCAGGACGACGAGGAAGTCAGCCTCGCCGTCCGGCACCATGGGGCTGAAGACCTGCGTGCCAAAGCGGACGTCGCTCGTGACGGAGCCGCCGCGCTGGCTCATGCCGTGGATCTCGCTCTTCTTGACGTCCATCCCTGCCCGGAATGCGGCGTCCGCCATGATATCCGACGCCTTCAGGACGCCCTGGCCGCCGAGGCCCGCGAAAACGACATTGGTGACGTTGCTGTTGGTCATTTGGACACCCCCGCGGCCTGGTAGGCCTCGATTTTCGGCGCTGCCAGCTTGCAGGGCCGCCGCGCGATGATCAGGGCAAGCTCCTGCGACGCCAGACTCTTCTGTACAAGCATTTCGAAGGCATCCATGCCGTCAGTCGGGTCGACGACGTGGACATTCGTCAGCCCGACGGCCCGCGCCAGGTCTTCGAAGATGAGCTGGTTGGCTTGGGAATGGTCCAGCGCGCGGCCGGTTCCCGGATGCTCCTGCATGCCCGTCATGGCCGTGGTGCTGTTGTCGAGCAGGATGACGACATGCCCCGTCTTCGGCGGGTTGTACACCATCTCAACCAACCCGGTGATGCCGCTGTGGACGAAGGTGCTGTCGCCAATCACGCTGACGACCTTGCTGGCCTCGTCGTCGGGCAGCACATGGCGCAGCCCAAGCCCGGCAGAGATGCTCGCGCCCATGCACACGCACGTGTCGATGGACTCGAAGGGCGGCAGCACGCCGAGGGTGTAGCAACCGATGTCGCCGGAGACGATGCAGCCGAGCCGCGACAGGCACGCAAACACGGAGCGATGCGGGCACCCGGCGCACAGTTGGGGCGGCTTGCCCTTGGGTGGAACGGCCTCGGGGGAGGTGTCGTTCGCGAGGATGCGGCGCACCCGCGCCACGTTCAGCTCGCCGAAGCGGTACATCTCCGCCTTGCTCTCCACGTTGATGCCCTGCGCGCGGAGGGAGTCGGCCAGAAAGGGGTCGCCCTCCTCGATGACCACGCACCGCTGGACGCTTTCGGCGAAGGCCTGAATCGCGTCGTAGGGGAGCGGATAGGTCAGGCCGATCTTCAGCACGCTGGCCTCGGGCGCCGCCTCGCGGACGTGGGCGTAGGAGACGCCCGACGTGATGATGCCGAGGCTCTTGTCGCCTTCGATTACCGTGTTGAGGGGGCAGGACTCGTTCCATGCCTGGATCTTGGCGAGTTTTTCGCGCAAACGCTTGTGTGCGGGCCGTGCATAGGCCGGAATCATCACCAGGCCCGGGATGTCGCGTTCGAAATGGGCCGCAGGAGGCTTGGGAAGGTTGCCAGCGCGCGTCACCAGTGTCTTGCTGTGACACACGCGGGTCGTCATCCGGAAGATCACGGGCTGCTGGAAGGTCTCGGACAGTTCGACCGCCGCCAGAAAGAACGAGTAGGCCTCCTGCGAGTCGGAGGCTTCGATGCAGGGCACCCCCGCGGCGCGCGCGTAGTGGCGGGTGTCCTGTTCGTTCTGGCTGGAAGACATGCCCGGGTCATCGGCCGCCACGATGACAAGCGCCCCCCGGACGCCCGTGTAGGCCACCGTGAACAGCGGGTCCGCGGCCACGTTCACGCCGACGTGCTTCATCGTGACCAGCGCGCGCGCGCCGCCAAAGGCCGCGCCCAGGCCCACTTCCAGGGCCACCTTCTCGTTCGGCGCCCACTGCGCCTTGCCCCCGAGCAGGGAGAAATTCTCCAGGATTTCCGTGGACGGCGTCCCGGGGTAGCCCGTACCCAGCGCAATGCCGCAGTCCAGGGCCGCCTGGGCGACCGCCTCGTTGCCGCTCAGCAACATCTTCCCGCTGTTGTCCATCCTGTTGGTACTCCAGATGTTCGGTCTGGGCAGTCCTCGCCCCGAAAGCCAATTGGCCATCAATTCCGGGCGCGTCACGCACAGACGGGTTGGAAATTGCGCGTAACCCTAGCAGAATCACGGAAAACGATCAAGGCATAAGCGGGTACGCGGGATGCGGCGGCCGTCGGTGTCCGGGGCGATCATGGCCTTTGGCAGGGCGGGTTTGAAACCCGCCCCTACGGAAAAGGGGCTGCCCGTGTGGGTAGGGGCGGGTTTCAAACGCGGCCCGCATTCTGTCCTGGCGTGGTGCCCGGGATGTCCGCCGGTGGGTAGGGGCGGGTTTCAAACCCGCCCCGCATTGGACCCGGGCTGGTCGCGCCGGTCTCAGGCGGGTTCGTCTATCCCGGGAAATCCATGGGTTCGTATTGATCGGCTCGCGCCATTCCTGTCATAACACGTAACGAGACTTCCCGGGGGAAGCCGTCTCAGAGGACATTCAATACGCCTGCCAAGAAGGGGGATAGCACGATGCTCATTCGATATCATACCTGTGTGATACTGGCGGTTTTGGTCGCCGCACTGCTCACGCCTGCCGTACGAGTGGCCGCCGAATCCAGCGCCGACCTGCTCTGGTACAAGCACCAGGGGGCGCATTTGCGCGACTTGGCACGCAGCGTTGCCATGCTGCCCGACGGATCGGTTCTGGTTCACGGCTGGGTCGAGGACTACTGGGCTCCGGGCGAGACGCTTGTCAAGCCGCCCTCGACGGGTTTGCGAGTGCTGTTCCTGGCCAAGTATAGCCCCCTCGGTGCGCTCCAGTGGCTCAAGATAGGCGGCAGCGCGCACTGTGACGAAGGCGGGCATATCAGTGCGTTGAGCGACGGCACCTGCGTGATGGGCGGCACCTACGGTTACGCCGGGGCATGGGGGCACTTCGGGTACGGTGAGGCAAACTACACATACCTCATGTCTTTCGGGAAGGGCACGTACATCTACGACATCGCTATTGCCAAATACAACCCGGACGGCACCCTTCAGTGGGCTCGCCGTGCAGGCAGCAACAAGTATGACGAGTGCACCGATATCGGCATCGCCCCGGACGGCTCGTGCTTCGTTACGGGCTTTGTGTCGGGCACGGCGCTTTTTGGTGATGGTGACGGCGTCGCGGACAATGATGTGACCATACAGGTCGGCGAGTCGGACTGGGAGAAATCCTTCCTGGCCTGGTACGACACGAATGGTATCCTGGGCTGGGCGGTGGAAGGGAACTACGGGCAGTGCCTGGCAGTGCAGGCCGACGGAACGTGCCTGATTCAGAAAGACGGCAACCTGCTCCAGGTCACGGCGGGCGGCACGGAGAACGCGGTGGACGCCAGTGCCGCTGGGACCATTTTCGACCTCCATGCGCTGCCCGATGGCGGATTCATGGCGTTCAGCCGCCAGAACGGAGTCTTCCGGTACGGATCGGGCCACACCCTTGTGTGGCAGGCGCCGGTCGCCGGACACCGCTTTGCCGGGTCGGCCGATGGCAAAGCATTTGTGTTCAACCAGACGACGGGCGCCGTCACCGGCATTGGCACGGACGGGTCGATTTTGTGGAGCCGCGTGGTCGGGGAGCGGCTGCGGATTGAAGAGATGGCCGCCGCGCCGGACGGCGCCACCTTTGCCTTGGCCGGAGGGCCGGACTATTCGTATCCCACCACGCTTTTCACCGGCAGCGAAACGGTCTCCCTGACGCAGCGCGGCAGCGGGGACATCTTCCTCGGCGTCTTCTCCGGCGAGACCCGCTACTATTTCCAATGCGGCGCCCAAGGCTACGGGAGCGCATGCCTCTCCCCGCAGAAGACCTACTACACCGCGGGAGAGGCCGTCCGTATCTCGGCGGAGCCCTTTTTTGAGGGCTACGAGTTCAGCCACTGGGAGGGCGACCTGAGCGGGGAGACCGGTCCGGTGGTGTCGATGACCGTTGCTGGCGACCTGAATGCCACGGCAGTATTCGTGGCGGGTCCCGGTGTGCCCGAGGTGCCCGCGGCGGGATGCGGCGGCCTGCTCCTGGCAGCCGCATGGGCCGCCACCATGGGGTACCGGCGTCTCCGCAGATCGCGTTTGCAGTAGGGGCGGGCTTCAAGCACGTCCCACAGGACTGGAGCCGATGGTGTCGGGGTGGCACCGGTGCGGGCGGGTCTCGACTCGTCAGGAAAAAGAGGCCCGGTACGCGGTCGCCGAACACGCGAAGAGCATGGACGCGCTTTGTGGCCGGTTGATGTGCTATCGTCTTGGCAGTCGTAGAGAGACTGCGAAGAAAGCGCCCCATATGTCACCCAAACCCCGATTGACCCTCCAGACGACGACCCTGTGGGACTATCCGTCGCAGCATTACGGCAAGACCATGCAGGGCGACCAGGCCTACACCGGCGCGACGCCGTCCTATCTTATCTGGAACCTTCTGCAGCGCTATACGCGCGAGGGCGACCTGGTGCTGGACCCGATGTGCGGCAGCGGCACAACGCTGGACGTCTGCCGCGACATCAACCGGCGCGGCATAGGTTTTGATGTGGCCCCTTACCGGCCCGACATCATCCGCGCGGACGCGCGCGTCCTGCCGCTGCGGGACGCGTCGGTGGATTTTGTCTTCGTCGATCCGCCCTATTCGACCCATGTGGATTATTCGGAGGATCCCCGCTGCATTGGCAAGCTCAGCGCCTTCGAGGACGGGTATTACCAGGCCATGGCGGCGTCCATCTCCGAGATGTGCCGCGTGCTCAAACCGGGGCGCTACCTCGGGCTGTATGTCAGCGATTCCTATCAAAAGAAGAAGGGATTTGCGCCGATAGGATTCCGCCTCTTCGGTCTGCTGGAGTATCTGCTCGAACCCGTGGACATCGTGGCGGTGACGCGGCACCATGGCAGCCTCAAGCGGCGTCACTGGCACACGGAGGCCGAGCGCGGCAACTACTTCCTGCGCGGGTTCAACTACCTGTTCATCATGCGCAAGGAACCGCGTCCGGCGCAGGAGAAGGGATCGGGGAGGAAGAAGGCGAAGGGACGGCGGCGGTAGCGCGTGCGGGTTACGCCGCGCCGCGGCCTTCCACGACGGCCCGGAAGGTCTTCACCAGGATGACGAAATCCTTCCACAGCGACCAGGTATCGATGTAGGTCAGGTCCATATCCACCCATTCGGAGAACCCCACGTCGCTGCGGCCGCTGACCTGCCACAGGCCCGTCATGCCCGGCTTGACGCTGAGGCGGCGGCGCTGACTCCACGAGTACTTCGCGACTTCCGAAGCCAGCGGCGGGCGCGGGCCCACCAGGCTCATTTCGCCCAGCCACACGTTGATGAGCTGGGGAAATTCGTCGATGCTGTACTTCCGGATGAAGCGCCCGACACGCGTCAGGCGCGGATCGTGGCGGATCTTGAAGACCGGTCCGTCCGCCTCGTTCATGGCTTCCAATTCCTTGCGCCGGGCCTCGGCATCCGGGACCATGGACCGGAACTTGATCATCTTGAAGCGGCGCTGGTTCTGCCCGACCCGCTCCTGCCGGAAGAACACGGGGCCTCGCGAATCCAGCTTGATGACGATTGCGAGCACCAAGAACACCGGAGCGAGCAGGATGAGCAGGATGCTCGACACGGCGAAATCGACGGCCCGTTTGAGCGCCAGCCGCGACTGGGCCTCCGGCACGGCGGACAATGACAGCAACGGGATGTCGGTGAGGTACATCAGGCGACTCTTCGCGATGTGCAACGGGAAGAGGTCGGCCAGCAGGCGCGCCGGGATCTCGCGGTTCTCGCAGGTCTCGGCGATGCGGGTGATCGTGGCGTAGTGACTGCGAACGGGCAGCGAGATAAAGACTTCCTGGATCGCGTGGTTGCCCAGGACATCCGGCAGCGTGTCCAAGGCGCCGAGATGGGGGAGGTCAGCCGTGGCGAAGGCCTGCGCGCGCCCGGGGTCGTCTTCAAGGAAGCCGGCCAGGTCGTAGCGCCTCGGTGATTTCTCCAATACCCGGAGCAGGTGCTGCGTCCGGTTGTTGGCGCCGACGATAAGCACGCGGGCGGCCCCGCCCCGCGGGAGCACCCAGAACAGCAGCCGCGTGGTTGCGCGCAGGGCCAGCATGAACCCCAATGTGAGCAGGCAGAAGAGCACCAGGAAGTCGCGTTGCACGCCCGATTCCGTGAAGAGCGCCATGACGAACACGCTCACGACCGTGGCGTTGGCCACGGTCTTCGTGACGGTAACCAGATACGATGTCGCGTCTTCGTTGCGCCGTGGCCCGAACAGGCGCTGGTCGACGGCCGCGGTAAACCACAGGATCAGGAAGATGATGAGATAGGGACACCGGATGGCGGCGGCCCCGCCAAGGGTCTCCAGGGCTGAATGGGTCTGATACACGGCGACGAGATACGCCGCGAGAATACAGGCGAAGTCGGACACGGCGACGCCAAGGGCGTAGATCTTTCGCCGTGCGAGCTGGCCCCGGCGAACGATGTCGCCCGTGGCCTGTGGTGATTCCGGGGTGTCGATCCGCGCCGCGTTCATTGGGTCTCCGGCGCGGTAACGAGACCGGCTTCGTCGGTGAGGTCATCGTGCTGCGCCACGGCGGGCGGGTCCAGAAAACTCATCTGGCCGCGCCACACGTTGAACAGTTGGGGCAGCTCGTCCAGCCCGTGGCGAAGCAGAAACCGCCCGGTCTGGGTGACCTGGCGCGCGTCGGTACCGTCGACGGCCGCCGTGCAGCGGAAACGGTAGAGCCCAAAGCGCCGCTGGTCGCGCCCAACGCACTCCGTCTGTTCGAGGATCGGGCCGCGCGATTCCAGTTTGAGCAGGAGGGCGATGGCGGCGATGACCGGGAGAAAGAGCGCAAGGAGAATCGACGCCACCACGAGATCCGTCGCCCTGCGAAGCATCGAGCGCGGCACCACCGCTTCCAGGTGGGTGAGATTGACCAGTGGTATGTTCGCGAGCGTGGTGATCTCGGTGGCGGCGCTGCGTTGCGCGAAGAGGTTGGCCACGAGGCGGACCGGCACCCCCACGCCTTCGCACAGGTAGGCGATGTTCTGGATCGTCTCGTAGTGCGAACTCACCGGCAACGATACGTACACGCGGTCGGTGACGCGGTCAACCAGGAGCTGCTCGAGCCGGTCAATCGGACCCAGCCAAGTGATGCCATAGCGTTCGAGGATGGGCCGGCGCGACGCGTCGTTCTCGAGAAAACCGTCGATCTGGAAGCCGAACTGTTCGTGGGAGAGGATGACCTCGACGAGGTGGGCCGTGTTGCGATTGGCGCCGACGACGAGGATCCGGCGGAAATTGTAGCCGCGGCGGCGAAGCCCCCAAAGGCTCAACCGCATCGAGGTCCGGCCCGCGAAAACGATCAACGCGCCCAGGGCCGAGAAGGCCAGCGTGAATTCGCGGTCGAAATCCTCCTGATACAGCAGCGCCAGCAGGAAAACGCTGAACAGCACCGTCAGCACGATGCCTTTGCCCACACAGAACACCTGGGGGACCAGCGCATCGTGGCGGCGCGAGGTGAAGAGGCGTTCTTCACTGGCCACCGCGTACCAGACCGCCAGGAGGACGGCGGCGTACGGCCAATGGGTAACCATGCCCTCGACGAGCGGCGCCTCCGCCGGCCACGTCAAATAGACGGCCGCCAGAAACGCCACCACGACGCAGAGCGTGTCCAGCGCCGCCAGCGTGAGGGCAAGCAAGAACCTATGTTCACGGGTCGTCGTAGGCACGGTTCAACTTCTCGGGTTGTGATACTTGGAAACACCAACGTCCCCGGCAGGATAACGCAGCCGGCAGACCGCTCTATGCCCGGACAAGCGTTTCCGGGGCATGGCCCGCGCGGGTTTCCTTCTTTCGAAATGTACCCGGAGCCGATGCGGGAGTCAAGCGAAATCCCTATGTCTAGTGCTCTGTCTGCCAAGCGCTTGCAGGACAATCTTGCGCCGAAGCCCAGTGGCAGGCACCGGGCGACGGCTTTCCGGCGGAGTGACGGAAATCCCGCTGTTCTACGTTGACATCGGGCTGCCGGAGTCTAAGCAAAGTGCGAATAGGTGGTGATTTCTGGGTTTGGCACTGTTTTTGCCCCCAAAAAGGGAGGCATTCGACCGCCGTTTCCTGTAGACTATCTTGGCAACGGCGTGTTTGCGGGATACGCGGCAAAAACGTGTGAGGGTTGCCGGGCGGGTTCTGGATGCCATTTGCCCCTGCCAGCCCTTTGGTTTGACAAACTATCCGTCTCCCGGGACGGACGAGGTGGGTCTTCATGGCAGTTCTTCCAGCAGGCGTTCGGGGGCGGAGCGTGTGGCTTTGGGTGCTCTTGGGATTGTGGACGGCCGTCCTGCCGGCGGTAGCGCAGGATGCGGGGGTGCGCACCGCGCCCGACGTGGCCGTGACAGTGTCCTTCACCGACCTGGCCGCGTACGATGCCTGGCTCGAAGGGCAGAATGCCCTGACGCCCCTGGACCCCGCGCCCTGGATGCCGGTGGACAACCACGGCACCGTGCCCGAGAGCGCGCTCGCGGGCGAAGGGCCGGCCTTCGTGGGGGCGTCGATCACCGCGCTGGCGCCTGCGGAACCCCCGCCGCCGCTGGCGACCAACTTCGAGGCGCTGCCCGACGGCGGCTGGGTCGCCCCGCCCGACACATGCGGCGCGGCCGGGCCGAATCATCTCATGACGACGCTCAACGATCGCGTCCGCATTCAGGACAAGAGCGGCAATGTGCTGAGCACGGTGACGCTGGGCACCTTCTGGAGCCCCACCGGCGTCAGCGACGTCTTCGATCCCAAGATCATCTACGACCCGCTGGCGAACCGCTTCGCCCTCATCACCTGTGGCGACCGGCGTTCAGCGAACTCAAGCATGCTGTTCGGCGTGAGCGCATCCAGCGACCCGACAGGCAACTGGTACCTGTACAAGTTTGACGCGGACAGCGGCGATGCCAACTGGGCCGACTACGGCAACATCGGCATGAACAGCAAGTGGTTCACGTTTTCGTGCAACATGTTCACCCGGTCCGGCGACATGTTCGCGGGCGTCAGCATCTGGGCCATCGACAAGAGTTCGGTGCTCAACGGCGGCTCTCCGACGGCCACGCTGTTTTTCAAGACAGGCATCGGGAGCGTCGTCACGCCGGTCGTGACCTACTCCGCGTCCGAGGCGACGCAGTACATGGTCAACGTGGTCAACGGCAACCTCGGCGGCTCGGGGTACCTGCGCATTCATACCATTACCGGCGCGGCCGCCAGTCCTGTCTACACCGCCACCTCGCTCTATCCGATCGGTGTGAACTGGTCCCGGAACTTCATGAATGCGCCGCAGCTCGGCTCCACCAACCGCATCGCCACGAACGATGACCGCATGATGACCGCCGTGCTGCGCAACGGGCGGATCTGGTGCACGCACAGCGGGGCGCTGCCTGCCAGCTCTCCAAACCGGATCAGCATTGTCTGGTGGGAGATCAATCCGGTGACCGGCACGACGGTACAGTCCGGCTACATCGACGACAGCAGCGGACAGATGTTCTATTTCTTCCCATCACTGGCCGTGAACAAGGACAACCACGTGATGGTCGGGTTCAGTGGCTCGTCGGCCACGACCTATTGCGGCGCGTACTACACCTACCGCACGCCCACGACGCCTGCCGGCCAGATGATGCAGGTGGCGCTGATGAAAGCGGGCGAAGGCGCCTACGGCGGCCCCCGTTGGGGGGACTACAGCGCAACGTGCGTGGATCCGGCCAATGATTCGGATTTCTGGACGATTCAGGAATACGTGGCCCCGGGCAACCGGTGGGGAACCTGGTGGGGCAAGATCGGAAACTCCGCCGACGTCACGGCCCCGCACGTCAGCGGCGCCCAGGCGATCAACGGCACAACGGTGCGGGTCACCTACAATGAGGCGATGGCCGACAACGCGGCTTTGGTGAATCCGGCCAATTATACCTTCTCGGGCAGCGTCCCCATCACCTGTTCCGCGGCCGTTCGTGTCGACAGCACCCGGGTCGACCTGACGGTCAACGAGATGACCGGCGGCGCTCCGTACACCTTGACGGTTCGCAGCGCAACACCCGCCCCGGCGGACGTCGCGGGCAACCTTGTCGATCCGAACCGCGCCGTGGTGTCCTTTACCGGCGTCGGCACGCCACCGACGGCGACCATCTCGCTCCTGGACGGCAATCCGACGCGCGCGGACAGCGTACGGTTCCGTGTGCTGTTCAGTGAGTCCGTCGGGACCACCTTCACGGCCGCCGACGTCAGCGCGACCGGCAGCCTCGCGACCAATGCGGCGGTTGCCGTCACGGGTTCGGGCGCGGACTATACCGTAACAGTCACGCCCGCGAACCCCAGCGCGGACGGCACGATCGGCATCACGATCGGCACTGGCGTAACGGACGCCGCGAACAACGCCTACGCGGGCGGTTCGTCTCCCACGAGCTACACGATCGACAACACGCCCCCGGGCGTGACCATCGGCCCGCCCTCATCCTCGATCACGAGCGGCGGCCCGGTCAGCTATGTGGTGACCTACAGTGATGCCACGTCGGTCACTCTGACCGCCGCCAACGTCACGCTCAACCGCACGGGGACGGCCAACGGCTCGGTGGCGGTTTCGGGAACGGGTACCAGCACCCGCACGGTGACGATCTCGAACATCGTGGGGGAAGGCGCCCTGAGCATCACCCTCGCGGCGGGCACGGCCGTGGACGCGGCAGGCAACCAGGCACTTACCCAAGGGCCGGGCGCCGCATTCACTGTCGACAACACGCCGCCGACGCTCGCGCTGTCCGCGCCGTCGGTTTCGCAGACCAAGAACGGACCGGTCACCTACACGGCGACCTACAGCGGCGCCACGAGCATATCGCTGGCGGTCAGCCACATTACCCTGAACAAAACCGGGAGCGCCAATGCGACGCTTGGCGTCAGCGGATCCGGCACAACCCGGACGATCACCCTTTCGAACGTGACGGGCGACGGCACGCTCGGCATCACCGTGGCGGCGGGGACCGCCGTGGACAACGCGGGCAACGTCGCGCCTGGGGCAGGGCCGTCGAGCACCTTCACGGTAGACAACACCGGTCCCACGGTGGCGATCAGCGCGCCCTCCGCGGCAAGCACCCGGAATGGGCCGGTTTCCTACACCATTACCTACAGTGGCGCGTCGTCGATTTCGCTGACGAGTTCGCAGGTCACGTTGAACAAGACGGGAAGCGCGAATGCGTCGATCGGCATCACCGGAACGGGCAACACGACGCGCACGGTGACCCTCTCGAACATATCGGGCGACGGGACCTTGGGCATCACCATCGCGCCGGGCACCGCCGTGGACAGCGTGGGCAATACGGCGTCGTCGGCCGGTCCGAGCGGCGCCTTTACGGTGGACAACACCGGCCCCGGGGTCGCCATCAGCGCGCCCTCCGCAAGCGTGGCGACGGGCGGTCCGGTATCCTACACGATCACCTACACGGACGCGGTTGCCATCACCCTTGCGACTGCGGACATCACGCTGACCAAATCCGGCACCGCCAACGCGAATGTGGGCGTCAGCGGCACCGGCTCGACGCGCACCGTCACGCTTTCGGGCATCACGGGCGACGGGAGCCTGGGCATCAGCATTGCCGCGGGCACCGCCACCGATGGCGTGGGCAATCCCGCCCTGGCGGCCGGTCCCAGCCCGCTCGTCACCGTGGACAACACGGCGCCAACGATCAGCATATCAAGCCCGAGCGCGGCGCTGACGCGGAACGGTCCGGTGACCTACACGGTCAGCTATGGCGGTGCGAGCACCGTGACCCTTGCGGCCGCCAACATCACCCTGAACAAGACCGGCAGCGCGAATGGCTCCGTCGCGGTGAGCGGGACGGGCGCCAGTGCGCGGACCGTGACCATCTCCAACATTACCGGTGACGGGACCCTGGGCATCAGCATCGGTGCCGGAACCGCCTCCGACAGTGCGGGCAATGTCGCCGGCGCGGCAGGGCCCAGCGGAACCTTTGAAGTGGACAACACGGCGCCGGGCGTAGCGCTGAGCGGGCCTTCGAGCGCCACGACGCGCTCGGGCCCGGTGACGTTCACGGTCAACTACACCGGAGCCTCGACGGTGACGCTCGCCGCCGGCGACGTGACGCTTAACCGCACGGGCACCGCCAACGCGAGCGTGTCGGTATCGGGTTCGGGGACGGCGAGCCGCACAATTACCCTGAGCAGTGTGACAGGCGAAGGGAGCCTCGGTGTGTCGGTGGCGGCGGGTACCGCGCGCGACGCCGCGGGGAACCTGGCGTCGGCAGCGGGCCCGAGCGCAACGGTTGCCGTGGATCCCGCCGTGCTTTCGCTCAGTATTGGCGCGCCGTCGACCAGCGTGACCCGGAGCGGCCCGATCAGCTACACGATTACCTACCAGAGCGCCGCATCCATCTCGCTGAGCGCGTCGCACGTGGTTCTCAATACGACCGGCACCGCGACGGGCGTCGTCTCGGTGAGCGGGACGGGCACCACGAGCCGCACCGTGACGGTCTCGTCGTTGAGCGGGACGGGTACGCTCGGCATCAGCATTGCCGCGGGCAGCGCTGTGGACCCGTATGGCATCGAGGCGCCCGCCGCCGGACCAAGTTCAAGCGTTACCGTCGACAATACCGCGCCCACGGCGGCGATTTCGTTGCTCGACAGCACGCCCACGAACGCCGACAGTGTCCGCTTCCGTGTCGCCTTCAGCGAGGCGGTCTCGCCGACCTTCACCGCGGCTGACATCACGGTCACCGGGACGCTGGCCGCGGGCGCGTCGTACGCGGTGTCCGGGGTCGACCCGACCTATACCGTGACGGTCACGCCGGGAAATCCGGCTGCGGACGGCACCCTGGGCATCACGGTGGGCACGGCGATCAACGATGCCGCGGGCAACGCGTTCGCCGGCGGCAGTTCGTCGCAATACACCCTCGACAACACACCGCCGTCGATCGCGGTGAGCGGTCCTTCGGCGACGGCCACCCGGAACGGTCCGGTGAGCTATACCGTAACCTACGGCGGCGCGTCGGCGATCACGCTCTCCAACGCCCAGGTGACGGTCAACCAGACCGGCAGCGCGACGGGCAGCGTGCAAATCTCCGGCTCGGGGAACACACGAACGGTTACCCTGTCGAGCGTCACCGGGAACGGCACGCTTGGGATCAGCATCGCGGCGGGCACGGCCTCGGACGATGCGGGCAACATGGCGGGCGCGGCCGGGCCGTCGGCGACGTTTACTGTCGACAACACGCCGCCGGTGGTCTCCATCGGGGCCCCGTCGGTCAGTGCCACGAAGGATGGGCCGGTCAACTACGCGATCGTCTACACCGGCGCGACGGACATTACCTTCACGGCGGCGAATGTGACCCTTAACCGGAGCGGGACCGCGAACGGATCCGTGGCGGTGTGGGGAAGCGGCGCCACCCGCTATGTGACCATCAGCAACGTGACGGGCGAAGGCGCCATCGGCATCAACATCGCGTCGGGCACGGCCGTGGATGCCGTGGGCAACATCGCGGGCGGCGCGGGGCCGAGCGAGACCTTCGTGGTCGACAAGACGCCGCCGACGGTCACCATCGGCAGTCCGTCCAGCACGCGCACGAAGAGCGGTCCGGTGGCCTACGCGGTCACCTACGAGGGCGCGAGCGCGATTTCCCTGACAGCCGCGGATGTCCTGCTGCAAACGACCGGAACCGCGACGGCCAGCGTGGCGGTCTCGGGCGCGGGCACCAGTTCCCGCACGATCACCCTCTCCAATGTGGTGGGGGACGGCACGATTGCCGTGTCGCTCAAGGCGGGCACCGCTGCGGATGCCGTGGGCAACCTTACCCCGGCAGCAGGTCCCAGTGCCGCATTCGAGGCGGACAACTCGGGCCCGGCCATCACGATTGCCAGTCCTTCAGTCAATCATACGAAGAACGGGCCGGTGTCGTTCACGGTCACCTATGGCGGCGCGGCCGAGATCTATCTTGCGCCGGTGCACATCACGCTCAACAAGACCGGATCGGCCAACGCGATGGTCTCGGTGACGGGCACCGGCAACAGCACCCGCACCGTCACACTATCGAGCGTCACCGGCGATGGGAACCTCGGCATTTCGATCGCGGCAGGCACGGCGGTGGACGACGTGGGGAATGTCGCGGGGACCGCGGGTCCGAGCGCCGTCTGCCTGGCGGACAATGTCGGCCCGACCGTGGCGATCAGCGCCCCGTCGGTGACGCGCGTGAGCGACGGAATCATCACGTACACCGTGACCTATGGCGACGCGGCCGCGATCACGCTGAATCCGGCGGATATCACAGTCAACATGACGGGCTCCGCGCGCGCCACGGCCACCGTGACCGGCAGCGGCACGGCCAGCCGCACGGTCACGCTTTCGGGTGTGAGCGGAGACGGCACGCTCGGCATCAGCGTCGCACCGGGTTCGGCAGTCGATGCCGTTGCAAACGGCGCGAACGGGGCAGGCCCGAGTGCGACGGTGATTGTGGACAACACGGCCCCGGCAGTGCTCATCGAGGGGCCGGATGTCGCGGTGACGCGCGGCGGACCGGCCCTCTACACGGCAACGTACACGGGCGCGCAGACGATCACCCTGACGAGTGCCCAGATCAGTCTGATAAAGACCGGTTCGGCGGACGGATCGGTCAGCGTCTCCGGGACAGGCAATGTGCGGACGATCCGCATCGACGGCACGAGCGGCGACGGCACCTTGAGTGTCGCTATCGCCGCCGGAACCGCCGTCGATGAAGCGGGCAATGTGACCCCGGCGCAGGGTCCGAGCCGCGTCGTGACCATCGACAATACGCCGCCGTCGGTGGCGATCGGTCTTCCGTCGGTGACCGCCACGGACGGAGCCGCCTTCACTTATCCCGTCACCTATGGCGAGGCCGCGCAGGTGTCGCTGAGCGCGGGGGACGTGACGCTGCTGCGCACGGGGACGGCGAACGGCCTCGTGAGCGTCTCCGGGACGGACAATACGGCGAGCCAGATTACGGTGAGCAGCGTCTCGGGTGACGGCACGCTCGCGATCAGCATCGGTGCGGGCACGGCCGTCGATGCGGCGGGCAATATCGCGGGGCCGGCGGGTCCCTCCGTCGCGGTGACCGTGGACAACACGCCGCCCGCGATCAGTATCGGTCCGCCGTCGGCCACGGTGACGCGTAACGGCCCCGTGTCGTTCACGGTGGACTACGCCGGTGCGCGTACCGTGTCGTTGAGTGCATCGCACGTTACACTCAACGCCACCGGCACGGCCCACGGCACGGTGACTGTGTCCGGAGAAGGCAGCGACCGGCGCACGGTCACCATCTCGGACATCACCGGGGAGGGAACACTCGGGATCAGTATCGCGGCGGGCACGGCGGTCGACGCGGTCGGCAATGTTGCGTTGGCGGCGGGTCCCAGCGGCGTGTTTACGATCGACCAGGAGGGGGTCACCTTGGCCCTGGGTGCGCCGTCGGCCACGCTGACGCGAACCGGCCCGGTGACCATGGATCTCGTCTATATCAATGCCGCGTCCATCACGCTGACGGCTTCGGATGTGACGCTCGCCACGACCGGCGATGCGACCGCAACCGTCGGGGTCGCGGGGAGTGGCGATACGCGTCAGATTAGCCTCTCGAACATCTCCGGCAACGGCACGCTGCGGGTCTCCGTTTTGGCGGGTACTGCGGTGGATGGTTTCGGGACGCCGGCGGGGGCGGCGGGACCAAGTGCCGCCATCACTGTGGACAACCGCGCGCCGGTTGCCGCGATTGCGCTGCTTGACCCGAATCCGACCAATCGCGACGCGGTTAGATTCCAGGTCGAGTTCGACGAACTCGTTCAGGGCCTGAGTCCCGCGCAGGTGGCCGTGACAGGCACGCTGGCCGCGGGTGCCGCGGTGCAGGTGGTGGACAACAACCCCGGGTTTACGGTCACCGTTACGCCGGTGGATCCCACGGCCGAAGGCACCCTCGGTATTTCTGTTGCCGCAGGCGTGGCGGACCTTGCGGGCAATCAGGCCGCCGGTGTCGCGTCGGCGCTTTATACGCTCGACAACAGCGGTCCGGGAATTGCGTTTGGACCGCCGTCGAAGTCGATCACGAACGCGGGGCCCGTCGCCTATGCCGTCACCTACACCGATGCGGCGGCGATCACGCTCAACGCGGGCGACGTGACGCTCGTCCGGACCGGGACCGCCAACGGGACGATCTCCGTGACCGGCAGCGGCGCCATGCGGACGATTACCGTGTCGAGCATCAACGGCAACGGCACCTTGGCGATCGCGCTGAAGGCGGGCACAGCGGTCGATGCCGTCGGCAACCCCGCAAACGCGAGCGGACCCGCTGCGGCGTTTCTTGTGGATAACACCCCGCCGACGGTTACGGTGGGCGCACCGAGTGCCCCGGCGACGCGCGGCGGGCCGGTGACCTTCCCGGTGACCTACACCGGCGCTTCGGCGATCACCGTCACCGCGGCGGATATTTCTCTGAATAAGACCGGCACGGCAACGGGCATGGTCGCCTTGAGCGGATCGGGGTCGCAGCGCACCGTCACCGTGTCCAACATCAGCGGCGACGGCACGCTCAGGGTTCAGGTGTTGCCCGGCACGGCCGTGGACGAGGCGGGCAACGTGGACACCGGTTCGCCCGTCAGCGCGGAGATCACTGTCGACAACACGCCGCCCGCGCTGATCATTGGTTCGCCTTCCGTTGAGGCCACCCAGACTGGACCGGTGACCTATGAAGTGACCTATCAGGACGCGTCGGCCGTCTCGCTTACCGCGGCCAACGTCACGCTCCAGCGGAACGGCACAGCCAATGGCACGGTCAGCGTATCGGGCACGGGTCTGACCACGCGTGTCATAGCCATCTCCGGCGTTTCCGGCATTGGCACGCTGGGCATCTCCATTGCCGCAGGCACCGCAGTGGATGCTGCGGGCAATACGTCCGCCGGGGCCGGTCCGAGTGCGACGTTCAACGTGCTGGCCGGGAAGCTGTCCGTCACCCTCGGCGAACCTTCCGTGACGCGCACCCGCAGCGGACCAGTGAGTGTGCCGGTCAGCTACGAAAACGCGAATACGGTCAGCCTGGCGCCTGAGGACGTGATCCTCACCCGGACAGGCACGGCCAATGCCGTTGCGCTGATTTCGGGCACGGGCACCACGAGCCGCACGATCACGCTTGCCGACATCACCGGCGACGGCACGCTGAGCGTGTCGCTGGCGGCGGATACGGCCCGCGACCTCTTCCTGACGCCGGCTCCGGCCGCCGGGCCGACCGGCACGTTCATCGTCGACAACACTCCGCCCACGGTCGAGATCTGGCGCGCCGGATCGAGTCCGACCAATGCCGATGCCGTGTTCTACAACGTGGTGTTCAGCGAACGGGTGGGAACGAGTTTCACGGCCGAGGATGTCACCGTGACCGGCTCGCTGTCGCAAGGGGCGACGGTCGGCATCATCGCGAACGACCCGAACTACACGGTGAGCGTCGGCATGGCCAATCCGTCGGCGGACGGCACCATCGGCATCGCGCTGGGGACCGCAATCAATGACCTCGCGGGGAACGCCTTCGCTGGGGCGACGGCGAGCGCGATCTACACGATCGACAACACGCCGCCGGTGCCTGTCATCGGCGCGCCGAGCGTTTCCATCACGAATACCGGCCCGGTGTCGTATACGGTCACCTACCCGCCCGACACGACGTCCGTGAATCTCGCGCTCAATGACATCGCGCTCCTGAAGACCGGTTCGGTCGAGGCGACGGTCGCGTTGACGGGCTCGGGTCTGACCCGCACGGTCACACTGTCGGATATCTCGGGCAACGGTCTCCTCAGCATCTCGATCGGCGCGGACACCGCAGTGGATGCGGCGGGCAACCGCGCCGGCGAGAGTGCCCCCGCGCCTGCGGTGACGGTGGACAACGTGGGCCCGTCCATTTCGATCAGCGCGCCCTCGACCTCCACGACCAACACCGGCCCGGTGAGCTACACCGTCAGTTACGGCGGCGCAACCAGCGTGACGTTGCAGCAGAGCGACGTCAGTCTTGTGAGGACGGGCACGGCCGACGCGGTTATTAACGTGAGCGGCTCCGGATCGCTCTGGACGGTCAATCTGACCGACATTACCGGGGACGGCACGTTGGGCATCTCGATTGGCGGAGGCACCGCCATTGACGGCGCGGGCAACGTGGCCGGACCCACCGGGACCAGCGCGATGTTCCGGGTGGACCCGAACCTGATCGCGGTCAACCTGGGCGTGCCCTCGGTGTCTGTGACCAGGGACGGCCCGGTTACCTTCGAGGTCTCCTACGAGCACGCGGTGGAGGTCACACTCTCGGCGAGTGACATCACGCTGCATACCACCGGCACCGCGACCGGTTTGGTGAGTGTATCGGGCGACGGCCTGACGCAACGGCTGATTACTGTGGACGGCGTCGGCGGCGACGGCACGCTCCGGGTGACGCTGGCTGCCGGTACCGCGGTGGATTCGGAAGGGCGTCTGGCGCCGTCGGCGGGGCCCAGTGCCACCTGCACGGTCGACAATACGCCCCCGCTCATCCTCGTCAGCGACCCGAGCGTGACCGCCACGACCTCGGGGCCGGTCGTCTACCACGTTGAATACGTCGGTGCCGAGACGGTCACCCTGGGTCCCGAGGACATCGAGCTGTTCAGTCTGCAACCGCCCGAGGTCAATTACAGCACCCTCAAACGGCTGCAACATGCGCATGAGCCGACGCCCGGGACCACGCAGGGCACCATCACGGTCAGCGGCACGGGCAACCGCGAGCGGACAATCACGGTCTCCTCGCTCACCGGCGACGGCGTGACCCGCATGATCATTCATGCGGGGACGGCGGTAGACTCCGCGGGCAACGTGGCGCTGCTGTCCTCGCCGAGTTCGAGTTTCCTGGTCGACAATACCCAGCCAACAGTCACCATCAACCAGGCGTCCACACAAGCCGACCCGGTGGCGGTGCTGCCGGTGGTGTTCCACATCACCTTCAGCGAAGTGATACAGGGCCTGGATGAAGACGACATCGTCTTCACCGGCACAGCGGAGACCATCGGGTACTCGATCTTCGGGGCCGGCGCGGAATACCGGCTCGAGGTCAGCAGCGTTGGTCAGGGCGGTACGCTTGTGCCGACCCTGCCCGCAGGGCGCGTGACCGATCTTGTCGGCAACGCCAATCTGGCCTCGACGAGCACGGACAACAGCGTGATGTTCATCAATCTCGCCGCGGCCCAGCCCATCCTGCGGATACAGCGCGACGTCCAGTCGGGCGACACGACCGTATCGTGGGACAGCGAGGCGGACATCGACTACGACATGTACGCGCGCGATGCGTTCGGCGGTACCGCCGAACGTGTGGCGACGGTAACGGGCAACGGCGGCACGGTCACTTGGACGGATCCTGGCGTGTTCGTGCCGGAGCGCTACTACCACGTGAGCGTCGGCAACGTCACCTCGCAGAACATGGTAGGGGTGTACGCGCTCGACATCCGGGCGGGGAGCCATCTCATCGGGTTGCCGCTGATTCCCGGGGATCTGTCCGTGCAGGCCGTGTTTGCTGGACAGCTTCCGGGCGCGGCCGATGAGCGGAGCGCTACCCGCGCCGCGGTCTGGGACGGCGCGGACTGGCAGATCGCGTGGTACCGCGCGGCATCCGGCGGTGGCGGCGAGTGGCGCACCGGTACCGGAGCCGCGACGTTGTCCTTCAGTGCGGACCGGGGTATCTGGCTCAATGTGCCGGCAGGGACCGGCCCCCACACGGTGTACATCGCGGGTGAGGTGAGTCCGCGCGACCGGAGTATCCCGCTCGAACGGGGTATGAACTTTGTGGCGCCCTCCTTCCCGCTGGCGCGGCCGATTGGCGACCGCAATGCCGGGGCACAGGATGCCAACCTGTGGGAAAGCGGGGCCTTCGGTGCCGACAACGAGAGTCTGGCGGCCCGCTTCTGGAACTGGAACGGCACCCATTACGAGATTGCGTGGCTTGCGGACGGTCTGACGGCCCCGCAGGATGTGAACAATGGCCGGTGGTATGGCGGCAGTCTGCCGTCCGCGTTGACCATCGATCCGGGCAAGGGTTACTGGGTGCAAGTGCGGCCCGAGCATCAGCCCTTCGTCTGGACCTATCCGCTGCCGCGGTTGACGAAGTAGCCGGCCATGAGAGACGCAACGATGAACATGGCGAACAGGGAGAGCAAAGGCGTGCAGACACTGGCTGGAATCATGCGCCGCATGCTTTGGGGCATGCTCGCGGTGGCCGTGGCCGTACAGGTGGATGCGGCCACCGTGCAGGTGTCCGCGCGCGCGGGCGTCGTGCGCGCGGACACGTCGCCCCTGCAGGGCCGGGGCTTTGACAGCGAGTCGCCCGCCGACGTGGTGCAATGCATCTACGCCGGGCCGGACGGGATCATCGCGCCCGCGGGCCTGGACGGCATGCCGACCGGCGACGACGTGCTGCTCTACCTGACCGAGCGCCCGACGACTCCCTACACGGTTGTCGGCGAGGGATTTCCGTTCTCGCCCAACACCGGAAGGTTCACGGACGACTTCGAGCATAATCTGCCGGCCGGCGCGCGCGTCTACTTGCGGGCCTGGAACGCTCCGGACATCGGCAGCGCCACGCACTACGGCGACTCGGGTCTGTACGCGGTGCAGGGACTCCGTGGTGAAAGCCACGACTTCGGTTCGTGGGTGGTGAACGTGTCCCGGGCGCGGCACGCCCTGGTCCTGAGCGCCAACCCCAGCCCGGGTGGCGTCATCACCGCCACGCCGCCGCCGGGACCAGATGGGCTGTACGGCGTCGGACAAATCGTGACCCTGAAGGCCGAACCAGCCGACGGCTACACCTTCGGATCGTGGAGCGGCAATGCCTCCGGTGCGTCCAGCACCGTGTCAGTCACCATGGACGGGCCCAAGAGCATCGCGGCGACCTTCCAGCCCAAGCGCTTCCTGCTCACCATCGATGCCAGCTACGGCGGTTCGGTGTCAGTCAATCCGCAGCCCAGCCCAACCGATGGCCGCTACGCCTACGGCACGTCCATCACGCTCACGGCCACGCCCGAGAGCGGGTACGTCTTCGAGGGGTGGGGGGTGCTGGGCACCGCATCCACGATTACCGTAAAGATTACCAACGCGCTGACGGTCCAGGCGCGCTTCGGACGCCCGCGTCACACCTTGACGCTCGTGACGTCGCCTCCGGGCACCGGAACCTTCGCCGTGAGCCCGTCGCCCGGCACCGACGGGAAGTACGCCGCAGGCACGGAGGTCTCCGTCGCCGCGCAGCCGGCCGCGGGGTACACCTTCAGTCACTGGTCTGGCGCGGCCTCCGGGACGTCGGCCAGCACGCGGATCGCCGTGACCGGCGACGTGACGGCGACGGCCCACTTTGCGCCGCGCCGGTTTATGCTGACCTTGGCGGCCAATCCGGCCTTGGGCGGCACGCTCCACGCCGACCCGGCGCCGGGACTGGATGGCGGCTACGCGGCCGGCACGACGGTTACGCTGACCGCGACCCCCGCCACGGGCTTCGGATTTGTCGCCTGGGGCGGTGACGCGGGCGGGACCCAGACGAAGACCACGGTCGTCATGAACGGCGACCGCCATGTGACGGCCAGTTTCAACACCGTCCGGTATACCTTGGCCCTCGCGGTGGATCCCGCGGCCGCGGGCACGATCGCCGCAACGCCGCCGCCCGGACCCGATGGCAAGTACGCCGCGGGCACGGAGGTCACGCTCCAGGTGACGCCGAAGGCTGGGTATGTCTTCGAGCAATGGTACGGCGACATCTCCGCGACGGCCAATCCTGTCAGTCTGACCATGACCGCGAACAAGGGCGTTACGGCCGTGGTACGGCCCTCGGAAGGGTGTCGCCTGACGGGTGTCGTGCTGACGGCCCCGGTGGCCGGCCAGAAGATTGTGGTCGCCACAGGCAGCAGCCCGCGCCTGCTGGTCGAGGCGGAGGTTTCCTGTCCGCAGGACACGGGATCGGTGACCTTCCGCGTGAATGGCACGGTGGTGGGTACGGCGACTGTGGCCCCGTACAGGGTTGCGGTGCCAAACGTCGCAGCTTTCGGCGCGGGCGTGCTCACGATCAAGGCCACGGCGGTGTCCAGGAGTTCGGCGAACATCCAGTTTGAGGACACCGTGCAGGTCGTGCTCGAGGTGGCGTCGCCGGTCGAGGACGTGGATACGAACGGCATTCCGGACAACCCGTTCCTCAGCCTGGAACAGGACGGCGACGCCTGGTTGGCGTCCGTTGGGGCGGGCGCCGAGCAGCGCACGGTGGCAGCATCCCGCTGGGATGGCGGCATCGCCAAGGGCGCAGGCAATTTCGTGTTCTCGGTGCAGGACGGCGACAACCTGCAACGGTTGACGGTTGAGGCCCCGCGGAATCTGATCGCACCCGGCGAGACCGGCGTGCTCCTTCTGCAGAGCGCCCGCACGCTCGAAGCGCTCGTCGGCGCGCAGGAAGCCGGGCGTGTGGCGGCCATACCTGCTGGCGGACTGGCCCGCGGCGGACGGTTTGTCCACCTCAGCATCATCGTGAGCCGCGACGGCGGCGCGACCTACACCGAGTTGGGACCGGACAGACTGTCGCAGTACCCCGTGCGCCTGACCATTGGCGGTGTGCTTGCGCCTGTGGCGGATACCATCGATGTGCTGGCGCATCCGAGCCGGGTCGACAGCCACCCGCAGACGGGATTGTTCGTGCGCGCCGTGACCGGAAGCTGGTCGGGCACGCACGTCGGCAAACCGACGGTCGGCGCCAATGATGTGACCGTCGACCTCACGTCGCTGTCCCTGATAGCGCCGTTCAACGTGACCCCGGGCACACCGGGGGGCACGGGCTGCGCGGCAGGCCGGACAGCGGGCGCCGGCGGCGTGATGGGAGACCTGTGGTTGATCACGGGCATGGCGTGCGCGCTTCTTGCTGTCGCACGGCGGAGGCGGCGCCGGCCTGTTTGAGCAGTCCTCACACGGAGCGGCCCCGGTGCAGCGGAACCTCGTTCCCTCGCCGGGGTCGCTTTTCTTCAGGTCCCCAAAGAGGGCACAGGGGGGAGGACGGATAGCGGGCGCGTCTACGCCCGCTGATCGAGGCGGTACTTGTCGATGCGGCGCCGCAGTGCCTGGTAGCTCATGCCAAGCGTCTCGGCGGCCTTGCGGCGGTTCCACTGGCAGTCTTCGAGGACGGCGAGGATCTCCTGCGATGTCGGCTCGGGCTGGTTGTCATGTCCGTCCGGATCGCCCTGAACGCCAGCGGCTTTTTTCGATGCACCAAGCTGCGCGACCGGACCCGCCTGTGACAGGGCATCCTTGCCCAGCACCAGCCAGCGCTTCACCGTGCTCTCGAGTTCACGCACATTGCCCGGCCACGGGCGCCCGGTCAGCTCGGCCAGGTCGCGGCCGGTGATCTCGGTCTTCTGCAGCCCGGTGGTCTGCGAATGCTTCTGGATAAAGTGATGAACAAGGAGGGGGACGTCCTCCTTGCGGGCCGCGAGGGGCGGCACCCAGATGCACACCTCGTTCAGCCGGAAGAAGAGGTCGCCCCGGAACGAGCCCTCGCGCGTCTTCTGTTCGAGATCCGCGTTCGTGGCAGCGATGATTTGCACGTCGACGTGCACCGGCTTCGTTCCGCCGAGTTTCGTAAATTCCTTGTGCTCGATCACCTGGAGGATCTTCGCCTGGAGGTTCGGGTGCATGTCGCCGATCTCGTCGAGAAAGATCACCCCCTTGTGCGCCAGGCTGAACCGGCCCGGTTTGGCCGTGACCGCGCCCGTGAAAGCCCCCTTCTCGTATCCGAACAGCTCGGACTCCAGCAACTGCTCGGGCAAGGCTGTGCAATTGACCTTTACGAAGGGCTTGTCGCTTCGCTTCGACAGGCGGTGGATTTCGCGCGCGACGAGGTCTTTGCCGACGCCGCTCTCGCCGCGGATGAGGCAGTTCAGATCGGTATTGGCGACCTTCTGGACCACCGTGCGCAGTTCCTGGATGGCCGGGCTGATGCCGATCAGCAGTGACGGTTGTGAGGAACCCTTGGACGTGCCTTGCAGGCAGCGAACGGCACGGGTCTCGAGTATCTTGCTCAAGGCATTGCGAATCTCGGCCAAGCTGAAGGGCTTGCAGATAAAGTCCACAGCCCCGAGGCGCATGCACTCAATGACGGTCTGAGGTTCCGAGTCCACCGAGACGCAGACCATTCTCGGGGCCGACGGCGATTGCGCGAGTGCTGTCAACAGCTCGAAGGTCAGGCCGGCTTCCGGAAGCAGCTCCATCACCACCGCGTCGACGGCCTGCTCGTTCACCAAGTGAAGCGCCTGTCCCGACGTCGTGGCCGTCAGCACGTCGTAGCCCGAGCGGGCGAGGCCTTTCTCGAGCGACCAGCGCACACCAGGATCGGTGTCCAGCACCACCACGCGGCGTCCAGTCGCCGGGCTGTGACTGGTGGTCACCGTCATGGATTCGGGAGTGGTGCTCACAGCATCACCTCCCGCGACACGGCCGGCGAGGTCGCATTGCGCGGCAACAGGATGCGGAACCGGTCGCGGCCATCCACGGCGCGCTCGAGCGTGAGCGTGCCACCACAGCTATGCACCGTCCGCTGCGCCAACTGGAACTTCGGATGCTCGGTCCGCAGGTCGAGGTCGCGCTGATTCACGCTGCCCGGACGGTTCCAGGCGTGCGGTCGTCCGTTGGTATACGCAATATCGAGTGCTATGTGATCCCGGTCGATGTCCTGAAGCGCGACGTCGATCGCGCCGTCCAGGTCAACCGCGCGCACCGCGTTGGACAGCAGATCGAGCACGGTTCGCGCCAGAACCGATCCGTTGAGCAGGACACACTCGCTGTCGGCCGTAATGTCGCGCCGTATCTCGATATTGCGGCTGCGCAGGGTAACCTGGAGCATGTCGATCGCCTGCTGAATAAACTCATCCAGCCGCACCGTCTCCACGCATCCTTCGTGCAGCGTGCTCAGTTTGCGGAACTCCTGGGTCTGCTGCGACAGCCGGTCCACGTTGTCAATGATGATTCCCGCGCCTTGCTCGGCCTCTGGCTCCAGCGCCGTTTCGCAGATGAAATCGGTCGCGGTCCGGATGGCCGTCAAGGACTGCACAAAACTCTTGAGCAACTCCAGAGCGATGGTCCCCAGGCTCACGTGATGGGCCGCGTGAAGCAACAGACGCGCCTGTTGCCATTCGAAGGTCAGGAAATGCGCGCACATGCTCAGGAATTCGCCCGCGGCCGCGTCACCCTCATAATCGGGTTCAAGATAGAAGGCCACCGTGCACACGTGCTGATTGAAGAAGCTCTGCGGATAGACAAACGCCGCCATGGACTGTGTGTCCAGGCCGACGTAACGCTCGATGCAGGTCTGGACCAGCAGGCCGGGCTCGGCCATGGTCAGCAGCGCGTCGGTCTCGGCATCGGCCGCGTTGCCGTTGGTCACCAACAC
Organism: Candidatus Hydrogenedentota bacterium; assembly: GCA_052033955.1. Taxonomy (GTDB): domain Bacteria; phylum Hydrogenedentota; class Hydrogenedentia; order Hydrogenedentales; family SLHB01; genus JBPOJD01. The sequence continues at coordinate 25,705 of JBPOJD010000027.1, forward strand.
CTCTATCTCGCCGTCATTGCCCTTGAATGCCGACAGGAACTCGTGCTCGATGACATCGCACAGCGCCACGCATTCCACGGGCATGTGCTTGTTCAGCTGGACAAACACGCTCTGGAGCAGCGACTCGTGGGTATAGAAGCCCGACGACACCTGGGTCAGTTCGAGCAGCGACTGCAAGCGGGCGTTGCTGCGCTCACAGTACGAGGTGTATTGCCGCAGGTCGGCCGTGGCGGCTTCGATGCGCGCCTTGAGCTGTTCGCGTTCCTGAAGGAGGAGACGATTGGATTCGTCGCGCTCGCGGAGCGCCTGGTGATGTGCAACCGCCCGGGATAGGGCCGCCCGCAGCGTCGTCGTGTCTACCGGTTTGGTGAGGTAGTCGAAGGCCCCGGCCCGCATTGCCCGGATGACGGTGTCGGTCGACGCGTCCCCGGTCAGCATCACCATCACCGTGGACGGATAATCCCCGGCGACGTCCGCCACGAGGTCGTTGCCGTTGCCGTCCGGCAGCCCCACGTCGATCAGGGCGCAGGCATAGGCGCGCGCCGCCAGGGCCTCCCGGCCCTCCGCGCAACTGGCCGCGGTGTGGCATTGGTAGCCCAGCACGCGGAGGATATCGCTCAGCACGGTGCGTTGGCTGAGTTCGTCCTCAATCAGCAGGATGTCGGCCCCGGACGCCATAGTAATAATCATTATCTCAATTGCTGGCCATTCAGTCAAGAGAAAACCAAGGTCTCTGCGAAATTCCCGACTCGGCACCGGCCTTGGCGCGTTCCCATTATACTCCGGAAGGCAGGCACATATCACTCAGAATCGCGCAAATATTGACGAATGGTTTGCGGGCCGTGCGCAGGCTACTTTGCCTTGAACTCCGCCACAAGCGCCTGCACCGTCGCCTTCGCGTCCCCAAAGATCATCCGGGTGTTCTCCTTGAAGAACAACGGATTCTCCACCCCCGCAAAACCGGACGCCATCGAGCGTTTCAGCACGAAGCAGGTCTTGGCGTGGTCGACATTGATGATGGGCATGCCGTAGATCGGGCTGCCGGCATCTTCCCGCGCAGCGGGGTTGACCACATCGTTGGCGCCAATCACCATGCACACATCCACGGTCGCGATGATGGGGTTGACGTCGTCCATTTCGGCCAGTTGCTCGTATGGCACGTCCGCCTCGGCCAGGAGCACGTTCATGTGGCCCGGCATGCGGCCGGCCACCGGATGGATCGCGTAGAGGACCTCGGCCCCGTTCTGGGCGAGCAGGTCGCCGAGTTCGCGGACGGCGTGCTGGGCCTGGGCCACGGCCATGCCGTATCCTGGCACAATCACCACGCTCCGGGCGGCCTCGAGCACATAGTACGCGTCCTCTGCGGACATGGCCTTCGCCTCGCCCGCGGGCCCCTGCGCGCCGCTCTGCCCGGCGGCCGCGCCGAAACCGCTGAACAGCACGTTGGCCAGTGAGCGGTTCATGGCCTTGCACATGATGTTGGTGAGGATGATGCCGCTGGCCCCGACGAGCGACCCCGACACGACCAGCACGGTGTTGCCGATGACGAAGCCCGCCGCCGAAGCGGCGAGGCCCGAGTAGCTGTTCAGCAGGCTGATGACGACCGGCATGTCGGCGCCGCCGATCGGAATGGTCGCCAACACGCCTAGGAGTAACGCCAGGGCCACCACGGCCAGAAAGAAGGGGTAGGCGGTAGCGGGGGAGAGGATGAACAGCACCCCGCACCCGAGCGCTCCCAGGGCTACGACGCTGGTGACGACCTGCTGGCCCTTGTACAGGACCGGTTTGCCGTCCATCCTGCCGGAAAGCTTCAGGTACGCCACGAGGCTGCCCGAAAAGGTCACGCCGCCGATGAGGACCGCCAGGAAGATGGCGATCAGCACCACGAGCAGGCCGTCCTGGGGTCCGGCACGGAGGGTATCAAAATTGCGCTGGTACTCGGCCCAGCCGACCAGCAGGCTCGCAGCCCCGCCAAATCCGTTGAACAATGCCACAAACTCCGGCATCGAGGTCATCGGGACGCGCAGCGCGGCCACCATGCCGACCACCGCGCCGACGGACGCCCCGGCGAGCAGGAAGCGGTAATCCATCTGCTGCGCAAACAGCGTAGCCACCACCGCGATGAGCATGCCCAGGGCGCTGACCACGTTGCCGCGCCGCGCCGTCTGCGCCGAGCCCAGCATCTTCAGCCCCACGATGAACAGAACCGCCGCGGCGATGTAACTGAACTGCACCCAGCCGGTCACGAGCGGCCTCCTTTCACCCGGGGCTTGAACATGGCCAGCATGCGGTCGGTCACCAGATAGCCGCCCACGACATTGATGGTCGCGAAGGCGACCGCCACGGTTCCCAGTACCATGCTCAGGAGGTCATTCTCGACAGCGCCAGCCGCGATGAGCGCCCCGACGATGGTGATGCCGGAAATCGCGTTGGAGCCGGACATGAGGGGGGTGTGAAGCTGGCTTGGAACCTTCGAAATAAGTTCAAGGCCCAGGAAAATCGCCAGCACAAAGACAAACAGGAGCATCATCGCCCAACCTCCTCATGTGCGGCATAGACCGCTTTGACGCGTTCGTTGACCACCTCGCCCCCGTGGGTGATCAGGCAGCCCTGGATGATCTCGTCCTGGAGATTCAGTTGCAGCGCATGCGCGTCCTTGCTCCAATAACTCTCGATCAGGCTGCCGAGGTTTGCCGAATACATCTGGCTTGCGTGGGTGGCCACCCGGCCGGGCAGGTTCCCGAGCCCGACCACCCGCACGCCGTCGATGTCCACCACCTCGTCGGGCACAGCGCCTTCGACATTGCCGCCCGACTCGACCGCCAGGTCCACGATCACGCTGCCGGGGCGCATCCGGCTGACCATGTCGCGCGTGAGGATAACCGGTGCGCGCCGGCCGAAGAGCTGCGCCGTAGTGATGACCAGGTCCGACTGCGCGCATACCTTGGTCATCGCTTCGCGCTGCAGGGCCTGCTGCGCGGCGGTCAACTCGGTGGCATAGCCGTCCTTGGTCTGCCCGGTCTCGCCCAGATCCACTTCGACGAACTTCGCGCCCAGCGAGCGCACCTGCTCAGCCACGACGGGGCGGGTGTCAAAGGCCTCGACGCGGGCGCCCAGGCGCTTGGCCGTGGCGATGGCCTGTAGGCCCGCCACCCCGGCCCCAATCACAAAGACCCGCGACGGCGCGATCGTCCCGGCAGGGGTCATCATCATTGGAAGAATCTTGTCGAGGTGGTCCGCGCCCACGATGACCGCCACGTAGCCCGCCAGATTCGCCTGCGAACTGAGTGCGTCCATCTTCTGCGCGAGGGTCGTGCGGGGGATCATCTCCATGCTCAAGGCGCTGACGCCCTGCCGCGCAAGCTGTTCGACCAAGGGGCGCTCGTGGAAAGGATCGAGGTAACTGACATGTATGGCGCCGCCCTTCAGCAGCGGCACTTCGTCCTCGGGCGGTTTGCGCAGGCGGAGCACGATCTCGGCCTCTTGCAGGCCCTTTCGCCGGTCGCCAATCAGGGTTGCACCCGCCTCGGCATACGCAGGGTCCGGGTACCGCGACGCGGCGCCCAGGCCGCGCTCGACCGATACGGAGATGCCCTTCGCGGTCAGCCGCTCGACCGTGGCGGGGACCAACGCCGCGCGCGTCTCGCCCGGATGCAGTTCCCGGGGCACAAATATCCGCATGAATCCATCCTCCCGCCTGAGATATTCCCCGCCGCGCGCCGCGCAGGGGCGGCCCCGCTGAATACGATCGGGTGATACCGGGTACCAACGCCGAAGGCCCCACGCCGCATTCCCCGCAAGGGGCCGGGCGGTCCGGTAATAGCGGGCGCGGGTTGAAAATGGAAGATAATGGATATATAGTTAATATATAACGTAGTGCCCGTTGTCTCGGGGCGCAGTTCCCGGCCTGTCAAGCCATTTGTGGATCTTACCCGAGGGGCTTTCGTCGCGCCATTTGCGATCTTACCCGAG
>JBPOJD010000053.1:0-109290 GCA_052033955.1 Candidatus Hydrogenedentota bacterium
ACGGGCGTCCGACCGCCTCGGGCGAGATCTACAACCAGTGGGCGCTCACGGCGGCCCACCCGACGCTCCCTTTTGGCACGATCGTGCGGGTGCGCCACGAGAAGAACCGGCGCGAGGTGGATGTGCGGATCAACGACCGCGGCCCCTTCGTGCGCGGGAGGATCATCGACCTCTCGCGCGAGGCGGCGGGGCGCCTTGGCATGCTTCACGACGGGCTGGCGCCCGTACGGGTGGAAGTGCTGCGCCGCGGTCCGGGCGGATGACTTGTGCTCCCCGAGGCGTCACTGGTAGCGTGGGGGCGTTATGCCAACACTGAGCGTCGTCATGATCGTCAAGGACGAGGAACACTGTCTGGGGACCTGCCTGGACAGCGTGCGGGGCATTGCGGACGAGATCGTGATTGGCGATACCGGCAGTCGCGACGGCTCGCGGGGCATCGCCATCGATGCGGGGGCGCGGCTTCGGGACGTGCCCTGGTGTGATGACTTCGCCGCGGCCCGCAATGCGGTCCTGGCCGAGGCCACGGGCGGCTGGCTGCTCCACATGGACGCCGACGAGGCGTTGGACCCCGAGGGGGCGCGGCGCATCCGGGCTTTGGTAGACGCGGACGGCGCCGGGGTGGACGCCATCGAGCTGACGCTGGCGAACTACTGCGACGAACCCCGCGCGTGGCGCTGGGTGCCGGCGCGCCCGGACGACCCGTGGGCCCGGGGATACAGCGGCTACATTGCCGTGCCGCTGCTGCGGCTGTTTCGCGGGGGCTGCGGATTTGAGTACCGCGAGCCGGTGCATGAGAACATCACGGACAGCGTCGTCGAGCACGGCGGCCGCATTGGGCGCGCGGACCTGCTGATCCACCACTACGGTTACGCGGGCGATCCGGCCAGGAGCCGGGCCAAGGCACAGCGTTACTACACCATCGCCCGGCGCAAGGCGGAGTGCGAGCCGGGCAGTCCCAAGGCCTGGCACGACCTCGCCGAACAGGCGGGCGCCTGCGGCCAGATGGAAGAGGCCGAGGCGGCGTGCCGGCGGGCGTTGGCCCTTGACCCCGGGCACCTGGGTGCCACGATGGCCCTCGCCAACCTGCTTCTCCTTCGTGATGCGACCGGCGAACTCCGGTCCCTGCTGGCGCCTTTCGTGGCCAACGGGACGGCGCTCCCCCTGATGACCGTCGCGCTGGCAGCGGTGGACGCGCGGGAGGGCCGTCTGGCGGAGGCGGAACAGGCCCTGCGGGGGGTGTTGGCGTGCGAGCCCGCGCCGGTCATGGCGGCGCTCGAGCTGGCGCGGGTGCTGGATCTGTTGGGTCAGCCGGATGCGGCGCGGCACGTGCTCGAGGACGCGCTCGATCGAACGCCGCGGCTCGTCGAGCTGCGCGACCGCCGCGATGCCCACCGGCTGCGGTGCGAGGCGGAGGGCCGCTATGCGCGGGGCGAGGTTCACCCGGCGCTGAAAGGTCTGGTGCAGGCCGCGCGGTTGGATCCGCGCGACCCGCTCACGCACAATGGCATTGGGGTGGTGCTGGCGGCGCTGGGCCGCGTGGAGCCCGCCCGCCAGTCGTTTGAGCGCGCGCTGGCGCTGGCGCCCGCATGTGGTGCGGCGCGCGGAAATCTGGCCGACTTGGCGGCCCGGGTGCAGGATGGACCATAACGAGGCCATACAGAAGTTTCGCCAGGCCGATGAACTCTATCGGCAGGGCTACTACGTCGACGCGCTGGCGCTGCTCGACGCGCTGGACGCATGTTTCCCGCGTACCCGCCGGTTGATGTATCCGCGCGCCCTGTGCCTGTACAGGCTCGGGCGGCGGCACGAGGCGGCAACCTTGGCCCGTGAGATCGTCGAGCGTTTCGGCTACGACAAGGCGCGGGTCCTCGAAGCGCATATCCAGAACGAGTTCGCGTTGGAGGAGGGCCACGCGGTCTCCGGGGAGCAGGCCCCGCCGGAGTCGGACGTGCTGCCTCCCGGCGGAGGAATGGATGCCTACCTGGCGGCCCATCTCGCTGCCGCGCCGTCGCCGCGTTCACGGACCGGACTGGTTCTGGCGGTGGTCACGGCGGTATCGGTGGCGCTCGCCGTGGCGGGGGCCTGGTGGGCGCTGGGACGTCTGGGGATGCTCTGAGGACTACCTGTCTTCCGGCGCTTGCCCGGCGGGATCCGCAGGCACGGTACCCGCGAGCGCGTGGAGGCGCTGCCGGGCCATGTCCACGTGGGCGCTGATCCCCTCGGGGAAGGCATCCAGGAGCGCTTGGGCCTCGCCGACGAGCTGCTCACCCGGCATCAGGCCAGCCCGGGCGGCCTCTTCGATCACGTCCAGGCGCTCAATGAGCAGCCGCCCGCGTGCCTCGGGGTCGCTCACGAATCCAAGCACGGCGTCGTAGGCCGCCAAGGTGGCCGCCGCCGCGTCGCGCGGCGGCCGGGACTGCGCGTACACCTGCCGCAGCCGGGCCGGGATGCGCTGGGCGGCGCGCGTGGCTGGATAGCGTTGCAGCGCCTCCTCCCAGACCTTGCCCGCCTGCCCGTGCGTGCCCAACGTCATGTACGCGTCCCCGATCCCCACTTCGATGTCCGCCAGGTGCTCGGCGACCGGCGGCCACTCCGAATGCGCCGCGAAAAGGGTGCGCGCCTGACGATACATCGGGATCGCAACCAGCGGGAGACCCTGCTGGTCGTTGGTCATTCGTGCCGCATGCACGAGTGCGCGGGCACCGTAAACGGTCTGGGCGTGCTGGCGCGCGAAGGCGGCCAGTGCGTCGCGCGCCTGGCCGATGGCAGCCGTGTCCCGGGTCTGGACGGCCTGTTCGGCCGCCGCAACGGACAGCCAGAACGCCTGGTCGAGGGGACCGGCCGCCTGCGCCGCGAGCGATTGCAGGCACGCGATCGTGGCCTGTGGGTTTGCGAGGCGCTCGAACGGCAGGGCCGGGTCACAGGGAGCCGCCTGGGCGGCGAGTGCGCCCGCGCACGTCGCGGCAAACCACAGCCCCGCGCGTGCGGCGAGCCCCGTCAGTATGGCGGTCCGCATGGCATGGTCTCCGTGTGCAGACGAACGGGTCAGGCGCCCGGACGAATGCCGATCAGGTCCGTGAAGTTGCTGAGCACCGGCACGCGGATGCCGAAGAACGCAAGCAGGACCGCTGCAAGCACAATAATGAGCAAGATGGCAAATACCGCCCCGAAAAAGTTCCGCATCTGGGTCGCACGAATCGCCATGAGTGGTCTCCTTCTGCCGTGGCGCCTCGAACTCGTGCACTGAGTCTACGGCCGCCGGGCCGGGCCGGTCAACCGCCCCGATCGGGTCGGCGCTTTTGCATTCTGGCGGGGTTTGATGGTACATTACCGGCTTCCCTGAGCCCGTCGGGTTGTCTCAATCTCTCTGGATTGGGGATACATTTACTGTTGAGGAGAAAAGGCAGTGCCAACCTACAGTTACGAGTGCAAGAAGTGCTCGCATACCTTCGACTTGTTCCACGCGATCACCGCGGATCCTTCTGTGAAGTGCCCGGAGTGCGGCAGCAAGTGCCGCCGGCTTATCGGGACGGGCGCGGGGATCATTTTCAAAGGTTCAGGCTTCTACGAGACCGACTACAAGCGCAACGGCAACGGCAGCGGCGGCAACGGCGCCCCGGCGGCCAAGAAGAGTGACGGGGCCGGTGCGGCCAAGGCCGAGACGGCCGGCAGCGCCAAGGCGGCGTCCAGCAGCTCCACGTCCAGCGACTGACCTGGGGACGGATCAGGAGACGCGCCTTCCGGCGCGTTTCTTTTTTCGGCGGGTTCTGCGCCGTGCGCATGCCGGACCCATAGGGTAACCGGCGCATAGAATAGGGAGAAGGTCCATGAACACGAGCGAAATCCGGGCCCTGAACGACCGGCACATTATCAACACCTATGGGGAACGGGCCCTGGCGCTGGTGCGCGGCGAGGGCGCGCGTGTCTGGGATGCCGAGGGCCGCGAGTACCTCGATTTCTTCGCCGGGATCGCCGTGGTGAACCTGGGGCATTGCCATCCGGCGGTGACGCAGGCAATCAGCGAGCAGGCGGCGCGGCTGGTCCACGTATCCAACCTCTACTACATCGAGCCGCAGGTGAAGCTGGCCGCGCTGTTGTGCGCCCACTCGTTTGCGGACCGGTGGTTCTTCTGCAACGGCGGCGCCGAGGCCAACGAAGCCGCGATCAAGATCGCCCGGCGCTACTGGTCGCAGAAGGGGACGCCCCGGCCGGAGATCGTGACGGCCCAGCAGTCGTTCCACGGGCGTACCCTCGCCACGGTGACGGCGACGGGACAGCCGAAATATCACGAGGGCTTCTCGCCGATGCTGCCCGGCTTCCACTACGTCCCCTACGGCGATGTGGACGCGTTGCGCGAGGCGCTCAGCCCGTCCGTCGGGGCGGTGTTGCTCGAGCCCGTGCAGGGCGAGGGCGGTGTGCGGGTGCCGGACGCGCATTACCTGCCGAACGTGCGCGCGCTGTGCGACGAGAAGAACGTGCTGCTCATTCTGGACGAGGTGCAGACGGGCCTTGGCCGCACGGGCAAGCTGTTTGCCTATGAGCACAGCGGGATCACCCCGGACATCATGACCTTGGCTAAAGGCCTGGGCAACGGCGTTCCGATCGGCGCGATGGGGTGTACGGAGGAGGTCGCTTCGGGCTTTGCGCCGGGCAGCCACGCCTGCACCTTCGGCGGGAATCCGCTCAGCGCCGCAGCCGCCGTCGCCACGGTGACCACGTTGATCGAAACCGGTGCCGTCGACAACGCCGCGAAGACCGGGGCATATTTCGTTGAGGCGCTGCGGGGCCTTGCCAGGCAACACGAGCAGATCGTCGAGGTCCGCGGGAAAGGGTTGATGGTGGGTGTCGAGATGACCGGCCCCGTGGCGCCGCTGGTTGCCGCCATGCGCGAGCGGGGCGTAATCTGCGGCCCTGCCGGGCCCAATGTCCTGCGTTTCGTTCCCCCGCTGATCATTACGGAGTCCCAGGTGGATCAGGTCGTGACAGCGCTGGATCAGGCGCTGGGAGGTGCATGATGTACCAGGATCTCATTTCTTTGGCCGATCTGACCGGCGACGAGATCGTCGAGTTGCTGGACCTGGCGGATCGCCTCAAGAAGATGCAGCACGAGGGAGTGTCGCACCGTTACCTGGAAGGCAAGACCCTGGCGATGATATTCGAGAAGCCCAGTCTCAGGACGCGGGTAACCTTCGAGACCGGCATCTTCCAGCTCGGCGGCCACGGGGTGGTGCTCGCCATGCAGTTGGGGCAGCGCGAATCGGTGCCCGACGTGGCCCGCAACCTGGACCGCTGGGTAGACGGCATCATGGCGCGGACCTTCAGTCACGAGGCGGTGGTGGAACTTGCCGAGTACGCGACAGCGCCCGTCATCAACGCGCTGACGGACAAACTGCACCCCTGCCAGATCCTTGCCGATGCGCAGGCCCTGCGCGAAGTGCGCCCGCAGTTCCCGGACCTCAAGCTCGCGTTCGTGGGCGACGGCAACAACGTGTGCGCGTCGTGGCTGCATCTGGCAGCACGGCTTCCACTGAGCGTGACGCTGGTGTGTCCCGAGGGTTATGAGTGCGACCCGGATATCCTCGCCTTCGCGAAGCGCGAGGCCCAGGGTGAGATCGTGGTGACGCACGACATCGACGCAGGCCTGAAGGATGCCGATGCGGTGTACACGGACGTGTGGGCCAGCATGGGCCAGGAAGAGGAGTCCGAGCTGCGCCGCCAGGTGTTTGCGCCCTACCGCGTGGATGCGGCGCTCATGGCTAAGGCCAAGCCGGATGCGCTGTTCATGCATTGTCTCCCCGCGCACCGGGGTGAAGAAGTGACCGACGACGTTGTCGATGGACCGCAGTCCATCGTGTTCGACCAGGCCGAGAATCGTCTGCACGCGCAGAAAGCGGTCATGGTCAAACTGATGGGCTGAACAGGCGGAAAACGAGAGGAAAGAGTCATGGCGGACGTTAAGAAGATCGTGCTGGCGTACTCGGGCGGGTTGGACACGTCGATCATCCTGAAATGGCTTCAGGAGACCTACAAGGCCGACGTGGTGGCGTTCATTGCCGACGTGGGGCAGGGCGAAGAGACCGAGCCCGCGCGCAAGAAGGCCATCGAGACGGGCGCCTGCGCGGTCTACTGCGAAGACCTGCGCGAGGAGTTCGTGCGCGACTTCGTGTTTCCGGCCATGCGCGCCAATGCGGTGTATGAGGGCGAGTACCTGCTGGGAACCAGTGTGGCGCGGCCGCTGATTGCCAAGGCCCAGATCGAGGTGTTGCGCCGCGAGAAGGCGGACGCCGTCTCGCACGGGGCCACGGGCAAAGGCAATGACCAGGTCCGTTTCGAGCTGACGTATTTCGCGCTCGAGCCCAACGTCAAGATCATCGCCCCGTGGCGGGACTGGGACCTCAACAGCCGCACCGCGCTCATCGAGTACGCGAAGAAGCACGGCATCCCGGTTCCGGTAACGGCCAAGAAGCCGTACTCGAGTGACCGCAACCTGCTGCACATCTCGTTCGAGGGCGGCATCCTCGAGGACCCGTGGGCCGAGCCGCCGGCAGACATGTTTGTGCTCACCACCGATCCGCGCAACGCCCCGGATGAGCCGACCTACGTGGAAGTCGACTTCGAAGAGGGCACGCCGGTTGCCGTCGATGGCGAACGGCTCTCGCCGGCCGCGTTGCTGGAGAAGCTGAACACGATTGCCGGCCGGCACGGCGTGGGACGCGTGGACCTGGTCGAGAACCGCTTCGTGGGCATGAAGAGCCGCGGCGTGTACGAGACGCCGGGCGGGACGGTCCTCTACAAGGCCCACCGCGCCGTCGAGTCCATTACGATGGACCGCGAGGTCATGCTCATGCGCGATCAGATGTCGCCGAAGATCGCCCAGCTCATCTACAATGGTTTCTGGTACAGCCCGGAAATGGCGTTGATGATGAATTTCGTCGACAAGACTCAGGATAACGTGACGGGCACGGCGCGTGTGCGCCTGTACAAGGGCAACTGCGACGTGGTCGGCCGGAAAGCGCCCAGGACGCTCTACGACGAGAAGATCAGCACCTTTGAGGAAGACGAGGGCGCGTACCAGCAGGCGGACGCCGGCGCGTTCATCAAGCTCAACGCCTTGCGGCTGCGCGTGCGCAAGAACGCGGGACTCTAAGCCGTTACCAAAGGGGACGCGACGATGGCGAAGCTCTGGGGCGGGCGCTTCGAAGCGCCGGTGAATGAACTGGTGGAGCGGCTGGGCGAGTCGGTGTCGTTCGATGCGCGGCTGGCCCCATGGGATATCCGTGGCAGCATCGCCCATGCGCGGATGCTGGGCGATTGCGGCATTGTCTCCAAAGCGGACGCCAAGAAGATCATCGCCGGGCTCCAGGCCATCGCCAAGGATGTCGAAGCCGGAACCTTCGCCTTCGACCCTGCCCTCGAGGACGTGCACACCAACATCGAGGCGGCGCTCGTGGCTCGCATCGGCGACGCGGGCAAGCGTCTGCATACCGCCCGCAGCCGCAACGACCAGATCGCGACCGATGTGCGCCTCTGGTGCCGCGACCAGGTGGACCGCATCGGCGAGTTGCTGCGCAGTCTCCAGGACGCGCTGGTGACCTTCGCCGAGGCACACGTGGACGTCATGCTGCCGGGCTGCACGCATCTCCAGCACGCCCAGCCGGTGTTGCTGGCGCATCACATGCTGGCCTACTTCGAGATGTTCGCGCGCGACCGGGAACGGTTTGCGGAACTGCGCGGGCGGGTAAACGTGCTGCCGCTGGGATCCGCCGCCCTCGCGGGCACGCCCCATCGCATCGACCGTCTCCAGGTCGCCAGGGAGCTTGGCTTCGATGCCATCTCCGCCAACAGCATGGACGCGGTCTCCGACCGCGACTTTGCCATCGAGTTCTGCGGCGCGGCGTCGCTGGTCATGATGCACCTGTCCCGCCTGAGCGAGGAACTGATCCTCTGGTCGACGCCCGAGTTTGGTTTCATCGAGATCGGCGATGCGTTCACGACCGGTTCGAGCATCATGCCGCAGAAGAAGAACCCGGATGTCGCCGAACTCGTGCGCGGCAAGACCGGGCGCGTCTACGGCGATCTGACGGCTCTGCTGACCATCCTCAAGGGACTGCCGATGACCTATAACCGCGACCTCCAGGAGGACAAGGAGCCGCTGTTCGACGCCAGCGACACGGTCCAGCTTTGCCTCGCGGTCGTCGCGGCCATGATCCCGTCCATCGCGGTCCGCAAGGATGCGATGGAGGCGGCCGCGCGCGAAGGGTTCCTCGAAGCCACCGACCTGGCGGACTACCTGGCGGCCAAGGGCGTGCCGTTCCGCGAGGCACACGGCGTCATTGGCCGGCTCGTCCTCTACTGCACGCGCGAGGGCAAGCGTCTGCCCGAGCTGACGCTGGATGAACTCCGGGGCTTCGACCCTCATTTCGAGGCCGACGCGCTGCCATTGGTCGCGCCGATGACCGTGGTCCGGCGGCGTTCTACGCCCGGCGGCACCGCCCCGGCACGGGTCAAGGCCGCCCTCAAAAAGGCGCGGCGGCGGCTGGCGAAGTAATCTTTTTACACCCACCCCCGCTGTTTCCAGTTTACATACCGGTGTCTTCGGTGTTATCCTGAAGTCTTGGGAATATGGTAGGATTCCCAAGAGGTTACACCCAGACATGTCCGCGTCCAAGAAAGTCCTGATCGTCGACGACGAGCCGGTGATCCTGAGCCTGCTCAGGGAGATACTCTCTGAGGACGGTTTCGCCGTGGTCACGGCACCCAACGGCCAGGAGGCCCTCACGCGGCTGCGCGAGGACCAGGACATCGGACTGATGTTCACGGACCTGATGATGCCGGTGATGGACGGCATCACGCTGGTGCGCGAGGCGCGCCGGGTCAGGCCCTCGCTGGTCCCGATCATCATGACCGGCTACGCCACGCTCGAGACCGCGCGCGCCGCAGTCAAGGAAGGCGCCTACGACTACGTCCTGAAGCCCTTCAGCCTCGCCGAAATCCGACTGGCGCTCAAGAACGCGATCGACCGGCAGGAACTCATCAACGAGAACGCGCGATTGCGTGAAGTGACCGAGTTGTTCAACATCAGCGAACAGATCGCCTCGATGCGCGATGAGCGGCTGTTGCTGGACTTTGTTCTGAAGGCGGCGCTGGAGCGCGTCGGGGCGCGGCGCGGGTCGCTGATGCTGGTAAGCGAGGACGGAAAATCGCTCGAGATCGCCGCGAGCGTCGGGGTGCCCGAGGAGGCCGCCCGCGACATCGTGCCGACGTCGCAGAGCATCGCCGGGCGCGTGGCCGAAAGCCGGACGCCGCTCTTGGTGCGCGATATCGGCGCCTCACCCGAGGTGAAAGACCTGGGCCGCGGTCTGTCGAACGCGTCGTTCGTGAGCGTGCCGCTCGAGCGCAGGCCGGCCGCCCGCAGCAACGACGGGCACCGCAATGGCAGCGACGGGCAGCGCGTGCTCGCCGTGCTCAACGTCAACGACAAGACCACCGGCGGCGCGTTCTCGGAGAGCGATCTGAAGGCGTTGAGCATCGTGGCCAATCACGCCGCGGCCGCGCTCGAGAACGTCCGCCTCATCGGAGACATCGAGAACGCCCATTTTTCCACGCTCGAGTCCATGGCGCGGCTGCTCGAGGCCAAGGACGCGTACACCCGCGGACACAGCGACCGGGTGCAGCAGTTGGCGATGTTCGCCGCGCGCGAGATGGGCATGGGCAAGGAGGACATCCAGACCGTGCGCATCGGGGCGGCCCTGCACGATCTGGGCAAGGTCGGCGTGAGTGACGCGATCCTGAACAAGGTCGAGCGGCTGAACGACGACGAGTGGAACGTGATCAAGAACCATCCCGTCACCGGCTACGCCGTCCTGCAGCCCGTCACCTTCATGACGAAGGAACACCTCCAGTTGATCCGCAACCACCACGAGCGGCTGGACGGCAGCGGCTACCCGGATGGCCTCGACCAGACAGCGTTGCCCGAGCTGGTGCGCATCCTGTCCGTGGCGGATGCGTACGACGCGATGTCCAGCAATCGTGCCTACCGTCAAGGCATGTCCCCGGAAAAGATCATCGCGGAGCTGAAGCGGAGCAGCGGCTCACAGTTCGATTCCCGGATCGTGAACCTGTTCGTCCGCCTGATCGAGCAAGGCGATCTCGCGTCGAGCGCAATGCCCCCTGCCGAAGCCCTGCCGATCGACTGAAGCGACCACGTTTCCTGCCGCACGCCACGCAGAATGGCTTCGCATGCGGGCATGCGCCGCATGCCGGCTTGCGAATAACTCACTCGTTGTAGCGTGCCAGCAGGCCCTTGTAGGCGTCGATGCGGCGGTCGCGGAAGAAGGGCCAGATGCGGCGGACGGTTTCGACGCGGTCGAGATCGATCTCGACCATGAGGATCTCCTCGCGGTCTTCCGAGGCGCGCGCGAGGAGTTCGCCTTGGGGGCCCGCGATGAAGCTGCTTCCCCAGAAATCGATGCCGCCATTGCCCCCGGGTGATGCTTCGTAGCCGACGCGGTTGACGGCGATCACGGGCAGTCCGTTCGCGATCGCGTGGGCGCGTTGCACGGTGATCCACGCGTCCTGCTGACGCTGCCTTTCCTCCGGGCCGTCGGCGGGGTCCCACCCGATGGCGGTCGGGTAGATGAGCATCTCCGCGCCCGCGAGTGCCATCAGGCGCGCGGCCTCGGGAAACCACTGATCCCAGCACACGCAGACCCCCAGGCGGCCCGCGCTGGTGGCGATAGGGTGGAATCCGAGGTCGCCGGGCGTGAAGTAGACCTTCTCGTAGTAGCCGGGGTCGTCGGGGAGATGCCTCTGGCGGTACATGCCCGCGACGGCGCCGTCGCGCTCGAGGACGACGGCGGTATTGTGGCAGATGCCGGGTGCGCGCCGCTCGAACACCGACGCCACGACCACGACCTCGGCCGTTCTGGCCGTCTCGGCCAGCGCGCCGATGGTGGGACCGGGAATGGTCTCGGCGAGGTCGAACACGGCTGGGTCCTCGGTCTGACAGAAGTACGGTCCGGCGTGGAGTTCCTGCAGGCAGACGATCTCGGCCCCGTGCGCGGCCGCGTCGGCGATTGCGTCGAGCGTGTGCTGCAAAGTCGCTTCTTTGTCCCCGCGCCAGGCCTGCTGCACGAGGGCCACGTTTCGGCATCCGTTCACAGGGCGACTCCTTTCGGGTACTGCATGGTGACGCAGTGCAGTGATCCATGTTGCAGGATGAGCGGGCGGCAGTCGATTGGAACGATTTGGTGGTTGGGGAAGGCCCCGGTCAGCCGCGCGAGGGCCACCGCGTCGTGGGTGTCGCCGTAGATGGGCACGAGTACGGCCCCGTTGACGATGAGAAAGTTGGCATAGGTGGCCGGCAGACGCTGTCCGTGCAGGTCATGGTGCGGCGACGGCAGCGGCAGGCGCACGAGGCGGTAGGGTTCGCCGTCCGCCTTGCGAAAGACCCGAAGTTCCTCTTCCATGGCGCGGAGCGGCCCGTAGTGCGGGTCCTCGCGGCGGTCACAGCCCACATAGGCGATCGTGTCGGCGCTGCAGAAGCGCGCGAGCGTGTCGATATGGCTGTCGGTATCGTCGCCCTCGAGGCAGCCGCTGTGCAGCCAGAGCACGCGCGTCACGCCCAGGTGCGCACGCAACACCTCTTCGATGCCCGGCCGGTCGAAGGCAGGGTTGCGGGTATCGGTCAACAGGCACTGCGAGGTGGTCAGCAGCGTGCCCGCGCCGTCCGAGTCGATGGCGCCGCCCTCGAGCACGAAATCAATCGAGCGCAGCGGGGCGCCGCCGAAGACGCCCTGGGCGTGCAGCCGCCGCGACAGTGCGTTGTCCAGTTCCGCCGGAAACTTGCGTCCCCAGCCGTTGAACACGAAATCCAGCAGGACCGGCTGGCCGTCTTCGAGTACCGTGATGGGCGCATGGTCGCGCGCCCACGCGTCGTTGGAGGGCGCCTGGGCGATGCGCACGTGGGCGCTGTTGGCGCCGGACAGCCGCAGGAGTTCGTGTACATGGTCCGGGTCGGGCGCGACGACCAGCACGGGCTCGTGGCGGCTGATGGCGCAGGCGATGTCCACAAAACACGGTTCCACAACGTCCAGCGCATCGCCCCAGTCGCTGTCGGCGTGGGGCCACGTGAGCTGGATGCCTGCCTGGGGCTCCCATTCGGCTGGTAGTCGCAGATCGGCCATGGACATGTCTCCGCGCGGCACCGCAATTTGCGTCTATTGTAGCGATGCCGGGCCAGCGTGTCACGGCGCGCCGTCGACAGGGCGCGCTGCCAAAAAAACGGTAATGCCTCAGCCCTCTTCGCGCCGGGGCAGGGGCGGCTGCTGGGTGTCGGTGGCGCTGAAGACGATGCCTTCGAGCACCTCCCGGGCCGGAAAGCCGCCGTTGGGCCGCCGTTTTTGGGGATCGTACCAGCCCTTCCATTTGGGGTTGCGGTCCCCGGCCTCGCGCGTGGCGAGGTGGGTGCTCAGCAGGTCGCGGGCCTCCGCGATGGACGCGTTGGCGCGCGCGATGGCCGCGTGATCCCCGAGGTGCTTGAACTCATTCCACGCGACGACCGCGTCGTGCAGGGCCAGGGCCAGGGCCAGGCTCTCGGCGAACAGCCGGATCGGCAGCACCACGTAGTCGTGACAGAACCCGGCCTGGTCCTTGGCGAGGGCGTCGGCCTTCTCGGCGGACGCGAGGGCCGCCTGGAGTCCGTGCAGGCGCTGGGCGAGGTGGTCGCGTTTGGCGTGCAGGCCGTCGAGACTGTCCACGACGAGCCGGCGCTGGCAGGCCTCGAGGGCGGGCATCAGCTCGCTGCGGAAGAGGTCGATATAGCCCTTTTCGCTGACACTGTGGAGAGTCTGGAAGGCCTGGACGGCGTGAGGGGAGGCCTCGGGACCGAAATAGCGCGTCGTCCATGCGTCATAATATGACGCTCCGTCAAAAACAGTCGGGTTGTAAGTGGCCCGGGCGTAGGCTTCCAGGTTGAGCATGAAGGGGCGGAAGGTCTGGCCGTTGACCAGGCAATAGGCGTCCGCGCCGTGCTCGACGATGAGTTCGCGCATGGTCCGGCCGATCCGCTCGGGGTAGGGATCCTGCACGGTGTGGTTCAACCAGAACCCCGCGTGCATGTAGGTGCCGAAGCGGTAGCCGCGCTTGTCGGCGGGGAAATTCTGGTAGCCCGCGTAGGCGTCGTTGGGCCAGAGCATGATGAAGTCCTTGGGCGGCGTGAAGCGGCCCGAGTACCACACGGCCTGGCCGTGCGTGTAGAGGTCGCAGAGGAGCCCGGCCCGCGGGTTGTGGTCGAGGACGATGTCGCGCAGGGCCGTGAAGGCCTCGGTCATGACCGTAGGGACATCCTCGTTGCAGGTGCTCTGGTAGGGTTCGTCCCAGAGCTGGCTGCGGGGCCGGTCGAGAAAGAGGTCAGCCTGGCCGATCGGGGTCTCCTTGAGGTAATAGGTCCACGTGTCCTTCCACGTCTGCTTGTGGGCGGTCCAGCAGTTGGCCTCTTCCTCGGAGATGTGCTTGAACTCCCAGGCGAGGTACATGGGGATCTGGATCTTGACGCCCTTGGCGTGGGCGTAGTCGATGACGGCTGCCAGCAGGTCGAGGTCGCAATGGTAGCCGGGGCGGAGCTGGCGGTAGAACTGCCAGCGGTAGAACTCGCTGCGGCCGAGGTGGTCGTGGAGGTCAATCGCGTTGTAGCCGAGCCGGACCAACGAGTCGATCACGGCCTTCCAGGTGTCGAGGTCGAACTGGAGATAGGGCTGGGTGAGGTTGGCCAGCTCGTCGTTGTCGTTGTCGAAATAGCACAGCACCGGCACGGCGGGCGGCGCGAGGACGCGGTCGATGTCCGGGGGAAGAAAGCCAGGCTGCACGGCCGGGGCGTAGCCGGTCCAATAGGCGAGAGGGTCGACCCCCAGGATTTCATGACTGAAGGTGTACACCGCGCGCTGGACGCCTTTGGGGTCGCTTCCGGCGAGCACCAGGGTATGCGGGGCGAGCCCGGTGCGCTTGATAACGCCGCCTTGGGGGCCGGGGCCCTGCGCGGAGACGGCAACGGCGCCGCGGTCCGCGAGGTCCGCGATGGCGGGGTGGGACGCGGGCGTGCCGACGAGGTAGACGGCGTCGCCGGGTTCCGGACGGGCGGCCCCGTGGGCGACGAGGTGCACGGTGGCGTTTGTGGCGAGGGCCAGATCGGCGCGCAGGTCCTGGCAGGCCAGGCGCTCTTCCGACGGGGCCGATTCGCCGCACACGATCCAGTGTTGCATGACGGAGATTGATCCTTCCGGGGTTGTGGTGCATCATGGACCCGATGGGTTGGAGACAGGACGCGCTGCCGCGCTCTGCTCGACCCATGGGTATGCCGGGTTCGGTCTGCATGGCCCGATCCGGACGCACAAGCGGGTGCGAACTCTAGCAGAAACCGGCTGACGGAACAACAAAGCCCGGCGGGCGCCGCGGACGTTCCCGGGACGTGGAGGGCACCGATGCAACCGGCTTTGCACCTTCGGCCCATCCCCGAAGTGGACCTGCGGCACTTCTTCACGCTCAGCGACGACACGGGTATTCTCCAGCACGCCACCTTCGCCACCGCGGACCTCCACCACGGCTATTGCCTGGACGACGTGGCGCGGGCGTTGATCGTGGGCGTCATGGCCTTTGATCTGCGCGACGAGCCGGACGAGACGGCCGTCAAGTTGCATCAGGACCCGCTGGTGATGTGCACGCAGCGCTACCTGGCGTTCATTGCGTATGCCTTCAACCGGGACAACGGCCGGTTCCGCAATTTCATGGCGTTTGACCGATCCTGGCTCGAGGAGGTGGGTTCGCAGGACTCGCATGGGCGTACCCTGTGGGCGCTCGGCACCGCCGTAAGGCTGGCGCCCAACCAGTCGGTATGTGGACTCGCCAGCGACCTGATGGTGCGGGCCGCGCCGGCGGCCGCCCACTTCGAGCATATCCGCCCGCTGGCATTCACGCTGATAGGGTTGAGTGAATTCCTGAAGGGGGATCCCGACGCCGACTGGGCCGCGGACCTGCGCGATCGCCTGGCGGCGCGGCTGTTTGCAATGTGGCGGCAGCGTGCGTCGGACGACTGGCCGTGGTGGGAGGACATCCTGACGTGGGGCAATGCCCGGCTGCCGCACGCGATGCTGTTGAGTGGAACCGAGACCGAGGACGACGCCATGGTCGAGGCGTCCCTGCGCGCGCTGCGGTGGGTCGTCGAGGTGCAGAAGGCGCCGGAGGGGTATTTCCGGCCCATCGGCAACGACGGCTGGTATGTGCGGGGCGGGGTTCCGGCGGTGTTCGACCAGCAGCCGCTCGAGGCCCAGGGCGTGGTGCAGGCCTGCCTGGATGCAGCGGCAATTACGGGTGACGGCTACTGGATCGACGAAGCCGAGCGGGCCTTGCAGTGGTTCCTCGGGCGCAATATCCTGGGCGAGCCCCTGTACAACAAGACGACCGGCGGATGCCACGACGGTCTCCACGCCGAAGGCGTCAACAGCAACCAGGGCGCGGAATCCACGCTGGCTTACCTGATGAGTGTGCTCGCGTTCCATCACTATGCCCGCGCCGCGCTGCACGACGCGTCTCCGGGCCGGCTGTCCGCCGAGTGCTGACCGGCCGCAGGTTGCCCTTCGCCACGCGATGAGGTTACCATGCCCCTTCACAACTTCCCCAGAGGAGAACGGACACATGAAGACAGGCGCTTTGGTTACAGGCATGGCGGTCCTGCTGGCGGCGGCGCCGGTGCAGGCTGCGGACGCGTGGCTTCAGGCAGCGGATTTTGCCCGCGTCGAGCTGCTGATTTCGGAGCAGGCTTCGGAGTCTGAGACGCTGGGGGCGGAGGTCTTTGCGGAGTACTGGGAGCGGTTGACGGGGCACCGTCCGGCGCACAGCGCCTCGCCCACGCCCGGGGCCGTACAGGTGTGGATCGGGCGCGAAGGCGTCCCGGAGAACCTGCTGGCGCAGGTCGACCTTGACGGACTCGGCACGGACGGGGTCGTGGTGAAGACCTTCGCGCGTGATCCGCAACAGGGCATCGCGGATCCGTGTCTGCTGATCGCCGGCGGGCGCGAACGCGGTACAATGTACGCCGTCTACGAGTTCTTCAAGCGCGCGGCGGGCGTGCGTTGGCTGACCCCGCACGCCGTGCACGTGCCCGCGGGCATCCAGTCGATCCCGGCGCTTGAGTACCGCCATGTTCCGGTCTTCATCTACCGGCAGAGCACGTACTGGGCCGCGTGGCCGGACAAGGACGAGTACGAGCGCGCGCTTCACATCTCGAGCTACCCCGGATTCGGCCTGTTCGTGCATACGGCCTACGAGCTCGTGCCGCCGGAGCGCCATATCGAAGCGCATCCGGAGTTCTACAGTCTGATCGACGGCAAGCGGGTCGGGCCGCGGACCTTCGACTGGCGCGACATGTCGCAGTACTCCAAGCATCCCGACGAGTTGGCGCAGCTCTGCTGGTCCAACCCCGAACTGGCCGAAGTCGTTGCCGATGAGATCCGCAAGCGGATCGCCGCGAATCCCGAGCCCAAGATCTGGAGCGTGTCGCAGATGGACTGGGCCGGGCACTGCCAGTGCGACGTGTGCCGCGAGATCGATGAGCGCGAAGGCACGCCCATGGGGTCCATGCTGACCCTCGTGAACCGCGTCGCCGAAGCGATTGCAGACGAGTATCCCGAGCACTACATCGAGACCTTGGCTTATCTGCACACGCGCCGGGCGCCGAAGACGATGCGCCCCGCCGATAACGTGATTATTCGTCTGTGCAGCATCGAGTGCGACTTTGCCAAACCGCTCGAAGACCCCACGTCCGAGGTAAATGCGGCCTTTGCCAGGGATATCCGCGAGTGGTCTGAGATCGCGGACAAGTTGTGGATCTGGGATTACGTGCCTACTTACACAAGCTACAGCGCACCGCACCCGAATTTCCATGTTTTGCAGCCCAACATGGCGTTTTTCGCGCGCCACAATGTGATCGGCATGTTTCCGCAGGGTGCCGAGCATCTCGGGGCCGAGTTCAGCTGGCTGCGCGGGTACCTGATCGCCGAACTGATGTGGGATCCGTACGCGGATGCGCAGAAGCTCCAGCAGGAGTTCATTGACCTGTACTACCGCGAGGCCGCGCCGTTCATCCACGAGTATATCGCGCTGATCACCGACAAGGTCCGCAGCGAGAACATCTACATGGGGTGCTTCGACCCGGCCATCTGGATGGACGCGGAAATGGTCGAGAAGGCCGAGGAGATCTTCGCGCGCGCGTTTGCCGCGGTTCAGGACGACGAAATCCGTCGCCGCGTGGACGAAGCCTACCTGCCGGTGCAGTGGTCGGGGCTGGTGTGTTCGCCTGTGCCTGAGATCGAGGGGACGACGTGGACGCTGCGCCGTCCGGAGAGTATTTCGCTCGAAGAATACCTTGAGAAGGCGCGGGCGCTGGGAATGCACCACAAGGAGACGATCGAGTACACCGAGCGCGTGGCGGGCGGCCAGATGGCGTCGCGCGTGGTTCAGGCGGAGATTGTGCCCATCGAGAACGACCGGTACCTGCTCTGGACCATACCGTCGTTGAACGGCGCGGTTATCCGTTGGTACGACAAAGCCCACGGCGCCGAGATGCTGATGGGCTATCAGCGCAGTTGGATACACCCGGGCCGCTTCGAGGACTGGCTCAGCACGCCGGGCGTCTTCGAGTCGCCCGTTGCCGGCCGCTACGAGGTCATTCATCACGAGCCGGGCGCGCTGCATCTGCGGGCGGTCGCGGAGAGCGGACTGGAGGTTGTGCGCGAGATGCGTCTTGACGGTGACGCGTTGCGCGTGACGTTGCGCGTGTCCAACCCGACGGGCGCGCCCGTGTTTGCGGCGGCCAAGCTGCATCCCGAGTTCTTCACCCACGGCACGGTGATGCCCGAACTCCTGGTGCGGCGCAACGGCCGCTGGGAGTCCCGGAATGACCGCATTCCCGCCGGCGCCATGGCATTTGGCGAACTGGTGAGCGCCGAGGGGTGCGACGAACTGGCCTATTTCGTTCCGGACAAGGGGATCGGGGTGCAGTGCAGCTTTGACCCGGCGAAGGTTCCGTCGGTGTTGTACTTTGCCAATGCCGAGGCGGGCCGGGAGCATGCCAACCTCGAGCTGTTGCTGGACCGCTCCGACATTCCTCCGGGTGAAGAGCGCTCGCTTACGGGGACCTACCGGGTGATCACGGCACGGCCGGACACCGGAGGGAATGCCGGGTGACGCGGAACCGGGGCTGATCAGACGGACGCCGCGCCGCCGTCCTGGGGATGCTCCCAGCGGTAGAGGTTGATGGGCTGACTCTTGCCCTTGACCTCGGCGCGCTCCATGAACCGGAGCATGCCGGGTTGCGCGAGGCGCGCGTAGACGGCCTCGCTCACGCAAAAGGCATCGGGCGGGCAACTGCGCTCGACGCGCTGCGCGGTGTTGACGACATCGCCGATGATCGTCATGTCCTTTCGGTCGGATCCGCCGATCGGACCCTCGACCACGATGCCGCTGTGCGCGCCGATGCGGATGCGAATCGGCTCTCTGCCCGCCCCGGCGGCGTGGCCATTGAACTCGCGGACCGCGCCGAGCAGCGCGCCTCCGGCGGCCACCGCGTCGGCTGCGTCCACGAAGACGGCCATCACCGCATCACCGATGATCTTGTCGATTTCGCCGTGGTGATCGCGAATGACCTTCTCGGTCACCGCGAAGAAATCATTCAGGAGCGCCACCACGTCCGCCGGCGACGTGCGCTCGGAGAAATCCGTGAACCCCACAATGTCGAGGAACATGACTGTGACATCGCGTTCGCGCGATTCGAGTTCGCCGCCCGCCCGGGCCTGACTGAGCACCTCGTTGAGCGCCGTCGGCCGGAAGAACAAGGTCATCAGATTGTTGAACTTCTGCTGGAGCTTGCGGAACTCCTCCTCGCTCGACACGTCGCGGAAGATCTCGATGGCGCCGATGATTTCACCCGATTCGTTGCGGATGGGGGCGACGTTGGTCACGACCGGGAAGCGCCGGCCGCTCTTGTGGCAGGGATAGACCTTCGCGCTGTACTTCTCGCCCGCGGTCAGACACCGCACCAGCGGGCAGGCCCCACCGCACAGGGCGACGCCTTCTTCGTCGATGTGGTGGAGGATCTCCTCGCCGCAGAAGCGCCCCACGACCTCGTCGGCGGCAAACCCGGTGATGCGCTCGGCCCCTTTGTTCCAGAAGACGATGGTACGGTGGAGATCGACGATGTAGACGCCGTCAAACAGGTCATCGAGCACGTAGCTCAGGATGGTATCCCGGCGGCCGAGGTACTCGAGCGTCACACTCTGGGGGAGCAAAACCATGTTCTTCCCTTTGGAGGGGTGGCAGTGTCCGGGCTGTACGGTGCACGTTACACCAATTCTGCCCGAAGAGGAGCTTTCTGTCAATTGGGAGAATTATGGACGGCGCAGGAACTGAAAGGTCCACAAACCCCGCACTGCGCCCGCATACCGCCAGATCCCGCCTTGAATTGGACCGCGGGGCGGTCTAGGATTTCCCCAGGAGGAGACCATGCCAGAGGAACTGCGTGAGGAGGCCATCCGGGCGCGGATTCCCGCGCGTCCGGTGGACGGCCACAAGGGAGACTTCGGCCACACCTTTATCGTGGGCGGGTCGCGCGGGCTTACCGGCGCGGTGGTGCTCGCTGGGCGCGCAGCCGCACGTTCGGGGACGGGCCTCGTCACTGTCGGTGTTCCGAAACCCTTGGGCGACGTGGTCGCGGCGGCCTTGGTTGAGGTGATGTCGTTGATGCTGCCCGCGACGCGCGAGGAAGGCGTGGCCGAGGAGGCCCTGGCCCCGGCGCTCACGTTTGCGTCGCACTGTCAGGGTGTGGCGCTGGGGCCGGGACTGGGCCGCCAGGAGGCCACGCAGCGCTTTGTGCGCGCCTTTGTCGGACGGTGTCCGCAGCCGTTGCTCGTGGATGCCGACGCGCTGTTCGCGTTCAGCGAGGACACGCAGCCGCTCAAGGACGCGGCGGGTCCGCGGATTCTCACGCCGCATCCGGGCGAGATGGGCCGCCTGACGGGACGGTCCTCCCGGGACGTCCAGCAGCACCGCGAGGAACTGGCCCTGGCATTTGCCGCCGGGCACGGATGCGTGCTGGTGCTGAAAGGGCATCGCACGATCATCGCCGGCCCCGGGGGAGAGCTGTTTGTCAATCCCACGGGCAACGACGGCATGGCGACGGGCGGTACGGGCGACGTGCTTTCGGGCCTGATAGCGGGCCTGCTCGCTCAAGGGCTTCCGGCGCTGGACGCTGCCGTGGTGGGGGTCTATCTGCACGGTGTGGCGGGCGACCTTGCGGCCATCAGCACGACGCGGCGCGCGATGATCGCGGGCGATCTCGTCGACATGCTGCCGAACGCCTGGCGAAGTGTGGAAGGAGAGGAGAAGCTGTGAGCCGTGTCCGCGATATTGGCGAGTTTGGCCTGATCGAGGCCCTCGCGCGTTTTGTCCCGTCCAGTCCGCTGGTGCTGAAAGGCATCGGCGACGACTGCGCGGTGTTGCGTGTGGGCGACCGTGTGATGCTGGTATCAACGGATATGTTCGGCGAGGACGTTCATTTCCTGCGTTCGCACGCGGCGCCCGAGCAGGTGGGCTGGAAAGCGGCCGTCGCGGGGCTCAGCGACATCGCGGCCATGGGCGGGATGCCGCTGTTTGGCCTGGTGAGCCTGTCGACGTCCGGGGAGGAGCAGGTGGCCTTTCTGGAGGGCCTTTACCAGGGCATCAGTGCGGCGTTTGCCGCGCAGGGGGCCGTGCTCGTCGGCGGCGACACAACCCGCTCGCCCGATCGGCTTGTGGTAGATATTGTCGCCATTGGCGAGGCGATTGGCGGCAGGTACTGCACCCGCGCGGGCGCGCGGCCCGGCGACCTGCTCGCGGTGACCGGCTACCCGGGCCAGTCCGCAGCCGGGTTGCATGCCATCAAGGAGAAACTGGACGCCCCCGAGCTTGTGGAGCGCCACTACCGTCCCAGCCCGCGCGTGCGCGAGGCGCAATGGCTGACGGCCCAAGGGGGACTCCACGCGCTGATCGACGTATCGGACGGGCTGGTGCAGGACGCCGGTCACATAGCCCGCGCCGCATCTTTGGGGGCAGATATTCACCGGGACCGGCTTCCCGTGGCGGCGGCGCTGCCGGGCTTCGGCGCCGCGCACGGCGTGGATGTACACGACTTCATCTTGAGCGGCGGCGAAGACTACGAGCTGGCCATGGCGCTCGACCCTGTGCGCGGGCATGCTCTCGCCGCAGCCTTCGCGGAGCAGTTCGGACTTCCGCTCACCGTGGTGGGGGAGTTCACCGACAAGTGGGAGGGCGTTCGCGTGGACGGCGAGGAAATGCGCAGAGCGGGCTACAATCATTTTGGCGCACGCGGCGGGAGGGCCGGGCAGTGAACGGGCGGCGCATGCTTCCGTGTGTGCTCTTGGCGGCAGTCCTTTGCTCCTGCACGGCCTGTCCGCGTCAGGAACCGGTCGCCACGCGTTACAGCTACCGCGTCGTGGCCGAGTATCCCCACGATCCGGGCGCCTACACCCAAGGCCTGCTGTATGACGGCGGTTACCTCTACGAGAGCACGGGGATGTATGCCGAGTCGTCGGTCCGGCGCGTCGATATCGAGACGGGCGAGGTGCTCGCGAGCCAATTGCTGCCGCGCCCGCCGTCCGGCACGGCCTACTTCGGGGAGGGTCTGGCGCTTTACGACGGCAAACTCTTCCAACTGACGTGGCAACACCGCACCGGGTTCATCTACGATCAGCAGACCCTTGAACTGCTGGACACCTTTTCCTACGCCACCGAGGGCTGGGGCCTCACTTACGATGGGCAGCACTTCATCCTCAGCGATGGCAGCGCGTGGCTGCGGTTCTATGATCCCCAGATCGGTTTCTCGCAAGCGGTGCGCGCCGTCAAGGTGGTCGACGCCAACGGGCCGGTTGACAAGCTGAACGAGCTCGAGTACATCGACGGCGAGGTCTTCGCGAACGTTTACCGGACCAGTCACATCGTCCGCATCGACCCGGCTACCGGCGAGGTGAGGTCGTGGGTGGATCTGACCGGGCTGCTCCCGGACGCGGACCGCACGGGCCGCGAGGATGTGCTCAACGGTATCGCCTACGACGCCGGCAACGACCGGTTGTTTGTGACAGGAAAGTACTGGCCGAAGCTGTTCGAAATTGAGTTGGTGCCCGAGTTGCCGTAACGCGGGTCCAACATGCGTTCACCACTCACAGAAAGGTTTCCGGCATGCGAAGTTCCAGTGCGTATTTTGACGAGTTGCGAGTCTTTGTCGAGGGACTTTCCATTGTAGACTGCCACGACCACACCGCCGCGTGCGGGCCGCGCTACGTGGACCCGATGCAGGTCCTCGTGAGCGGCTATTTTCCGAGCGATGTCCACAGCATGGCCGGCGTCAAGGACTTCATCGTCATCATGGACGCGGCGCGGCCCTGGGAAGAGCGATGGCAGGTCTTCGAGCCCACGTGGAAGCTGTCGCGCAATACGGGCTACGGCCAGGTAACGCGGCGCGTGCTCGAGCACTTCTACGGCATCACCGATGTCACGTTGGCATCGCTGAAGACCATGGAAGGGCGTCTGCTGAACCTCGAAGACGAGGCGGAATTCGTCCGGATTCTGGACGAGGCCCGGATCGAGGCACGGATCGTCGATCTGTGCGAGTCCTGCGGCGCGAAGGCGCTGGTCGACGGCACCGCGCCGGTTTCGCCGCGGGCGCGTCTCACGATAAGTCTGCCCGGATGGCACAACGTCCGCAGTGCCAACGATATTCATTCCCGCGGCAGTCTCGTCGGCCGCGTTGTCACGAGCCTGGACGAATACCTCGACGCGGCGCGTGAAGCCTTCACCGCCATGAAGCGGCACGGCGCCGTGGCCTTCAAGGACCAGAGCGCCTACGCGCGGTCACTCGATTACTCCAACCCCTCGCGGGGCGAGGCGGAAGCGGTTTTCAACAAGCTCTTGATAGACCAGCGCTTCAGCGAGTCGTATCCGGGCGGCATCAAGCCGCTGGACGACTTCCTGTTTCACGAGTTCATGCGCATGGCGCGGGACCTGGATCTTCCCGTGCAGATCCATACGGGCCACATGGCGGGATACTGGAACGACGTCCGGAAGACGAACGCGGCACTGTTGCAGCCGGTATTCGAGCTGCACCGCGAGACCCGCTTCGATCTGTTCCACGCGAACTGGCCCTACAGCGGCGACCTGCTCTATCTGGCGAAGAATTATCCGAACGTGTACATCGACCTGTGCTGGGCGAACATCATCGACCCAATCTACTGCCAGGGACTGCTCAAGCAGGCGGTGTCCGCGGTGCCCCACGGCAAGATCTTCGGGTATGGCAGCGATTACGGCGGCCAGGTCGACCGCGCGTGGGCGCACGCGGCTACCGCCCGGGACAATATCGCCATCGCGCTGGCGGAACTGGTCGAGGCGGAATGGTTCGGACTCGACGAGGCCAAGGCCATCGCAAAGGCGTGGCTGTTCGACAACCCCAACGGCTTCTACCGGCTCGGGCTGTAATGGGGGAAGCCCGTTGCAGGCTCAGTGTGCGGGACGGTCGCGCAAGGCCACGACTTCGAAGGCGCGGGTGGGGTTGGCCTTGCCCTTGAGCATCACGGTGCCGATGGCCCGTGCGTCAACGAGGTCTGCGGTCGCCGCGTAGGTGTCTTCGCCGATGATGATCTGTCCCGGCTGCGCGTACGAACACAGCCGCCGCGCAGTGTTGACGCGGTCGCCGATGACGGTGAAGTCCAGCCGCCGGGGCGACCCGATGTAGCCCGCGATGACTTCGCCGGTGTTGATCCCGATGCCCATCTCGAGGCGCGGCTGGCCATTCGCGGCGCGCTCGCGGTTCATCTCGACGCAGGCCTGCTGCATGGCGACGGCGGCGCGGATGGCGCGTTCGGCGTCGTGGGGCGAGGCGATGGGCGCGCCGAACAGGGCCATGATCTCGTCGCCGTTGTATTTGTCGAGCGTGCCCTGATGCTCGAAGATGATCTCCGTCAGCACGGTAAAATGCTCATTGAGCAGCTCGACGAGTTCGGTTGCCGGAAGCTGTTCGGCGATTTGGGTGAAGCCGCGGATGTCGGCGAACATCGTGGTGACCACCTGCTTGCGCCCGCCGAGGCCCAAGGTGGAGTCCTCCTTCATGATCTCGTCCACGACGGACGGGGACAGGAAACGGCCCAGGTTCAACCGCTGTTTCTCCTCCCGGAGGGTCTGCTGGTAGAGCCGGGCGTTCTCGATGGCCATCGATGACTGCGACGCCAGCGACAGGAACAGCTCGAGATCATCCTTGGTGAAGGGGTTGTCGGGCGTGCGCTTGTCCAAGTAGATCGACCCGAGGATGCGGTCTTCGACCTGAAGCGGCACGCACATCGCCGAGCAGATGTTTTGCCGGATGATGCTTTCCCGGCCGCCGAACTGCTGGTCCATCGAGCTGGTCATCAACACCGGCTCGCCGTCGATGGCGGATTTCCCGGCGATACCCATGCTGGGGGAACTCGCCGCGAGGTCCTGGCCCATCTCGCGGGCGACGCTCACCTGAAGCCCGCCGGAACGGCTGTCGCGGAGAAGCACGAATCCGCGCTCCGCTTCCATGACCTCGATGGCCGTATCCAGCATCTTGGACAGGCGCCGGTCGAGGTCGAAATCGGACGCGACGAGGCGGCTGGCCTTGTAGAGCGCATCGAGGCGGCGGTAGGCGCGGCTCATCGCCACAAGGTCTTCGGCGGTGGCCTGCGGCGGCGGGGTTTCGGCGCGGCGCGTGGCGGTGTCGGCCTGCTTGCCGATCATCGTGAGGTTCGTCGCGGCGCGGTGCATTTCCTCGCGGATCTTGTCCAGATCTTCGAAGATGGCCGATGAGCGCTCGGCGCGCGTGTCGCCGCTGCGGTGGCCGGTATCGTCCCGGAACACCATGCGGCACTTGCTGCCGAGCCAGATTTCGTCGAGATGGGCGAGTCGGCGCTCAACCACGCGCTGCCGGTTGACGTAGGTGCCGTTCAGACTCTTCAGATCGACCAGGAGCACGTCGCGGTCGCGGCACACGAGCTTGACGTGATGGCGCGACACCTCGTCCGCGACGAGGACGACCGTGTTGTCCTCGGCCCGCCCGATGGTCACCTCGTCTTGCGACAGGGGCACGGCCATGGACGGGATGCCCGGCTGCTCGATCACGAGTGACGGCATGATCCCGGCTCCTTTACCTGGATCGAATGGTATCAATCGGCGGGGGCGCGGTCAACGGCGCTCCGGGGGGACGGGCGAGGGTGCGAAGGGTTGCCGGGGCTGCAAATATGCTTGACTGGCCTTCCGGGCCTTTGCTACACTTCGGCTTCCCCTCGTGGGGGTGTAGCTCAGCTGGGAGAGCGCGGCGTTCGCAATGCCGAGGCCAGGGGTTCGATCCCCCTCACCTCCACCATATCGAAGCTTCAAGGCGCTCCTGTGGCCCGTCGGCCGTGGGAGCGTCTTCTTCTTTTCTAGGCCACCGTTTCCGGGGACAGGTACCGCTGAAGAACGGTTGTCTCCCGCGGTTGTGCGATTAGGGCCTGTTCACGCGGAGGCGCGGGGACGCGGAGGGATCGAGGTGGTTCACTACGCGGTGCAGTCCTTCCTTGAGCGTGGCGGAACGGGAGATGGTGACACGGCCACTGGCAGGTTCCGTAGATGAAGATGCGTCAGACAACGGTTTCTCCTATGGTTGCGCGATTAGGGCCTGTTCACGCGGAGGCACGGGGACGCGGAGGGATCGAGGTGGTTCACCACGCGGTG
Organism: Candidatus Hydrogenedentota bacterium; assembly: GCA_052033955.1. Lineage (GTDB taxonomy): Bacteria > Hydrogenedentota > Hydrogenedentia > Hydrogenedentales > SLHB01 > JBPOJD01. The sequence goes on from JBPOJD010000053.1 coordinate 25,825, forward strand.
CAGTCCTTCCTTGAGCGTGGCGGCGCCGAAATTGATGAGCAAACCCACTGGCAGATTCAGCAGACGGAGATACGTCAGAGTCTGCTTGCTGTGGACTGACGCGAGTTTTTCAACGGACTTGAGTTCCACGATTACCCGTTCTTCGACCAGCAAATCGACCCGAAAGCCTTCATTGAACGTTAAACCGTCATACTCAAAGGAGACGCCCTTCTGCCGTTCAACGAGCAATGCCCGGCGCTCCAGGGCGCGTGCCAGCACGGTCTCATAGACTGATTCGAGCAGGCCGGGGCCGAGGGCCTTATGGATCTTCAACGCCTCGTCGATGATTGCGCCGGTAATCTCATCGAGATCTTTCATCACTCCCCCTTTTGTTTCACGCGGAGCCGCGGAGGGCGCGGAGAGAAATCAGTGTAGAATCCGAGACTTTTTCCCCGCTCCGCGCTCGCCGCGTCTCCGCGTGCGGCAGAATGATGCTCCGCATCCGCCTATTCAAGCGAGGCGTTTTTCTGTCGCTGTCGCCGGCCGTTCCCCCACTCTCATATCGCCCCAGCATTTCTCCGCGCCCTCCGCGTCTCCGCGTGCGCCAGAAAATGCTTCCCATCCGCCTATTCAAACGAGGCGCTTCTCTGTCGCTGCCGACAATTCCGCCACTACCTGTTTCGCCCCAGCATTTCTCCGCGCTCGCCGCGTCTCCGCGTGCGCTAGAAAATGCTCCCCATCCGCTTCAGATGCCCCTCGATCTCGACCAGAAGTTCCAGCCACTTGATGTTGTAGTACTTGGGGTTGGCGAAGTCGGCGTTGATGCCGGCCTGGATCTTGTGCGCGATCGCGCGGGCGGATTCATCCACCGGCACGGTAGCGTGGTATCCAAGCACGCGCTCGATCTTGCGGGTGCACACGCGGTAGTCGCGGAAGGGCTGGTCGTCGTGTTCGACGTGGAGGTCCACCTCGACGATGCCGTCGAGGGCCTTCTTGACGAGTGTGGCCAGCTCGAGGATCTGGTAGTTCTTGTGGGACACGTTGAAGATCTGCCCGGCGACGTCCTGCACGGGCGCTTCGATGCAGGCGATGTAGCACTTGGCGACGTCGGTGACGTCGATCAGGGGCCGCCACATCCGGCCGCCGCAGTGAACGCTGAGCCGGCCCTGCTCGAAGGCGCATTTCACGAAGGTGTTGACGACCAGGTCGTAGCGCATGCGCGGACTCCAGCCGTAGACCGTGCCCTGACGCAGGATCGTCGGGCAGAAGCGGCCGTCGGCGAGGTCCAGCAGGATGTTCTCGGCGGCCAGCTTGCTGGCGCCGTAGGCGGCCTTGGGACCGACCGGCGATTCCTCGGTCAGGAGGGCGTCCCCGCTGCCGGGGGCTTTGTCGTAGACCGAGCACGAGGACCCGAAGACGAAGCGCTGGACGCCGCGGCGCTTGCACGCCTCGGCGAGGATGCCGGTGGCGTCGGTGTTGATGCGCTTGTTGGCGGGCGGGTTGAACTCGGCCGTCGGGTCGTTGCTGAGCCCGGCGAGGTGAATCACGGCCTCGACGCCATCGAGCACGGCGTCGTCAAAGGTGAGGATGTCGCCTTCGACGGTCTCGACGGCGGCCGCGAGGTCGTTCAGCGGCCAGGTGCCGTAGAGGAACTTGTCGAAGACGCGCACGTTGTAGCCTTTGCGCAGCAGCTCGCGCACGGTGATGGCGCCGATGTAGCCCGCTCCGCCTGTAACCAGTATCATGTAGGCGCGTCCTTTCCGGAGTTCGGTCTTCGCGCCGTGAGTATACCCCGGGATCCGGGGGCGCGCAAACGGTGCGCGCAGGCTGCGGGCCGCTTGATGTTGCGCGCGGGATGAAGGTATCGTAGGCGTTCCAGGACGCAGATCAGGCCCCCGGCCTGTAACCTTATCCACATCAGGAGGAATTGCAGTCATGTTGACGAAAGCCCAGGCCAAGGCGGCGCAGGATCGTGCGGCGAAGATGCTGGAGGAAGCCGGTATCGCGTTGACGCCCTTTGAGCGGGAGAATATCGAGATCGCCGATTTCGGGCTCGACGAGCTGGAGAAGACCGGGCTCGAACTGGTGACCTATGAGAACAACGACCGCTACTGCGCCAAGGAACTCGTCCTGTTCCCCCGGCAGACCTGCCCCGAGCACCGGCACCCCGTCGTGGACGGACAGCCCGGGAAGCGCGAGACCTTCCGGTGCCGCCGCGGGGTTGTGTGGCTCTACGTCGAGGGCGAGCCGACGGCGAACATGAAAGGCCGCGTGCCCGAAGGCAGCGAGCAATGGTATACGGTCTTCCACGAGGTCGAGTTGAACCCCGGCGACCAGTACACCATCGAGTCCAACACGCTGCACTGGTTCCAGGCGGGCGACGACGGGGCGATCGTCTCGGAGTTTTCGAGCACCAGCCGCGACGAGGCCGACTATTTTACCGACGAGCGGATCCAGCGCATCCCGGAGATCGCCGACTAGTGTAGTGAAGCGGGAAGGGGAAAGACAGACAAGGGGCTGTGAAGCCCCTTGCTCTCATGGGGGTTCTGCTTTTGCAGAAGATCAAGACTCCGCGCGTGAAGGAGGGAGCATGACTATCCGCACGATTTTTGCACTGACGGACGTCATTTCCGGTGTTGTTCTCATCGCAATTAGTCTCCCCATTCTATTCAACAAAATCCCGCCAAACTATCTTTACGGTGTTCGCACACCCAAGGCCTTTCTTTCTGATGAAAACTGGTATCTCATCAACCGCAATGGCGCCAAGTGCTTTATCTCTTGGGCGCTGGTGCTGGTAGTTCTTGGGGGCCTCAAGTTTTTTGTGCCTTGGGATGAGATGCAAGGAGCAGGGGCTCTAATCTGGATGTTCGGCCCAATCTTGCTATGCACGGTTGCACCGCTAGTGCAGGTGCTTGTGTACTCCTGGCGGCTCTAGCCCAAGTCATTTGGGGCAGCAAGGGGCTGAAGCCCCTTGTCCAAATACCGGGCGGCTCAGGGCTTTGTCGTTGCCGCGTCAAGCGCGGAGATGAGGGGTTCAGCGACGCCGCTCTCCTTTACGCGCTCAACGCCGCGGCCTTGAGGTCGCAGGCCTCCTCGGCGAGGCGCCGCAGGTCGTCGGCATGCCACGTGTCCTGGTCGTTGAGGGCATTCAGGTAGTGCGCGGGCAGGCCGTCGCAGCCGTTCCGTGCGCCGCTGATGGCGCCGGCCATGGCGGCGGTCGTGTCCACGTCGCCGCCCACGGCGATGGCCGTGCAGACCGTCTCCCAGTAGTCCTCGGGTGACCGCAGGAAGGCATAGAGCGCCCACACGACACTCGGGACCACGTATGCGGAAATGCCCTGTACCTCTGCACGGGCTTCCGGCGTACGGCCCAAGGCGCTGATCACGGCCGCTGCCTCCGGCGGCTCCAGCTCAAGCCACGCGTTGAGGCGCCCCACAGTGTCCGCAAAGGACACCGAGTACGGCTGCATCAGGTCCTGGACCTGGACGACGAAGCGGGCCCTGTCCACCGGCTCGGGCCGCATCGCCAAGGCCGCCGCGCCCGCGACGGCCACGGCGCCCGCCGCACAGCGCGGATCCTGGTGGGTGATGCGCGCCTGGGTCGCCGCGGCGTCCGCGAGCGCCTCCAGGTCATCATGAAAGAGCAGTCCCACCGGTCCGGCACGCATGGCGCTGCTATTCCCCGCACTCGGGGCAGGCGCACCCGCTTCTTCCCACGGCACCCCGGCCGCCAAGCGCAGTGCGGCCTCCTCGGTGCTGCGCCCCCGGCCCACCACGCGCCCGCTGCAGAACAGGTTCGCGATGCGGCGGGCGTAGTCCTCGGGCCGGAAGCCGTGGCACGCGACATAGCTGATGAGCAGTTCGCGCGCCAACTGCGTATCGTCGGAATACTGGCCAAAATGAAAGGGGCCTCGTGCGACTCCAGGCAGCCGCTTCGGACGAAGGACTTCCTGCACATACTGCGAGCAGATACCCGGGCGGGCGCCTTCGACCATGAATCCCAAGGCGTCACCCAGGGCCTGCCCCAGGAGGCTCCCGGTAAATTGTGTCACGGATGTCATTTCTGCCACCTTCTCCGAGTTCTCCGGCGGACGCTGTCCGTCACCTGGGTAAACGATTGGGAAGGCCCAATCTTTCCCGGCGCAATCCTCAGAGTACTCACACGAAATAGACGATCCGTCCGGGGGCTTTATTTAGGCCCTGCGGTCCGCGGGGGCGGTGCTGGCCGCGCACGCAACCCACTTGCTCCAGCGCGGTTATTTTGCGATCATGAACGCTTGCCGGTATGTCGCCGGGATATCCGAAGCGGAAAGGGAGAGCCATGAGCCGTGTTTTGATCATCGGGGCGGGGGGCGTCGGGAACGTCGTCGTGAAGAAGTGCGCCCAGGTCCCGGAGGTGTTCGAGGAAATCGTGCTGGCGAGCCGCACGTTGAGCCGTTGCGAGAAGATCCGGGATGAACTGGACCGGCCCATTGCGATCGCGCAGGTGGACGCCGACCACGCGGATCAGGTGGCGGCGTTGATCCGGAAGCATGAGCCGGACCTGGTCATCAACGTGGCGCTGCCCTACCAGGACCTGGCCATCATGGACGCCTGTCTGGAGACGGGGGTGGACTACCTCGACACGGCCAACTACGAACCGCCGGACGAGGCCAAGTTCGAGTACAAGTGGCAGTGGGCCTACCAGGACCGCTTCAAGGAGAAGGGGCTGATGGCCCTGCTCGGGTGTGGCTTCGACCCGGGGGCGACGAATGCGTTCTGCGCGCACGCCCAGAAGCATCGCCTGGACGAGCTGCATTATGTGGACATCCTGGACTGCAACGCGGGCAGTCACGGGCATCCCTTCGCGACGAATTTCAACCCCGAGATCAACATCCGCGAGATCACCCAGAAGGGCAAGTACTGGGAAGAGGGCGAGTGGAAGGAGATCGACCCGATGTCGGTGTCGATGACCTTCGATTTCCCGGAGATCGGGCCGCGCAAGGCCTTCCTGCTCTATCACGAGGAGGAGGAGTCGCTGGTCCGGCACCTCAAGGGCCTCAAGCGTATCCGCTTCTGGATGACCTTCGGCGAGGAATACCTGACCCATCTGCGGGTCCTGCAGAATGTCGGCATGACCCGCATCGACCCGGTCGAGTTCCAGGGGCAGCAGATTGTGCCGCTCCAGTTCCTCAAGGCGCTGCTGCCGGATCCCGGCACGCTGGGCGTGAACTATGAGGGCAAGACCAACATCGGCTGCCTGATCGAGGGCGTGAAGAGCGGCAAGCACAAGAAGTACTACATCTACCAGGTCTGCGACCACGCCGAGGCGTGGAAAGAGGTGCAGGCGCAGGCCGTTTCGTACACGACGGGCGTGCCGGCGATGATCGGCGCGAAGTTGATGCTCACCGGCAAGTGGCGCGGCGAAGGCGTGTTCAACGTCGAGCAGATGGATCCGGATCCCTTCATGGCGGACATGAACCGGTACGGGCTGCCCTGGGTCGAGCAATGGCTGTAAACATCGACGTGGCGGCGGTGCCCAGTCCGTGCTATGTCGTCGATCAGCGTGCGTTGCGGCGGAACCTCGAGGTCCTCGCCGGGGTGCAGGCGGATGCGGACTGTACCATCATTCTCGCGCTCAAGGGGTTCGCGATGTGGAGCACCTTTCCGCTGATCCGCCAGTATCTGCGCGGGGCGACGGCGAGTTCGCTGGACGAGGCGCGTCTGGCCCACGAGGAATTCGGCGGCGAGGTGCACGTCTACGCGCCCGCCTATCGCGACGACGAGATCGGCGAGCTGTTGCAATGCGCCGACCACATCAGCTTCAACTCGCTGTCGCAGTGGCGGCGTTTCCGCAGGGCCGTAGCCGCGCACCCGCGGCGTATCTCGCCGGGGTTGCGTATCAACCCCGAGCACTCGGAAGTGAAGGTGGCGCTCTACGACCCGTGCGCGCCGGGATCGCGGCTGGGCATCACGGCGGCGCAACTCGAAGGCGAGGATCTGGACGGCATCGAGGGGCTGCATTTCCACACGCTGTGCGAGTTGAACGCGGACGCCCTCGAACGGACGCTGGCGGCTGTCGAGACGAAGTTTGGCGCGTGGCTGCCGCAGATGAAGTGGGTGAATTTCGGCGGCGGCCACCACATCACGCGCGAGGACTACGATTGCGGCCTGCTGGTGCGGCTGATCCGTGAGTTCCGCGCGCGGCACGGCGTGGAGGTATACCTCGAACCGGGCGAGGCGATTGCGCTGAACACGGGCGTGCTGGTGGCGACGGTGCTGGACATCGTCGAGAACCATGGGCCGATCGCCGTGCTGGACACGTCGGCGACCGCCCATATGCCCGATGTATTGGAGATGCCGTACCGGCCGGGGATCGTCGGCGCGGGTCTGCCGGGCGAGAAGGCCCACACCTGCCGTCTCGGCGGGCTGAGCTGTCTGGCCGGGGATATGATCGGCGAATACTCGTTCGATCAACCGCTGAAGGTGGGCGACCGGCTCGTGTTTAACGACATGGCGCACTACACCATGGTCAAGAATACGACCTTCAACGGCGTGCGCCTGCCGTCGATCGCGATTCACGACCCCGACCGCGGCGATACGCGCATTGTGCGGCGTTTCGGGTATGATGACTACAGAAGCCGGCTGTCCTGAGCGGGTTGAACAGGAGATCGCGTCATGTTGAAAGACAAGATCGTGCGCATCCGCACCAAACGCATGTATCCGGGCCAGAACAAGTGGTCCTATGTGGGGAAGGTCGTGGCGTTTACCGAAAGCTGGGTCATGATAAAAGGCAAGGGCCTGCTCGTGCTCAAGGGGCAGACGCGCACCGTGGACATGGACCCGGACCTGAAGCAATTCGCAATTCCGCGCGACAACATCTCGGATGTCCATGTGTTGCCCGACACCTTTGACATGGATCACATCGAGCTGAGCTTCGATGGGGTGAAGATCGGCCTGAAGGTCGACGGCGCCCCCGACACGTGGATCGGCGAAGCGGGCGATTGAGGCGCGCGCTCCGTCTTGCCGTCGCTACCTGCTTTCCCGGGGCGAGGCGCCCCAGTAACGGCGGAACGCGGTGGAAAAGCTGAAGGGGTTGTCGTAGCCGACCTGGGCGGCGACCTGATGGACGGCCAGACCTTGGCGCAGGAGTTCGCGGGCACGCACCATGCGCAGACGGGTTACCATCGCCATCGGGGAGATGTGGCAGTGCTGCCGCACGAGGCGGTGCAGATGGGTCTGTGACACGCAGGCGTGCGCGGCCAGTTCGGCAACGGTCCACGGATGACCCAGGCGGGCATCAACGAGGCGCCAGACCTCTTGCAGGCGGTGACGGATGACGGCATCCTGGCCTTCCCGCCCCGCCCCCAGCTCCCGCGTGAGGAACAGCGTTATCAATTCGGCATACAGCCGCCCTGCTTCTCCCTGGTCATCTGCCAGCCCTTCCTCGAGCAGCCCCTCGGCCGAGGGGAGCAAACGGGACAACCACTGCGAGTTCTGGACAAGCGGTCCCCGGTCCTTGAGGTGCGCCCACGCCGGGCGGTCGGCCAGATGAAACCACAGCATCCGCCACCGGGGCCCGCTGGGTGCAAACGCATGCGGGATTCCCGCAGGCGACATGGCCAGGACCCCCGGCCCGAGGGGGTGCATGCCGTCGCGCGCTGCGAACCGGCCCCGGCCCGACACCGTGTACAGCACCATGTGGAATCGGGGGCGGGGCCGCGCCATCAGGTATCCGGGAACGAGGTCGCTGACGCCGCCCAGCTCGACGTGGTGGCGTACCAAGGCCGCGGCGACGGGCGACGAAAGCGGGAAGAACCGTTCCCGGCAGGCGGATGGAATGCAGTGGCGTGCGGATCCAAAGATGGAAGGATCAAAAAGGTTTTTGGAAGCCACAACCATTCTCCGAATTGACCATTCCGCGTAGTATAGCATGACCGGTGCAGGACCGCTCGGGCGGTATGGAAGGCAGATTGGGAGTATCAAGGAGGTTCGCATGTCGCTTCAGGTTGTTCTCGATCCGTCGGTGCGGTTGCACCGGATTTCCCCTTACATCTACGGTCAGTTCGCGGAACATCTGGGCCGGTGCATCTACAACGGCATCTGGGTCGGTGAGGACAGCAGCATTCCCAACACCGAGGGGTTTCGGCAGGACACGTTGGATCTCCTGAAGGCGCTCGAATTGCCCGTGCTGCGGTGGCCGGGCGGGTGTTTTGCGGACAACTATCACTGGCAGGACGGCATCGGCCCGTGCAATGAACGTCCCCGCCGCTACAACCTCAACTGGTCGCAGCCCGAGCCCAATACCTTCGGGACGCACGAATTCCTGCGCTTTTGCGAACTTATCGGCACGGAGCCGTATATCTGCCTGAACGTCGGCAGCGGGTCGGTCGAGGAGGCGCGGTCGTGGGTGGAATATTGCTGTGCGTCGCAGGACACCGAACTGACGCGGATGCGCGCGAGGAATGGCCGTGAGACGCCGTTCAGCGTGCCATACTGGGGCATTGGCAACGAGAACTGGGGGTGCGGCGGCAGCATGCGGCCCGACTACTACGCGCACCTGTACCGCCAGTATGCGAGCTACGTCGTGCGTACCGCGCAGAAGGGCGCGAAGCTGATCGCGTGCGGGTCGCATCCGGGCAACCCGGAGTGGGACGAGATCTTCCTGGAGACGCTCAAGGGCGAGGAGTTTCTGGTGCACTACCTGGCGCTGCACCACTACGCCAACCACGGCTGGCCAACCACGAGCACGGGCTTCCACGACGAGAACTATCCGCGCCTGATGGACGTCATCCACCACTACGAGCGCCAGATCAGGCATGCCCTGGATCTGACCCGGAGCTACAGCACGCGCAGTCACCGGATCGACGTGATCCTGGACGAGTGGGGCACGTGGTTCGCCGACGCGACGGTCGAAAGCGGTCTGTATCAGCAGAACACGATGCAGGACGCCTTGTTCGCCGCGGCGGGCTTCCACCTGTTCCACCGCGTCGGCGAGGGGCTGTTCATGACGAATCTGGCGCAGACCGTCAACGTGTTGCAGGCCCTCGTGCTGACGAAAGGGCCGCAGGCCGTCGCCACGCCCACCTACCACGTCTTCGACCTGTTCAAACCGCACCGCGGCGGGCATCTCATCCAGAGCCACACGGTCAACGCGCCGAGTCTGGCGGGGTCGGCGTTCGAGACGCCGGCCTTGTCGGCATCCGCGACTGTGAACGACGACGGATCGGAGATGACCGTGTCGCTGCTCAACCTGCACCTCAGCCGTGACCTGCCCGCGTCGTTCGACATCAGGGACAGCGGCGCGTGGCGCATCGCGTCGTGCCGGCAACTTGCAGCGGACCGCCTGCAGGCGCACAATACCTTCGAAGAGCCGCAGAACGTGGCTCCGAAGGAGTTGGCGGGGGCATCCGTGTCGTTGAATGCGCTGCCGCTGCCCTCGAAGTCGATCACCGTGCTTCATCTGAGGCGCGAATAGGGGACGGGATTCGTGACGCTGAATGCATTGAGAGAACGCGCCCTCGAAGCCAACCTGCGGCTGGTCGAGGCGGGACTGGTGACGCTGACTTTCGGCAACGCGAGCGTGCTGGATCGCGACGCAGGCGTTGTCGCCATCAAGCCGAGCGGGGTGCCGTACGACGAACTGAGCCCGGCGAACATGGTGCTGATCGACCTCGACGGGCGGCAAGTAGAACCCGGCGGGCGGCCCTCTTCGGACACGCCGACGCACCTTGTGCTGTACCGGCGCTTCCCGGAGATCGGCGGTGTGGTGCATACGCATTCGCTGTACGCCACCGCCTTCGCGCAGGCGGGGTGCGCCATCGACTGTCTCGGCACAACCCATGCCGACCATGCACCGGACGCGATCCCGGTGACGCGGCCGTTGACCCCCGGGGAAATCGGCGAAGAGTACGAGGCAGCCACCGGCGAGGTGATTGCCGAATGTCTGCTTCCCGGCCACGCGCTTGAGTATCCCGGCGTGCTGGTGACGGGCCACGGCCCCTTTGCCTGGGGCGAGACCGGCATGGGCGCGGTCGAGAATGCCATTGCGCTCGAGTATATCGCGCGGTTGGCCTTCCTCACGCAGCAGATCAACCCGGAGGTCTCCACGCTGCCCGCCGCGCTCCGGGAACGGCATTTTCAGCGCAAACACGGCCCGTCGGCCTACTACGGGCAATAGGCGTACACCCCGGAGGGGGTGCGGCGTCTACCGGAGTCCCCAGCGCGTGCGTGTCCGCTGGGCCATCCAGTGGTTGACGTCCCACAGGCTTGCGACGGGCTGCTGGGTGTAGGGCAGCGTCGGCATGTAGCCGGGAGGGCCGAATTCCGGCGCGAAATACAGCGTTTCGGTGCCGTCGGCCTCGCGCGCGGCCTTGATGGCGTCCCACCACTGCTCGTGGCGCTCCACAAAGGGCTGGAATTCCGGCGCCCGCGGATCGGACACCTGGGGTGACTCGTGGTATCCCACCCGGCCGTGAATATGGAAGCATCGCGAAATGATGCGGGCCATCTGCGGTTCGAACCGCTCCAGCAGCGACTCCGTTGCCACGACAAAGTGCGAGAAGTCCGCGTTGAGCTTCACTTCCGGGAACTTCTCGATATAGCGCGCCGTCACGACGGGATGATGGAACAGTTTGCCCCGGTGGGTTTCGTGCACGACGGGGATCCCGAGCTCCTGCTCGACCGCCAGGCACCGTTCGAGAAAGCGGCAACCGTCGTCGAAGGACAGCTCGTCGCCCCCGGTGTGCGAAATGATGCCGTCCGGGGCGAACTCGGCGGCCATCTTCATGCGGCGCACCTGATCGTCGAGATCGGGACTGCCGACGAGGATGAAATTCGCCAGGCCGCTGGCGGCGCGCAGTTTCTGCCATTCCGCCGGTGTGCACAACGGCGGCTCGCCGTCAACGCCGTCGTAGCCGGTTTCCCGGGCGCGCTCGAGCAGTTGTTCGGGCGAAAGCTGGTCTCTCCATCCCCACATGGACAGCAGGATCTTGATCTTCATGGGCACAGGTTCTCCTTCCGCGGCTGGTGGACCGCTCAGAGAAACCTGTCGCGGGGGCGGCGCATTCCCTATCTCGGGCGCCGTTTGCCGGGCGGCGGCGCCGCGCGCCGTTTTTCCACGCTGAACCCGTAGAACCCGAGCTTGCGACCCAAGGCGTAGTAGTTGCCGTGCGCGTAGGTGATGAGCCCCGCGTGCTCGAGCGCCAGGCGCCCGTTGCGGTCAATGTGCGCCTTGGCCGCGTGGACCGCGACAATCTCGGCCAGAAACATCGTGTGGCTGCCGAGGTCGAGCTTCTGCCGGACCTGGCACTCCATGTTGACCGGGCATTGCCGGATGAGCGGCGCGCCGACCTTGGACGAGGGCGCGGCGACGAGGCCGGTGCGGTCGAACTTGTTGAGTTCCTTGCCCGACGCGACGCCGCAGTAGTCCACGGCGGTCACGAGGTCCGCGTTCGGCACATTCACCACGAACTCGCCCGCGTGCGAGATGATCTTGTGGCTGAGAGTCGTGGCGCGAAGCGAAATCGACAGCATCGGCGGTTCACTGCAGATCGTGCCCGCCCATGCCACGGTGGTGACGTTGGCGTTGCCGTCGGCGTCGGCGCAGGTGACCAGTACGACCGGCACGGGGTTGAGCAGGTTGCCCGGCTTCCACAATACCTTCTCGAAAGCGTCCGGGGCCAGCCGGGGCCTTGCCGGCCGGGCCGGACCGCCGGGCTTGCTGCCGGGCTTGCCGGTGCGGCCAGCGGCGGCAGGGCGCTTGCGCGGGGGGATGTTCTTCTTGGGGCCGGGAGGCGGTGTCATCAATCATTCTCCTGGTAGCGGAAGTAGTCGAAATCCGCGGGTTGACGGGCGCCGCTGAGGTCATGCGCGCACAGGCCCACGAATGCGCCCGTGAAGCCGCCCCGGCGGCCGTATTCGTCAGACAGCTTCGATGCGTCGAAGACCGGCCCGATCTCGCGCCAGTCCCCGCCGGAACGGCTGTAGAAAAAACGCAGGTCCGCGTCGTGCATCACGGCGCGCAAGTGGACCCGGTCCCACCCCTCCACGCTGATGTCCCGGTCGAGCGGTTCCGAGTAGACATCGTCATCCATTTCCACGATGCCCAGGCATGCGCCCAGATCCTCATCGTGGGTCACGCGCAGGTACCAGTGCAGGCTGATGTCGTACCAGCAGATGAGCCCGGCCATCTGCTGAAAGGTACGCGGCCGGAATTCGAGGCAGGTGTCCGCCTCGAAGCGGGTGCTCTGGATGCGGCGGGCGACCAGGCTTTGCCGGTGCATCGATTTTGGCGATTCCTGTCCGCGCAGACGCAGATAGCCCGGGCGTTCCGCGAGCGAGAGCCAGTCTTCCGTTGCGGGAATCCGAAGGGTCTGGTAGTGCACGCCGAGGGCCGGCGATTCGAACTCATCGCACGCGGGTTCGGGCGGAAAGGGCGCCGGCGGCAGGTCGGGCCCGGGAACCTGCACCGACGGCGTGTGGCCGCCGTCCGCGAGTCGCAGCCAGCCGTCATCGGTCCAGGTGCATCGCTGGATCGCCGTTTCGCGCCCGAGGATGCAGCGCTGGGTGCCCGGCAAGGGCCGGCCGACGAGATGGGCCAAGTACCACTCGCCGGTCTGGGTCTGGACGAGGGAGCCGTGGCCCGCTTTCTGGAGCGCCAGTTCCGGATGTCCGCCGCTCGTCAGGATAGGATTGGCCGGATCGATCTCATAGGGGCCTTCGATGCGGCGCGAGCGCGCCATGGTGACCGCATGCTGATACCCGGTGCCGCCCTCCGCGGTCAGCAGATAATACCACCCGTCCCGCTCGTACAGATGCGGTCCCTCGACGCCGCCCAGCTCCGTGCCCCGGAAGATGATCCGCGGGTCGCCCACGAGGACCTGCCTCTCGTGGTCGTACTGCTGCAGGCGGATGCCGTGGAAGTGGTTGCGACCTTGGCGGTGGTCCCACACAATCTGGAGGAGCCACTTGGTGCCGTCATCGTCGTGAAAAAGCGACGGATCGAAGCCAACCGAATTCAGGTATACCGGTTCCGACCACGGTCCCATGATATCCGGCGCGGTCACGACGTAGTTGTAGAGGTCATGGTAGACGCCGCGCCAGTTCCGGACGTTCGTGTAGACCAGGTAGAAGGCGCCGTTGTCGTAACTCAGACACGGCGCCCAGATGCCGCCGCTGCACGTGTTGCCCAGCATGTCGAGCTGCGACGGCCGGGTGAGCGGCCGGGTGAGCAGCCGCCAGTGAACCAGATCGCGCGAATGGTGGATCTGCACCCCGGGGAACCACTCGAACGTCGAGGTGGCGATGTAGTAGTCGTCGCCGACGCGCAGGATCGACGGGTCCGGGTTGAACCCCCTGAGGATCGGGTTGGTGATGATGGCCATGGGTCCCTCCGCGGACGCGTCTACGTGTCGTTCGCGCCGAAAACGTATTGTGCGGGATGCCGAGGCGTGTTGTCCAGAGCCAGAAGGCATTTGCCCGCCTCTGAGCGATCAGTAGCCAACCACCAATTCGCTTCCGGAAGCGCCCGGCACGAGTTGCCAACGCACCCGTGTGAGCCTGGACAGGAAGCGGTTGTCGTGGCTTACCAGAAGCAGGGCGCACGGACAGCCGGCGAGGGCCTCTTCCAGACACGTTATCGACGGCAGATCGAGATGGTTGGTCGGTTCATCCATGGCGATCAGGTGAGGAGCGCGCGCGATGCCGCGTGCGAGAAGCAGTTTGCGTACCTCCCCGGGACTGGGCGTCTCGCTGTCCAGCAAGCGGTCCGGCCGCGAATTGAGCCGGCTCACCACGGCAAGCGTCCGCGCCAGTGTCTCCCTGGACGAGGCGCGCACCTCGTCCAGCACCCGGCGGGCAGAGTCCGCGTCGATTTCCTGCGGCACATACACCACGCGCTCCGGCGGCAGGTTCAACCTGCCGAGGAGATGCGCCAGCAGCGTGCTCTTGCCCGTCCCGTTTGCCCCCACCAGTGCGACGCGGCTGTCCGGCAGCAGGCGCAGGTCCGGTACGCGGAGGGTCCTTCCAGCGCCGAGCGGGATGGAGCACGCGTCCACCGCGAGCACTGTGTCCCGTCGCGCGCGTGCGCCGTCCACCCATATGCCCAGCGTAGCCTCCTTGGCGACGCGGGTCTCGCGCAGGCGTTCCTCCGCTGCCTTCAACCGGCCCGCCAACTGGCTGGCGAGACGGCCCGCCTGGCCGTCCTTTCCCGACACGCGGGCCAGATCCTTCCTCGCCCGCCCGTCGTGGTCTTTGGGGTCGAGACCGCGCTTGGAGCGCGCTCGCAGGGCCTGGCGCGCCCCGTCCTGGCGTCGCGCCATGGCGTCCCGGAGCCGGGCGTAGTCCTCCTGGGCGGCACGGCGCTGCCGCGCGCGCTGGGCGCGTTCGCGCAAAGCCTCGTCCTGTCCCTGCGAGTATCCTCCGGGCCGCATGACGGCAGTGGGTGGATCGACGAAGACGCACTGCGCGCAGAGGCCATCCAGCAGATCGCGGTCGTGACTCACGATGAGCCCCACGCCGGCGTAGGAGCGCAGCGCATCGGTGAGCAGCGCGCGCGCGTCATCATCCAGATGATTGGTGGGCTCATCGAGCGCGAGAACATCCGGCTGCTGCCACAGGGCCACCGCAATCTGGGCGCGCTTGCGCTCGCCGTGGCTCAGGGTCTGCCAGCGTGCCGGCCAATCGCCTGCGACCGCCAAACGCCCGCGCAGCGCGCGCGCTTCCGGCTCCAGCGAGGTCAAGAAGGCGTCAAACCCGGCGGGCGGATCGTCTGTGCGCTGGGCGCAGTACAGCGCACGGCCCGGACATACCACCGTCCCCTCCGTCGGACTCAGTTCTCCGGCGGCCAGGCGCAGCAGCGTGGTCTTGCCGGCCCCATTCGCCCCGACGAACCCTGTCCAGCCCCGGGGCACATGCAGCGTAAGGTGCTCGAACAGCGGGTGAATCCCGGCCGGGTAACGGAAGCTCAGGTTGGCAAATGCCATCCAGTCCGGACTCATGATTGTGTCTCCCACGGGCGCCCTGCGGTCCAGTGACCTCAGGCACACTCAGCCATCGGTGGTGTGAAATGATGGTGATGAGAAGACAGGGGATGGACCCATCGAAGCGCGGGCAATATGGAAGCGCAATACCACCCCTTGCCGCGTTGCGCGAAAAAGGGGTTCCGAAAACGGGTACGTCCCCAGTCTAACGGTCGGTGTTGCGCATGCCGCTCGTCGGCTCCTTATGGAATTCGATACACGTGCCACGTCGCTCTTGGCATTTTATCACACACGCAACACACGCAGACAAGGCGATATTCTCGGCCAACAGCCCGACGGCGTTCGTCGATGTCCCGTCAACCGGTGCCATCGCGTCTTGCGAACCGGGGCGCGCCCGTATTACAATGCATTGAATCGTAATACACAAGGATCTGCCGCATGTCCGACCTTGTTCGTCAGAGCTTCTCCCTGGAGCAGCCTCTTCTCGACCGCCTGGACCAGTTGGTTGCCCAAAGCCGGTACACCAACCGCTCGGAGTTTCTTCGCGACCTGATCCGGGACCGGCTGGTGGAACAGGCGTGGGAGGAGAACGAGGAGGCGCTGGCCACGGTGACGTTGATCTATGACCACCATGCGCATGATCTGAGCCGCAAGCTCACGGATCTCCAGCATGCGTATCACGGCAACGTGATGGCGACCACGCACGTGCATCTGGATCACCACCTGTGCGCGGAGATGATCATGATGCGCGGCCGGGCGGGCGAGATCCGGGTGCTGGCGGATCAGCTTCGGCAACAGCGGGGAGTGCTGCACGCGGCGCTGGCGATGAGTTCCACGGGAAAACAACTGGTATAGAGGGTGTATCGCATGCATTTGCCGGATGGGCTGTTAAGCCATTCCATTGCTGTCACGACCTATGCGGGATCGCTCGGCGTCTGCGCCGTGGCGCTCGCCAAGGCCAACCGTACCCTCGACGAGCGTCAGGTGCCACTGCTGGGCATGACGGGCGCGTTCATTTTCGCGGCCCAGATGTTGAACTTTCCAATCGCGGCGGGCACGACCGGGCATTTCATGGGCGCCGCGCTCGGCGCGATTCTGCTCGGTCCGCTCAACGCCTGCCTGGTGATGGCGCTCGTGCTCGGGATCCAGTGCCTGCTCTTTGCGGACGGCGGACTGACCGCACTTGGCGCGAACGTGTTCAACATGGGCGTCGTGGGCGCCTTTACGGCCTACGGGGTGTTTCACGCGCTTGGATGGGTGCTTCCCGCGACGCGTTGGGGGGCGCTGACCGCGAGCGCGGTGGCCGCGTGGTCGTCCATCGTGGCGGCGGCGGGGGTGTGTGCCGTGCAACTCGCGTGGTCCGGGGCCAACCCCGTGTGGGTGGTCCTGCCCGCGATGACGGGCGTGCATGCGGTTATCGGCGTGGGCGAGGCCGTGATCACGGTGGCCACCGTGTCCGCGGTGCTGGCCACGCGCCCGGACCTCCTGCCGTCGAGCCGTCGCCTGACGCCGGCCAACCAGGAGGTATGACCATGCGCAGTTTATGGACGCTGGCGATTGCGGGCGGGGTTCTGGCCCTTGTCCTGGCCGCGCTGGTTTCGCCCTTCGCTTCGCCGCACCCTGACGGGCTTGAGCGGGTGGCCGAGGATCAGGGGTTCGCCGTCGAGGGGGACCCTGTCTGGGCGCTGGCCTGGGCGCCGGACTATGAAGCGCCGGGGGTGCCCGACGCCTTGGCGACGAGTGTCGCGGGCGTGGCGGGTACCGCGGCGTCGTTTGGCGCACTCGTGGCTGCGGGATACCTGCTGGCGCGTGGCAGGAAGCGCATCCGCGACCCGCACCGGCCGTGAGTGCCTGTGCGATCCTTGCTGCGGCGGGTGCCCGTGAACTGTCCCCGCGCAGCCGTGTCCTGGCGACGGTGGCAGCGGTTCTGGCGGTCGTATCGACCCCGCCGGCGGCATTGCCCGCCTTTGCCGCGTACTTGCTGACCTTGCTCGCAGGGCTGCTGGCCGCGCGCGTGGGGTGGCGCGTCCCGGTGACGCGCATGGCCTTCGCGGCGATCTTCGTCCTGCTCATGACCTGCCTGACCCCCTTTACCGCCAGCCATGGCGCCGCGCCGGTCGCGCATGCTGGCGGCTGGCCCGTCTACGCGGCCGGCTTGTGGATCGTGTGGAATGCCACGATCAAGGCGGTGCTCAGCGTGGGATTCCTCTCGCTGTTGATGGCGGCGACGCCCCCGCAGCATATCCTGCAGGCGCTCGACGACCTGCGCCTGCCTCGGCTGGTGGTGGCGTTGACCGGTTTCATCTACCGCTATCTGCATGTGTTGCGCGAGGAGGCGGTGCGCATGCGCCGGGCAGGCCTCTGCCGCGGCTACCGCGGGCGGTGGCTGTGGCACGCGGGACCGGTCGGCGCGATGATCGGGTCGTTGTTCATGCGCAGCTACGAGCGGGCCGAGCGCGTCCATGGCGCGATGCTTGCCCGGGGCTACGACGGCCGGTGGCCGCACGCGCCGGTCCGTGCACTCAGTCGAGTGGATGCAACCTTTTTGCTCGCCGCGGCCATTTGGCTGCTGGCGGTGCGGGTGGGGCTGACATGAGCCGCACCGTGCTGTCTGTCAACGATCTCCGCTATGCCTATCCAGATGGTACCCGGGCGCTGGAGGGTGTCACCTTCTCGGTGGATACCGGGGAGAGAGTGGGCATCATCGGCGCGAACGGCGCGGGCAAATCGACGCTGCTGCTTCATCTTGCGGGATTGCTCGGCCCGTCGGGGGCGGTCGCGGTCGCAGGTGATCCGTACACCCGTGCCAACGCCCGTGCGCTGCGCCGAAAGGTGGGGCTGGTTTTCCAGCAGCCCGACGACCAGCTGTTTTGCCCAACCGTGTTCGACGACGTCGCCTTCGGGCCGCGCAACATGGGGCTGGCGCCGGATGAGGTGCCGCAGCGCGTTCAGAGGAGTCTCGCGGCGGTCGGGTTGGAGGGCCTGGACGACCGCCCGCCGCACCACCTGAGTGTGGGGCAGAAGAAGCGTGCGGCGCTGGCCGCCGTGATCGCCATGCGCCCGGAGATCCTCGTGTTTGACGAGCCGACGAGCGAACTCGATCCGCGTGGACGCCGCACCCTTCTGGAACTGCTTGAGACGCTCGAACAGACGCAGATTGTCGCCAGTCATGACCTCGAGTTCATCGCCCGCCTGTGCGGCCGCGTGCTCGTGCTGTCCGAAGGCCGTATCGTGCGCGACGGCGCGCCCGGAACCGTTCTGGCCGACACCGCATTTCTGCTTGCGCACGGGCTGGCGTAGATGCGGTATGATCGGGGAAGAAATCACAGGACTGGAGAGCATGGTGTCTGACACAGGCGACAGCAAACGGGCCGTTTCCTGTCTGGTGGCATATGCCAGCAAGCATGGCGCCACGGCAGCGATAGCCAGCCGGATCGGCGAGGTGCTGACCGCGCGCGGGCTTCGGGTGGACGTGCTCCCCGCCACGGAGGCTCCCAGCCCCGCATCCTGGGACGCGGTGGTGCTGGGCAGCGCCGTCTACGCGGGCCAGTGGCGCAAAGACGCCGCGGGCTTTCTGGAACGCCATGCGGAGGTCCTTGCGCAGCAGCCGGTCTGGCTGTTCTCAAGCGGTCCGACCGGCGCGGGGGACCCGTCGGAGACATTGCAGGGATGGTGCTTCCCGGAACGGCTCCGTCCTGTTGCAGACCGCATCCAGCCACGGTCCATCGCCCTTTTTCACGGCGCCTTGGATACAGCCACGCTCAACATCGTCGAGCGGTGGATGGTAAAGGCCGTCAAGGCGCCCGTGGGCGACTACCGGGACTGGGATGCCGTGGAATCCTGGGCCCGGGACATTGCCCGCGCGCTCGGGGACCGATAGCGCGTCGTGTCCCAACTCCCATCGCGAAGGTATCTGCCGCCGGTCAGGTCTTCTCGCCGCGTGCTTCGAGGAACAGATCCTCCATCGCATCGAGCCACGCCGGGATGTCGCCGGGCTGACGCGAGGTCACCAGGTTGTCGTCGCGCACGACCGGCTTGTCCTCGTAGTTGGCGCCGGCCTCCTTCAACTCCTCGGCGACGTCGGCATAGCACGTCATCTTGACGTCCTCGACGACGCCCGCGGAAATGAGGATCTGCGGCCCGTGGCAGATGGCCGCGACAGGCTTGCCAGACGCACAGATCTCGCGGACGAAATCAACGGCGCCCTGGTGTTCGCGGATCGTGGCCGGGGCCTTGCCGCCCGGCAGGACCAGCGCGTCGAAATCCGCCGGCGATACCTCCGCGACGGTTTTCTCGATCAGCAGGGTCGCCTCGCTGCCATATGCGCGCACTTCGCCTGTTTCAGCCCCGATCACGGTGACCGTGGCGCCGCGGTTGGTCAGGAAGGCGAGCGGCATCATCGCCTCGGCATCCTGAAATCCCTCGCCCGTCAGCATGGCAATGCGCATGCCCGCGAGCGGTTTCAACATGGGTCCAGGGTCTTCGGCGCCGACGGCCCCAACCAGGGCCGTGCCCGCAAGCAGCGCCGCAGCAAGAACTACGTGTCGCATGGTCAATCTCCTGTTCTTGTTCTTTTGGACGCCCCCTCTGCATCACCCCAAGGGAACGCTCAGAGGAAAAACGCGCATTCCATGCCAAGACACCCTTGACACGGCGGCGCGGCACGTGGTTGAATACACCTGAAAAAGATTTCAGCACAGGGAGATCGCGCCATGGCTCACGGACTGACCCGGCGGCAAGCCGCCATCCTGCAGTACATCGTCGAGACGATTCGCGATGAGGGGTATCCGCCCACGATTGCGGAGATCGGGGAACAGTTCGGGATCGCTTCGACGAACGGGGTGAACGACCATCTGCTGGCCTTGGAGAAGAAGGGCTACATCGAGCGTTCGTCGAAGGCGCGGGGTATTCGCGTGACAGAGAAGGCCGCCGCAGGCCTTTATGAGCAGGGCAAGCAGATGATCCCGCGCTTGCCGCTGGTGGGGATGGTGGCCGCGGGCCAGCCCGCGCTCGCCATGGATCATGTGGACGAGTATGTCGCCGTGGACGAGGCGCTGGCGAATGACACGTCGTATTGCCTGCGCGTCCGGGGCGACAGCATGATCGAGGACGGCATCCTCGAAGGCGACGTGCTGGTCGTGGATCAGTCGATTCGCCCGAAGGCGGGGGATACCGTTGTGGCGCTGGTCGACGACGAGGCGACGGTCAAGCGGTTCTATCCGCGCAACGCGATGGTCGAGCTGCGTCCGGCCAACGCGGCGATGTCGCCGATCCTGGTTCCGGCGCAGGACGTGCGGATCCGGGGAGTAGTGGTGGCGCTTCAACGGCGGCTGCGATAGCCTAGAGCTGGTCGAGGAGTTCCATCTCCATTCTTCGCTCGAGGTCATCCTCGGTGACGGTGCGCTCGGGTTCGGCCATGCGTTGCGGCGGCCTGGAGTTCCGGATGAAGACCTCCTTGAGATTACCGCCGGCGAGGCCGCTGGCCTTATCCACCTGGTGGAAGGCAATACCGGGCGTAGCGGGCACGGTGAATTCCCGTGCAGGCAGGCCCTCGTGGGCCTTGATCATGAAATCGGTCCAGATCGGGACGGCGACCCGGCCGCCGGTGTAGTCCGCGCCGCCGCCCAGCGAACGGTTATCGTGATAGCCCACCCAGACCACACACGTGAAGTCGGGGGTGTATCCGCAGAACCACACGTCGCGGCTTTCGTTGGTGGTGCCGGTCTTGCCCGCACGGGGACGTTCAAGCGCACTGGTGCGCGCGCCGGTTCCCCACCGCGCCGCGCCCTCGAGAAGATAGGTGACGGCGTAGGCGACGTCTTCGGGCATGGCCTGCTCGCGCTGCACATAGTTCCGGTAATTATAGAGGGCGAAACCATCGCGATCCTTGATCTCAGTCACCATCACCGGCGAGTGATAGACGCCGCCGGTGGCGAAGGTCGCATAGGCGGTGGCGTGTTCCAGAATCGTGACGTTGGGCGTGCCAAGGGCGATGGTCAACCCGACGACGTCGTCAATAGGCGAGCGGATACCCGCGGCGTGCATGTACGAACGCACCAGCGGCATGCCAAGTTGCCGCGCAAGCTTGATGGCGACGATATTCACGGACTTTTCGAGTGCTGTGCGCAAGGTGATCGGTCCGCTGAAGGTGCCATCGAAATTCTGCGGCGCCCACACATTGCCCGCCCGGTCAACCACCCGGAACGGCGTGTCGTAGACAATGTGCGACGGGGTGAAGCCGTTGTCGAGCGCCGCGGCCCACACAAAGGGTTTGACGCTCGATCCCGGCTGGCGGCGCGCCTGGGTGGCGTTATTGAACTTGTTGATCTCGAAGTCCCGGCCGCCTACCATGGCTCGCACGAAACCCTCGTAGCCGGGACGGTTGTCGAGGCACACCAGCGCGCCGGTGACCGGCACAAACTCCTCCTCGCGGTTCTGCCGCCGCAATTGCTGTAGCTTGTTGGCGTCGAACTCATCCAGTGCGCGCAGGAGCGCGTCCTCGGCAGCGCGTTGCAGGCGCATATCCACGGTGGTGTGAATTTCGAGACCTTCCTCAAAAAGCTGACCGGCGTCGACGGGCACGACATGGGGAGGCGGTGGATTCAGCAGGAACATGCGCACCGCCTCGGAAAAGTAGGGGGCCCGGAACTTGTTGGGGTTCCAGGTGCCGCCGCGGGCGCGCTGTTCACGTTCCTCGGGGTGTACGACCGATGCTTCTATGGGTGTTGCGACAGCGTCCTCATACTGGGCTTGGGTGATGAATTCGTTCTCAAGCATCTGGGCGAGCACCGTGTTGCGCCGGGCGAGCGCGTTCTGCGGCGATCGGAACGGCTGGTTGCGGTTGGGCGAACGGGTCAGCCCGGCCAGCAACGCGGCCTCGGCAATGGTGACGTCCTGCGCGCTCTTGAGGAAATACTGCTGCGACGCGGCCTCGACGCCGTAGGCACTCACCCCGAGGAAGATCTGGTTCAGGTACAGCTCGAGGATTTCGTCCTTGGTGAACTGGCGCTCGACCTGGAGGGCGACCAGGGCTTCGCGGATCTTGCGATTGAGGTGGCGTTCCTGACCGACGCCGAGGGGCTCGACGTTGCGGACAATCTGCTGAGTGATCGTGCTTGCGCCGCGCAGATATCCGGTGCGCAGGTAGTCGAGCCCGGCTTTGACGATCGACTCGGGGCGGACGCCGAAGTGTTCATAGAAGCGCTTGTCTTCCGTGGCGATGAAGGCGTGCTGAAGATGCAGGGGCATCTCGTTCAGGCTGATCACCTGACGCGCCTCGGTGGTGAATTCGCCAAGCTGGGCGCCGTCCCACGAATACAGGCGGCTCCCCACCTTGGGCCGGAAGTCCTCAAGGGCGCTGATGCTGGTCTTGGTGTCCTCGAGTATCCACAGAAACGCCCCGATGCCCGCCCCCCACATCGCGGCCACGACGATCATGAAGGTCAGGAAGATCCCGCCGCAGCCGCGCCGGAAGCGGGGCGCGGGCGTGCCGCTGTGTTCAGGTTGGGGCATATCAGACATGCAAAACGCTCGGGTTGGGGGAAACCGGGCGTTCCCCGCACAAAGTCAGTGTCCTGAAGTCGCCGCACCAGCGCGACGTCACGAATAATGCCACAGATGTCACGAAAGTTCCAACTTGAAGGGCGCTGGAAGGCCCAACAGCGGTGTTTCGCGTCGGAAATGTTTGACAGACGCCCCGGGTCATCTTAGGATGGCGTCAGAGCAGTTGCGAACCACCCGCCTTGTGTTTCGGGGAAAGGAAACTGTCGATGAGACTCCACCTTCTTGACTGTGTTGCCGTCGTGGCGGTCGCGATGACGGGCCTGTCATCCCATGCCGCCAATCTCTCCGTGATGCTTCCCATGGAAGACGGGACGCGCCTTGTGACCGAGGTCTATTTCCCGTCCACCGGGACATCGTGGCCGGTCATCCTGGAGCGGTCGCCCTATCCGCGGCCGACCGACGGCAACCGGTGGACCAACTACGGTTACGCCTACGTCATCCAGAGTGTCCGGGGACGCTACGGCAGCCAGGGCGTCTTCCGTCCCTTCGCGGACGAAGGGTGGGGTGAGAAGCAGGACGGCGTGGACACGGTCGCGTGGATCCGCGCCCAGAGCTGGTGCAACGGCAAGATTGGGACCTACGGCGGCTCGGCCACGGCGATCGCCACGGCGCTGCTGGCGCCGGCCACGGACCAGCTTGATTGCCAGATCCTCCAGGAGGGGGCCAGCAATTTCCTCGACCATCTTACCTATCAAGGCGGGGTGTTCCGGCAGTCGCTGGTGGACGGGTGGCTGGCGGCCGGGGTGCAGACGCCGGCCTATGCCTCGGTGTGGCGCGGCGAGACCCCGCCATCCGCGTACTGGGATCAGTACAATTCGGAGGCGCGCGCCGCGGACATCACGTCGCCGGGGCTTCATGTGGGCGGATGGTGGGATATTTTTGCCCGCGGGACGGTGCAGTATTTCGTGGCGCGGCAATATCACGGTGGGCCCGGCGCCAAGGGGAATCAGAAGCTGGTGATGCGTCCGACGGCGCACGGCCCGTGGATGTCCCCGGATTTTGGCCTGGCGCAGAACTACGAGGGGTTCGGAGTTACCCCGTACCGGCGGCGCTTCGCCGAGTACTGGTTGCGCGGTGTCAACAACGGTATCATGAGCGAGCCGCCGGTGACCTATTACACAGTTGGCAGCGACCTGGCCTACGCAGGCCCGGGCTGGGAATGGCGCACGGCCGCGAAATGGCCGCCCCTGCCCCCGCGTGAGGTCCCGTACTACCTTCAGAGCGGCGGCGCGCTGGGGACGGCGGCCCCGGACGCGGCCGCGACCCGGTCGTTCGTCTACAACCCGGCGAACCCGGTGCCGACCCGCGGCGGACAGAACCTCGTAATCGCCTACGGGGCCTACGATCAGCGGCCGATCAGTCAACGGGCCGATGTGCTGACCTTCACGACAGCGCCCCTGTCCGCGCCGCTTGAGGCGACCGGCCATTTCCGGGTGCGGCTGTTTGTGTCGAGTACCGCGCCGGACACCGATTTCGCCGCGTGGCTTGTCGATGTGTATCCGACGGGCGACGAGCGGCAGATTCTCATGCTCGACAACATCCAGCGCGTCAAGTATCGCCGCGGAAGCACGACGGCGCAGCCGCCGCTCACGGCGGGCGAGGTCGTCGAGGTGGAGATCGACCTGGGCGACATCAGTTGGGTGTTCAACACCGGCCACCGCATCGGCGTGCTGATTTCCAGCAGTAATTCGCCGCGTTTCCAGGTCAACCCGAACAATGGCGACGACTTCGCCGGGGCCCACCCGTTGGTGTCGGCTACCAATACGGTGCACATGGGGGCTCTCTACCCGAGCGCGCTCATCGTCCCGGTCCGCCATCCCGCGGGCAACGTCGATGGGGATGCTCTCTCGGACGAGCAGGAATGGAACCTTCCGGATGGCGACATGGACGGGGACGGACTGACGGATGAGGACGAGTTCTATCATCTGGGGACCAGTCCGCTGAATCCGGATACCGACGGCGACGGGCTGCCGGATGGGTGGGAAATTGCCAAGGGCCTGAATCCGCTCAGTGCGGTCGAGACGGAGGGCGCCGCGGGCGATCCCGATGAGGATGGCCTCGATAACGCCGCTGAGCTTGCGCTGGGCACCGATCCCCGAAACGCCGACACGGATGGGGACGGCCTGTCAGATGGGGACGAAGTCAACGTGCATGGGACGGATCCCTTGAATCCGGATACCGACGACGACGGGCTTTCAGATGGTGACGAGGTGACGGTTCACGGTACCAATCCCCTGCTTGCGGACACGGACGGCGACGGCCTGCCCGACGCATGGGAAATCGAGCACGGTCTGAACCCACTCAGCGCGCTGGATCCCGACGGTGCCACGGGCGATCCCGACGCGGATGGCTTGGACAACGCCGCCGAGCTTGCGCTGGGCACCGGCCCCGGCAATCCGGACACGGACGGTGACGGGCTGTCGGACGGTGATGAGGTCAACGTCTATGGAACGGGTCCGCTGAATCCGGACACGGACGGGGATGGGTTGTCTGATGGCGACGAGGTCAACGTCCACGGGACGGATCCGCTGAATGCGGACACAGACGGCGACGGGCTGTCGGACGGTGATGAGGTCAACGTCTATGGAACGGGCCCGCTGAATCCGGACACGGACGGGGACGGGTTGTCTGATGGCGACGAGGTGAATGTCTATGGGACGGATCCGCTGAACGTGGACACGGACGGTGACGGGCTGTCCGACGGCGACGAGGTGAATCTCCACGGCACCGACCCGGCGCTGGACGACACGGACGATGACGGATTGCCGGACGCATGGGAAATAGCGCACGGCCTGAGTCCCGTAAGTGCTTCGGACCTCGACGGCGCGACGGGCGATGCCGATGAGGATGGCCTGGACAACGCCGGCGAACACGCCCACGGCACCGACCCGCACAATCCGGACACGGACGGGGACGGGCTGTCGGACGGTGACGAGGTGAAGGTCTACGGGACCGATCCCCTGCGCCCGGATACCGACAGCGACGGGCTCCCGGACGCCTGGGAGGTGCAGTACGGACTCGACCCGATCGTGGCGACAGACGCGGACGGGCCCGAGGGGGATCCGGATGACGATGGGCTGTCGAATGCCCGCGAGTTGGCGCTGGGGCTGCCGCCCAACAATCCCGAGGCGGACGGCGACGGTCTCACGGACGGCCAAGAGGTCGATGTATACGGAACGAACCCGCTGAATCCGGATACGGACAGAGACGGTCTCTCCGATGGCGCGGAGGTTCTGGTCCACGGAACGGACCCGCTCCGTGCGGACACGGACGGGGACGCTCTGCCGGATGGCTGGGAGGCGCAGCACGGACTTGACCCGCTCAGCGCGCTGGGCGATGACGGTCGCCTGGGCGATCCCGACGGCGACGGCGTCATCAATGGTGCCGAGCACCGTGCGGGGACCGATCCGCGGCAGGCGGACCCACGCCCGGTGCTGCGGGTGAACCCGGCCGGCGCCCCCGGCGTCCAGGACGGCATGAGCTGGGAAACCGCGTTCACGACGATTGAAGCGGCGCTCGACGCGGCGACCTACGCCGAGTTGTGGCTTGCGGGCGGCCGTTACGATGGTGTACGGGATCCACGGCATGGGGCGCTGATTCTCAAACCGGGCGTGGCGCTGTACGGCGGTTTCGCGGGGACCGAGACCGAACGCGATGCGCGCGACTGGGCCGTGAACGAGACCATCCTCGACGGCTCGCATGCGCGCGGCGGCGCGGCGGCGTTTCACGTCGTCGCTCCGGGCGAAGGCACGGTCCTGGATGGCCTGACCATCACGGGCGGCCGTGCGCTGGGCAGCGGATTGTATGGCCGTGGCGGCGGCGTCTTTGTCCACGGCGCCGTGGCGACCCTTGCCAACAGCCGCGTCGTGGCCAACGAGGCCACCTGGGGTGCGGGCATCTATTGCGACGGCGGTCTCCTGATGCTCGAGAACACGGACCTCCACGCCAACACCGCGGCGTACGGCGCGGGACTCTATGCCTTGGCGGGTTCGTCCGTCGAGGCGCACCGCGTCACCGTCACCGGCAATGCCGCGCTCCTGGGCGGCGGCCTGTATCTGTCTTCCACCCGTGCCGCATTCGTCAACGGTCTCATCGCGGACAATGCCAGCACAAACGGGTACGGAGCCGCGGCCCTGATCAGCTTCGGATCCGAAGTGGCCTTCGCGCACTGCACGGTCGCTGGCAACACCGCGTCGGGCGGCGGGGCACTCCACGTGCTCAACGCCCGGCTGGCCATCGTCAACAGCATCGTCTGGGACAACACTCCCGCTGCATTTTTTGGGGGCAGCGGCGCGGTCATCGCCACGGAGTATTCGCTGTTGCAGACCGTGCGGCCGGGCCAGGGAAACATCTTTGACGGCCCGGCCTTCGCCGCAGGCTACCATCTTTCCGCCGTCTCGCCTGCGCTGGACGCGGCCAGTCCGACTGACTCCACGGAGGTTGATCTGGACGGCGTGGCGCGTCCGCAAGGAGAGGGCCCCGATATGGGCGCCTACGAATATGCGGGCGGCGCCGAAGGTGAGGGAGAAGGGGAAGGCGAGGGCGAAGGAGAGGGTGAAGGCGAGGGTGAGGGTCCCTTCGGGTGTTACGGAGGCAGCGGTTCACGGCATGCGGCCGGTGATCTGCTCGTGCTGGGGCTGGCGTTTACCGTGCTTGCAGGGTTTCGCCGGCGCCCGGCTTGATCTGATTCCCGCCCGGGACCATAATCACACAGACCGGCAGGGGGATAGCCCGCTGCCGGTTTTTTGCACGGGTTGGAACACGAGGAGGAAGCAGTTCGTGAAGAAGCTGGCTGCAGTATGGCTGATTCTGGCGATCGTAGCGGTGTCGCTGGGGGCATGGGCCGCCGAGGTGACCACAGTTATGGTACCCATGGCGGACGGCACCGCCCTGGCGACGGATTACTACCTTCCCGATGGCGAGGGTCCTTGGCCGGTCGTTTTGGCGCGCAGCACCTATGGCCGGGGCATGACGGGCGACGCCGATCGTTTCACCGGTCAGGGCATCGCATTTGTGATTCAGGACGTCCGCGGCATGGGTCAGAGTGAAGGCGAGAAGCACGTCTTCTACGCGGAAGGCTGGCGCGAGGGCATGCAGGACGGGAAGGACACGGTCGAGTGGGTGAAGGCCCAGCCGTGGTGCAACGGCAAGATCGCCACCTTCGGATCGTCCGCGCTGGCCATCACGCAGATGCTTCTGGCGCCGAGCACGCAGGATGTCGCCGCGCAGTACATGGACATGGTCCCGTCCAGCATGTACCACAACATGGTCTACCAGGGGGGCGTGTTCCGCAAGAGTCTCGTCGAGGGCTGGCTTGGCGTGATTGGCCAGCCGCATGTCGCCGACCTGTGGAAGGCGCATCCCAGCTACGATGAGTTCTGGCAGCATGGCAACGCCGAGGCGCAGGCCGCGAAGATCACCGCGGCCGGGCTGCACGTCGGCGGCTGGTGGGACATCTTCCAGCAGGGGACCATCAACGGTTTTGTTACGCGGCAGGAACAGGGCGGCAAGGGCGCCCGGGGCACGCAGCGCCTCATCATGAAGCCGACCCCGCACGGCCCGTTTGCCCCCGAGATGAAGTACACGATGTCGGACAAATGGGATGACCTGCGCGTCTCCCAGCATCGGCAGGCTTTCCTGAACAAGTACCTGCTGGACGCCGATGCCGACCTCGGACCGGCGGTCCATTATTTCACCGTGGGCAGCGACGAGCCGGGCGCGCCGGGCAATGAGTGGCGCACCGCAGACACGTGGCCGCCCTTCGAGACCATCGCCACGCCGATGTACCTCGATGCCGACGGCAAGCTCGCCGGCGAAGCGCCTGCCAACGCGGCAAGCGCGGGGTACGACTACGACCCGAATGACCCGTTCCCGACCCATGGCGGCGCAAATCTGCTGCTCCCGGCGGGACCGCTCGACCAGAGCGAGAAGAACAAGGACCGCTCGGACTGGCTGGCCTTTGCCACCGGGCCGCTCGAGGCGCCCATCGAAGTGACCGGGCAGGTGCGGGTGAAACTGTACGTCAGCACGGACGCGCCGGACACCGATTTCACGGCCAAGCTCGTGGACATTACCCCCGATGGCCGCGAGTTGCTGCTGCTTGACAGCATTCAACGGGTGAAATTCCGCAACGGCTTCGAGAAGGCCGCGCCCTTGCTCGCGTCCGCAGATGAGGTCGTCGAAGTCGAGATCGATCTGTGGAGCATCAGCTGGGTCTTCAACACCGGTCACCGGATTGGGCTTCAGATCTCCAGCAGCAACTATCCGCGCTTCGAGAAAAACCCGAACACCGGCGAGGACTTCCCGGGCGAGACGCTGCGCGTTGCGCACAACGTCGTGCATTTCGGTGGCGACTATCCCAGCGCCATCATCCTGCCGGTACACGACCCCGAGAGTGATGACGATGGCGACGGCCTGACCCTCGCCGAAGAGTTCGCCGCGGGCACGAGCCCGACCCAGGCGGATACCGACGGCGACGGCGTCAACAACGGCGCCGCGGCCGACGCGGCAACCGGCCAGGAGGAGGCCCCGGCCGCCGAATAGCGCGGAACCCATCCGTTTCACCGGAACAGTCGATTATCCCTATGGCCCCGAAGCCTCGTGCTTCGGGGCCATGTCTGTTGTGTGCAGGATTCGGTCTGGTAGGAGAGCGCTTGACAGCATATACCTATATGGTGTAAAGTATATGCATGAAGGTAACCGGAGGGTGTGACGTCATGAAACTTTCCAAGAAAGCGCTCGACGGCAATGTCGAGACGATCATCCTCTCCGAGCTGATGAAGGGGGCCAGCTATGGCTATGCCCTGGTCAAGGCCATCAACGCCAGCCACGCGGGATTGCTGGCGCTCGGCGAAGGAACCATTTATCCGGTGCTGTACCGCATGGAGGAAAAGGGGTTGTTGCGCGCGGAACTTCGGCAGACGCCCTCGGGACGCGCGCGCAAGTACTATCATGTCTCGCCAAAGGGCAAGAAGGTGCTCGAAGACAACCTGCTCCAGTGGGAGGCGCTGACGCGCGTCATGGAAAAGATCCAGGACGGGCTTTCCGGTCCCGCAGAGGCGACAGGCGATCCGGCCTGACTAGCGACAAGGAGGCGGAGAATGAAGACATCAATGGAGCGGTACCTGGACAAGGTCATGGCCGTCGCCGACATACCCGACGGGGGCCGGGCGGGGCAGGTTCGCGAGGAACTGGCGGACCACCTCGACCAGAAGGCCTTGGCGCTGGCGGCGGAAGGCTATTCCGAGACCGAGGCCATCCTCAAGGCCATCGAGGACCACGGCAATCCGGTTATCGTTGGATACCGCCTGCGGCCTTGGCGTCTGGTGGATGTGCGGCTGCGCGGGACCGCCCGCGGGGTGATCGCGATTGGTCCCCGGGCGCACGGTGTGGTGGCCATCGGCGGATTCGCGCTTGGAGTGTTCGCCTTCGGTGGCGTGGCGATCGGTGCGTTCGGGTTCGGGGGCATGACCCTGGCGCTGCTGGCGTGGGGCGGGATGGCGGTAGGCGGCATTGCCTACGGCGGATTTGCCGCAGGGCTGGTGGCCTTTGGGGGAATGGCGGTAGGCGTCATCGCCTCGGGGGGCACGGCGATGGGCATGTGGGTTCCGGGGGCGGCCACAGGGCTTTCCTATTTCACGTGGGAAACCGTTCCCGGCTGGTGGCGCGCAATAGGCGAGCTGCTTTCCTACGATCCAAACTCCGCGGCCGATCGCGAGGCCTTTGGACAGCTTTTTGCTGGAACAACCGTGGCGACAGCCGTGATTCTGTTTACCATGCTGGGTGTCGAGGGTGTGCTCATGGCGAAAGAACGTAGACGCCTCCGAGAAATCGAGCCGTCGATCATGGAGTGAGAGGCGCAGTCTCAAATGGGAAGAGGTCTACCTTGCCGCCTACGAGACCGTCCGCGAAGCCCGCAGCGGAATCGGGCAGTAGATAGGCTTCTACAACGAACGCAGGAAACACCGGGGTCCACTCGAATGGGGTTCACTTGAGTAAGTACGACGCGGCGATTTCGGTGGTGAGTATTCTTCTCGTCTTTGCGGGATTGGTGGGGGTGCTCTGGATACTACCTGAGCTGCCGACGCACCCGCTGCGAGCAAAGTTGCTCGGACCATGGAACTTTGAGTCACATTTCTTGTTCATATTAATTCCACTTGCCGCGTGCCGGGTACTTCGCCGAAATATTCGGGACTACGGCCTCAACGCCAATTCCATCGGCCAGCAGGTTCTGGTCGGTGGGGCGATAGCGGTGGCGCTGTTTGCTGTTCCCGTTGGGATGTCCTACGCCGCCAGTTCGCTCGAGCTCAATCACAGTGGTCGAAACTTCATATGGGCGACCTTGGTCTTTCAACTATTCTTTGTGGGATTTGGAGAAGAGTTCTTGTTCCGCGGTTTCATTCAGGCTGAGCTAGACCGGGCATTCCCAGCAAAATTCTCGTGGGGACACGGTCGCTCGGGCTGGGCACTTCCAATAACAGCCTTTCTATTTGGCGTTGGTCACTTGCTCAACGACTTTAACCCTTTGCAAGGGCAATTCAATCTGGCGTGGCCCGCTTTTTGGGGAACAGCCATAGCTGGACTTGTTCTTGGATATCTGCGCGACTATTTCAACAGTATTGTTCTCTGCATGCTTATTCACAGCACGGTTAATTTATATGCCTCCATTTTTGTGCGGACACAAACGGGTACTATGTCGGGTACTCTGGTACTGGTCGTCGCTTGTGGCTTCTTGGGGTGGATGACATTCCAACCGCTGTGGGGTAAAAGTGGTGGGTCCTCTTAGACTGGGAGTGGGATAACAAGGCGTCAGGTCTCGGAGTCTTGGTCGTCGAAGCTATGGCGGACGCGAAGTTGGTATTAGTGAGGGGAAAAGGCGTTATCGCGTCCAGCGGCACAGCGATGGGCATGTGGGTGCCGGGGGCGGCCACAGGGCTTTCCTGTTTCACGTAGGAAACCGTTCCCGACTGGTGGCGCGCGATAGGTGTGCTACTTTTCGTATAACCGAGACTCAGCGGTCGACTGCGGCTTTCCCGTCGGCGTCGAAGCGGCCGTACGGATACTTGCTCATGCCCACGCCCGGGTTCTTCTCCTCGAAGTAGCGGCGGGTCCAGTCGTCGCGGAACAGGAGCACGCGGTCGCGCTGGGCGTCGAGCACCAGTTGTGCACCAGTGGGCAACATGAGTTTCTCTGTGGCAATCTCCGGGTCGAGCCAGCGGGCAAGCTTCCACGGGGCGAGAGTCCACCGCGCGTGCGCGCCGTATTCGCTCTCGAGCCGGTACTGCACCACGTCGAACTGGAGCGGTCCGGCGGCCCCGAGCAGGCGCGAGCGGCCAGCCCCTTCCGGCAACTCGTAGGCCTGCACCACGCCTTCCTGCAGGAGCTGGTCGAGACCGGTGCGCAGGCGTTTGGACTCGGACGCCATGTTGCCCTCGATGTATGCGAAGCATTCCGCCGCGAAGTGCGGGATCTCGTCGTACACGAGGGAGGGGTCCTCGGTGAGGGTATCGCCGATGGCGAAGTTGCCGGTGCCGACGATGCCCACCACGTCGCCCGCATAGGCTTCGTCGATAGTCGAGCGGTCGGCGCCGAAGAGCTTGTTCGCGTTCGACAACCGGATCTTCTTGCCGGTGCGCGCATGGGTGACGACCATGTCGCGCTCGAATTTTCCTGACACGATGCGCACGAACGCGATGCGGTCGCGGTGATTGGGATCCATGTTGGCCTGAATCTTGAACACGAAGCCGGAAAAGGCCGGGTGGCACGGGGCGATCCGCTCGCCGGTGCGCGTGTGGCGCGGGGCTGGCGGCGCGGCGTGTTCCAGGAAGCCGTTCAGCAGCAGCTCGATGCCGAAATTGTTCACCGCGCTGCCGAAATAGACCAAAGACGTCTTGCCGGTCGCCAGACCGGCGGGGTCGAAATCCGCGCCCGCCGTTTCCAGCAGCTCGATCTCCTCACGCACCTGGCGGTAGGCGGTCTCATTGAGACACTGGCGGATAAAGGGGTCGTCGAGGCCGGCCGTGGCCACCGGCGCGCGGTACGCGCCGCCCGCCGTGCGCTCGAAGGCATGCGCCAGTTGCGTCGTGCGGTCCCACACGCCCTTGAACTCGGACCCCGTGCCCAGCGGCCAGTTGACCGGGTAGGCGGATATGCCGAGAACCCGCTCCAGCTCGTCCAGCAGTTCCAGCGGCTCACGCGTGGGCCGGTCCATCTTGTTGATGAACGTAAAGATCGGCACGCCGCGGTCGCGGCATACGTCAAACAGCTTGAGCGTTTGGGATTCGATGCCCTTGCCCGCGTCGATGACCATGATCACCGCATCGACCGCCGTCAGCACGCGGTACGTGTCCTCCGAGAAGTCCTGGTGGCCGGGGGTGTCGAGCAGGTTGATGCGGTAGCCCCGGTAGTCGAATTGCAGGACCGTCGAACTGACCGAGATGCCGCGCTTGCGTTCGAGTTCGAGCCAGTCCGAGGTCGTGGAGCGCTCCTTCTTGCGCGACGTGACCGATCCGGCTAACTGCACGGCGCCGCCGTAGAGCAGGAACTTCTCGGTCAGCGTGGTCTTGCCCGCGTCCGGGTGCGAGATGATCGCAAAGGTGCGGCGCCGCGCGACCTCCTGCGCATAGCCTTTTGGATCCGGATTTTCCGACATGTAGCGACTCCCGAAAACAGGGGAACAGGACACACCAGGGCAGAAAAAGGGGGACAGCAGGACTGCGGGGCCGTCAGGGCGGCGTCGGGCACTGATGCCTGCGCTCGGTAGATGCGGTGCCGGGCCGTCTGGAGCAGTGTGCGTTCATAGGTAGCCAGAAAATAGCGATTTGGACGGCGGAATGCAAATTCCGCCGCGCATTGTGCGGCGGCCGGCACGCAAGAACAAAGAAAACCGGCGCGGGAGGGGGTCCCGCGCCGGTTGGCTGGTGCGATGGATCAGGTTCTACTTCTTTGTGCCGAGGCTTTTGCGGGCGTCGCCGGCGACGCGCGTGGGGATGCCCAGGCTCAGGCAGGTCGCGACGAGTTCCTCGAGGATATCGCCGTACCCGATGATGATGTGGTTGGACATGTGGCTGGACATGAGCTGGTCGCGGTCGATGCCGGGAATCCACACGTTGGCGATGGGCCATTCGGGATTGGTGGCGTCAAGACGCTCCTGCAGTTCCTGTTTCGGCAGGTCGAGGACTTCGCCGGTGCCGCAGTCCATGCCGATCTTGCCGAAGGCCTGGAAGAAGCGGGCCCAGGTGATCGTGCCGGGCTTCGAGACGCCCGAGCAGGTGCCGCCGCCCTTGGGGAAGTACATGGCGGGCTGGCGGTAGATGTGGGTCTTCTTCCAGCCTCCGAAGTGTGCGGGCGGGGCGCCGCCGGAAATCAGGAACACCCACACGAACTTGTCTTCGTACTGGCGGCCCCAGCGCACGTCGTGCAGCGTGGTCTCGGGGGCCATGCCCTTGCGCTGGTAGATGTCGTGCATGATGACCTGCGGGATGCCCGCGCCCATGTCGCCTTCATTGAAGTGGACGATCGGCTTGCCGGGCATGATCGGCTGCTTGGTCTCGTAGCTCTTGACGACCGGGCGGTCGGTGTTGTTGAGCATGCCCTCGACCAGGTCGGACGCGGAGGTGCACCGCACGAGACCGTACTGGTAGGGAATGCCGATGGCGCTGAGGCCGTAGCGCTCGGCGAAGCGGGCCGCCGCGGCGTACATGCGCATCTGCTCCATGACCTGGCCGTGCGTGAGGGATTCGAACTGGTCGGTGCCCCAATGGAAGTTGGCGCCCTTCTTCACGAGCCAGTTGAGGTAGCCCTGGGCCTCCTCATCGGAAACCAGCGCCATCTCGGCCAGGAGGTCGGACTGGTTGAGCAGTTCGATCGGCATGCCGATCGCGCCCAGCTTGTCGGGTCCGATGACGGCGTTGAGCATGCCCATGCAGCCTGGATCGAGCTGGCCCATGATGCGCTTGTTGGTGAGAATGTCCTTGGCGAGTTCTTCGCCGAACTTTTTGGCGGCGCCGGACAGGTTCAGCTTCGAGGCGTCGCTGAGGTGCGAGGAGCTGTACTTGATGGCGCCGGTATCCGTCCACTCCTTGAGGCGCTTCATGAACAGATCGTCCTGCAGGAAGGTCTCGGTCCACAGGCGCGTGTGCTTGATGCCGCAACGGTCGAAGGTGGCGGTATGGTTGAGCAGCGAGACCAGGCCCGGCCACGTGCCGTCGAAATTCGCCAGGAGAAGGATGGGGCCCTTGTGCGCGGCCAGCGGCCCGGCAACGTGATGGGCATAGGCCCACATGCTCAGTACGACCACGACCGGGGCGTCCGGCTCGATGCGGCTTACGGCCTCGGCGCCGAGGTACTGGCGGGTCAGGAAACCGTGCTTGCGTTTCGGGTCATACTTCGGGATGACCTCGCTGTCGTAACCGAGCTTTTTGAAGGCCGCCTTGACTGCCTTCAGTGTCTCTTCCTGCTTGGGCCAGCACGGCACGCACGCACTGTCTCGGAAGTCACCGTTGTTGATGAGATATACTTTTTTGCCCTTCATGATCCCCTTCCTTTTCCGCTCATTAAGCGAGGTTTCAGGAGCCGTTCGTTGTGGCGTCAGGCACAGCGTCTAATGAATAGCACAGGCCTGCCAAAGATTCCAGTATTATCTACAAAATCCGGGGCCGGGTCCAGATGGACGTGCGCGCTGCCGCCCCCCCAGGGCCGGCGAAATGAACGGCGGCGATGGCTGCGTTTACCCGGCACGTGTGGTAAGATCCCACGCCATAATTCGCCATCGGAAACCGTTGTCCGGGGAGGAACCGCCATGCGCACGTTGACCGCAGCCGCCGTGACGGGCATCGTGCTGATCTGCGGCGCCTGCCACACCGGCGCCGGTGGCCGCGGTGTCCCGGCCCAACAGGGGAATGTCTCGCTCACCGCGATGGTGAGCCGCCCCGGATACGGCCTGTCGGGTCCCTGCAACTTTACCGGCATGCTCGTCTGGCAGGACGACGCATGGCTCCTGGACGGCCGCTTCGAGTTTCCCACGGCGGGCTACGAGGTCGGGGTCCCCGAGGTGACCATCCGGGAGATTCGCCCCGAGCGGGTCCACATCTTCGTGCCGGTCACGGCGCCCCCCCCGGATGCCCTGGTGGCTCAGGTGCTCACCCCAGTGCCGGTCGAGGCGGCCATCCATGTAAGCCGCGAGGCCGCGTTCTCGGTCGAGGTGTCGGAACCGTGCCGGTAGTCCCAAAATAACGGCGGCACCCCGAAGGGTGCCGCCTGGCTCTCATTTCGGCAGGGCGTCAGGCCCGCTTAGCGGACGTGCCTCCCGGGATCTATTCCTTCCATGCGAAACAGACCCATCTTCTGGAAGCCAGCGTCCGCGCCACGGGCCCGAGGACCACTGCCGACGCCCGGATTGTCCGAGCTGTCCATACGATGGATCACCTCCTTTCCGCCTTCCAGCGTTTCCAGACGGCTCCCAACCGAACCGCTTCGCCGCTGACCAAGGACTTTGACCAACAAAACTTTACAACGACTTGGATGGTTTTGCAAGGGACCGGCGTCTTTTGGGGGCTTTTGGAGGGGGTGCGGGCCGGAACGCGTCGGCGGCCTGCTGGCGGTAGTATTCGTGGATGGCATACTGGGCGCGCACGTCGTCCGCGCCGTTGGTCACGTAGCGGTTGGATTGAACGTTGTCGAGGATGCGCGCCTTGACGTTGTCGCGAATCTGGAGGGCGATCGTCCCGGCGATCTCGTCGATGAGCTGGGAGTCATAGACGGGGAAAGCCACCTCGACGCGCCAGTCCAGGTTGCGTTCCATGAGGTCGGCCGAGCTCATGAAGACCCGCCGGTTCGCACCCCGGCCGAACAGGTAGACCCGCTGGTGTTCGAGGAAGCGGTCGACGATGGATACGGCGCGGATATTGGGATGGGGGCGCATCGCGTAGGTCGTGCGCACGAGGAGGTCCATCTGGACCCCCGCGTCGGCGGCTTCGCGAAGGCGCTTGATCACCTTGGCATCGGTCAGGTGGTTGATCTTGATGCAGACGTAGCCCTCGGCGCCTTTTTTCTTTTCGCGGGCGATCAGGCGCAACAGGCGCTGACGCGGGTCAAAGGGTGAGACCACCAGATGCTTGAACTTCGGCGGTGTCAGTGCGCGTACCTTGGATACGCGGTCCAGCAGACCGAACACCTGGTCGACTTCTCGGGTGATCCGCTTGTCCGCCGTCAGCAGCGTGCTGTCCACGTACAGCCTGCCGGTGACTTCGTTGAAGTTGCCCGTGGAGAGCCCGGCGAACAGCTCCTTGCCGCGGCGGATGAGCAGCAGTTTGCTGTGCACCTTGATTGGGGGAACGCCATAGACGACGATCGCACCCACCTCGGAGAGCTTCTCGGCAATCTTGATGTTGTTCTTCTCGTCAAAGCGCGCCTGCAACTCGATCGACACGAAGATCCGCTTGCCGTTGCGGGCCGCGTTGCACAGCGCGTTGACGACTTGTGAGGAGCGGGCCACCCGGTACAGCGTCATGCGGATTTCGTCCACTTTCGGGTCGATCGCGGCCTCGCGCAGCAGACGGATGATGTGGTCGAAGGACTGATAAGGGTAGGTGACCAGCACGTCCCGCTCGCGCACCACGTCCAGGACAGGCCGGCGCGCCGCGTCGAGCACCGGATGCGGCGATGCGTCGATAGCGTCAAAGGCGAGATCCGGCCGCTGCCCGGGGAAACGGATCAGGTCCTTCATGTTGTGGTACCGCGCTCCCCCGATCAGGGTGTCGTCCGACGCGATGTCCAGTTTCTGGATGAGCAGATCGCGCAACCCGTTCGGCATCTGTTCGTCGTATACGAAGCGGATCGGACGTCCCCCTTTGCGCTGCTGGAGCACGCGCTCCATTTTGCGCACGTAGCCCTCCGAAAAATCGTTGTCGATGTCGAGCTGGGCGTCGCGCGATATCTTGAATTCGAAGGCCTCGATGCGCTCGTAGTCGAAGATGTAGAACACCTCGTTGAGCGCGTAGCGGATGACGTCGTCGACGTACATGATGCTGCCGTTGGGCAACTGCACGAAGCGTGGGAGCTCGGCGGGTATCTCGAGGATGGCGTACCGGCTGGTGCGGCCCGACATCCTCACGCCGAAGTAGAGCGCCCCGTCCGTGAGTTGGGGAAACGGGCGGTTCTTCTGGATGATGATGGGCACGAGGCTGGGCAGGACGTGATGCCGGAAGAACTCGTGCAGCCACGGCGCCAGGTTGGCGGGATGCCCGTCGATGTCCTGTTCGGTGAGGATCTGCACGCCCTCGCGGGCCAGGCTCGCCGTGATGTCCTGGTAGGCGGCCTGAAAACGGTCGTCCAGATCGCGGGCCTTGTCCACGAGCGCCTCGAGCACCTCGGTCATGCCGCGGTCACCCAGCTCGATGCGCCGGTGTACGCTCGCCACGCGGACCTTGAAGAACTCGTCCATGTTGGACGAGAAGATCCCGAGGAACTTCAGGCGTTCCATCAAGGGATTGCGCGCGTCCTCCGCTTCCTGCAACACCCGTTCGTTGAAGGAAAGCGTCGAGACTTCGCGTATCTGATAGATGTTCTTCATGGAGCGACGCAGTCAGTATTCCGATACCCGGGACGCAGGCCGCCGCGGAAGACAGCCCCCTAACGATACACCAGCCGCTGCCGCCGGCGCACGCACGAAATGCGATCCAATCGCGGAACAACTTCGGAAGATTGATCTGAAGGGCCGCCGCCGGCGGCCATCCCCAGGCCGTTGGAGAGCTTGACATCAGCCATTTATGACCGGGTACGCCTCCCCGTAGAGGTCCTGTCAGTGCCCCTGGGAGTCCCCCGTCGGTTGGGGCCCTGTGCCAAAAGGTGCGGGAACCGGGCGGATTTTGCTACATTCAGCGTCTGTCCAAACCGGTGAACGAGGAGAGATCTGAACCGTGAAAACCGACGAAATCCGCGCCAGCTTTCTGGAGTACTTCAAGCAACGCGACCACGTGGTCGAGCGCAGCGATACGCTCGTGCCCGGCAATGACCCGACGCTGCTCTTCACGAGCGCGGGCATGGTCCAGTTCAAGCCGTACTACACCGGCGAAGTTCCCGTACCCTACCGGCGGGCGACCACGTGCCAGAAATGCCTGCGCGCGGGCGGCAAGGCCAATGACCTGGACGAGGTGGGCAAGACGTCGCGGCACTTGACGCTGTTCGAAATGCTGGGCAACTTCTCGTTCGGCGACTATTTCAAGCGCGAGGCCATCGCGTGGGCCTGGGACCTGGTCACGCAGGTGCTGCGGATGCCCGAGGACCGCGTGTGGATATCGGTGTTTACCGAAGACGACGAAGCGCACGACATCTGGACCCGTGAGGTCGGGGTGGCGGCGTCGCGCGTGGTCCGCATGGGCGCCAAGGACAATTTCTGGGGTCCGGCGGGCGACACGGGCGCCTGTGGACCGTGCTCGGAGCTGTATTACGACCGGGGCGTGGCGATTGATCCCGGGGCGACTCCCGACAACGACCCGCACGAGCGCTTCATCGAGTTCTACAACCTCGTCTTTCCCCAGTTCGACCAGCAACTGGACGGATCGCGTCCCCCGCTGAAGAACCGGGGCATCGACACGGGCATGGGTCTCGAACGTCTTGCCGCGCTGCTGCAGGGCGTGGACACGGTATTCGACACGGACGGCATCATCCCGATCATCCGCGCCACCGAGTCGCTGACCAGTGTGCGCTACGAGGACAACCCGACGCCGTACCGCGTGATCGCGGACCATGCGCGGGCGCTGTCCTTCATGATTGCCGACGGCGTGTTGCCCGCCAACGAGGGCCGGGGCTACGTTCAGCGGCGGCTGTTGCGCCGGGCCGCGCGCTTTGGCCGTGAACTCGGGCTTTCGGAGCCGTTCCTGCACCGCGTCGTGCCGACGGTGGTCGACCTGATGGCCCATCAGTATCCGGAACTCGAGGAGAAGCGCCTGCAGATCGAGAAGATCGTGCAGACCGAGGAAGAGCGCTTCGCGAGCACGCTGGCGCGGGGCATGGACCTGCTCGAGGAGCTTTTTGAGAAGATGGAGCGGGACCAGGTGAAGGTCGTGCCGGGCGAGGATCTGTTCCGCATGCACGATACCTTCGGTTTCCCGCTGGACTTGGCGACCGACATCAGCGAGGACCGCGGCTATACCGTCGACAAGGATGGGTTCCAGACTGCGATGGCGCGCCAGCGCGAGCGTGCGCGCGATGCGTGGGCGGGCAGCGGCGAGGAGAGCCTGTCGCCGGTGTACCGCGTGATTCGCGAGGAAGCGGGCGCGACGCATTTCTGCGGCTACGACGCCACCGAATGCCCGGCCGTGGTGAAGGCGCTCGTCAAAGACGGCCAGCGCGTCAAGGAACTCGGCGAAGGCGAGCAGGGCGAGGTCATTCTGGACCGGACGCCGTTCTATGCGGCGTCCGGCGGCCAGGTGGGCGATGTCGGCCTGCTGGACGGCGTGGGCGGCAGCGCGCACGTGGCCGATACCGCGGCGCCGTTGACCAAGCTGGTGGTTCACAAGGCCACGGTGACGCGCGGGGTTCTGCGCGAAGGCGACCGCGTGGAAGCGCAGGTCGATGCCTCGCGCCGCCGCAGCATCATGAATCATCACACGGCTACGCACCTGTTGCAGGCCGCACTGCGCGAGGTGCTCGGCGATCACGTCCACCAGGCGGGGTCGCTGGTGCAGCCCGAGCGGCTGCGTTTCGACTTTACCCATTTCGAAGGCATCGAGCTGGACCGGCTTCAGGACATCGAGCGCAAGGTGAACCAGTTCATCCAGAGCAACGCGCCGGTCTGCACCGAGGTCAAGCCGCTCAGCGAGGCCCGCGCGGCGGGGGCGATGGCGCTCTTCGGCGAGAAGTACGAGGACAACGTGCGCGTGGTGAGCGTAGGCGACATCAGCATGGAGCTGTGCGGCGGCACCCACGTTGCCCAGACGGGCGTGATCGGCTGCTTCAAGGTCTTGAGCGAGACCTCCATCGCGTCGGGGGTGCGGCGCATCGAGGCGGTTGCCGGCGAGCCGTGCATCGACGTGATCCAGCAGCGCGATCGCAGCGCCTCCCAGACGGCGCAGATGCTCAATGCCAGCGTAGACACCCTGCCCGAGCGCGTGGAAGCCGTGCTTGAGGAGAACCGCCGTTTGCAGCGCGAGGTGGCGAAGTGGAAACAGGCCGCCGCGACGGGCGGGTCCGTGGACTACATGTCGCGAGTTCAGGACGTCAACGGTATCAAGGTGCTGGCCAGCGAGGTCGAGGGACAGGACGCGGCCGGGTTGCGCATGGTCATGGACACGCTGCGCGAGAAGCTGGCGTCGGGCGTGATCGTCCTCGGCAGCGCCGAGGAAGGCAAGGCCATGCTGTGCGTCGCCGTGAGCAAGGACCTCACGTCGCGGGTGAAGGCCGGTGACATCATCAAGCAGTTGGCGCCGATGGTGGGCGGTGGCGGCGGCGGCCGTCCCGACATGGCCCAGGCGGGCGGCAAATCGCCCGAGAAGCTGCCCGAGGCGCTGGGCAAGGCGTGCGAAGTGGTCCAGAGTCTTCTGGGCTGAGAAAGGATGACGATGGAAGGCCGGGTCATGGCACTGGATGTGGGGGACGTGCGCATCGGCGTCGCGTTGAGCGACCCGCTGGGCATCATCGCCCAGCCGTACAGCGTTATCCAGTGCGAGTCGCCGGATGCCGACGTCGCGGCAATCAGGAAGATTGTGGACGAGATGGGCGTGGTGCAGATTGTCGCCGGGATGCCGCTCAATCAGCACGGTGAGCGGGGGCCTCAGGCGGAGAAGGTCGCGGCCTTCATCGACCGGCTTGCGCCGGTGGCCGGCGTCCCCATCGATACGCAGGATGAACGGTTCTCGACCGCGGCGGCCCAGCGCATGCTCATCGAGGCGAACGTCAGCCGCAAGGGGCGCAAGAAGGTCGTGGACAAGATCGCCGCGCAGCACATTCTCCAGGTGTATCTTGAACGCCGGACCAGAGGACCTGTCGGATCGGCATGACCACCGTCCCCGAGAACGGCCATGAGCCCCGGAAGGGCCGCTCCTGCGGCCGTATCGTGGTGCGTGTGCTGTTCTACCTGCTGCTGGCCCTGGCAGCGGTCCTGTTTCTGAGCGCCACGGCCGCCTATCTCGCCTATGATCACGTCACGCGGGAGGGCACACCCCGCGAGCCCGTGGATATTGCCATCCCCGCGGGCGCCACGGGCCGGGACGTCGCGCGCCTGCTGGCGTCCCACGGACTGGTCGAGCACGAGCTGTTTTTCCGCGCCGCAGTCCGGCTGGATGCGCGTGCCGGGGGCGGCGGCAGCATCAAGTTCGGACCGTACCGGCTTCACCGGGGACTCTCGCCGCTCCAACTGCTGCGTCTGCTGCACGGCGGTCCCAACCGGCCGCTGTCGCCCGATGAACTGCCTCCTGACCAGCGCATCACCGTCCCCGAGGGCCTCACGATGGCGCAGATCGCCGCGCTGTTCGACGATCCGGACGTCTTCATGGCGCAGACCGCGCGCCCGGACCTGCTGGAGCGGGTGAACGTCGCCGCACCGACCCTCGAGGGCTTTCTCATGCCCAACACCTACTTCTTTTTTGACGGCAAACCCTCCGAAGCGCAGGTGGTGGAGCGGATGGTCGACCAGTTCTGCAAGGAGTACGCCGCGCTCATCGAGGAACACCCCGAGGCCGCCGGACGGGACCTGATCGAGGTCGTCACCGTGGCGTCGCTGGTGGAAGAGGAGGCGCGGGTGGACGACGAACGCGCGCTGGTGGCATCGGTCATCTACAACCGGATCGAGCGGGGCATGCCGCTGCAGCTCGACTCGACGCTCCAGTTCGCCTTGAACAAGTACGGCGAGCGCCTGCTCAATCGTGACAAAGAGGTCGATTCCCCCTACAACACCTACCGGCACGCGGGGCTGCCCCCGGGGCCGATCTCGAACCCCGGGGTCGCCAGCCTGCGCGCGGCGCTGCGGCCCGCCGAGTCGGACTATCTCTTCTTCGTATCCAACGCGGACGGAACCACCCACACCTTCAGCCGGACCGAGCGCGAGCATGCCGAGGCCGTCCGGCGATTCCGTCGCGAGATCGCCCCGCAACGCCGGGCCCTGCAGCAGCCCGGGACCGGCTGAGTCCGGGCTGGGGGCAAGGGGGTAAAACCCCCTTGTCCAAGATAGGCGCGGCAAGGCCCAGACGACAGGGCCGCAGGTCTTCCAGACAAGGGGGTTCACCCCCTTGCAGAATGGGCCGTCAATCCCAGGTCCTCGTACAGCGCGGTGCAGAAGGCCCGGATCCGTTGCTGATGGCGGGGTTCGCCGGGCATGCCGTTGAAGACCACCGCCGCCACGAGTCCGCACGCCGGATCCGCGAATCCCGCCGAGGATTGCATGCCGCCGTGGCCAAAGGCATTGGGGCCGGCGTGATCGCCAAATGAGTAGGGCAGGGTCTCGGCTCCGTAGCGCTTCGAGTCGACCATCACGCCGAGGCCCCAGTCCATCCGGTGCCGGAAGGTCTGGTCCATCATCCCCTCACGCTGGCGTGATGTCAGCTCCGCGACCGTCTCCGTCCTGAGGATCCTCTGCCCATCGAGTACGCCCCCGTCCAGAAGCATCTGGTAGAAGCGCGCGAGCTGGCTCACCGGCCCGATGCCGCCGCTTCCCGGCCGGGCGCGGTCCTCGATCATGTCTTCGGCGCGGACGATCTGCCGGGCGGCCTGCCGCGGCGCGGTGCTGGTCAGCACGCCCAGTCGGCCGTGATACGCCGCGACGCGATCCGCCGGCAGTCCCAGCCAGCAGTCGGACATCCCAAGCGGCGCAAAGATACGGTCGCGCAGGTAGTGCCCGACGGGTTGACCGGCGCATGCCTCGACGAGGGCCCCGAGCACGACCCAACTGGTCCTCGGGTGATACCCCGCCCGTTCGCCCGGCACCCATCCGGGC
This sequence comes from Candidatus Hydrogenedentota bacterium, assembly GCA_052033955.1. Classification (GTDB taxonomy): domain Bacteria; phylum Hydrogenedentota; class Hydrogenedentia; order Hydrogenedentales; family SLHB01; genus JBPOJD01. The sequence continues at coordinate 69,256 of JBPOJD010000053.1, forward strand.
TCCAAGGGCAGCGCGCAGACCCGCTCCAGGGTGTCGGCCACGGTGCCAGCGGTGCTCCTTCCCGCGAGGTCGCGGAAACCGCCGGTGTGGGTGAGGACGTGGTGAATAGTCACGTGTTCCTTGCCGTGCTGGCCAAAGGCCGGCAGGTAGCGCGCGATCGGGGCGTCGTAGTCCAATGCCTCCTGCTCGGCGAGCCGTGCGACCGCGACGGCCGTCACGGGTTTGCACGAGGAGAGCCACGGCATGAGGGTGTCGACGCGCAACGGCGTTCCCGGTGCCGCCTCGCCGATCGCGTCGTCCAGCACCGGGACACCATTTACCGCCGCATAGACCTGTACGCCCGTGTGGAGCCCCAGATCGATGCCTTTGCGAACAATCTCTGCGGTCCGTTGATACTGCGCCAGCGCCTGCACCCTATTCGAGGGCCTCCGTGCGCGCGGTGACATCGGCAAGCGGAGGCAAACCGTTCTCCGGCCGGTCGAGGTAGAAGAACGCCACCGCCGAGACGTCATCGGTCCGGTAGTAATTCGTCCACAAGTCGGGCAGCGCCCGGAAGTCCGTGTCCTCGGGCATGTCCATAAGTCTCAGGACGTTTTCGTGCGTCGGTCCCTGCAGCAGGGCGATAGGCTTCACGGGCACGTTGGCGTCGAGCATGTCCAGGACTTGCTGTTTGGATGCACCACCCATCTGCTGGAGCGTGACCCGGCAGTTCTCGTGGAAGTAGACCGGGTCCGGCAGGTGATAGCGATAGAAGCCCACGGCGTGCTCTGTGTTCACCGTCGAGCCATGGTAATCGCTCTGAAACAGCCCCTGACCCCAGCCCGTTCCGACGTAGTCCTCGGTGCCTGTGCCGACCAGCGTAGGCAGCCCGGCATCGCCGTCCAGGAACATCTTCACTTCGCCCTCGCCCCACCACCCGAGGTTGGCCGGGTTCAGCAGGATGCCGACATGGGCGCCCAGAAAGCGGCCCTTGCCTTGGACCTGGGGCAGGATGGTGAAGTCCTCGCCGAGGGTCGTCGAGCGTTCGCGCCGCCATGTCGCATGAAAATACAGTGCGTCGGCGGGTACCGGTTGCAGCGTGAAGTTGACCTCGTAGAAAAGCATGCCCACCGGCCGGTCGGAGTCGTTGGCGACCACGATCCGCGCGCCGGTACGGAACGGCATGCTGAAATAGGCGTTGAAGGAACGTCCCTCGGGACTCGACAGCAGGGCGTTGTCCAGGGTCACGAGCTGGCCGTTGATGGCGCCCAGGAAATCCCCGAAGGGCACCGAGACCGCCGGGGTGGGGGCCCCGTCCCAGTACATGTCGATCCGCAGGCTGCGCAGCATCCGGGGATCGCGTTCCCGCAGGGTCAGCCACATGCGGTGGACGATGCCGCTTCCCTGAACATCGAGCAGGACGGCCTCCTGTCCCGGAAGCACCGTGGTGTAGGCACTGCCCTTGGCCCCCTTGTTGGTCGACCCGCCGGCGCCCTTGGCGGCGGTGGGATTCTCGAAGGTCGCCCAGCGCGTCTGTGCGTCTGCGGGCATGGTGTACACCGCGTGCGTATCCGCCGCAGGCGCCGTGGGCGGCAGCGTGGTGCATCCGGCGGCGAAAACGAGCGCCGCGATCGCGAGGCAGCAAGTGGAAACATGCATCTTCATGGCCGGCCCTTTCCTGTTGACCCGTTTCCGTTTATCCTAGCGCATTTGGGGCGCCCAACGGTATACGTCCGTCGGTCCGGGTCCACCCGGGTGGCGCTGCGCCACACCGCGGGTTGCATTGTATGCGAACGCCCTCTAGGATAGCGCCCTACAAGACGGAAAGGACCCTTGCCTTGGTCTGGAAATCACTTGCCACCCTGCGCCCGGCCGCGTCGTTCGGATTCGAGAACGGCGGCTGGACTCTGGATGCCTATCCCGACCTCGAAACCCTCGACGCCAACAGCCGCATGACCGTCGGCGCCTTCGAAGGACCCGGCGTCGTGACCTGTTTCCACTGCACGCATCACGGCATCCACGCGCCCGGGGTGCCCGAGACCGACCGCATCGCGCTCGTCGCGCGCGGTGTCGTGCTCGAGGTCTACTACGATGGCGAGACGACCCCGGCCATCTGTGTGCCGCTGGCGGACTTCTTCGCGGACGGTTGCGCGGGCCGTGCGATGCTGTTCTCGACGCCTTTCGTCGAGAAAGCCCCCTACTCGTACAACTGCTTTCTGCCCATGCCGTTCCGGCGCTCGATCCGGGTCATGCTGCGCAACGATACGCCGTATGACCTGATGAACTACAGCTATCTCGAAATGCAGCGGCTGCCCGCATGGGATGCGTCGCTCGGCTACCTGCATGCCACGTGGCGGCGAGCCCCCTTTCAACTGACCCGCGAGAGCAACGAAACCTTTTTCGAGGTCGCGGGGAAGGGGCATCTGATCGGACGCAACTGGAGCATCGCCACCGACGAGCCCATCTTCCGCGCGTTCCATTTTGTCATGGAGGGGAACAACGAGGTGCGGATCGACGGCAGCAAGGCCCCGGTCGCCGATTACCTCGGCAGCGAGGACTCCTTCGGGTTCGCCTGGGGATGGCCGGTCCTGTTTGCCGGGCTGCGAAACGGGATCAACGTCCTCCAGAACGAATCTCCGGCCCTGCTGAGCACCTACCGGTTCCACACGAGCAACGCCATTCCCTTTGACGCGGGGCTCACGTGGCGCGTGAACTGGCAATACGAGTTCAAAGACAACGAGGCGTTTCATCAGGAGCTGCTGGCGCGCCGGGACGCGGGCGGCGCCTGGCTCGACTATGCGACCACGCACTACTGGTACCAGGAGGCCATCGGATACCCCCACGCCGCAATGCCGGCGCTCGAAGAGCGGATGAAGCCGGTGCTCATCGCAAACCCGGTGCTCGGATAGGGTAAATTCAGGGTTTTTAGTGGTCCGGGAGCCGGATATCCCGAGAAATCACTTGCCAAAACCGCAGTATTGGCCTATACTTGGTGTGATATCTTGAAAGGGAGTACCGCATGCCAACCTATGCCTATACAGCGCGCGCCCGCGACGGAAAGAAGACGACCGGAAGCCTCACGGCCGAAAACCGCAAGGCGGCCATGCAAATGCTTCAATCCAGGGGATTTGTGCCCGATGTGGTGCAGGAGAAGCGGTCCGCGCTTCGGCGCGCCGGGAGGGGCCGCCGGGTCAAGAACGCCGAGCTGATGGTCTTCACCCGCCAGCTTTCGACGATCATCAACGCCGGTTTGCCGCTGTTGCAGGGGCTGGACATTCTGGCCGAGCAGACGGAGGACGTCAACTTCGCTGGCATCATTCGCGAGATCGCCAGCGACGTCGAAGGCGGCGAGACGTTTTCGGAGGCGCTGCGGAAGCATCCGCGCGCCTTCCCTGACCTTTACGTGAGCATGGTGCGGGCCGGTGAGGCGGGCGGCGACCTGGACGGGGTCCTGCTCCAGCTCGCCGACTACATCGAGGCGACCGAGGAGTTGAAGCGGCGCATCCGGTCGGCCATGACCTACCCGGTCGCGGCCTTTTTCCTTATTGTTGTCATCGCTGTGGGGCTGATCGTGTTCGTGGTACCGCAGTTCGCGGACATCTTTGCGAGCTTTGACCGCGAACTCCCCGCCCCGACCCGGCTGCTGATTCTGATAAGCGAGACGTTGCGGAGCCGCTTCGCGCTGGTCCTTCTGGCGGCGATCATCGCCGGTGTCATCGGCGTCCGGATCTACGGGAAGACCCCGCCCGGCCGCATGCAGCTCGACGCTCTCAAGCTGCGGCTTCCTGTCTTTGGCAAACTGCTGCGCAAGGTGGCCATCAGCCGTTTTTCGCGCACCTTGAGCACGCTGACCCGCAGCGGCGTGCCAATCCTGCAGGCCCTCGAGATTGTCGAGCGCACGGCCGGCAATGAAGTCTTCGCGACGGCCATCCGCCACGCGGGCGACAGCGTCCGAAACGGCGAGACCCTCGCCGATCCCTTGGCGCGCTCCGGCGAGTTTCCAGCCATGGTCACGCGGATGATTGGCATTGGCGAGAAGACCGGTGCGCTCGAGCAGATGCTCACCAAGGTCTCGGACTTCTTCGACTCCGAGGTCAAGGCCACCGTTGACGGCCTGACCAGCCTGATCGAGCCGCTGCTCATCGCGGTCATGGGCCTCGTGGTCGGCGGCATCGTGATTGCGCTGTTCATGCCGATCCTGCAACTGTCGAGTCTGGTTCAGGGCTAGGCGGGCGTGTCGTGAGCCCGTTCGTCGGCATTTAACACATTTGAAGTCAGCGATTTGGGATGCCACCGCGACGGTGCTAAAGTAATGCGGCTCCGTTGTCGATAAGAGGGGCGTGCCTTGGTGTCCGGGATTACCCGGCAACCAAAGCTCGAAATTGGAGGACAGGGCGTATGGGCGGTGGATTCAGCGTCGGCGGGCTCATCTCGGGGCTCGACAGCAACAGTCTCATCTCGCAGATCATGCAGATCGAGCGCCAGCCCATCCAGCGCGTACGCGACCGCATCACCGCGCTCGAACGGCAGCGCACTGCTCTGCGCGACCTCCGTGCCTCGCTTCAGACCCTTCGGAACCGCTCGCAGGACTTCCGGCTGGGCGTTGTTTTCAACAAATTCGCCACAACATCGACCGAAGAGAAGATCGCCACCGCCACGGTGCGCGAGAACCCCGTGCTCGGTTCCTACGCCGTCGAGGTCGTGACGCTGGCGAGCGCCACCGAGGCCAAGGGCAGCACGTCGCTGGGCGCGGGGATCAATCCCAACGCGGCGCTCAACGACAGCGGCTTCGCCGCCGACGTGACCGCAGGCACCTTTACGATCAATGGCGTGCAGTTCACCGTGGATCCGGCCACACAGAGCCTGAACGATGTTCTTGCCGCGATCAACGGCAGCAGCGCCGGCGTGACGGCCACCTATGACGCCGGAACGGACAAGGTCACGTTCGAGAACACGGCGGCAGGCAACACCAGCCTGGTGAATCTCGGGGCCGACGGCGACGAGTCGAATTTCCTGTCAATCCTGAACGTGCGTCAGGCCACGCAGTCCACCGGCGGCAACGGCTCGACGGTGCTCACCAGCACGCGCAATTTGGGTTCCGTCAGCACGTCGGACAAGCTGGATCAGGTCGGTTTCCGCAACGGCGCGCTTACCGCGGGCAATTTCCGGATCAACGGTGTGGCGATCGACATCGACCCGACGACCGACAGTCTTGCGGACGTGATCGGCCGGATCAACGGTTCGGACGCGCAGGTGACCGCAAGCTACGACTCGGCGACGGACTCGATCCGCGTCGTGTCCAAGGTGCTGGGAAGCCGCACGATCAACTTCGAGTCGGGCACCAGCAATTTCCTCGATGTGGCGGGTCTGACCTCCGCCACCCAGACCGCCGGGGTTGACGCGCAGTTCCGGGTCAACAACGGTCCGCTCCAGACCCGCAACACCAACGAGGTCAGCGATGCCATCGGCGGGATCACCCTCACGATGACCAGCGTCGGCACGACGACCATCAACGTATCCAACGACGACGATGCCGTCGTCGAGCAGATACAGGGATTCCTGACGGCGTTCAACGACGCCGTGTCGAAGGTCAGCGAATTGACCGGCAGCAGCGGCAGCCTGCGCGCGGACGGCGGCATCCGCTCGATCGAAAGCTATCTGCGCAACACCGTTTTCAGCACCGTCACCGGCATCAGCGGGGAGTACACGAACCTGTCCAGCATCGGCATCAGCACGGGCAGCACCTTCGATTCGGCCGCGGTCAGTCAGTTGACGCTCGATCGCGACGCGTTCCTCAATGCGTACAACGATGACCCGTCGAACGTGATGAACCTGTTCCACAACGACGGCAACACCGGCGTGGCGAACGCGTTCTTCACCTTCCTGGACGAGGTGACGAAGACCACCGGATTCCTCAACGCCCGCGTGCGGTCCAATGGGACGGTCGATCAGCAGATACGTGCCCACGAGGATCAGATCCGGCGGCTGGAGGAACGGCTGACGCAACGCGAGGGCCGTATGCGGCAGCAGTTCGCCCGCCTCGAACAGCTTTCGGCGGGTTTTCAGAGTCAAAATGCAGCCATTGCGGGCCTTGCCACGCAGATGAGGTTGCTGTAACACCACAGGAGACGCAGTCATGCCAGCTTCGGCGAACATCGGTGCCTATCGCCAGGTGGACGTGGAGACCACGTCACAGGGCAAGCTCATCGTGATGCTTTTCAACGGAGCCATCCAACGCGCCGAAGAAGCCAAGCGTCAGATCCAGAAGGGGAAGGCGGACGGCGTCCACAACAACCTCATCCGCGCCCAGGATATCATCGCCGAGCTGCGCGGTGCCCTGAACATGCAGACCGGCGAGGTGGCCCGCAACCTCGACCGCATCTACGAGTATTGCCAGCACCTACTGGTCAAGGCCAACATCCGCAAGGGCATCGAGCCGATCGACGAATGCCTGGCGCACCTCACGTCGCTGCGCGACACATGGTCGGAGTTGTTCGCCGCGACGGCCAAAGAGGGCGGCGTCGCCGAAGCGCGTCCGATCAACCAGCACGGGGCGTCCATCCTCAACGCCCGAAGCTGAACGGTCCTTCCCCGCAGTAACACAGTACCGGGCCGCGGCCTCCCCCGCGGCCCTCACTGTTTGGGTTGTCAGCCCGTCCGGCGGTGACGCAGGCGGTCCAAGGCGACGGCGGCCACGATAATGACGCCGGTCAGGATTTCCTGGACCCAGTTGGGCAGCCCGGCCTGGGAACAGCCCGAGCGGATCACGGTCATGATGAAGGCGCCGACCAGCGACCCCACGACCGACCCTTCGCCGCCCGCGAGGCTGCCGCCGCCGATGACCACGGCCGCGATGACATCCAGTTCGAGCCCTTGGGCGACGGTGGGATCGCCGACACTGAGGCGGCTGAACTGCATCACGCCGGCCAGTCCGGCAAATGCGGCGCTCAGCGTGTAGACGAGGATCTTGACCCGGCTCACGGCGACGCCGCAGAGGCGGGCAGTTGCCTCGCTGCTTCCGACGGCGAATACGTGGCGGCCAAAACGGGTGTAGCGAAGCAGTCCTGCGACGAGCAAGGCGAGCAACACCATGATCCACACGCCGGGCGGGACGAGCATCCAGCGCGTGCCGGGCCCGAGGGTCGCGAGCAGGTTGTTGAGCGCGGACAGCGGGGCATCGACCTTTTGTTCATCGGCCAGTCCCTTCGCGGCGCCGCGCACGCCGAGCAGCATCCCGAGGGTGACGATGAACGGCACGACGCGCGCGCCGGTCACGAGTGTGCCGGTGAGCAGACCGCAGCACGCGGCCACGGCGACACCGGCCAATGCCGCGGCGAGCGGCGGGGCGCCGGCGGCGAGGGCCTTGGCGACGACGACGGTGCTGAGCGCGATGATCGAGCCCACGGAGAGGTCGATTCCGCCGGAGATGATCACGATGGTCATTCCGAGGGCGGCGATGCCCACGATGGTTGTCTGGCGCGCGATGGTGATGGCGTTCTGCGAGGTCTGAAAACTCGGCAGGAACAGTGCAAAGACGCCGTAGATGACCACGAGCGCGAGCAACAGCCCGAAGGTATTCATCCATTTCCGCCAATCAATGCGCACCCGTTGATCCTCCCAAGGCCGTGCCCGTTGCCTCGAGCATGAGCGTACGCTCGTTTACCTCCGATACCGGCCGCGCCGGCCCGAGCCGTCCGCGGTGCATGACCGCCACGCGGTCGCATATCCCGAGCAGTTCCGGCAGATAGCTGCTCACCACCAGCACCGCACACGGCCGGGTCCGGCCTTCGCCCGATGCCAGCGCGTCGATGACGCGGTAGATGATTTGCTTGCTGCCCACATCGATGCCGCGTGTCGGCTCGTCAAGCAGCAGCAGGTCCACGTCGTGATGCAGCAGCCGCGCAAAGGCCACCTTCTGCTGGTTTCCGCCAGACAGGGCGCCGGCCGGCTGGCCGGGAGATTGGCAGCGGATGTCGAGCTGGTCGATCCAGGTCCGGCTTGCGGCGTGCTGGCGCGCCGGGAGGACCATGCGGAGCGGCCCCAGGCCGCGCAGGCGCGACAGCGTGATGTTGTCGGCAATGCTGACGTTCAAGGCCAGTCCTTCGCCCTTGCGGTCCTCGCTGAGCATGCCCGCGCCTTGCGTCCAGCGCTGTTGCGGCGACGCGGCGCCCGTGAGCGCCTTGACGGTGATCGCGCCGTGGCGCACCGGATCCAGCCCGAAGATGGTCCGGAGCAACTCGGTCCGCCCGGCGCCGATGAGCCCCGCAATGCCGACGACCTCGCCGCGCCGCAGGGTCAGCGTGGCGTTGACCGGCAGGCGGCGTCCGGCAAGATGGTCAAGGGTCAGCACGGTTTCGCCGGGGGTATGCGTGCCGTGCGGATACATCTCGCCGATGTCGCGCCCGACCATCATGGCGACGATCATGGCGGGCTCGAGTTCCGCGGCACGGCCCTCGCCCACCGTCTGCCCGTCGCGCAGCACCACGACGCGGTCCGCGACGCGCCGTACCTCTTCGATGAAGTGGGAAATGTAGACGACACCGATGCCCTGGTGTTTGAGGGCGTCCACAAGTTCGAACAGCCGCGTGACGTCCTCGCGCGGCAGGCTGCTGGTCGGCTCGTCGAGCACCAGCACCCGGGAACCCGCGGCCAGCGCGCGCGCGATCTCCACCAACTGCTGGTTGCCGACGGAAAGCGTCCGCGCGGGCTGGGCCGGGTCGATCTCGGGGTGTCCCACGCGATCGAGGGCGTCCCGGGCGCGGTCGCGCATCGCGCGCCACCCGAGCAGCCCCCAGCGCACCGGTTCGATGCCCAGCAGGATGTTCTCGGCGACGGACAGGTGCGGAACGAGCGACAGCTCCTGGTACACCATCGCGACGCCCGCCATCCGTGCCGCGTGAGGGTGGCCCGGACGATAGGGCCGGCCGTCCAGACGCATGACGCCGGCGTCCGGCACGTGGGCGCCCGACAGCACCTTCATGAGCGTGCTTTTGCCCGCGCCGTTCTCGCCGACGAGGGCCACCACCTCGCCCGGCGCGACGGAAAAATCGACCCCCGCCAGCGCCTGTGTCGCGCCGAAGCGTTTGTGGATGCCCCGCATCTCGAGGCGGGGCGGACAAGGGGTCTCGCGGCTCACTCGCTCGACGGCTGCTCCACGCCCGGGTTCACCAATACCTGGATATCGGGCTGGTCCAGATTGTCCGCGGTTACCAGCGTGGCGCCGGTGTCAATCCGTTTTTCGACGGCCTCGCCGTTCAGGTGCTGGACCAGGGTGGTAACGCCCAGGTAGCCCATCTTCCTCGGGTTCTGCACGACGGTGGCATTCAACTCGCCGGCGCGCATGGCGGCCACCATCTTGTCCGAGGTATCGAAGCCGACGAAGCGGATCTGACCCGCCAGGCCCGCGTCCTGCAGGGCGCGCAGCATCCCGAAGGTGGTGGACTCATTCGGGCAGAAGATCCCGTCCAGCGGGGCGCCCATGCGGGCGAGCAGGTTCTCCGACGCCTGGTAGGCGGTTTCGGTGGTCGCGCCGCCGTACTGATTGGCGCTCACAACCGCGATACCTTCGTGCTGCCGGATCGCGTCCAGGAAACCTTCCTCGCGGTTCATCGTGCTCTCGGAGCCTTCCTGATAGCGGAGCATCGCCACGCGTCCCTGACCGTTCAGCATTTTCGCGAGGTAATCGCCCGCCATCGTGCCCGCCTTGCGGTTGTCCGTGGCCACGAAGCTCGCGTACGCGTCGCTCTGGAGTCCCGAGTCGAAGATCACGACCGGGATGCCCTTCGCGACGGCGTCCTGCACGGGCATGCGCAGCGCCACGTCATCAAGCGGGGCCAGGACGATGCCCGACACGCCGCGGCTGATGAAATCCTCGACCACGCTGATTTGCGCGTCGCGGTCATCCTCGCGCAGCGGTCCCTTCCAGATGACGTTCACGCCGAGCTCCGCAGCGGCCTGGTCGGCCCCGGCGCGGACGGCCTTCCAGAATTCGTGCGTCGTACCCTTCGGGATGACCGCGATCGTGTAGGTCCCGGCGGCGTTCTCGCGGGTTGTGGCCGCCTCCTCGGCGGACGGCGCACAGCCCGTGCCCGCGGCCACAGCCAATACCATGAGAAGTGTGCTCGATGACACCCGGATGCATCGCATAGCGCCGCTCCCTCTGTCGTGTCTGCCTTGAGTTAAGCAATTGCCCTACCATGTCTTACCGGTAGGCCATGATACGCAGACCGGCGGGGGTCCCGCAAGTGATGGCGCGAATCGGCTATACTGATTGTGTGGCAGTGCGATGACCAAGGAGGTGATCCCCATGAACGTCGAGCTGTCCGACTACGAGCGGGAGATGCTGGCCGAACTGGCGGATGACGCGCTGGCCCAGACCCGTGTCGAGGTGCGGCGCACGCGCAATCCGCTGTGGCGCGAGGAACTCCAGAGCAAGGAGCAGGCCCTGCGCACCTTGACCGATCGGTTGCGCGCAAGCCAGGGCTCGCACGTTGCCTGATACGCCAACCGCAAGGCCGGGCTGCGGGGGAGAGGGGCGAGGAGGTGTTTGTCTGTCCGCGCGGGGTATAATGACGAGGATGGGGCAGTGCCACACCAATTCAACAAAGCGGAGGGACGGTTCATGAGCATGATCAAAGAGTTCAAAGAATTCGCCATGCGGGGCAACGTGGTGGACATGGCGGTCGGTATCATCATCGGCGCGGCCTTCGGCAAGATCGTGTCCTCGTTCGTTGCCGACGTCATCATGCCGCCGTTGGGGATCCTGCTGGGGGGCGTGGATTTCACCAGCTTTGCGATCACGCTGAAGGAGGCCGTAGGTGATACGCCTGCGGTGACGCTGAATTACGGCGTGTTCATCCAGGCGACCGTGGACTTCCTGATCGTCGCCTTTGCCATCTTCATGGTTATTAAGGGGATGAACACGCTGAAGAGGAAGAAGGAGGCCGCTCCCGAGCCCGCGCCTGTTCCGTCGCGCGAGGAGATACTCCTGGCCGAGATTCGCGACCTGCTCAAGCAGAAGTAGCGGATCCGCGGAAAACCAAATCGTGAATGCCCCCTGGCGCGTACGGTACCATTGTGCCCGCCCGTAACGTCTCTGGCCCTGTGTCGTGATCATGGGAGATCATCTATGCGTTGTTGCCTTCTGATGGCGTTGTGTGTCGTCGCGCCGCTGTCCCTTGCTGTCGCGGATACCCCGTGGCTGGTCGCCGGTGAGTACGGCGATATCCGGATCGTCGTGGCAGCGGATGCCCCGGCCGCGCACCGTGCCGCGGCCGACGACCTGGCCTTGTATTGGCAGCGCGTGACCGGTCACACCCCGCCGGTGAGCGACAAGGCCGATGGCGGTATCGCATTCTGGGTGGGCGATTCCGCGCTGCCCGAAGGACTCGGGCAGCATGTGCGGGATCATTTGCCGGGCGAGAGCGGCGTCTATCTGCGCACGGTCGATCAGGACGGCCTGAAGGGGCTTGTGTTGGCGGGCGGGGCAGGCGACGGCGCCGTCAACGCGGTCTACGTTTTCCTCGAAAGGTATCTCGGCGTGCGCTGGGTCACGCCCGACATCACGCACGTGCCGCCTGCGCCACCGTCGTTGCCCGCCATCGACTACCAGTACACCCCGGCGTTCCGTTACCGCTGGACCGGGAACTGGCGCGGGGCGACCAAGGAGCAGGTGGCTGCGTTTGAGCGCGCGCACCGGCTGAGGGTGCCTGACATTGGCAGCAACGGCCACAACCTCTACGAGCTGGTGCCGCCGGACCGGTTCTTCGACACCCACCCCGAGTATTACTCCCTCATGGGCGGGCGGCGGGTGGCCCCTGCGGGCGAGGACTGGCGCACGCCGGCCTATAAGGCCAACTTTGGCAATCACTACGCGCAACTGTGCATGACGAATCCGGAGGTCCCGGAGCGGATCATGGAGACCTTGCGCGAGTGGGTGGCGAAGCGGCCGGATACACCGATCTGGGGCGTGATGCAGGAAGACAATTTCGGTTTCTGCCGGTGTCCCGAGTGTGCCGCGGTCGACGGCGCCGAGGACAGCCGGGCGGGCGCCCTCATGACCGGCATCAACCGTGTGGCCGAGCGCTACGCGGCGGAGTTTCCGGACAAGGAGATCATCACCTATGCCTATCTCTGGTCGCGCAAGCCGCCGAGGACCGTCCGGCCCGCGTCGAACGTCATCGTACAGCTTTGCAGCATCGAGTGCGATGCCAGCAAACCCCTTGATGACCCGGATTCGCCGGAAAACAGCGTCTTTGCCGCCGAGCTGAAGGGGTGGGCGGCCATCAGTGAGCGGCTTTTTCTGTACGACTACGTGCCCAACTACCGCGCCTGGTTCCGGCCGCATCCAAATCTCCACGTCATCCAGCCCAATCTCCGCTTCTTCGCACAAAACAAGGTTGAGGGCGTCTTCGTGAGCGGATGCACGGAGCCGAAGGGCGCGTTCACCCTTCTGCGCACCTATCTCATCGCGAAGGCCCTCTGGGACCCCAACGTGGATGCCGACGCGGTGATTGATGAATTCCTGGCGCTGTATTACGAGGACGCGGCCCCGCACGTCCGCCGCTACATCGACGCCGAGCAGCAGGCGGCCGCGGCAAACGGCGCGGTGATGACCTGCTACGACCCGGGGTGGTGGATTGACAGCGATCTTGTCCGCACGGGCCGCGGCATCCTTGCCGATGCACGGGCGGCGGCCAACTCCGATGAGGTGCGCGAACGCGTGCACCTGCTGGAGCTGTCCGTGGACTACGCGGCGATGAAGGCCGCGCCGGACGTCACGATAGAGGGTGGCACGATCACCGTCGAACGGCCCGAGGCTCCCAGTATCGACAGCATGATTGCGGCTTTCGAGGCCGCCGGGGTGCGCGAGCTGGATGAGGAAACCTGGCATCACGGGGATCTGCGGAGGCATTTCGACGTGACCTTCGAGCGCCCGCGGCATCAGGTCTCCGAACTGGCGACGCTCGAGAACGACGCCTACCTCGTCTGGGTGGCCCCGGCGCTTCAGGGGAGCATTCTTCGGTGGCAGTACAAGCCCACGGGCGCGGAATTGTTGAACGGCTTCGCGCGCTACGGCGCGGGTCCCGGCACCTTCGAGGAATGGGTGAGCACGCCGGGAAGACCGGAAGGTCCGCCCGCCGAGACCTATGAAGTTGTCGAGCGGTCGGCGCGGCATCTGGTGCTGCGCGCGATCACGTCAGACGGTCTCGAGATCCGGCGCCGGATGTCGCTCCCCGAGGGCGTCGCGCCGCTTCAAATCGAGACCACCCTGTCGAACCCGACTTCCGGGCCGTTGCCGGGCAATCTGAAGCTGCATCCGGAGTTCAGCACGCTGGGGACCGGCAGGCCCGAGGTCTGGTTTGCCGCGGAAGGGCAATGGCGGCATATGGACGCGGGGATAATTGCGGGCGAGTGCTCGCACGGGTCGTTCAGCCACGGCGAATATGTTCCGGTTGGCGCGCACACGGCCATGGCCTACTATGCGCCGCAGGCGGACCTGACGGTGCGATGTGATTTCGATCCCGCGGAGGCGGGCGGCCTGTTGTGGTATTTCGACACCAGCCGGCCGGCAAAGCAGGTCAATCTGGAGGTGATTGCCCCCGCGGAGCCGCTCGCGCCGGGCGCGGCGCGCACACTGTCGGCGACATACGCCGTCACGAAGGGACGGCCCTGAGCCAGCTCGCGGGATGGTCCCCGCGTGCGGCCGCCCTGCTTCCGTGGGCTACTCGCGGTGGCGGAGGAGGTAGCCGATCCATTCGCCATTGCGGCGCGGACCGTCGGCGTGGAGACCCGCCCCGGCGAAGAGGCGTTCCACTTCCTGCTGCCCCTGCTGGATGAAGCCCGTGGCAAAGAGCACGCCGCCGGGTGGGAGGGCCGCACACAGGGCTGGGAGGAGCGGGGCGAAGTGGACCCGCTCCATGTTGCACACCACCACGGACGCCGGGGCGGCGGAGATGGCCGCGAAATCCGCTTCGTGGACGCGCACGACGTCCTCCACGCCGTTGAGGGCGAGGTTCTGGCGGAGGTTGTCGGCGGCCATTGCGTCGAACTCGAAGGCCTCCACCTGCGTTGCCCCGAGACGCGCGCACGCGATGGACAGCACGCCCGATCCGGCGCCGACGTCCAGCACGCGCGTCAGCTTGTCCGGATACCCGCCGATGAATTCGAGGCACAGCCGCGTCGTCTCGTGCAGCCCCGTGCCGAAGGCCAGGCCGGGATGGATGACGAGCAGGTGCTCGCCCGGGCCGGGCGCCACGGCGCCGGCTTCCCACGGCGGCGCGATCCACCAGCAGGGCGGCACGCGCGTGGCATGGAAGAACTCGCGGAAGGCCTCCATCCAGTCGCGGTCCGCCACGTGCTCGACGTCGGCCGCCGCTTGGAGCCGTTGTTCCGAGAGGAAACGGCGTATCGCCGTCAGACCGGTCGAGGCGTCGGCGCCGTTGTCGAAGTAGATCCGCCACTCGGCCCCGTGCCCAACGTTCTTGGGCTCTTCGGACCACCCCAGATTCACGAGGTCCGCGAGAAGCGCCGCGAGCGCATCGCTCACCGCCGGGGACGGCGTATCGGGCCACTGGATGATCACGGTTGGATACACGCGCTGCATGGCGGCCAGTCTACCACGGTCCGCATCGCGAGCGGGAGGCAGGCGTCACGCGCGCAGGTCCATGGCGGCCGGAGGGGTCTCAGGCGGCGTAAGGATGCTGAGACCGGCGCCCCCCGGGACATGCACGGTCCTGGCCGGAGTGACGTCCCGCTCGGGCCTCCCGGGCAGGTGCGCCCCCAAAATGTAGCACGCGGCTGCGCCAATGAACACGGCAACGATACACACGTCCAGTACTGCATTCTTCACGGCTGACCACTCCGGTTGCGCCCTGTGTCTCCCCACTTTCGCGATGTCCACAATAAAGACGCCGCGAGGACCGGATTGGTGACATGTTTCAGTGCGGGCGCAGGCGCCGGTAGTCGATGCCGAGCTTGCGCATGCGGCCGCGCAGGGTGTGGGGGTTGATGTCCAGCAGGCGCGCGGCCCCGCCCGGTCCCTCGACCCGTCCCTGGGTGTGCGCGAGCGCCGCCTCGATGTGCCGGCGCATGGCGTCGTCCAAGGTGAGGAAGGGGCGGCCGTGGGTATCGCGCGGGGACGCCGAGGCGGTGGGGGGGGACTCGACGGGATGGCTGATGCCGAGCGCCGCTTCGATCTCGAGGCGGTGTCCCTCGCCGAGGATGGCCGCGCGGTCGATTACCGTGCCCAGTTCACGCACATTGCCCGGCCACCGGTACCCGCACAGGGTCTGGATGTCCGCATCCGTCGGATAGACCAGGGAGAGCCCAAAGCGGTGGGCGGCGCGCTCGGCGAAGTGGCGCGCCAGCAGCGGCATGTCCTGAAGGCGCTGACGCAAGGGCGGCAGCACGATGGGAAAGACGGCCAGGCGGTACCACAGGTCCTCGCGGAAACGGCCGGTCGCCACCATGTTGGCCAAATCCTGGTGCGTGGCGGCGACGACGCGGACATCGGTCTTGACGGGGGTGCTGCCGCCGACCCGCTCGAGCCAGCCGTCCTGCAGGATGCGCAGCAGCCGCACCTGCGCCAGCAGCGGCAGCTCGCCGATTTCGTCCAGAAACAGCGTGCCGCCGTCGGCGCGCTCGAACCAGCCCTTGCGGTCCTCGACGGCGCCCGTGAAGGCCCCGCGCTCGTGCCCGAACAGATGCGAGTCCAGGAGGTCGGGTGGAATGGCGCCGCAGTTGACGCGGATGATCGGGCCGTCGTGACGGCGTGAGCGGGTGTGGATCGCGCGGGCCATCAGTTCCTTGCCTGTGCCGGATTCGCCGAAGAACAGGACCGGCACGTCCGACGGGGCCACCCGCTCGATGCGTTCGAACACCGGCCGGAGCCCGCCGTCCGCGCCGATGACGGTGTCCGCGATGTCCTTGCGCCCGAGACGGGTGAGCAGCGATTCCTTGTCGGCCTCGGCCGATTCGCGCAGACGATCCATCTCGTGCAGCCGGTGATGATTCTCGAGGGCCGTCGCAAAAGGGTCCAGGAGGGCGGCCGTCATGTCCATGTGGCGCGGACTGAAGGGTTCGCCAGGCCGCCCGGCCAGTACCAGGACCCCGGCGGGGTGTGTGCCTCTGCGCAAGGGACCTGCCAGTACAGGTCCTGCCGCATGCCACGCTGCGGCCTCGCGCCACACCGGCGGCAGCGCGTCCGCCGAGGTGGCCTCGACTACCGCGCCGTCCCGGCATATCTCGCAGAAGCGCTTCCATTTAATGTCGTCAAGCGTGGAGTGGGATGTCGTTGGCCCGGCGGCCTCCGGCAGGCCCAAGGCGACGGTCTCCAAGGCGTGCTGCTCCGTGTCCACCCGCCGCACGAGTACTTGCGCGAGGGGCATATGCGCGCGCAGCAGTGTCGTGATGGTGCGTGTTGATTCCCCAATATCGATGTGGCGGCAGGCCTCGCGCCAGACCGTCAGCAGCAGCTCATTGTACCGTTCCATGGCACCTCCTGTTGTATGTGATGGAGAAATACTATCGCATATAAAAGACGACGATGCAATATGACGGAATGCGCGCCTTCGCAAGTGGAAGTGGACATTGCATAATATGCTGTAAATAAATGTTTTACACGTGATTTGGTGCAGAAGTCTATAAACTGGCACGCGCTTTGCTCTAGTTGGGCAGGAGTACACCAGTCAGCGGAAGGAGGTGGGAGATGAAGACCCGGTATTGGTTGGTGGCAGTGTTCGGCTTGGGGCTGGCGCTTTCCGGATCGTCGTCCTGGGCAGCGGACACCGAGGTCGTGGCGACGTCGGCTCAGGAGCTTGCTGAGCTCAAGGCCAAGGTGGCGGAACTGAGCGAGGCCATTCAGGCCATCGAGGCGAAATTGCAGCAGGACACGGAGGCGGCGGCCGAGGAGAAGAAGAAGGCCCCGGTCCTGAGTGTCGGCCCCGGCGGTCTGCGGGTGTCCTCGGCCGACAAGAGCTATGAGCTGCGCGTGGGGGGAAGTGTGGGTTATGACATGGCGTGGTTCCGCCAGGACGACGAACTGAAGCAGGCGGTGGGGGATGAGCAGGACGGCACGGGGTTCCGCTTCGCGCGCATCCGGCTACAGGGGAAACTGACCGAGAATGTCGGCTTCCGGGCCGAGTACGATTTCGCGGGCCAGAACGGGCAGGACACGCCGGTGTTTCGGGATGTCTACATCGACTACCTGGGCATCCCTTGGGGAGGTGAGCGCGCGTTTGACATACGGGCAGGTCATTTCCGCGAGCCGTTCTCGCTCGAGGAACTGACGGGCATCGCCAACCGGACCTTTGTCGAGCGGTCCCTGGCCAACGTCTTCGTGCCGGGGCGCAACGCGGGCATCCAGATCAGCGACGCCCTCCTGGGCGATCCGGAGAAGGAGCGCCTGACACTGGCGCTGGGCGTCTTCAAGGAAACGGACGACTGGCCCAGCTCCAACGATTCCGACGAGGACCAGGGCTACATCGTTACAAGCCGCGTGACGGGCCTGCCGTATTACGAAGAAGACGGCCGCAGGCTGGTGCATGTGGGGCTCTCGTACAGTCACCGCAATCCCGACGGCGCCGCGCTGCGCTACGGGCTGCGCCCGGAGAGCCGTCTGGCGCTGTTCCGCTACGCGGACACGGACAACCTGCCGCCGAGCTTCCGCCTGCGGGACGCGCGCGCCGAGACGGTTGATCTCTTCGGCGGCGAGCTGGCGGCGGTCTACGGTCCCTTCTCGGTGCAGGGCGAGTACATCCGGTCCGACGTGGACACCACCTTTGGCGGCAGCTTGAGCGTCGACGGCTACTACGCGCAGGCCTCGTACTTCCTGACCGGTGAACACCGGCCATACCGGAATACCTCGGGCCTGTTTGACCGGGTGACCCCGAAGAACAACGTGCGCTGGAAGACGGGCGAGGAGCGCGGCTGGGGTGCGTGGGAGGTGGCCGCGCGCTGGAGCAGTGTGGACCTGAACGACGGGTGGTTGCGCGCGGGCCAGCACGACGCGGCGACGCTTGGGCTGAACTGGTACCTGAATCCGAACGCGCGCATCACCTGGAACCTCACGCGCAATTTCGTGGACCACGATCTGTATGAAGGGACCTTTGACGCGTTGCATACGCGTTTCCAGGTCGAATTCTAGCAACAACAACGGAAGCAAGGAGAAGACGTCATGAAACACATCACTCACGTATCGACAACCCGCGTGGCCCCCGTACAGGCGTCGTTGCTCGTGTGGCAACAGAAGGCCGTCGTGCTGACCGCACTCGCGGGCTCGGTGTCCTCGTGGGGCAATTCGCTGAACGTGTGGCAGGGGTTGCTGGAAGACAAGAATCCTGAGTAACCAGCTCTGGTGGCAAGTCCACTCTGACGAAAGGAAATAGACATGGGTTTCAGAATCAGACGACACACATCGATTGTTGCGGGCATTTTGGTGTCCGTGCTGGTGCTGGGGGCCGCGGGCCAAGCAGCCGCCCAGACCCTGCTCAATGTCTCGTACGACCCCACCCGCGAGCTGTACCGCGAGTTCAACGAGGCCTTTGCCAAGCACTGGGAATCGACAACAGGCGGGAAGGTGACGGTGCGCATGTCCCACGGCGGATCGGGCAGCCAGGCGCGCGCCGTGATCGACGGACTCGAAGCGGACGTCGTCACGCTGGCCTTGGCGGCGGACATCGACGCCATCGTCGAGAACAGCGACCTGCTGCCCGCGAACTGGCAGACGCGGCTGCCGCACAACAGCGCGCCGTACTCGTCGACGCTGGCCTTTCTGGTGCGCAAAGGCAATCCGAAGGGCATCCGCTCGTGGGACGACCTGGCGCGCGAAGGTGTGGAGGTGATAACGCCCAATCCGAAGACCTCGGGCGTGGCGCGCTGGAACTATCTGGCGCTGTGGGGCAGCGTCCTGCGCAAGGAACTGGGGCCGGACTTCGCGGAGACGCTCCAGCAGTCGCCGGAAGCACCCGAGGTGCAGGCGGCCCAGGCCAAGGCGCGCGCGTTCGTGGCGAAGGTCTACCGCAACGTCCCGGTGCTGGACACCGGCGCCCGCGGCGCGACCAACACGTTCGTGCAGCGCGAGATCGGTGACGTGCTGATCAATTGGGAGAACGAGATCCTTCTTGGGAGCCGTGATCTGGATCAGGCGGGACTGGAGATGATCGTTCCCGAGGTCAGCATCCTCGCGGAGCCCACGGTGGCCTGGGTGGACAAGAACGTGGCCAAGCACGGCACGGCGGATCTGGCCCGGGCATACCTGGACTTCCTGTATTCGGAGACCGGGCAGGATTTGGCGGGCCGCCATTACTACCGGCCCGTGTCACCGGAGGCGGCCGCGAAGTACAAGAGCCAGTTCCCCGACATCGAGCTGTTCACCATCGACGCGGTCTTTGGCGGCTGGGCGAAGGCGAACGCGGTGCATTTCCGCGACGGCGGCACCTTTGACGAAATCTACGGGAACTGACGGGAACAGAGGGTGTCATGAGTGTGATCAGCGTTCATCAGCGCGGCGTGCTGCCGGGGTTCCGGCTGACGATGGGGCTGACGCTCCTGTATGTCAGTGTGCTGCTGCTCTTGCCGATAGGCGGACTGCTCCTGACGGCGTCGCGCATCTCCCTGGAGGAGTTCTGGGCCAAGGCCGTGCTCGACCCGCGCGTGCTGGCGTCGTACCGGCTCAGTTTTGGCGCGTCGCTCGCGGGCGCCCTGCTTAACGCCGTATTCGGTTTCATCGTGGCGTGGGTGCTGGTGCGCTACCGTTTCCCGGGCAAACGCCTGGTGGACGCGCTGGTGGACCTGCCCTTTGCGTTGCCGACGGCGGTCTCCGGCATTGCCCTGGCGACCCTGTACGCACGCAACGGGTGGGTCGGGCGCTGGTTCGAGATGTTCGGCGTCCGCATTGCCTACGCGTGGCCGGGCGTGGTGGTCGCGTTGACGCTGATTGGGCTGCCCTTCGTGGTGCGCACCGTGCAGCCGGCCCTCGAGGACATGGAGCAGGAGCTCGAAGAGGCGGCGGCGAGCCTGGGCGCATCGCGGTGGCAGACCTTCCGGCGGGTGCTGTTTCCCACGGCCCTGCCGGCGTTGCTGACGGGCTTCACCATGGCCTTTGCGCGGGCCATCGGCGAGTACGGGTCGGTGATCTTCATCGCGGGCAACATGCCCGGCAAGACGGAGATCGCCCCCCTGGTCATCGTGACCAAGCTCGAACAATACGACTACGCCGGGGCCACCGCGGTGGGCGTGGTCATGCTGCTGGCGGCCTTCGTGCTGTTGCTTGCGGTAAACGGTCTGCAATGGTGGACCCGGAGGGGACATCTGTGAGTACGACGCATTCATTGACCGCCGTGCAGCGGGCGTCCGGTGAGTCGCCGCTGGTGCGCGTGCTGCTCATCGCGGTGGCCTTGGGGTTCATGGGCCTGTTTCTGGTGCTGCCGCTGGTGTTGATCTTTACCTACGCCTTTGGTGAAGGCCTCGCGGTGTACCTGCGTGCCATTCGCGAGCCCGATGCGCTGGCCGCGATCCGGTTGACCCTGATGACCGCGGCGATCGTGGTGCCCGTCAACACCGTGTTCGGGGTCATCGCCGCGTGGGCCATTGCCAAGTTCCAGTTTCGCGGCAAGAATGTGCTGGTCACGCTCATCGACCTGCCGTTCGCGATATCCCCGGTGGCCGCGGGGATGGTGTTCGTGCTTCTGTTCGGTGCGCGCGGCTGGTTCGGGCCGTTGCTGAGTGCGTGGGACATACGGATCATTTTCACGCCGGTGGCGATCGTGCTCGTGACCCTGTTCGGGACGATGCCCTTCGTCGTGCGCGAACTGGTTCCGCTGATGCAGGCGCAGGGCGCCCAGGAAGAGGAAGGGGCGTTGATACTCGGCGCCAGCGGCTGGCAGACCTTCTGGCGGGTCACCCTGCCGAACATCAAATGGGGGCTGCTGTACGGCGTCATCCTGTGCACGGCGCGCGCGATGGGCGAGTTCGGATCGGTGTACGTGGTCTCCGGCCGCATCCGCGGGGAAACCAACACCGTGCCGCTGCACATCGAGGTGCTCTACAACGACTACATGTTTACCGCATCGTTTGCCATCGCGTCGCTGTTGGCGATGCTCGCGCTGGTGACGTTGACCGTCAAGGCCGTCGTCGAGTGGCATGAGGCACGAAGCCGGCGCGCGGGAACCGGCGTGGCGACCGGAATCCAGCAGGAGGCCCAGTCATGAGCATTCATGTATCGCACATTACCAAGACCTTCGGGAGCTTCACGGCGCTGGACGACGTGAGCCTCGACGTGACCACGGGCGAGCTCGTCGCGCTGTTGGGGCCGTCGGGGTCGGGCAAGACGACCCTGCTCCGGATCATCGCCGGACTCGAGGCGCCGGATCCGCATCCGGACGCGAACATCCTGTTCCACGGCGACGATGTCGGCGGACACGGTGTCCGGCAGCGCAAGGTGGGGTTCGTGTTTCAGCACTATGCCCTGTTTCGTCACATGACGGTATTTGGAAACGTGGCGTTTGGATTGCGCGTGAAGCCCCGGGCCCAGCGGCCGGGCAAGAAGGCCATCCAGGAGAAGGTGCACGAACTGCTGCGGCTGGTGCAGCTCGAGGGGCTCGCGAACCGGTATCCGGACCAGCTTTCGGGCGGGCAGCGGCAGCGGGTCGCGCTCGCGCGGGCGCTCGCGGTCGAGCCGAAGGTACTGCTGCTCGACGAGCCGTTCGGGGCGCTGGATGCGCGGGTGCGCAAGGAGTTGCGTGCATGGCTGCGGCGGCTCCACGACGAGCTTCACGTCACCAGCGTGTTTGTGACGCACGACCAGGACGAGGCGCTGGAAGTTGCCGACCGCGTGGTGGTGATGAACCGTGGACGCATCGAGCAGGTCGGCACGCCCGAGGAGGTGTTCCACCATCCGAGCACGGAGTTCGTCATGCGTTTCCTGGGCGAGACGAACGACTTCCACGGACGCTTGCATTCAGGCACGGTGAGTTTTGGTTCGTTCGAACTGCCCTATCCGCAGGAGCGCAGCCAGGTCGCCGGGGACGCGCGGGTGTTCGTGCGGCCGCATGACCTGACGCTTGATACCAAGACCAACGGGATGCCCGCGTTGTCGGGGACCGTGGTCCGGGTGCAGTCTGCGGGCGCGCTGGTGCGGGTCGAGTTGCAGACCGATGACGGGCAGTCGCTGACGGCGGAGATCTCGCAGGAGCGCTTCGCGACGATGGACCTCCAGCCCGGCAGCCGGGCCTTTGTGCGGCCGCGCCATATCCGGGTGTTTGCGGGGTCGTAGAGATGTGCGCAGCGGTCATTACCGCACGCGTCCCCAGGGAACATTAAGCTTTTCCCCCATTGTCGCGCGGGCGCTGCCGTGCCACAATGAACGTGTCAACAGATCCCCAGCCGACCTCGCCGGCGAGACGCTTTCCGAAGGCCAAATCGCAACCGGAAAAGGGTGAGCCATGACCACGAGCAGCGCGGAACATGTTTGGGCCATTGTCCTTTCGGGCGGCAAGGGCGAGCGGATGCGACCGTTCATCCAGCAATGGCTGGGCGAGGCCCGGCCCAAACAATACTGCGCCTTCGTGGGTTCGCGCACCATGCTCCAGCACGCGGTGGACCGCGCCATGCGGGTAGTCCCGTCGGCCCGCGTGCTCACCCTGATTGGCCCCGGCCACGGCCGTTACCTCGGACGCGACAGACAGGCCGGGCGCTATGGCACGGTGCTCGAGCAGCCGGCGGACCGCGGGACCGCCGCCGGGGTGCTGCTGCCGCTGGCGCACGTCCTCGATCGTGATCCGGAGGCCGTCGTGCTGGTGGTGCCGTCCGACCACTTCGTATGTCCCGAGTCGCGCTTTGTCGGTGTCTTGCGGCACGCGGTCGAGATCGCGCACCGGCAACCCCGCCGTCTTGTGACGGTGGCCGCGCGGGCCACACGTCCCGAGACGGAATACGGCTGGATTCACATTGACCCCACGGCGAAAGGGATCGCGGGGGCGCTGCCGGTAGAAGGGTTTGAGGAGAAACCGCAGAGGAAGGACGCGGAGCGCTATCTGTCCGAGGGGTACCTGTGGAACACGATGGTCATGGCGGCGCGGGGACAGACGCTGTGGGAGCTTGGCGCGCAGTACACGCCCGAGGTCGTGAGCGCGCTCGACGGCTACCGGGGGCTGCGCCGGCGGTGCGCGGATTCGCCCATGCGGCCGATGCACGAGCTGGTCGCGCTTCACCAGGCCTATCAGGACCTGCCCACGGCCGATTTCTCGCGGGACATCGTGCAGCAGGCGGTCCGGCGCATCGTGGCGCTGCCGATGACAGGGGTCCAGTGGTGCGACTGGGGGCGGCCCGCGCGGATTCAGGACACGCTGGCCGAGACGGGGCTCCGCGGTACCTTCCCGGGGGCTGCCTGTACCGGCGCGGAGCGTGTCGGTCCGCTGGTGCTGCCCAAGGCCCACGCCGCGGGCTGAACGGACGTCACCATTCCCAGTCGGTCAGTTTCCGGCGAAGGAGCAGCGACAGAAAGAAGGGGCCGCCGACCAGGGCCGTGACGACGCCAATGGGGAGTTCCTGGGCCACGAGTTTGCGGGCGGCAATGTCGCTGAGGCAGAGGAATCCGCCGCCGGCGATGAAGCTCACGACCATCAGGAGGCGGTGCCGCGACCCCGTGAGGCTGCGCACCGCGTGCGGCACGATCAGCCCGACAAAACCGATCGGTCCGACCTTCGAGACGATGATGGCGGTCATGAACGACCCGACGGCAAAGGTGACGAACTGGAGCCGTCCGACATGGACGCCGCGCGCCGAGGCCATCTCGGGGTCGAAGCCCAGTTGGTCAAACTTGGCCCCCTGCGCCAGCAGCAGGGCCGAGCAGGGCAGCACGCCCACCGCCAGGACGATGACCGGCTCGAATCCGAGCACATCCACCGCGCCCATGAGCCAGCGGTCCATCATGATGAGCTGGTCCGGGCGCGCCAGGTAGCGCATGAACAGGATGCCCGCGTTGGCGATCATGCCGAGGGTCACCCCCGCCAGGAGCAGTACCGCGGGCGACAGGCGTCGCCGCCGCAGGGCCATGGCGTAGACCAGCGACATGTTGAGCGCGGCGAACACAAAGGCGAGCGCCTGGACCGGGCTGAATCCGAGCAGAACCCAGCCCGCGGGGAACACGATGGTCGCGATCCACGCGCCCAGCGCGCCCGCGCTCGCCATGCCGAGTGTGTACGGCGTAGCGAGCGGATTACGCAGCAGGGCCTGGAAGGTGGCGCCCACCAGCGCCAGTCCGCCGCCGGTCAGCAGTGCCGCGAGGGTGCGCGGCAGCCGCTGGTACAGGAGAATGCCCAGGCTGGGCGATTCGTAGGCCGGCACGCCGCTCCGCCAGGCGTGCCAGGCGTCGGCGATCGAGATGGACTCGGCGCCCACGAGCAGACTGAGCACCGCCACGCCCGCCGACGCGCCGAGCAGCAGTCCCAGCCGTCCTTTTCGCACGGGCTTCATGGCGACGGCTCCTGGTCTGGCCATTCGGCGGAAACGAGCGGCGCGCCCGTGAGCGGGTGGCGGCAGACGCGGATCGTCCCGCCGTAGGCACTGCTGAGGTGGTCCTCGGTGAGCACGGTCTTCGGTGCGCCGTGGGCCAGCACCCCGTGCTCGGGCGAGAGGAGAAGCAGTTCGTTGCAGAAGAGTGCCGCCAGGTTCAGGTCATGCGTGACGACGCACACGCCGTAACCCTTGGCCGTCAAGCGCCGTAGCAGACCGAAAAAATGAAACTGGTGGTGGATGTCGAGGGCCGAGGTCGGTTCGTCGAGGAGCAGCAGCGCGGGTTCCTGCGCCAGCACGCTGGCCAGTAGCACACGTTGCCGTTCGCCGCCGCTGAGGGTCATGAAATCGCGGTGGCGCAGTCCGCCAATCTGGGTATCGCGGATACAGGCCTCGACGACGTGCAGGTCCGCGGCTTGCAGGCTCATCAGTGGGCCCGTGTGCGGGTACCTGCCGAGACATACCACCTCGAACACGTTGAGCGAGAAGGCCGGGTTCACGGTTTGCGGCAGGAATCCGATCGATTTGGCGCGCTGGAGGCGCGGGGTGGCCGCCAGCGGGCGCCCGTTGAGCGCGACGTGCCCCGTCTGCGGCTTGATCAGTCCGCCGAGGATGCGCAGCAGCGTGCTCTTGCCCGATCCGTTCGGGCCGACCACCCCGAGCAGGCTGCCGGTGGTCACGGCGGCGCTCACGTTGCGCAGCACCGGCTGCGCCGGCTCGTAACCGAAGGTGATGCCCTCCGCTGTCAGCCGGTTGCTCATGGGCGGTCCTGCGTGGCGCCGGGATGCAGCAGACCGGCCAGCGTGCGCGCGGTCAGAACGACCCGCGGGCCGGGGATCAGGACGAAATCTTCCAAGATCAGATGGACTCGGCCGTTTCGGACCGCGGGCAGCGACGGCAACGCCTGCCAGTCGCCGCGAAAGCGCTCCTGCTGTGCCTCCGAGAGGTTCTCGCCCGGGTGAAACTCGAGCACAACGTCTGGCGCACGCATGACGACCGTCTCCTTGGACGCCTCGAAATAGGGCTGGGGCGCATCGTCGAAGACGTTGACGCCCCCGGCCAAGGTCACGAGTTCGGACAGAAAGGACGGGCCCCCGACGGTGAACAAGGTGTCGAGATGGTGCTCGGTGCGCGACGAGATGATCAGGACGCGCGGCGGGGACTGGTCGCGGACGGATGCGCGCACCTCGTCCAGATCGCGCTGAATCGAGCGCCGGAGTTCGTCGGCAGCGGTCTTGCAGTCCAGCAGCAGCCCCAGTGTCGCAATGCCCGCATCCAGTGTTGCCAGCGAATCGATCGGCAGGTTGACGGTCTGGATGCGCTGCAACCGGGCGAACTCGGCCACCTGGGCGTGCGCGCCCTCGAGCAGCACGAGATCGGGGCGAAGCGCGGCCAGGCGCTCCAGGTTCGGGTTGAAATGGCCGCCCAGCCGCACGATGTCGCCGGCCATGACCTCCGGCGGATAGGTGCAGAACGACGACACGCCCACCACGCGGTGGCCCTCGCCGAGGGCGTAGACGATCTCGGTGAGGTTGGGCGCGAAGGTGACGATCCGCGTGTAGGGTTGCGGATCCCGGTCCGCCTGCGACGGGCCGCAGGCCGTGGCGGCTAGTGCGAGCAGTACCGTGCCGACTGTGCTGATGAAGGCGCGCATCGTGTTGCTCACGTGAACGCGGCGATGCGCCGGGCGACGTCCGCGCGGAAGCGGTCAACGTGCTCCAGCGTGTAGGCGGCGGGGTCGAGGGTGTCGTCGGCCATGAGCGGCGTGAGGTCCATCGCCAGGCTGACGCCGGTGGCCGCGTCGACGCCATGGGACGCGTGGTAGGTGGCATGGGCGCGCTGCCGGCCGAGCGTCGCCAGGTCGTACCGTTTGCCGCCGCGAATCTGTGAATCGAACACGCCTAAAAGCGCCGCCTGGATGTTTTCCTGGTCGCTGACGTCAAGAACGACCTTGTCCGCGTCGATCATCCAGTCCAGATCGCGCCAGACCTCGCAACCGTAGAGCCGGGCGGGCCGGGCCTCCCGGGGCAACCGCCGCAGGGCGGCGATCGCGCGCAGCGTCAGCGCGACATGCGTATCGTGTTTGTCGGCCAGATTGTGGGTGTACACCACCTCGGGCCGCGTCGCTTCGAACAGGGCGACGAGGTCGTCCACCGGCCCGGACTGGGCAGCATCCTTCAGAGCGCTGCTCGGGTAGCCCAGCGACACCATCGCCGCGTATTCGCCGACCATGGCGGCCTTGTACTGTTCCCGGCGCCGCAGTTCCGCCATGGCCGCGTCGCTGAGGTCTTTGTACAGGCCATCGCGGGGTGACCCGCGGCCGTCGGTCATCACGACGCCCGTGAACCAGCGATCGGACTGCTGAAAACACGCGCGAATGCCGTCAAAGGCCATGATTTCGATGTCGTCCTGATGCGCGGCGACCGCCAGGTGCGTGGTGCGGGCCAGCGCTCCGGGTTCAGGAGCGCCGTCCGGGACAAACACGGTGGCGGCCGGTGCGGCGAAGGCCCGGGCCGCCGGTGTTGCGGCGCCTGACGGCGGGGGCGTGGCTGGGTTCAGTGGTTGCATGGCAGATGGCAATCCCTTTGGCGATTACGATGATTCGCACTATAGCACAGCTCCCACGGCGGGTTCACAGCGGGCCTGCGACGTGTCGTGACCCCTTTCGATGTGCGCATCCTGCGATCCGGGACAACCGAATCCCGAACAGGCGGTTTGCGTTTTACCCCGTCCGCGGGTTATAGTTTGCGGCCTCTTCTTTGGCAACGTCCCTACCCCATCGACGACAACTCGATGTACCCGAGGAAATCATTTGTATGGCGTCTGTTGAGCAGATCCGCAATGTGGCCATCGTGGCGCACATTGACCATGGCAAAACCACGCTGATCGACGGTGTTTTCCGTGCGACGCATACGTTCCGCGACAACGCCCACATGGCGGATCGCGTGATGGACAGCAACGAAATCGAGCGCGAGCGCGGCATCACCATCCGGTCCAAGCACTGCACCGTCGAGTGGAACGGCTATCGCATCAACATCATCGACACCCCCGGACACGCCGATTTCAGCGGCGAGGTCGAGCGCATCCTGTCCATGGTGGACTCGGTGCTTCTGCTCGTGGACGCCAATGAAGGGCCGATGCCGCAGACGCGCTACGTGCTCATGCGGGCATTGCGTCTCGGATTGCGGCCCATTGTCATCGTCAACAAGGCCGACCGCCCGAACGCCGACCCGGTGCGCGCCCTGCACGATACCTTTGACCTTTTCGTCGAACTTGGCGCGACGGACGACCAGTGCGATTTCCCGGTGCTCTACGGCTCCGGCCTGCACGCCTGGATTGTCCGGGACCTTGAGACCGATCCCCACGAAGGGCTCGACGCGCTCTTCGAGACCATTGTCGAAAAGGTGCCGGCGCCTGCGGCCAATCCCGACGCGCCCTTCCTTATGCAGGTCAGCACGCTTGGCTGGCGCGACCACATCGGGCGTACCGGCACGGGGCGTGTGCTCCAAGGCCGCCTTGGCAAGGGCGACGCGGTCAAACGCGTGACCACGCGCCGCATCGGCATGGAATGGCACATGCGCGAACAGGCCGACGCCGAGCCGCAGTGGGAAGTCTGCGACCAGGAAACCGACCGGGCCACCTACCTCTGGGTCACGCGCGGACTCGAATCCGTCCCGTGCGACGAGGTCGTGGCGGGCGACATCGTCACGATTGCCGGCCCCAAGGCCATCACCATTGGCGACACCATCGCGGCCCCCGAACTCGAAGACTGCGCGCTGCCCCCGCTCGATATCGAGGAACCAACGGTCTCGATGCTGTTTCTCGTAAACAGCGGCCCGTTTGCGGGGCGCGAAGGCACGGCCGTCACCCTGCGCCAGATCCGGGCGCGTCTCGACCGCGAGCTGCGCACCAATGTGGCGTTGCGCGTCGAGGACGCCGACCGCGGCGACGGAATGAAGGTGTCCGGGCGCGGCGAACTGCACCTGGCCATCCTCATCGAGGAAATGCGGCGCGAGGGGATGGAGCTGTGCGTGTCCCCGCCCGAGATCATCACGCACCGCGACCACGACGGGCACCTGCTTGAACCCTTCGAGGAACTGATTGTGGATGTGCCCGGGGAGTTCCAGGGCACCGTCATCGAGAAGGTCGCCCAGCGCAAGGGACAGCTCGTCCACATGGAAAACAACGGGCGCGGCATGGTGCGGCTCGAGTTCACGATCGCCACGCGCGGCCTGATTGGCTACCGCAGCGAGTTCCTGACCGATACCCGCGGTCTGGGCATCATTGCGTCGCGGTTTACCGGCTACGACCGCTGGTGCGGCGACATCACCACCCGCAGCCGCGGCTCCATGATAAGCATGGACACCGGCGAAGCCACCTCGTACAGCCTCGAGAACCTTCAGCAGCGCGGCGAGCTGTTCATCTCGCCCCGCGACAGCATCTACACCGGCATGATTGTCGGCGAAAGCTCGCGTCCGGGAGATTTCCCCTGCAACCCGACCAAGCGCCGCGCGCTGACCAATCACCGCGCCGCGGGCCGCGACCACTCGGACGGCCTCGACGTGCCGCGAATCCTGACCCTCGACGCCGCACTCGAATGGATCGCGCCCGACGAGCTGGTGGAAGTCACGCCCAAGAGCGTCCGCGTCCGCAAGGCCATCCTCGACGCCGAAGACCGCAAACGCGAGTTCCGCCGCAGCGCCGCTGGGTGATTCGCGGGCCGGAAGGACCATGTGTAATTTGCGGATTCGGGAAAAACGGGCTTGACAAACCCCCGCTCTTGGGGTAGTATCTCGACCGCTGGGGGCACCATCGCAATGCTGCGGTGGGATACCTCGGTCAGTGAAATCCCATATCGAGAGCAAAACCGGGGGTAACAATGAAACACTATCTTGCAGTCGTGATGTGTCTGGCGATACTCCTAAGCACGAGTTGCGCTTCAAATCCAAAGAAAATCGGCGCGGCATACGTGTCGCCGCTGAAATACAAAGACTACGATTGTGATCAGATCGCGTTGGAGATGGACCACATATCCCGTCGTACTACCGAGCTGTACCATAGCTTAAAGGCAGATAATACAGCAGACAAGTGGCAGATGGGGGTAGGCTTGATCGTCTTCTGGCCGGCTCTTTTCCTGTTGGAGGGTGGCGACGGGCCCGAGGCTGCGGAGTACGCTCAACTTAAGGGTGAATATGAAGCACTCCGACAAGTAGCGGTCGAGAAGAAATGCCAGTTGTCCAGTCTGCCACCTTCGCCGGAGGAGATCATAAAGGAGAGCGAAGAGCAACGGAAGAAAGAAGACAAAGACGCCGAGGAAGGTGACTCTCCGGACGCGGCGCCTTCGGACGCTGCTTGACACGGGCCGTGTCCGGTGCTAAGATTTGCCTGTTGACAAGTAACACTTAAGGACGTGACACCAATGACGAACGCAACGACATCCCGCTTCGCAGTAGCAGGCGTGGTAGTAGTACGCGTCGTCGACGCTGTCACGCCTTAGCGGGAACCCAAACGAATTCACAAACGCCCCCGCCGGTGAGACAGCCGGCGGGGGCGGTTCTTTTGCCCGCCCGTCGGCCCGTCTCACAGGGGGACAGGGAGAGACGCCATGAAGATGAGCGGCGCGGAACTGATGGTCCGCCTTCTCGAACGGCAGGGCATTCGCACGATCGCCGGCATCCCCGGCGGCGCCAATCTGCCGCTGTACGACGCGCTGGGACAGTCGGACCTGATCGAGCACGTGCTGGTGCGGCACGAACAGGCGGCGGGATTCCTCGCGCAGGGCATGGCCCGGGCCACGGGCACGCCGCAGGTGTGTTTCGCCACCTCGGGACCCGGCGCGACCAATCTGCTGACGGCGCTGGCCGACGCCAAGCTCGACTCCATCCCCGTGGTCGCCATCACCGGTCAGGTGGCCCAGGCGCTGATCGGAACCGATGCCTTCCAGGAGGTGGACACCTACGGGATGAGCATCCCGATCACCAAACACAACTATCTCGTGCGATCGGCGGCCGAACTGCTCGACGTCGTGCCCGAGGCCTTCCGGATCGCGGCGTCCGGCCGGCCGGGTCCGGTCCTGATCGACTTTCCCAAGGACGTGCAGAAGGAAGTGATCGACGTCGACGCGTTTCCCGCGCCCGCGACGCCGCTGCTCGCGCCCGAAGCGTCGCCGGAGACCCTGCGGGAGGCCGCCGCGCTGATCAATGCCGCCCAGCGACCGGTGCTGTATGTCGGGGGCGGCGTGGTGCAGTCCGGTGCGGCCGATGCGGTGCGCGCGCTCGCGGAACATGCGTCGATTCCGGTCGCCATGACGCTGATGGGACTCGGGATCCTGCCCGGCGACCACCCCCTGAGCCTGGGCATGCTGGGCATGCACGCCGCGCGGTGCACGAACTACCTGCTGGAGGAGTGCGACCTGTTGTTTGCCGTCGGGGTCCGCTTCGACGACCGGGCGACGGGCAAGGTCGAGGCGTTTTGTCCGCAGGCGCGCGTGGTCCATATCGACATCGACCGCGCGGAACTGGGCAAGATCCGCCGGCCACACGTCAGCATGGCCGCCGATGCGCGCGAGGCGCTGTCGGGGCTCGCACCGATGATCGAGGCTGCCGACCGCGGCGCGTGGCTGGCACGGGTCCGGGAACTCAAGGAGACCGCGTCGCTCGCGCGGCCGGGTCTCGGCGACACGCGGATGCCCTACGGGCTCATCGACGCCTGCGCGGAGATCCTGGGGGATGCGATGATCGCCACGGACGTCGGGCAGCACCAGATGTGGGTGGCGCAGGCCTATCCCTTCACGCGCCCCGGCCAGTTGCTGACGTCGGGCGGGCTCGGCACGATGGGGTTCGGGCTGCCCGCGGCCATCGGGGCCGCACTCGCGCGGCCGGACACGCTGGTGGCGTGTTTCACCGGCGACGGCAGCCTCCTGATGAACATCCAGGAACTCGCCACGCTCGCCGATCTCGGTGCGCGGGTGAAGATCATCCTGATGAACAACAACTCGCTCGGGTTGGTGCATCAGCAGCAGGAGCTGTTCTTTGGACGGCGCATTTTCGCGTCCAAATTCGCCACCGCACCCGATTTCGTGCAGATCGCGGCCGGGTTCGGCATCGCCGCGTGGGACCTTGACGGCGCGGACGACCCGGTGGAGATGCTGAACGAAGCACTCGCCGCGCCTGGGCCTGCGCTGATCCATGCCCCCGTGTCCGTTGCCGAACAAGTCTTGCCAATGGTGGCCCCCGGCGCCGCGAACTCCGAGATGATAGGAGGAGAAGAACATGTCCATGCCACAGCCTGAAACCATCGACGCGCCCGCGCGGGCGACCGTGCTCGAACTGACGGTGAACAACCACCCCGGCGTGATGTCGCACGTGTGCGGCCTGTTTGCGCGCCGCGCGTACAACCTCGAGGGCATCCTTGTCATGCCGCTGCCCGGCAGGGGTCGCAGCCGCATCTGGCTGCTGGTGAACGAGACGGACCGGCTCGAACAGGTGATCCGCCAAGTCGAGAAGCTGGTCGACGTGCACGGCGTGCGCCGTCACCACGCGGACCACGACGTCTTCGTGCGGCTCGAGGAGTTCTTCAAGACCTGAAGCGGCGTCCGTGGACGCTACGCCCGAACATGGTGCGGGAACGTGGCGCTCGCGTTCGTTGCCGCACGATGCCGTGTCCCGTGAGTGGCATCGCTTCCGTCGTCTGGGTTAGTATCCGGCCGTAGGGTTTGCGACGAAAGGCAGGTTCCTGCGTGGCAGACGGTACGGTTGATGGGTGTGTTGGGCGCAATCGCGGTGGCGGCCGTCTCGTCCACCGGGGCAGGCGCGACGGAAGAGGGAATGGCCGTGGAGCGCTTTAGCGCGATTGGCGTTGATCCAGGCATGGGCACCCGCGTCGAGCACTTCGGGATTCCCTTCGAACCCGTGAAGGACGGCCCTGGTTACCGGAACATGGTGACGGGGTTGTATGAGCCGATTCCGGTGGGCCGTTCCCTTGATGCGGTGTATTTTCTGGGGATGACCACCGAACGTCCGGAAGGCAGCGAAGGCTGGGGCCGCTGGGAACGCTACCACGACCACAGCCACCGGCTGTTCATCGGCGACCGCATCGGCAGCATCCTGGTCTTTTACGAGGACGCGGACGTGACGCTCGACACGTTTCCGGTCATCTTCGGGGTCAATGCGTGGCCGTACGAGATGTTCACGCCGCTGCAGCCCGAGGAGAAGGGCCTGGAAACCTTCCGCGGACCTTACCGGGAACCGTTTGACTCCGATCCCGCGGCGGCGCGTCTGCTGAGCGAGGCGCTGCACATGAAGGAGACCAGCGGCAGCAAGGCCCAGCGGGGCGTGTTTGGCATTCGTCCTCGCAAAAAGCCCATCCGGAGCATCTGGATCCGCTACGAGGATTTCCGGCGCGCACATTACGTGGTGAGTGCGGCGACCGGCGCGGTGGGGGACGCGGCCTTTCTCGATGCGCTGCCCGTGCCCCTGTACGACCAGCCGTACTTTCTGCGACAGGAATATTACCCCGCGATGGACCGCCTCGCGCGCAGGCTTTACCAGTTTCGCGACGAGCTTCCCGCGCAGGTCGCGCCGGATGCGCCAGCGGGCTACACCGGACCCCTGATGCGTTTCGAGGGCTCCGTCTATGCCAACATTCTGGGTAATGTCCATGCCCATGCCATGTACGACACGGCAGTCAGCAAAGTGGACGCCGACGGCAGACCCCGGACCTCAACCCTTGGATCGCCCAGTTTTGGTGACACCCGCGGGTTTGGCGCCTTTCGTGAGGGGGTGGGTCTCTACCATGGCCTTCATTGCGCCCGCGACACGGGCCGGAATCTGACGGAGATTGTCCATTCAGGCCATGCGGCCGCGGCCGCGGGCGTCACCGCGCATCTGTTGCGTTATCTCTACGATGAGAACGCTCAGTACGGTCGTCCCGCGTGGAAGCGCGTCATGAATGAGTCGGAGATGGGCAGATCGACTACAGGGATCTGCAAGGAGAACGACGGCCACGGCGCGATCATGCTGGCCTTGGCGGGGCTTGTGCAAAAGGGCTACGTGACGGAAGCGTATGTGCGGGAAAACTGGCAGGCGTTTCGCGACGCCGCGGAGTGGTTCGTCTGGCAGATGGCCACCCCTTCCGAAAGTGGATTCGACACGGTGCTTTCTTCACGTTCAGAGGCGTCGTACCAGGGGTTTGGCGGCTACGATCTTTTCTCCAACACCTACGGCGTGTATGCGCTGCGTGCGTTTGCGCGAATGGCGGACAGCATGGGTGAGGCGGAGGACACAGGCCGGTGGCGGGAGCATGCGGACAGATTGTGGGATGGCGTGGAGCGAACCTTTGTGACAGAGCATCCCCGGCATGGACGTATCTTCGTTGATATCAACGAGGACTGCTGGTCCTATGAGTACAAGCGGTTCGCGCCCCTGTTTGCGTTGGCCGACTGCGAGACACTCGATCCCGCCGTGGATGCGCCAGAGGTCCACGCGCTGGCACGGAATACCTATGCCGCGCAGAAGGAAGACTACTTCAACCCCGCTTCGGCGCGTCAGATGGGATACGGCCAAGGGTATCTCGCGCAGACGGCCCTGTTGCTGGATGAACTCGGCGACGCGCGCGCGATCATGGAAGAGGCGGCCGCCTTCTGCTACCACCACTCCGACCACAATTACCTGGTGCCCGAGGGCGTCATTGCCCATCCTTCGGGACGCTTCTGGTTTCGCAACGGCGACCTCGGCAACGCGGTGCATCAGGCCGAGATCCTCAAGGCGATCCGGCTGTTGATCGGTATCGACGACCTGCGGCCCGAACGCGGTCTCCGGTTCATTCCGCGTCTGCCCGAGGGCTGGGAATCCCTGAGCGTAACGCGCTACCCGGTGGTGTTGCCGGGTGGCGCGACAACCAGCGTCGCGTTGCGGTATGAACGCATCGACGGCGGGTATCGGATCGCGATCGAGGCGGACGCCCCGGTTTCGACGGCGTCCCTGCGTTTCGGCCCCTTCGCGGCGGATCAGACGCAATTCGAATGCGACGACCGCAGCGCCGCAGTGACCACCCGTCGCGTGGGCGACAGCACCTTCGTGTATGTCACCCCGTCCAGTCCGGAAGGAACGCGCCTGACTCTCAGCGTGCGTGCCCGGTAGCGCGGCAGGTCCGAAACGCTATTTCAGACCCTTCTCGTTGAAGCAGGGGCCGTACTTCTTGTCGGACTGCTTGATGTGGCGTTGAAGCCAGTCGCTGAGGAAGCTCATGATCTGAACGGACAATCCGAGTTTGCCCTGCTCGAACCCGTCCTTGAACTCGCTGACCTTCTTGACGAAATCCCGGTGCTCGGCCTTGTGGGCGTCGGCATCGGCATAGCCGAACTGATCGAAGTACCGCTCTTCCGTGGCAAAGTGCGTGGCGGCGTACGCCGTCAGGGCGTTGACGAGCCTCCCGAGGATCTCTTTGCCCTTGCCGTCGCGCATCGCGTCGTTCAGGGCGTTGATCATGTTGACCAGCTTCTGGTGCTGCCCGTCGATCTCGGTCACTCCGACGCTCAGGTTGTCGTCCCACTGGATCAGTGCCATCGTGTGCTTCTCCTCCGTTTGTCTCCAGACCACTGCCGGAAAGCATAGACGTCCGACGACGCAGTTGACAAGCGGTCGACCATAAACAAGGCCCGCCCCCAATGGGAGCGGGCCGTCGCATGGCGTCGTGCCGGTCAGTTCTGCGGATGCGTCGCGAAGCGGAGGGTGTTGTCCGGGTCGGCAAAACCGAGCCAGAAGTTCCACCCGCCCGAGATCGCTGCGTTCAGGACAGTGACCGTGTTCCACCCTTCCTTCAGGTCGAAGGCCAGCCACTGCGGGTCGCGCCGCGTGCGGATCAGGCCCGGTTCCATCACCTCGCCGTTGAGGTAGAGGATGCCGTAGTCGTCGACGCGGAAGCGGGCATAGACGCGCTTGGCCTCGGGGCTGTACACCGCGGCGGACGCATAGGCCAGGTCATCGAAGGGCACGCCAAACTTGGCGCCCACATTGACGAAGCCCGGGCCGGCGGTCGTCGTGGCCGGTTCCTCATGCCATCCGACCTGGGAGCCGTTGGCGGCGAAGGTGTCGCCCTCCTTGTAGCCCTTCTCGGGGCCGCGCAACTCGAACAGATACGGGGCCGCCTCGCGCGGATTCCGGGGAAGGCTGCGCGGCAGCGCGGGGATGTCCCACGGACCGGCCACCATCCACGTTTCCGGCCAGCGAAGCGCGGCGTCGGGGTAGAGCGGTGTGTTGCCGGTATTCGCGAAGAGCTGATAGCCCTGATACATGGCGCGATGCCCCACAACGGGCGTCGGCGATACCTTGCCCTCCGGGGCATCGAGCACCCACGTGATGGTCAACGCCTCACCCGGTGCGACCGTGACGGAGTACGCCAAATCCACGTTGCCCATCTGGCGGCCGAGCTCACCGGGGAGCGTGAGCCCGTTCGGGAGCTTCGACACCGCTTCAGGCAGGGCCGACTCGTCGATGGTCCAGCCGAAGGTGTTGAAGTTGGGCCAGAACACCGTCATTTCCACGGGGTCTTCCATCTGGTTGTTGATGACCGAGTTCAGGTAGGCGCGGCCTCTGCCGGTGTCGAGGTCCGTGGGCATGCCCGGTTCGACCTTGAGCAAGGTGCGCGCGGCCCGGAGGACATCATACGGCGCGACGTCCGCGGGCCAGATGCTGCCCGGTTCGACGAGGGCGATATGCGCCTCGTTCTGGTCTACGACCACCTGGGTGAAGTGTGCAAAATTGCCCATCTGAGGGCTGACGTTCTCCCGCCGGACGACCTCGCCCTTCGTGGCGCCGAGCACGATGTAGCGGGCATCATTCCGGGGCTCGAAGACGGTGCGGTGATAGTGCCCGGCAAATACGGTGTACTTCCGTCCGGCCAACGCCTCCTCAATCCTGGCCCAGCCCTGCGAAGCGACCTGACGCTCGCCGGTCGCCTCGTTCACCTCGCCGTCCCACAGAGGCTTGTGCATGAATACGAAGGTGTGGCGGGCATCCTTGTTCTTGGCCAGTGTCTTCAGCGCCCACTCCACCTGTTCCTCGCCCAGCGCATCGCCGGCGGCTTTGCCGTCGGCCCAGGCTTCCTCGGTGTTCAGGGCGATAAAGTGGCAGTCCTTGTAGTCAAACGAGTAGTAGGTCCGGCCCACGTTCTCTTTCCACCAGTCCAGCGTCTCTTTGCTGAAGATGTCGTGGTTGCCGGGAAGATAGATGAACGGAACATCGAGTTTCTCCGCATGCTCCCAGAACTCGTCCCACTGCTTGCGCACGTCGACCTGGTCCTCGATGTATCCGTAGATCATGTCGCCAACCATGATCACGAAATCGGGCCGGAGCAGGTTGATTTCCTCCACGGCGCGGTCAAACACCGGCCACTCGGCTGGCGTTCCGCCTGTGCGGTCGCCCAGGATGGCGAAGTGGAACTTGTCCGGGTCGTCGCTCCACGGCCGCACCATCAGCGGCGTGCCGTCGGCGAATGCCGGTTCACCGGTGTGGCCGCGGTGGGCGGCGGCCGGCTGGGTGGTCCCGAATACCATCAGCGCAATCAATACCAGCCAGGCCATCCTGGCCCACGAACCGTACCTCTGCATACTTCTCCCTTTCGCGGCGTCAAGGACGCCAGTACGTATCGCTCTCTGCCAACACAACGACCGCCCCGAACAGGGCGGGGAAGGGCGACTCACTCACGGCAGCACGGCACTCAACTTCCCGGTACAACGAAGACTGTCTCTCGAAAACAGACAGGGATTGCCGGTGATTCCGCGATCCGGCCACGCGGCCGCCAGGATACCGGTGCTGCAAGTTGTCATTACAATAGCATACGCCCCGTCGCCGCGGTTTTCAACGGGCGATCCGGGCAGATCGAGCGGTTGCATGAGCGGCGCGGTTGCGGTACATTTTGCACGTTCCTGCCCGTCCGTTCCACTGCCATGCAAAGCGGGGTGCTTTTCACATGTTTGGCTGGCTGCATCCGCAGGATACGCTGAGCGAGGCCGACACCGAGCGCGGCCTGCGCATGATCATCTACGACGCGACGTGTTCGCAGGCCATGAGCGTGCTCACGTTGGGGCCGTTCATGATCGCGTTTGCCGTGTCCCTGGGCGCATCGAACTTCATCATCGGTCTGATTGGCGCGATTGGACCGCTCGCCGCCGTTCTCCAGTTGCCCTCGATCTTCGTTGTGGAACGGATGCGGACGCGCAAGCTGTTGGTCTACGTGCTGGGGGTGATGTACCGGATGTGCTGGGTGGCCGCCGCGCTCATTCCGTTCCTGGTGCCGCGCGATCTGAGGATTCCGGTACTGTTGGCCATTCTGACCGTCAACTATTCACTCGGCAGCGTGTCCGCGTGCGCCTATCTGTCATGGATTCGCGACGTCGTTCCCGAGCACGTGATGGGGGCGTTCTACAGCAAGAAGATGGCGTTTGCCACCGGGATCACGGCCCTGGTCAGTCTCGTGGGCGCCGTGGGGATCGACACCTACACCGAGTGGTTTGCCGACGAGAGCCAGGCGTACGGGGTGCTCTTTCTGGTGGGCGCCGCCTGCGGGTTTGCCGGCCTGCTTTTCCTCGCGCGGATTCCGGAGACGCGCATGCACTCGAGTCTGGAACAGGGCTTTACCCGTCTCCTGCTCGAGCCGTTCCACGACAGGAACTACCGCGCCCTCATGGTGTTCCTGTCACTGTGGGTGTTCGCGACGAACTTCGCGGGGCCCTTCTTCACCGTCTACATGCTGCGCCGTCTGGAGTTCAGCATGGCGTTGATCCTGAGCCTGACGGTCATCAGCCAGTTGCTGCACATCGTTGCGTTGCGGATATGGGGGAAGTTGGCCGACCGCTTCAACAATCGGTCCATCATCACTGTTGCCGCGCCCATGTTTTTGCTGTGCCTGCTTGCCTGGCCCATGATGTCGATGACGAGCGGCGGGTTCACGCTGCTGTTCGCCGTGCTGTTTCACGCGTTCACGGGCATCGCCAGCGCGGGCATCGGGCTGGGGGCGGGCAACCTCACGCTGTTGCTGGCGCCGCGTGGCCGCGGCACCGCCTACTTGTCGCTCATCTCGCTGGTGCAGGGCGTGGCGGCGGCGATTGCGCCGTTGATCGCCGGTCTCGCCGCGGACGCCCTCGAACGGCACCGCATGGCGATCACGTTCCGGTGGCACTACGAGGGGCCGGCGCCGGTGGATGTGGGTTTTCCGGCGCTGGTGCTCGAGGGACTCGATTTTGTGTTCCTGGCGGCGGTCGTCTTTGGATTCTATGCCGTCCACCGGCTCATAGCGGTGCATGAGGACGGCGGCGCGCCGACGCGCGAGGTGCAGCGGCAATTCCTGGGCGAACTGGCGCCGCTGCTGACGAAGGTATCCACCGTGGCCGGGCTGCGCCACTTCGGCAGCCTCGCGGTATTCGCCTGGTCGAAGGTGGTGAAGACGCCGGGGGCGAACGGTCGCGACGGCGACTAGGCCGTTGTGCGGCCCCGGCGGCAATAGATGAGCCAGTAGATCGCGCCGATGAACAGCGATCCGCCGATGATGTTGCCGAGGGTGACCGGCACGAGATTGGCCACGAGGAAGTTGCGCCACGTGAGCGCGTCAAACGCTTCAGGCGGAGTGGCCAAGGCGGGTTCGCTCGACTTGATGAACAGGCCCAGCGGGATCAGGTACATGTTCGCCACACAGTGCTCGAAACTTGCCGCAACGAAGGCCGTGATGGGAAACAGGATGGCCATGATCTTGTCCGTGGTAGTGCGGCAGGAATAGGTGAGCCACACGGCCAGGCAAACCAGCGCGTTGCAGTAGATGCCTCGCACCAGCGCCGGTATTAGCGGGATCCCGCACTTGGCTGTGGCGATGGCCAGCGCCGTCTCGCCGACCGCGCCGTCGGCCATCGTGTATTGGCGGGTCAGGAACATCAGGTAGGCCGTCGCCACGGATCCCGCGAAGTTCCCCGCGTAGACCACCACCCAGTTGATCAGCAGCTTGGACAGCGAGAGCTTGCCGCTGACGGTGGCCATCACCAGCAGCGTGTTGCCGGTGAACAGCTCGGCGCCGCCGATCACCACAAGAATCAGTCCCAGACAGAATGCCAGGCCGCCCAGCATCTGCTTCACACCAAACGCCATTGTTTCGGCGCCGGTCACGGTAGTCGTGTAGAAGACGCAGCCCATGCTGATGAAGGCCCCGGCGAGGATCGCCAGCAGGAACACGTTGAACAGAGGCATTTCGCCCTTGGCCGCGCCGATGTCCTCGGCCCTGGCCGCAATCGCCGGCGGCAGCAGGCCATCCATGGTGCTGGCAGACTTGTCGATATCCCCGTTCATGTGACTCCCCGTGGCTGAGTGATGGTGACCGGGCTAAGCTCTTAGCATTACGTTCCCAAACATGTCAAGGACGCTGCCACGTGGCCTCAACGATCCCCAGTTTTGGCATTGGTGCATGAATAAAGGCTGCACACAGCCTCTCTTCGTCTAAAATGGCCTCAAGTTGGAAAAAACGAGGTCCATCAGAAGGAGAGAGCCATGTACAGCCCAA
>JBPOJD010000019.1:0-17164 GCA_052033955.1 Candidatus Hydrogenedentota bacterium
CCGTTCCCTTACCTGTTATCGGACAAGGTTGACTGTTTCTTGAAGGAGCGTGTCCGCGGCGCTGATCGTCCGCGCATTCGCCTGGAACCCGCGCTGGGTCACGATCAGATCGCTGAACTCCGTCCCCAAGTCCACATTCGACCCCTCGAGTACCCCGCCGGCCACATCGCCCCGGCCCCCGGAATTGGGCAGACCGATTTGTGCCGGACCGGACGCGGGAGTCTGGCCGAAGAGGTTGTCGCCCATCCGCGACAGACCGCCCACATTGGCGAAATTGGCCATGGCGACCTGGCCCAGGGTACGCGTGAGGCCATTGCTGAACACACCGTTGATGGTACCGCCCTGACCGATGTTGAAGGCCTCGAGGATACCGCGCGCGAAGCCGTTCTGCGCGGACAGTGTCACGTCGCTGCCGCCGGCCAGCGAGCTGACCATGCTGAGGTCCATCTCGAAGTTGAACGGCGTCGTCGGAAGGGTCGACAGCGCCCCCAGCGCGGCCGCCGTGATCGAGATGTTGCCGATGGCGGTCGCGGGGACCACCTGTCCCTCGGCGTCAAACTGGACGACGCCACTCCCGACCGCCGTGGTGACGCCACCGCCGTTCGTATAGGCCGCGCCCCACGACCACTCATTGGCGTTGGCCGTCTTGGTGAAGGTCACTTCGAGGTCGCGTGCCGTGCCCAGCGAGTCATAGACCCGGATAGTACGCACAACCGAATCGCCGGTCGCGGCGTCCGAGCTGAGGTTCCCCATCATCTCGGCCGTGCTGGTGGCCTGGGCAATCGCCGCGCCGCCCACGGGCACGACCAGCGTCTGCACACCGGCATTGAGGTTGATCTGGCCGTTTTCATCCGCCATATAGCCCTGCACGCGCAGACCGGTGCCCGGGTCGATGAGCTCGCCGATGGCGTTGAGCGTGAACGACCCGTCACGGGTGAACACCTGCGACTCGCCGTCGCTGAGGATGAACATGCCTGCGCCCTGGATCGCGAGGTCGGAGGTCAGGCCGGTCGTGATGAGGGTGCCTTGGGTGAAGTTGGTGTCGATCGACGCCACGCGCACACCAAGCCCGGTCTGCTGCGGGTTGGTGCCGCCGAAGTTGCCTTCCGGGGCGCGCGCACCCTGGAGGGTCTGCGAGAACAGGTCCTGAAACAGGACGCGCGAGCTGCGGTAGCCGGTCGTGTTGACGTTGGCGATGTTGTTCGCGATCACGTCAAGACGCCGCTGATAGGCCTTCAAGCCGGTCACACCGGTCCAGATTGCTGTACCCATGAAGTGGTCTCCCGTTGTTGCGCCGCGTCAGTCGGTCGGCGGCGCGGGACTCTCCCCGAAGGGTCCGAGCCCATTTTGGTGAAGATTGATTGTGAGGTGGCCGCGGTGTCCGTCATCCGGGCACCACAACCGTGCTGTCTATATTGGTGAATACGTGATTCGCCACCTGGTTCGTCGGGACGGCGGTGATCACCGTGCGGTTGGGCACGCTGACCACGAGGGCCAGGGGTCCCATCAGCACCAGTGATTCACGTCCGCCCTTGGCGGCGACGTCATCAATGGCCTTCTCCAGTCCCGCCGTGTCGGCGGGACTCAGGGCGATCTGCCGCGCGTCAAGCCGTTCCAAGGCGTGCCGCGAGAAGGTTACGCGAGGGCGCTGCACCTGCTGCGACAAGACGTCGGCGAAGGAAGCCCCGCGCCGCAGCGACGCAGGCTGTGCGGCCGTACGGCTTTCCGGAGGGCCATAGGATGGGAGTTCTACTGGCCGTATCATGGATTCTGAATCCCCATCACGGCGGCCATCGACATCACCTGGTCCCCTACGGTCAGATAGACCAGGCTGCCGTTCAGGTGAACCCGGTCCACGGTACCTGAGACCGGCTGGCCCGACATGTCCAGCCCCGTCACCTCGCGACCCAGCAGCGAATTGGCCGAGATAAAATTCAACTGGTCAATGTTGCCGCTGAGCGTGTCGAAGCTGTCATTCAGATTGTTCATCTGTTCAAGCGAAGTGAACTGTGCGAGCTGCGCGATCATCTGGCTATTGTCCATGGGCTCCAGCGGATCCTGATGCTGCATCTGCGTCACAAGCAGTTGCAGAAAAGCCTCCTTGCCCAGATCCTTGTTGACCTGCCGCCCCTGGGTGCCGCCCGATCCCGTGCTCTTGGTAGACACGGTCTCCGCAGCGGACTCCAGACTGGCCGCAGACTTGGGGACCAGCCCCTCTTGACGCAGAGCGCCCAGCATCTTCGCGCGAAATATGCTCTGCACCTCCTCGGCCACTTCCCGCCGCTTGGCGGTGGTGGGACCGAGGTTGCCGAGCGCGTTGTTGCGAATTCCGAGCAACGCATTCATGTCATCGGTTACCTCCTGGGTTATGCCAACACGTCGAGCACACCGTGGTGCGCGACCCGTTGGCGCATTGTCGCGCCCGGCGCCGGTTCGTCACCTCCGCCGAACGGGGAGTTCCGCGGCGATTCCGAACTCCTGCCGTGCTCGTTCAGCGCCGCATGGCGCCCCGGCATCCCGTCGGACGCTGGCTGTTGCGCCGAGGCGTCGGCGGAAACCACCATTCGCCCCACCGCGAGGCCGTCGCGCTGCAGCGCGTCGCGCAGTCCGGCCAATTGGCCCTCGAGCGCGTCGCGCACCGCCGGGCTGACAGAAGTCATCCGGATCTCCAGCCCCTTGCCGTCGCCGGTGCTGCTGACCTCCACGCGGACCTCGCCGAGCGACGCCGGCACCATCCGGATGTGAAGGCTCTTACGGTCACCGCTCGCCAGGTAGCGGATGCTCTTCAGGGCGTTGTCCGAGAGCGACGGCAGCGTGCTCCGTTCGGGAGGCGGCTCGGGCATCGCCGCTGGAGCGCTGCGTTCGCTGACGCCTGGGCCCCGGGTCGTCTCGACGTGGTGCACACGCTCCACGCCGGTCAGGGGAGGCGCGTCGTGACGCGCCGGCCCTTGGGAAGCGGGTTGCGCCACGGCCTCGGCCGGAAACACGACCTCTGCGTCACGCGATCCCACTGCCGTCACGGCAGCGCGCACGGTCGACGTCTCCCGGGGGGGTGCCCCGGGATCCCCGTCCTCTTCCCCCGCGTTCCCCGCGCCGGACGGGGCATCCGGCGCCGGTGCAGGGGCCTGGTCGAGCGACCGCATGGCCGCCACCGCGCGCCGTGCGGCCTGCGTATCCGGAGCGGCGTCGGCGGCCGCCGCAACGGTTGGGACTGCCACGTCCTCAGGAGCCGCATCCACCGCCACATTCGGCGGCGCGACGGGCACCTGGACAGGCGGCGACACCCCCTGCACAGGGACCTCCACAGGAGCATCCGGAGCAGGTCGCGCGACGGCCGCGGGCACTCCGGTGGTCTGCACAGACACCTCCGGCGCCTGCTCGGCCGCCGCCTCGTTTGCCGTGTCATACTGCGCGGACAGCGCCGACCCGGACGGTTGTTCGGGCGAGGACTGCACGCTTTGGCCGCCTTCCGGCATCACTACAGGGGCCAGCATCGCCGCCAGCGCGGCTTCGAGTCCGGTGATGCCGCCGGGAAGCGCATCGGGACTGGTCTCGCCGCCTTCCAGCGTTATCACAGCCTGCTCGAGCCCCGGCGCCGGCAACAGTTCGAGCAGCGCCCCGTCTGCCGACGGGACGGACTCGTCCGAGGCCCCCGGCACCGGACTCGCGTGCCCGCCAGCCGGCGAAGACAGCGTCTGCTGCTGCGCGAGCAAGCTGGCGAAGAGGCCCGCAAGCCCTGGCAACAGTGGCGGCGCCGTCGAGAACACCGGCGGTCCGTTGGCAGCACTTGGCTGCAACGGGTCAATCAGGTTGATTTGCATACATGGTTCACCTCCTTTCGTTGGGATGAGTTTGGGGACCTTGCGCGCCCCCTGCGAAGCGCCGCGTCATACGACACGGCGCAAAATGGGTGAACAGGGCATGAGAGAGGAATCGTCGTGTGATGCGTGCGAGCGGCGCGGGCGGGAGCAGGCGCTCCCAGAGAACGGTGAATCGTTACGAGGCGCTAGAAGAGGGGTTCCTGAATGGTGCGCAGGATCATGCTAGCCTTGGTCGGCTCCATCTCGTCGAGAATCTTGCCGCGCTCCTTTTCCTTGACCCGGCGGAGGATGTCTGCGGCATCT
Organism: Candidatus Hydrogenedentota bacterium; assembly: GCA_052033955.1. GTDB lineage: Bacteria > Hydrogenedentota > Hydrogenedentia > Hydrogenedentales > SLHB01 > JBPOJD01. Next base: position 4,125 of record JBPOJD010000019.1, read on the forward strand.
TCAGCGGGCCACGCCTGGAGCGCTTCGGCCGCGTTGCGGGCCTTCATGGCGGCAAAGCTCTTGGCCACTTCCGCAAGCTGCGCGTCGCGCTTCTCATCAACGGTTTCGAGCGACGCCTTGACTTGCGTGAGCATCTCATTGACTTCGGACTTCATCTGATCGATGTCGCGTTCCTGAATGCGGAGGATGTCTTCCCTGCGTGCCAGATCGGCCTCCCGGTCCTTGAGCGCCTGCTCGCGCCGTTTCAACGCCTCAAGAACGGGACCGGCATCGTCGACCGGCGCGGGCGCGGCCTGCGACACGCCCGGCCCTTTGACGAGGCGTTTGAGGACGTCCTGCGACAGATTTCCTGTGGCGGCAAGTGCGGCGACCACCGTCCCGGTGAACGCGAGCACCGCAAGCACCAGCAGGGCAATGAATTTCATTGTCCGTGCCCTTTCATCCGCTTGACCGCCGCTTTGGTGGCCGCGACGTCATCGGTAGCTTTCTGTTCTTTTTTCCGTTGATCGTGCCGGAGCAGATCCTCGCGGCGCTCGACCAGACGCTCGACGATCTTGCGGTGCTTCATCGCACCTTCGAGATCTTCGCGCCTGCCCTCGGCCGCGTGGCGCAACTCGGTAATGACCGCGTCCTTCTCGACGGACAGCCGGGCCAAGTAGCGCTCATGGTGGCGAAACCGCAGCGCCTTGTGCACATCCGGATTATCCGACGTCGCCTGAGACAAGTCCTTGAGTATCCGCCGCTGTTCCTCGACAATCATGGCGCGCTCACCCTCGGCGCGGTACACCTCCCGCTGCGCACTGGCATGTGCTTGCGCCTTGAGGTCTTCCTGCCTGCGCCGTATCCGCAGCAACGTCTCGATCTTGTCGCGCCTGGGCGCCATGCTTGCTCCTTATCCGGCCAGGGCCCGTTCCATCAGGTCGGGCGTCAATTCATAGGGTGCCCGCTCGTCGACCCGCTGCTGGAGAAACGCGCGCACATTGGGCAGCAGCGCCAGCGCGCGGTCAATATCGGGGTTGCTTCCGGGCACGTAGGCGCCGATGTTGACCAGGTCCTCGGCCTCGCGGTAGGTCGCCAAGATGCGCCGAAAATCGCGCGCAAGCGTCTGATGGCGTTCGTCCGTCACATCGATCATCACACGGCTGATGCTGTCGAGCACCTCCACCGCGGGATAGTGGCCGCGCGATGCCAGCGCGCGCGACAGAACAATATGACCGTCCAAGATGCTGCGCACCGCGTCGCCAATCGGATCGTGAACATCGTCGCCTTCCACCAGCACGGTGTAGAACCCGGTGATACTGCCCTCCGGCGACGTCCCGGCCCGTTCGAGGAGCTTGGGAAGCAGGGCATAAACCGAAGGCGGATACCCCTTGGTGGTGGGCGGCTCGCCGACGGCCAATCCTACCTCGCGCTGGGCCATCGCAAACCGCGTGACGGAATCCATCAGGAGCATCACGTCCGCGCCTTGTTCGCGGAACCACTCCGCGATGGCGGTGGCGAGATAGGCGCCGTTCACACGCATCAGCGCGGGTTCATCGGACGTCACTACAACGACCACCGACCGCGCCAGACCGTCCGGCCCCAGGTCAACCTCGATGAAATCGCGCACCTCGCGACCGCGCTCGCCGATGAGCGCGATCACGTTGATGTCGGCATTGGTATTGCGGGCGATCATGCCCAAGAGTTTGCTCTTCCCGACCCCGCTGCCCGCCATGATGCCTACACGCTGGCCCTTGCCGCAGGTGATGCACCCGTCAATCGAGCGGACGCCGGTGCTCACCGGATCCAGGATACGCCGCCGGTCGAGGGGTCTGGGTGCGGCGGCCAACAGCGGCATCGTGGCGCGCCGCTGTGGGATGGGACCGCCATCCAGTGGCTGCCCCATGCTGCCGATCACTCGCCCGAGCAAGTCCTCGCCCACAGCGGCCGACTGAGGTCGGTAGGTCGGAATGACGAGGCTCTGCGGCGCAACCCCACTGGTCTCTCCGAGAGCCATCAACAGGATTCGCGCGCCGCGAAACCCCACCACTTCGGCGGGCAACCGCTCGTCGCGTCCGGGCGGTTGAATGTAACACAGGTCGCCGATACGCATGCTCGGGCCCGTCGCCTCGATAGTCAGTCCAACCACGTCGATCACCTTCCCGCACACGGACAACGCATTGGCGCGCCGGACGCGATCGCGGTAGTGTTCGAGTGAACAACCCATCACTGCCGATCCTCGAAGCTGTCGAGCAGATTCTGCAACTGCGCGCCGATGCGCGCGTCCACGTGGGACAACTCACTGTCCACCAGACACCCGCCCGGCGCAACGTGCTCGTCGCCGAGGATGTCGAGCTGCGTCAGCCCCTCGAATTCCTCGAGCAGGGCGATCTTCTGCGTGCGCATGGCATCCAGGTCCAGCGGAGTGACCCGTACGACCACCCGCTCGCCGCCAACGAGGTGGAGCAGCGCGGCGCGCGCCGTGGAAACGACAAGTTCGCGATCCGTCCGCGCCTCGCGCTGGAGAATCCGTTCAGCGAGCGCGAAGGCGAGGGAAACCACCTCGGGTTCCAGCGCATCGAGGAAGCGGTCGCGGGCGGCCTGCATCGCGGCCGCAGCCTGTTGGAGCGCCGCAGCGGCTTCCGCAACAGACTGCTGGAAACGCTTGCGGCCTTCCTCCAGCCCGCGGCGCAGCCCCTCGTTGTAGGCCTCCTGTACCTTCCCCTCGGCCTCGCGGCGCGCTGCCGCGAGAACGGCCTCCGGGTGCAACCCGTTACCGCCGGAATTGCCAAAGAGCAACTCCAGCGTGTCCCGCTGGAAGTTGCTGATGGCCCGGGCATCCGTGTCGGCCGATTTGATGACTCTCTTGCGCATCGTACCCCTGCGTGCTGTGTGTCAGCGTGACCAGCCAGCGCGCCGGCTACACGACAATCTCGTCCTCGCCGCCGCCGCCGCGGCCCGAGATGATGACCTCGCCGGCCTCTTCCAGACGACGGATGGCGCTGACAATCTTCTGTTGCGCCTCCTCGACATTGCGCAACCGCACCGGGCCCATGAAATCCATTTCCTCCTGGATCATCTCGCGTGCCCGTTCGGACATGTTGCGGAAAATCTTCTCGCGAACGCCTTCGTTGGCATTCTTCAACGCAAGGGCCAGGTCCTTCGACTCGATCTCGCGCAACGCCTTCTGGATCCCGCTGTCATCGACATTGACGATATCGTCGAACGTGAACATCAGCCGGCTGATCTCATCCGCGAGTTCGGGGTCGTGTTCCTCGAGGTCGCCCATGATCGACCGCTCGGTGGTCCGGTCGATATTGTTCATGATCTCGGCGACGTCCTTCACGCCGCCGGCGAAGGTAAACCCGTGGCTGAAGACGGCGGCCATCTTGCGCTCGAGCACACGCTCGACTTCTCGCACTACCTCGGGCGGCGTGCGGTCCATGGTGGCGATGCGCATCACGACGTCGGATTGCACACGCTGCGGCAGCGACGAAAGCACCACGGCCGCGGTCTGCGCCTCGAGGTGCGCCAGGATCAGCGCAATGGTCTGCGGATGCTCGTCCTGAATGAAGGCGGATATCTGGCTCGGGTCGGCCTTCTTGAGGAAATCGAACGGAACCTCCTGCAGGCTACCCTGAAGACGCGTCAGGATCTCGAGGGCCCGTTCGGCCCCGAAGGACTGTTCGAGCAACTGCCGTGCGTAATCGATGCCGCCTTGGGTCACAAAATTGTTCGCGACGGCCATCTGGTAGAACTCTTCCAAGACGGCGACACGCGTATCCGAATCGACCGAGCCGAGCGTCGACAGATCGAGGGTAACCCGCTCGATCTCCTGCTCGCTCAGCGATCGCAGGACACGGCTGGCGGCCTTTGGCCCCAGGCATGCTAGCAACACGGCGGCCTTATGGCGTCCGAGCACCTTATCTCTGGCGTTGGGTGGCGTAAGCTAATCCTCCTCGCTCATCCACGTACGCAACAGCGCCGCAACCACGTCGGGTTGCTCGCGGGACAAGCGTTCGACTTCGTCGGCGATCTCCTGGCGACGCCGGTCCTCGGGGGTGGCTTCAGGCACTTCCGCGAGCGGCATCTCGATCCCGGGCACCATGGCGCGGTTCAGCAGCCGCCGCACCACCCAAAAACCGACGAGAATGAGGGCCAGCTTGGCGGCGACCTCGCCGAATTGTACCACGCGGGCACCCCAGCTTCCCGGAAGCGCCTCGGCGGCCGGCGTCCGCGCATCGGCCAAACGCTCGAGCCGGAATGGATGGTCAAATACGCTGATATCACCCGCGGCCACCCCGACCCCCACGGCCGCGGCGATAAAGTCCTGATAGCGGGCGATCTGCTCATCCGAGAGCGGCACATAGCTAAGGTCGCCGGTAGGCTCGCCGTTCTCCCCCACCTCGGGTTCGTAGCTGCCTTCGATGAAGGCGCTCACCCTGTAGCGCGAGACCGTGCCGGGCTCAGAGACGCGCTCGGTGGTCGTCAGCGACGGCTCGAAATTGTCTACCGTGTCGGTGGACGAGGTCTCGCTGCCAACCGCGCCCGCGTCGCCGCCGCCGGGAAGATTGGACGACGCCCCGGGCGGGCCTTCGGGGGTGGGCGAACCGCTGACGGTGGACTGCTCGCGCGTCCAACTGCTAACCGCGGGACCTTCCGTGTACAACTGCTGCACTTCCTTCACGCGGTCGAAGTCGATGTCGGCGCTGACGCGCACTATGGCGCGGACGCCGAGTTCGGCGAGCGCCTGCTGGGCGCGGGCCTGGCGCTGCTGTTCGAGTTCCGCGACGAATTCGAGCTTGCTGTTGGCGATCGAGGCGAACTCGTCAGTCGCGGGCAGATGCAGCACGTCGCCGGAGGTGGTGGTGAGCGTGATGTTGCCCGTGTGCAGGTTGGCGCCGCCAAAGCTGCTGACCATGCTCAGGATGGCCTTGACCTCGCGCTTGGTCAACGGCCGAGTCACGTCAAGCGTGACCGCCGCTTCGGAGGGCCGCTGCTGGCTGACAAACAGTTCCTGCGGGGCCTCACGGATGAACACGAACGACCGGTTGACGAACTCGAATTCGTTCAACTGACGCTGGAGGGCTCCCTGGACCGCGCGCATGTAGTTGACGTCCTGAAGCCACTGGTTGGTCATCAGGTCCTGGCGGTCAAAGAGTTCGAATCCGGGCGTGACGCCTTGGGCGGTGGGGAGCCCCTGGGCCGCCAGCGCCACGCGCGCCTGGGTGCGGGCCTGCACAGGAACCAGTATCGAAGTGCCGCCCTGCTCGAGGCGGAAGGGAATGCGTTGTTCGGAAAGGTAGGACTGGATCTGCGCGGCCTCTTCCAGTTCGAGGCCACTGTAGAGACGAACGAACTGCGGACGCCCGCCCATCACGGCAACGACGGCTACGATGGCAATGGTTGCCGCAGCCGCCAAGCCGATGTTGACGCGCGCGCTGGCGCTCAAGCGCCGCCAGGCTTGCTGCAGACCGTTCAGAAACTGACGCAGGAAATCCACGGAGACCTTTCCACCGCTCCGGCGCCGCAACGCCCGGGCGAACTACCTCCTGCCGCGGGTACCGCCCGGGAAGGTCCGGACGCCCCGCTGCCTCGACGGCCCACGCACCATCAGTGGCGCCTGGGCCTGTCGTGTCTTCAATTGTCAGCTCCGCATCGGCGTCCGCCGGCACCGATTGGCCTGCCAAGCGGATCGAGAGGCTACGTGCTGGAGCACGTCCGGTGTCCTGATGGCCGCGCCCTCCCCGTGAAGGACGGTGCATACAGCCGACCCCGCGGCGCCTGCGCCACTGGGCCTTCTATTCGCGGGACCGGAACAGCCGGTCCCTCCCTCAGGATGCCTGTGACGAGCTGACGAAAGACAATCCCAGGCAAATCCTTAAACTGATAACCTGAAAGCGCAACGGCCGGGCCGTTACACTTGCATGCGCATGATTTCCTCGTAGGCGGCCACCATCCGGTTGCGCACCGCCATCATTGTGCGAAACGCCACGTCGGCCTTCTCGACCGCGACCATGGCGTCGGTCACATCCTCGAGCTCGCCCGCGACCAGTTGCTTGATGGTCATGTCGGCCTCGGTCTGCAACCGCTGCACTTCCCCCACGCTCTCCTGCAGCACTTCCTTGAAGGTCTTCCCTTCGGGTGCCGGAGACGACTGAAGGCGGCTGGCGCGCATCTCGCGCGGGTCCAGTCCGCTGGCCCGTCCTACCGGGGGGATGCTGATCGGCTCGCCCATTGTTTATAACCCTTTAGCCCTGGATGATTTCCAGTGCCTTCTGCTTCATCTTGCTGTCGGAGACCAGAATGGCGACGTTGGCTTCGTAGCCGCGGCGCGCCGAGACCAGGTCAACCATTTCCATGGAGAGATTGACATTGGGATAGAGGACATAGCCATCCTCGTCCGCGTCCGGGTGCCCCGGCTCGAAGACCTGCCGGAATGGCGTCTCGTCTGCGATGATCTTGGGGACATTGACACCAAACCGGGTGGGATCGATGGCGTCCTCGATCTGCTGTCCCCGGAAAATGGCCATCTGCCGCCGGAACGGCCCACCCTCCGGAGTGCGCGTGGTCATGGCGTTGCTGATGTTGTTGGCGATCACGTTCATGCGGGTCCGCTGAGCCAGAAGCCCGCTGACCGCTATGTTGCGCGCTGATATGGGGTTAACGTTAAACGCCATGGCTACCGCAAGCTATCCAGCATGTGTGTGACCGCCCGCATCCGCTTGGACAACAAACTGCCGTAAACCGTGTAGCGGCCGGTATTTTCCTGCAGTTTAGCCACCTGTACATCCAAGTCGACCTCATTGTAGTCATTCTTTGACAAAAACGCAATACTCTCAAATTCCGGCTGATTCCGGCCCACGTCGAAGTGCTGGTCCTGGGTCTTGCGGAGAACGACGCGGCCCCGCCCTTCGAGTTCGGCCCGGAGTGTCTGCTGGAAATCGAGATTCTTCGGCTTGTAATGCGGTGTATCCGCATTGGCGATGTTGTTGGCAATGAGCCGGTGGTTCAGCTCGCTCACCTTCATCGCCTGCTGAAGCAGCCGCGTGGCGTCTACTGCAGCGTAGGCTTGCACGTTGGTCGCCTCCTTTCCTGGGGGTCTTTCGCCGCTACCAGTAGAGCAACCGCTATGCCAGTTTTGCGGACCACCACAGGACATTTCATATCAAGCACTTACACCGTCCTGTCTCCTCGGGCCGCGGCGTGGGCGGCAAGAGTTCCCGGCGGCACCCGGCACTTTCTTCCGGGTGACCCGCCGCGTCAGGACGTCTGATATTCCTTCAACTTGTTGCGCAGCGTCCGCACGCTGATCCCAAGGACCTTGGCGGCCTGCGTGCGGTTCTGACCGTTCTGCTCCAGTGTCGCCAGGATGAGCTTGCGTTCCATCTCGGCAACGGTCGCGCCGACGGCCACGCCCGCGCCGCCGTTCCCTCGCCGCGCCAAGCCGCCGCCCATGGCGAAGTGCTCAGGTTGCAGCACCGGGTCGCTGGACAGGACCACGGCCCGCTCGACCGCGTTCTGGAGTTCACGCACGTTGCCGGGCCAGTCGTAGTCCTGAAAAAGCTCTTGGGCGGCCTGGCTGAAGGTCACCGCGTGTCGGCCGTTTTCCTTGGCATAGCGCTTGAGGAAATGCTCCATCAACAAGGGGATGTCCTCCTTGCGGTGGCGCAGCGGCGGCAGGTGGATGGCGATCACGTTCAGGCGATAGAACAGGTCCTCCCGGAAGCGCCCCTCGAGGACGGCGTCTTCGAGTTCGCGGTTCGAGGTGGCGACGATGCGGGCGTCCACGGAGATGGTGCGGGTGCCGCCGACGCGCTCGATCTCGCGTTCCTGGAGCGCGCGCAACAGCTTGGGCTGCAAGTCTGCGCCGATCTCGCTGATCTCGTCCAGTAGCAGCGTGCCACCGTCGGCGAGTTCGAAGCGGCCGATCTTCCGTTCATGCGCGCCCGTGAACGAGCCCTTTTCGTGCCCAAACAGCTCGCTTTCGAGCAGTCCCGCCGAGAGCGCGGCGCAGTTCACCTTGATGAAGGGCTTGCCGCGCCGTGCGCCGCCGTAGTGGATGGCGCGCGCGACGAGTTCCTTGCCTGTGCCACTCTCGCCGCGAACGAGGACGGTCGCGCGGCTGCCCGCGACCTTCTGGATCTGCTCGTGCACCGCCTGCATCGCACCGCTCTGGCCGATCATGGCGTGCAGATCGTAGCCGCGGTTGTTTTCCGCGCGCAGGTACGCGTTTTCCTGTTCGAGCCGCTCCTTTTCGAGGACCTTCTGGATCACCAGCTCCAGTTCGTCTGGAGCGAAGGGCTTCAGGATGTAGTCCTCGGCGCCGCTCTTGAGGGCCGCGACGGCGGTCTCGATGGTGCCGTAGGCGGTCATGACGATGGCGACTGTCTGCGGGCTGATCTCCCGGGCCGCCTTGACGACCTCGAGACCGTCCATCGGGGTCATCTTGAGGTCGGTCACGAGGACATCGAATGATTTCTGTTCGAGCGCGGCGATCCCCTCCCGGCCGCCCGGGCAGGTCTCGACCTCGTGGCCAGCCCGCGTGAGCGCTTCATGCAGAAACTCCCGCATGAGGCTTTCGTCGTCGATGACAAGGATTCGCGATTTCATCGTCACTCCCGAGATCGTGCGTTGCCGATCGCAAGGGCCGGACAGACGCGGACCGGGCGCGGCAAGCGGATGCTGAAGGTGGAACCCGCACCGGGAACGCTCTCGACGTCGATCCGTCCGCCGTGGCCCTCGACGATCTTCGCCGCGACGGCCAGCCCAAGGCCGGTGCCTTTTTCTTTTGTTGTGTAGAACGGGGAAAACACGTGCTTGATCTGCGCCTGGGTCATGCCGCAACCCGTGTCGCTGACGGCCAGGCGCACCATGCGGTCCTCTTCTTCGGCGAACAACCGCACACGCCCCCCGCCCTCGTGGCTCTGCACGGCATTGAGCACAATGTTCAGCAGGGCCTGGCGCAACTTGTCCGGGTCGGCCAACACCCCGAGTTCGGCGGGTGCATCCACTTCGAGCGCCACCGGGCACTCGGCGTCCACGACGCTCACTGCGGCCTCGAAGAGGTCCGCGCAGCGCACGTTCTGCATGCGCAGGTCGACCGGCCGGGTGTACTCGAGCAATTCGTTGACCACGCGCTCGAGGTTGCGCGTCCCCTCGAGTATCTTGTCCACCATGCGCGCCGAGGGATGGTCCGCGCCGAGGTCCTGGGCCAGCAACGAGGCGAAGCCGCGCACCGCCCCGAGCGGATTGCGTATCTCGTGGGCCACGGTTGCGGCCATCTCGCCGATGGCGGCGAGGCGATCCTTCTGGCGCACCTGTTCGCGAAGCATCTCCAGCTCGCTCAGGTCCTGAAACGCCTTGACCGCGCCGCAGCGCGCCCCTGCACGGTCGTGAATCGGGGCATTGCGTTCGCTGATAGGCACGTGCGTCCCATTCTTCGCGCGCAGTTCGCCCGCGTGCCTTCCCGGCGGGACGTCGAAGGGCCGGCCGAACACCTCGGAGAAGGGGCGGCCGATGACGTCCCCGGCGGGATAGCCCAGGATGGCGGTGGCCGCACGATTGAAGGTCTGGATCCGGTTCGCGGTGTCCACCACGACGACGCCGTCCGACATGCTCTCGAGGACGTTCCTGAGGTGGCCCGTGGTCAGGGCGAGTTCGCGGTTCTTGGCGGCCAGCTCCTGATCCAGCGCCTGCACGCGCTCCTGCAGGAGGCGGTACGAACGCTCCATGGCCCGGTTGGTGGCCGTGAACTGCTCGAAGGCCTCCGCGAGGGCCTGCATGTCCACACCCGGGGCCAACACCGGGGATGCGCCCGTCACGTCCATCTCTCCATGCGCCACGTCCGTCATTCAGGCCTTCCTGTCCAGAAACGAGGGCTCCTGCCGGGTCTCGGGACGGTACTTGTTAAGCACATCGCGCCCGGCACCCACCTCGTCAAGCGATGCGCGAAGCGACTGCATTTTTTCCTGCACCAACGCGTTGCCTTGCGTGCAGCGCGCGTCCACCTTGGCCGCAAGATCCTCGGCGCGGCGCGCCTGCCGGCCAATCGCGGCACGGTCGACCGCCTCGATGCCCGGTGACGCCTGCCACTCGTTGAGCAGGGCTCGAAACTCGCGCGCAAGCTCGCCGGTCTCCCGCGTGTGACGTTCTTGAAGCGCCGCGAGCGCGTCGAGCTGCGCCTCATCGAGTTCACCGTCGAGGATCGTCAGTTCGTCGAGCATGCGCTCAAATGCCGCGATCTGCCGGTCGAAATAGTCGTTCATGCGCCCGGCGATGGTGGACGTGCCCAATGATTTGGTCATCCCGCCTCCTCTCCCGGCGTGCGTCCGTGCCGAAGGCGCTGTTCGAGACGGGCATATTCGGCCTTGACGCGCGAGGCCTCGGTCCAGGGGTTCGAGGTGCTCGACAGCTCCTCAAAAAGCACCAGACTCTGGTCATAGTCGGCCAGCGCCAACAGGGCGTTGGCGCGCTGGAACCGGGCCCACTGGCTGTCGCGCGACATGGGCGCACCTTCCCGCAGCGCCAACAGGTAGGCGTCCGCGGCGGCGCGGTGGTCACCGCGCTCGTAAAGGTGGTCGCCCCAGGCGATGGCCGCCTTCTGCAAGAACCCCAGCGCGGCCGGATCACGGCGCGCTTGGGCGTCAAAATCCATGACGAGGGCGCGGGCACGCGCGGTCTGCCCTGTGGCGAGGAAGGCCTGCAGCAACAGGAGATCGCCGTCCGCGCCCGACTGCTCCGGATAGGCCGTACGGGCGCCTTCCAGCACGTCGACTGCCCGCTTCGGATCCGCGGTCAGCAGAGCCGCCCCGCATGCGCTCAGCAACGCATAGGCGTCTTCTTCCGTGAGCCGGGCAGGCTCGATCCGCTGGGCGGTGGCCAGCCCCTGCTCCAGCGCGCCCGCGGCCAGCATCGCACGGGCCGCCTGTGCCAACACCTTGGGGTCGTTGGCCTGGGCCGCGACCTGCTCGAAGGCATCGACGGCGCGTTCGCTGAGTCCGGCATCGCTGTAGAGCGCCCCGAGCGCCAGCAGCACCGCCAGATGCTGCGGACGGCCGCGAGTGGCCTGTACGAGCCGTTCCAGGGCGCCCAGGCCTTTCTGCACCTGTCCGCTCCGGTACAGGACCGAGGCCAGCTCGATGGCGCCGTCAAATCCCTCGGGCGTTCCGGGGAAATCACGCTGCAACTGTTCATAGGCGCTGCGCGCCTGTGCGAAATCCCCGGCCTCGGCAAGGCGCCGACCGGCCTCGAGCAACAGCTTGGCCTCGCTGGCGCCCGCTTCGCGGGCAGCGGTCAGCGCACGAGAAGCCTCGGCGGCGTCTCCGCCTTCCGCCAACATGTCACCTTGGCGGCGGAGCACGGCTGGATGCCCCGGGTAGTGCTGCACGGCCTGCGCGATAACGCGCGCGGCCTCGCGGTCACGCCCGAGATCGCCCAACACGCGGCTGAGTTCCACGAATGCCAGCGGGGTCACGGCGGACTCGGGCATGAAATTCAGCAGCTCCTGCAACACCCGTTCCGCCTCCTGCTGTTGTCCGGCGCCCCGGTATGCCCGGGCAAGGAGCAGGTAGACTTCGTCGTTGCCATCCAAGGTGGTCGCCGTGGCCAGCCGGTTCTCGAGGATGGATATGGCCAAGTCATACGCGCCCTCGTTGCAGGCCAGTTCCCCCAGACGCGCGTGCGCCTTGGCGCCGAGCGCCGTGCCGGGCTGTGCGTCGGCCAACTCCTGGTAGATGCGCCGGGCATTGACAATGTCACCCCCGGAAACATTGACGTCGCCAAGCATGAGCTTGGCCTGTGCGGCCAGCGGCGACCCGGGCATGTCGCGAAGCAGCCGACGCAGGTAGTCGCCGGCCTGCGCGGGCTGTTCGAGTGCCAGCGCGATCTCGGCCGCCTGCACAAGGGCCTGGTCGAGTTCGGCGATGGCGCCATAGGTCGCCAGCAGCCGCTCATAGATGTCGCGTGCCGCATACAGCGCATTGTCGCGCCGGAAAAGTTCTGCCTTCCAGCGCAGCGCCTGCGGCGCCTTGGCATGAGAGCGGTTCTCCTGGACAAGCGCGTCGATGTCATTGTGCAGCGCCTGCGCGGTTGGCGCCGGCACCGGCCCGGGTGGCAGCAACGCAAACAGCGCCTGAAGACGCAGATAGCGCGCATCCCGGGTGGACCCGTCCGCGGGCGCGCCTTCGAGCGCCAGGCTGAGCCGTTCGGCGGCGGCAGCGTAGTTGCCTTGCGCCATGAGGGCTTCGGCGGCCTGCACCGATTCATCGAGCGAAGCCAGCCTGGCAAAGGCACGCATCTCGGGCCCGGGATCGCGTGTGGGACGGACATAAAGCGCCGTAAACGTCGTCACCCCGACCACCAGGCCCGCGGCCAGCGCCAGCGACAGTTTCGCGGCGTGCTGTTTCATATAGGCCGCACCGGGGAGCCGCTCCCACGCCAATCGTATCGTCGGCGCCGTATCCTGCGCGGCGGGCTCAGCGGCCCGGATCTCGGGCGCCGCGTCTGCGGCGACAGGCGCGTCCTTCTGTTTTCCCGCAGCCAGCCGTTCGAGCACACGAAGTCCGGCATGGGTATCGCGAACGGCGTCCTCGGCCGTGGCCGCGGCGGCGAGGTTCTCGCCCCCGACGTCGGGGCCTTCGGTCTCGACAGGAAGGCCGTCGTCCACGACCATCCCGGCGGAGACACGTTGACGCGCCGCGGCGGCGGCTCCGGAAATGAGCTGATCGATGAATTCCTGGTCGAGCAACCCATCTTCGGTGGCGGAAAGATTGGCGGCATCGGCATGTGGCTTCTGCTCGAGCACACTGTTGACCAGCGCGTCGAGGTCGGCCTGTTCGAGGACGGCAGCGTCGGCCGCTTCGAGGTTCTCGGCCTCGACTTCCCCGGCGGCGGGCGGCTTGGGGGCTTCGTGGCGAAACACAGGCGGAGACGCCGATCCGCCGTGCACGCTGGCCAGCAGCGCGTCCAGGGCGTCCTGATCGAGCAGATCGCCGGCGTCGGCCTGTTCCGGCGGCTGAACCGCCGGCGCGTGTCCGCCGCCAAAATCCCCGCGCATCATC
>JBPOJD010000060.1:0-40187 GCA_052033955.1 Candidatus Hydrogenedentota bacterium
TTCTTCAGCGCCTTCTCCAACCGCTCCCCAGCCATCTTGCGACCTCCCTTGACCTTCTTGGTCCGGTAAGATCGCAAATGTCTTGACGATATGTCCTCCGGTAAGATTTTAGATGGCGCGATTCGCCAAGTGGCGTTGCGCGGTTCCGCCGCGTATAATGGGTCGCCAACGCACCCCAGGACAGCCGCTCGGCGTGTGCCACGCCGCAGCGCATGCGGAGAGCCGGCATGAATCCCCTTGTTTCGGTGGTCGTCCCATTTTATAACGAGGAAGAGAACGTGCGCCCGCTGGCGGACCGCATCGCGGCGGTCTTCGCGGCGTCGCTGACCGGGTACGAGCACGAGTGCGTCTTCGTGAACGACGGGAGCACGGACGGCACGCGCGCGGAACTGACCCGGCTGGCCGCGGAGCGGCCCACGGTGCGTCCGGTGCACCTGCGGCAGAACCGGGGGCAGTCGGCGGCGCTGGTGGCGGGGATGCGTCACGCGCAGGGCGAATACATCCTGACCCTGGACGGCGATCTCCAGAACGATCCGGTGGATTTTCCCAAGTTTCTTGCGCTTCTGCGCGACTATGACTGCGTGTGCGGCGTGCGGGCCAACCGCAACGACACGTGGCTGCGCCGGGTGAGCAGCCGCGTGGCCAACAAGGTCCGCAACGCGATCCTGCACGACGGAATCCGGGACGCCGGATGCGGCTCGAAAGGCTTTCGCCGGACGTGCATTCCGCACATCGTGCCGTTCAACGGCGTCCACCGGTTTCTGGCGGTGATGGTGCGCAATGGGGGCCTCACGTTGACGGAGACGGAGGTGACCCATCACCCGCGGGTGCATGGGACCTCGAAATACGGCCTGCACAACCGCCTCTGGCGGGGCATCTACGACCTGATTGGCGTGGCGTGGCTTGCCAGGCGCTATGTGACCTGGGAAGTGGAGGGGGAGGACTAGCATGACCGCTGGTCTTTGGGCATTTCTGGGGACCGTCGGCGCGGTCATTTTCTACGGCCGCTTCTACGTGCAGTGGATTATCTCGGAGCGGCAGAAGCGCAGCGTGATCCCTACGGTGTTCTGGTACATGAGCAGCGTTGGCTCGGTGCTGCTGCTCGCCTATGCCGTGGCGAGTCAGTCGCCGCTGGGGGCGCTTGGGCAGACCTTCAATATCGGGGTATATTCGCGCAACCTCGTGCATATCTGGCGCGAACAGGGACGGCTGACGCGCCGGCGCAGTGTCGCCATCCATGGCGCGGTGGCGGTGGTGGTGGCGACGGCGGTGGCCCTGCTGGCGCTGACCTGGTCGCGCGAGGTGGCCCTGACCCGCGACGCGGCCCCCGGCGAAGCCGCCTCGGTCTGGCTGTGGCTGGCCGTGGGGGTGGTTGGCCAAGTCCTTTTTGCCGGCCGCTTTCTGGTCCAGTGGCTGGCGACCGAGATCAATCGCCGGAGCGTCGTGCCGCCGGCCTTCTGGTATTTGAGTGTGGCCGCCACACTGCTCCAGATGGCAACATTCCTCCAGCGCCAAGAGTGGATTTTTGCCGCGGGCATGGCGGCGACGCTGATCATCTACCTGCGCAACATCTGGCTGGTGCAAGCCGAACGCCGGACGGCCTGTGCCGCGGCCAACGAGGGAGAACGGACATGACGAACACCCGCTGGCAGATGCTCGTGCTACTCGGGGTTGCGGCGGTGCTGTACTTCACCGGACTGGGCGGGTACGACCTGTGGCCGCCGGACGAGCCGCGTTTTGCCGAGGTGGCGCGTGAAATGGTGCAGACCGGCGATTACCTGGCGCCCCAGATCAATGACGAGCCCTACCGCGAAAAGCCCCCGATGCTGTTCTGGGCGATTGCGGCGGCATCGCAACCTTCCGGGGCGGTCACCGCGGTCACGGCACGCGTGCCGTCGGCGCTGGCGGCGGTGCTGATCATCCTGCTGACGTACCTGCTGGCCCGGAGCCTGTTTGACGCGCGGACGGCGTTCTGGGCGGGGATCATCCTGGCCACCACCAGTTTTTTCTGGTGGGAAGGGCGATCCGTGCGCACGGACATGCTGCTCACGCTGTGGATGACGCTGAGTCTGTTCGCCTTTTGGCAATGGGACCGTCGGCGGCAGTGGGGGTGGCTGATGGCCTTCTGGGCCGCCGTGGTGCTGGCCGTCTACACGAAGGGCCCGCCGGGACTCGTGTTTCCGCTGCTGCTGGTCTTTGCCTATTACTGGAAGCGGCCCACCGAACGAAAAGCAACGCACTGGGTGATGGGCGCCGCCACTGTGCTGGTCCTGGTGGCGCTGTGGCTCGTCCCCGCACGGATGGCGGCCTCGGCCGGTGTCCCCGAACTGGCCGGCCAGGACATCGCATCCAATCTCTACCGGCAGACCATCGGGCGCCTGTTTGGCGTGAGCAAGGCGCAATGGCCGTGGTACTACATCCTGAACATGCCGGTGACCCTGCTGCCGTGGTCGTTGTTTCTGCCGTGGACGGCGGTGTGGGCGTGGCGGCGGCGTCACGACGGCCCATCGATGCGGCTGCTGCTGTGCTGGACCGTGCCCGCGTTCGTGTTCTTCAGTCTGTGCGTTGGGAAGCGGTCGGTCTATCTTCTGCCGTTGTACCCGGCCCTCGCGATACTGTTTTCCGCCAGCGTGCTCGACCTGATGGAGGCCCCGGACCGTTCGACGTGGCGGCGGCGGACGGGCGCGGCGTTTGTGGGGCTGCTGGCCGTGATCGGGATCGCGCCCTTTGTCATCCGGTCAACGGCCTATGCCGAGGCCGTGACCGAGGGGCTGATGCTGTTCGGTATCTTCTGTCTGATTGTGGCGGCGGAAACGCTGTACCGCGTGACGCGCAGCGACGGACGCATCCTGCATCTGCTGGTCGCGAGCCGCTTCGCGGGACTGGCGCTGCTCATCACGGTCATTGCCTTGCCGGTGGTTAACCAGTATAAATCGGCGCGCACGATCACCGCGCCGGTCCGCGCGCTGGTGCGCGACGGCGAGGCGTTCCGGCTCTACAGCATCGCGTTCAGCCGCGAAGAGTACATTTTCTATTCCGAGCGCAGTCACACGCCCGTGTTGACCGATTTGCTGGCCGTCGATCTGCCGGAGGGGACCGACCCCCGTCAGGCCGCCAAGAGTCAGCGGCGGCTGCGCAAGGCCTTGATGGAGGCGGCCGCCGAGGCGGCGATCGCGGATGTCGCCCACGCAACCGACGCCGAGTGGATGGACCTGCATGCCCGGGTCGGCGAGGCCGTCGCCAAGGTCGAGGTCGAGGATGCGCTCGCGGTGCTCCTGGAAGACGCGCTCGAGGCCGAACTGGCCCGGTTTGCCGCCGAGTTTCAGGGTGCGGCGCCGGCCTTTGCCTTTGTCCAGACCGAGGACTGGCGCTGGTTGCTGGCGCTCGAGCCGCGGTTGCGTGACTGTACCGTGGTCGCGCATGAGCAGGTGGGCAGCCGCGACGTGCTGCTCGTTACCAACGCGGCTGGCGCGGCGCTGTTGGCCCGCCGCAGCATCGAAGCCAGGCCGGGCGAGGCCCTTGCGCCGGCCGGCTGAGGCGTTGTACCCTTGGAGCGCGCCGCCAGACGGCGCGGAACCGTGGAGAGACACACATGAACCTGCTGCAACCGATCCTGGACCAGTTGTCGATGTTGTTCGCGCAGCTGACTCCGATCCCGCTCGAGAACCCGTTCGCGTACATCTACACGATTCTGGTCAACATCCTGCTGCTGATTGCCTCGTTCGGGGGCTGAGGAGGCCGTTTCCGGCGCCCGGGGGGAAGGGTGAAGCGTCCGCTCGTCGCGATAACCGTGGCGTTCGTCGCGGGGTTGCTGCTTGGCGCGACACAAGGCCGGTCGCAGCTGCTTCCCGCCCTGGTGCTCGCGGGCCTTCTGCTTGCCGGGGCGGTGTTGGTGCGCCGCCGGCGCCACGGGGCGGCCATCCTGCTGTGCGGGGCCTTCCTCCTGGCCGGCGTGGCGTACTGGCACGCCCGCGAGACGCTGCGGCCTGACCGCACGCCGCATCCCCTGCTCGTCGAAGTCGCCGCACAGGGCGGCGAGGTCGTGGTGCACGGCCGCGTATCCCATCCGAGCCTTCCGCTGACGCCGGGCGCCTACCGCACGTTCCTGCTGGATGTCGCGCACATCGTCCGGGAGGGGCAAGCCATTCCCGCGCACGGGCGGGTGGCGGTGCGGGGCGAGTTTGCCGCCGAGGTCCGGAGCGGCGACGTGGCGCAGGTGACGGGGCGGTTGAATGCCGCCCTCGCGCGCGTGAACCCGGGCCTGTATAACACCGAAGACTACCTGCGGCAGCGCGGGGTGGATGCCTCGTTGATGGTCCGGGACCGCGACGGTGTGGCGGTGGCAGCGCCGGGCGGGGGGTGGCGGCCGCAACGATGGATCGAGCGGTTGCGGGTGGCCGAGGCGGCGTTGCTGATGCGGGTGGTGCCGGAGCGGGCCTATCCTTTTCTGGCGGCGGTGTGGCTGGGCGAGCGGTCCGGGGTGGCCGAGGAGGCCTACGAGGGCTTTGTGCGGACGGGCACGGCGCACATCCTGGCGGTTTCCGGCATCCACGTCGGGCTGGTTGGATTCTCGGTGCTGTTTCTGCTGCGGACCCTGACCCGGCGGGCATCGGTGTACGTGCCGCTGACCATCCTGACGGTCTTTGCTTTCGCCTTGCTGGCGGGCGGGCGCGTGTCGAGTCTCCGGGCCGCGGTGATGCTGTCCCTGTATCTGTGCAGCGACGCGCTCGATCGCGATCGCGACGCGCCGACCGCGCTGGCCGCCGCGGCCCTGTTGTTCCTGCTCGTGTCGCCGGGGCTGATCCTGAGTGGCGGGTTTCAGTTGAGCTTTCTGAGCGTGGCCTCGCTGTTGTTGTTTACCGAACCGCTGGCCGCGGCCATTCCGTGGGGCGCGGGCGGGCTTCGCCGGGCGCTGGCCGTGCCCGTGGCCGTCCAGATCCTGCCGCTGCCGGTCGCGTTGCGCCTGTTCTTTGTGCTGCCGCTCATCGCCCCGGCGGTGAATCTGGTCGTCGTGCCCTTGCTGGGGGTGATCCTGTGGCTGGCCTTCATGACCTGTCTGACCGGGCTGGTCTGGGAACCCGCTGCCCTGCTGTTCGGCCATGCCCTGGCGCCCGCCGTGTACCTGGTCGAGGGACTGGCGGAATGGGGCGCGCACCTTCCCGGGGCGTACGTGCGGGTCGGACCGCCTTCGATGGCCGCCATGCTGCTCTTCGGGGCGGCCGCGATGCTCGCCTGGTGGGCCGCCAGCCAGCCACGAAAGACCCTTCTCTCGGGCCTGCCCGCGGCAACCGCGCTCGCGTTTGCGCTGGCGCTGTGGACGCCGCCGCTCCTGCCTGCGGAGATGGTGTTTTTGGACGTCGGCCACGGCGACGCGACCTTTCTGCGTTCACCGGGCGGTCAGACCATGCTCGTGGACGGCGGCGACCGCAGCCGTTTTGTGGATTACGGGGGCAAGGTCGTGGCGCCTTTCCTGCTCGCGCACCATGTTCGCCGCCTGGACTATGCCGTCGCCACCCATGCCGACCGCGACCACCTGGCCGGGCTGATCCGGGTAGTCGAGGACCTGCCGGTGGGGACGGTACTGCTCGGGCCGAAGTCATCCGGGACGCCGCTCGAAACGCAGCTCCTCGCGACGTGCCAGGCACGCGGCGTGGAGGTGCAACGCGTCGCGCGCGGCGACGTGATCGATCTGGGCGGCATGACGGCGGAGGTCCTGCACCCGCCGTCCGACTGGGACGGCGGGGACAACGACGGGTCCGTGGCTCTGCGGATCGCGTGGGAAGGCGTGCGGGCCGTGCTCGCGGGGGACGTCGAGGCGCCGGCCGAGGCGGTGCTGGCCCGTCTGGATGTGGCCGCGGACGTGCTCAAGGTGCCGCACCACGGTTCGCGGACCTCGACCACGCCTGAATTTCTCGATGCGGTCGCGCCGCGGCTCGCGGTCATCTCGACGGGAGGCCGTACGGGCCGCGAGGCCGTCGATCCCGGGGTGCTGACCCGCCTCGAAGCGCGCGGAATGCCCGTATTCCGGACGGACCGGGACGGCGCGGTAACGGTGCGGGCCGAGGAAGGTCAGGTGACGGTGACCGGAGAGCGGCAGCGCCGCGGCTACGCGCCCTGGGTGCGCCGGGGTCCTTGAAAGGGCCGGTTTCCCGGGCCCGGCAGGATGCTTGCCGCGGACGTGGAAATCTGGTATTATCCGCGTTCGTGTTTTTCGAGTCACGAGAACCATGTCTGATTGCCGAGAGGAGGTGAATGCATTGCGGACTTACGAAGCGCTGTACATCGTCCGGCCTGATGTGAAGGACGAGGACATCCAGACGATAGCCGATGAAGTGATTAAGCTCGTGACAGACAACGGCGGAGCTATCGTGCGCTCGGAGATCTGGGGCAAACGCAAACTCGCCTACGAGGTAAAGAAGCTTACCGAGGGCGTTTACGTGCTGTTGCGGTTCGAAGCGGACCAGGCCTTGATTCCGAAGCTCGAGAACTACTTCCGTCTGTCTGAGACCGTCATCCGTTTCCTGATTGTGCACTTCGACGAGCAGACCCTCCGCCTGGAGGAGTTGCAGGAGAAGCGCCGGGAAGCGCAGGTGCAGGCTATGGCCAATCGCAGCGAGGAGGACGAAGACCGTCCGGTATCCCGCCGGCGGAGCCGTTCGCGCGATGACGACGACGATGACGATTTTGACGAGGACGACTAAAAAGCGAGGGTGAAGCGGAATGGCTGATCTTCGAATGCCGGACGTGAACAAGGTGTTGCTGGTGGGGCGGCTCACCAGGGATCCCGAACTGAAATACCTGGCCTCGGGTGTGGCGTTGTGCCGCCTCGGGCTGGCGGTTTCGCGGGTCTACAGGACGCCGGACGGCGAAAAGAAGGAAGACGTTACCTTCGTCAACGTGTCGACGTGGGACAAGCAGGCCGAATTTGTAAACGACAAGTTGCGCAAGGGCCGGCCGATTCTCGTAGAGGGCCGGCTGACCAGCAACGAGTGGGAAGACAAGTCCGGCCAGAAACGGACCACGATCGAGGTGCGCGCGGACCGTATCCAGCAGCTCGATTGGGACGACGATCGCGGTGGCGCCCCGGCGCCGTCGCGGCCGCAGCCCCGGCAGTTCGAGGAACCGATTCCCGAAGACGACATTCCGTTTTAACCTTTCGGCAACTGGAGGATTAGATGCCTAAGGTTTCGGCAAAAGCACGGTTACGTGCCCGGAAAAAACGGCGCAAGAAGAAGAGTCTGTCGCGCAAGGTCAGCCGGCTGACTATAGATCGCGTCGTATATATCGACTACAAGGACGTGGGCATGCTGAAGCACTACGTGACCGAGCGGGGCAAGATTATCCCGCGCCGGATCACGGGTGCGTCGGCGCGCCATCAGCGCATGCTGACGACCGCCATCAAACTGGCGCGCCAGATTGCGCTGCTGCCCTACACGGCTGACTAGGCCGTGACGTCCAGCGACCGCAGCACCGGTCTGGCGGCGTTTGGTTTGTTCGCCGGTCTGGTGGGCGCGGTGGCTGTGGCATTGAGTTGGTTGGGAGTTCACACCACGGGGATGGCGTTCTTTCCCATCCCCGTGGCGCTCTGTATCGGTTGGGGTTGGTACGGGCGGGCGGCGGTGCTGTTGGCGGTTGCCGTTGCGGCGCCGCTGACCGTGCCTGCCCTGTGGTCGCTGGACGGCGCGCAGGTTGCCCTGCGCTGCCTGCTGGTGGCCGGGACGGGTGTGCCGCTGGGCCTGGGCCTGCGGCGCCGCTGGGCCTACGGCTGGATCTTGACGGTCACCGCGGGCTATCTCGCGGTCCTGTTTGGGATGGTGCTGGCCGTTCACCACGACGCGTGGCAGGCCGGGGCCGGGCAACTGCTGGCCGCGCTCGAGGAATCGGCGGCGCAGCGGGTGCAGTCAGCAGGTCCGGAGGCGACCGGCCGGTTCCAGCAGGGGCTGGTGTGGATCCGCCAGCACTGGACCTCGCTGGGCTACGGCCTGGTGTTCGTCGAGGTCGTGCTCGGCGCGGCGCTGTTCCAGTGGCTGGCGGCGTGGCTGGTACGAAGCCGCGAAGGCCAGGCCGGACCGCGCAACCCGTTTCGTTCGATGCGCGTGCCCGAGTGGCTCGTGTGGGCGGTGATTGGCTGCGCCGTGCTGGGGTTCTGGGATCATTTCCGGGACGTGCCTTGGGCGCGGCATGTGAGTTGGAACACGCTGATCGGCCTTGCGGCCATTTACTGGCTGAACGGCCTGGCCGTGGTAGTGTATACGGCGCGCGTGTGGCGGCCAAGCCCGTTGATGGTGTTCCTGGTCGTGGCATTCCTGCTGATTGCCATGTCCGCGGTGCACATGATGCTGGTTTCGTTGGGATTGTTTGATACGTGGGGCGATTTTCGTCAGAAGGCGGCTGTACTCGCCGCGGCGCGCCGGAAAGGCGCCCCGGGCGGAGACAGCCGGCCATAGACGTCGCCTCGTGCGATAGAGAAAGGGAGAGCGCTCCATGAAAGTGATACTGAGTCAGGATGTCCCCAATCTGGGGCCCATGGGTGCGACCGTCAAGGTTGCCGACGGGTACGCCCGCAACTACCTGCTTCCGCGCCGTCTGGCCGTGGAGACCGGGTCCGCGAGCGGCAAGCAGATTGAGCACGAGATGCGCAGCATCAAGCGCCGCGAAGAAAAGCGCCGCGTTGAGTTGCTCGAAGTGGCCAAGAAGATGGCCGCGATCACGGTCGAAATCACCGCGCGGGCCGGCGAGGAAGACAAGCTCTTCGGTTCGGTGACCAACGCGATGATCGCCGAGAAGCTGGCCGAGCAGGGCTACACCATCGATCGCCGCTCCATCGTGCTCGAGGAGCCGATCAAGTCGCTGGGCATCTTCACGGTGCCGGTGCGGCTGGGCAGCGGCGTCGAAGCCAGCGTCAAGGTGTGGGTGCAGGCCGAGCATGTGGCCCCCGTGGCGGTTGAAGAGGACGTCGAGGACGACGACGACGATCTGGACAGCGACGACTGACCGGAGAACTGACCGGTGACACGCAAGCGGCAGGGGCAGGGGCTGTTTGACCGTGTTCCGCCGCAGAGCCTCGATGCCGAACGGTCGGTGTTGGGCGCGATGCTGCTGAACACGGACGCGGTCGGCCTCGCCATCGAGATTCTGCGCGAGGACGCGGCCGGGGTGTTCTACGCCGAGGCGCACCAGCACATCTACAACGCGATGGTGGCGCTGTTCCGCAAGAACCAGCCGATCGACGCGGTGATGCTGATGGAGCAGCTCGCGCGCGACAACACGCTGGATGCGGTGGGCGGCGCGGCCTACATCTCGGACCTGAGCGGCGCGGTGCCCACGTCGGCGAACGTGGAGTACTACGCCCGCATCGTGCTGGACACGGCGGTGTTGCGGCGCATCATCAGCACCTGCACGCGTTTGGCGGGCGAGGCCTACGAGCACCAGGAAGAAGTCAACGCCCTGCTGGACCGCGCCGAGGCGGAGATCTTCAAGATCGCCGAGGTGCGCCAACTGGCGCCCATCCACAAGATCGGCGATCTGCTGCCCGACAGCATCCACCGCATCGAGCATCTGATCAAGTCGCACACCGGGATCACGGGGCTCGCCACGGGTTTCGGGAAGCTCGACGAGCTGCTGTCGGGGCTCCAGGCCTCGGACATGATCATCCTCGCCGCGCGGCCTTCCGTCGGCAAGACGGCCTTCGCCTTGAACGTGGCGGCCCACGCGGCCATTCAGCTCGAGAAGTCGGCGCTGATCTTCAGCCTCGAAATGTCCAAGGAGCAACTGGCTCAGCGCCTGCTCTGCATGGAAGGCCGGATCAACACCGAGCGGCTGCGCAAGGGCTTTCTCGCCAAGCAGGAGTTCCACAAGCTCATCCCTGCGGCCGACCGGCTCAGCCGGGCGCGGCTGTTCATCGATGATACGCCGAGTATTTCGGCGCTGGACGTCCGCTCCAAGGCGCGGCGGCACCAGGCCCAGCACGACCTCGACCTCATTATCATTGACTACTTGCAGCTCATGGCCGGTTCGCGCCGTGCGGAGAGCCGTCAGGTCGAGATCTCGGAGATCTCGCGCTCGATCAAGGGCCTGGCCCGCGAGTTGAACATCCCCGTGCTGGCGCTGTCGCAGTTGAGCCGCGAGGCCGACAAGGACGACTCGTCGAAACCGCGCCTCAGCCACCTGCGCGAGTCCGGCGCCATCGAGCAGGACGCGGACGTGGTGCTGATGTTGAGCCGCGTGCCCGCGCATGAGGCCGACGGCAACGCGAATCTCATCAAGCTCGATGTCGCCAAACAGCGAAACGGTCCCACGGGACAGTGCGACCTCATTTTTGACCGCGCCACGCAGCGATTTGGCGATTACGCCGGGGGCGAGATGGCGGCGGTGCGCGACGCACCGTTCGATACCGACTCGGAGGCGGAGGACATCGGCGGCGACGACGTGCCGTTCTGACGCGCTGCGCACGGCCCCGGCGCTGTGTTGGTGCGTGCATTGCCTGTGAACTTCTGCTAGAGTGTGCCGCCATTACCACATGCAGGGAGGTTTTGAGTATGTTCCGCGGATCATTCGTTGCGCTTGCAACGCCGTTCAAGCAGAATTTCGACATCGACTTTGAGGCCTACGGCCGGCTGATCGACTGGCAGATCGAACAGGGTACGCACGGTCTCGTGCCGTGCGGCTGCACGGGCGAAGCGGCGACCTTGAGCCACGACGAACAGCAGGCGCTCATCAAGTTTGCCGTCGAGAAGGTGGCGGGACGCGTCCCGGTGCTCGCGGGCACGGGTTCCAACAGCACGCGGGAGGCCGTGTCGCTCACCGTCTACGCCAAGGAAGCCGGTGCCGACGGCGCGCTGCTCATTACGCCGTACTACAACAAGCCTACCGCTGCTGGCCAGATCGCGCATTACCGCGCGGTCGCTGAGGCCGTCGGCGATCTGCCCATCATGCTGTATAACGTGCCCGGCCGCACCGGCACGCGCATGATGCCCGAGACCATTGCGGAGATGAGCGCGATTCCGAACATCGTCGCCATCAAGGAGGCCTGCGGCAGCGTCGAACAGGTATCGCTGATCCTGGGCCTGTGCGATATCACGGTGATGTCCGGCGACGACGCGCTGACGCTGCCCATGATGGCCGTGGGCGCGACGGGCGTTGTGTCGGTGGCTGCGAACGTGGCGCCCGCCAAGGTGGCCGCGCTCTGCAACGCCTGGGAACAGGGCGATCCGAAGAAGGCGATGGCGCTGCACTACGAGCTGATGCCGTTGTTCAAAGCGCTGTTCATCGAAACCAACCCGATGCCGGTCAAGGCGTCGCTCGCCGCCATGGGGCTGATTCAGAACGTTCTGCGCCTGCCGCTGGTGTCGATGCAGGACGACCTCTTCGCCAAGGTGAAGCCCGTGCTGGCGTCGCTGGGCGCGCTCTGAGGAATCAAGACACGGGGCGTGAGCCCCTTGTTTCGAGAGGCTGGACGTTATTTGCGGCAAGGGGCTGGCGCCCCTTGTCTGGAAGGTCGTCATTCCCGCGAACGCGGGAATTCGCAATGGGACAGGTGCCGGTGCAGGGATGGATCCCCGCCTTCGCGGGGATGACGGCACGGGCGGTGCGACCACAGGGTTCGCTGGACCATCCGCACCTTGCCAGCCGGTTTCTGGGCACCATGGGGAGATCGCGCGTGAAGATCTGTTTGGCAGGGGCGGCAGGACGCATGGGGCGGCGGATACTCGAGATGGCCGCCGCGGACGGCATCGAGGTGGCCAGCGCGTTTGAGGCGCCGGCGTGGGCGAATACGGACCTCACATTCGGCGCCGAATCCGGGACGTTGCGCACGGTGCACGTATGCGCCGATCCCGCCGAGGCGATCGCGCAGGCGGACGTGGTCATCGATTTCACGAGCGCCGAGGCCGTAATGGCCAACGCGCGCGCCGCGGCCGCCGCGGGCAAGGCGGTGGTGATAGGGACGACTGGTCTCTCGGATGCGCAGAAGGCTGAACTCGCCGGATTGGCAAAGCAGGTGCCGGTCGTGTTTGCCCCGAACATGAGTGTCGGCGTCAATCTGCTGTTCAAGCTCGCCGGCGAGGTGGCGGCCGTGCTCGGGCTTGACTACAACGTCGAGATCACCGAGATCCACCACACCCAGACGAAAGACAGCCCCAGCGGCACCGCCGTGCGCCTGGCCGAACGGGTCGCCGAAGGGCTCGACCTCAACTACGCCCAGCATGTGAAACACGGACGCGAAGGCATGGTCGGCGCGCGCCCCAAGGACGAGATCGGCATGCACGCGATCCGCGGCGGCGACGTCGTCGGGGAACATACCGTGAGCTTTATCGGTCAGGGGGAACGCGTCGAACTGACGCACAAGGCCCACCGCCGCGACAACTTCGCCCGCGGCGCCCTCCGTGCCGCGCAATTCGCGGTCAACGCCCAACCCGGCCTCTACGACATGCAGGACGTGCTCGGGCTGAGGTAGGCGAGATCAGGTTCGAGACGTTTGCCCGCTACGTTCCCACCCGGTGTGCGCGTCCGGTGCGCATGAAGGCGTGGATGTTTTCGAGCGGAGTTTCCTGGGGGAGGTCGCAGCCGGTGCTGAGGATGAAGTTGGGGTAGGGGTCCATGGCGCGCAGGAGCGCGCGGGTCTCGGCCTCGACGTCGCCGGGGGTACCGGTGAGCATTGTCGTCGCGGGACAGATGTTGCCGATGACGACGACGTCCTCGGGCACGCGCCGGGCCGCCTCGGCCAGGTCGACGCCCATCTTTTCCGCATCGAGACTCACCCCGCCGACACCGGCCCCGGCCATCTTCTCGAGCACGTGCATGGTATTGCCGCAGGTGTGGTAGATGGTGCTGACGCCGCTGAAGCGGCAGCTGGTGGTGATGTGGCGCACGTAGTGCGCGGAGAAGGCCTCGAACTGATCCGGTCCGAGCATGACGGCGCTGGGTTCGAGCACGCAGATGACCTCCGCCCCGGCACTGATGAGCAGGCGCACGTACTCCTGGATGCGTTCGGTGACGAATTCGCACAGCGTGTGCAGTTCATCGGGTGTGGCGAGGGCGCGAAAGGCCGCTTCGTCCGCGCCGAGCAGCAACGCGGCGAGCGAATAGGGTCCGGCCACGTAGGCCCCGCGCAGTACGCCTTCGGGCAATCCGATGCTCATGAGTTTCACGGTCTCGACATAGCCGTTGAGACGGCTGTCGAAGGAGATATTGATGCGGCCGAGTTGCTCGAGTTCGTCGAGGTGGAAGGGTTCCTTGGGCACGGTGGCCGACTCGTCTCGCGGGATAATCACGAAGCGTCCCAGCGCGTTGGCCTCGACGGACAGGTCCATCAGGGGGAAGGCGAGATCGGGCTGAAAGGCGTCGACCAGGGCGCGGACGGCCTTGAAATGGACGCCGTAATTCTGCTGGGCGGTCTTGATGTTGCAGCCGATGATTTCCACGCCGGGAAAGCCCATCAGCGGCGCGACGAGACGGCGTTTGTCGCCGTAGGCGCGGCGGGCCAGCAGGGCCAGGCGATTGTCGCTCATTGCAGGACCTTCCGGGGTCGTTTCAACCTTTTCAGTAGGCGAGAATGTGGGCCACGCGCAGGAATTCGGGCTCGAACTTGGTCCGCTTTTCCCACGCGTCGGACATGGGGCGGAGCACCACGTCCTTGCCGCAGACGCCGACCATCTTGCCGGATTCCCCTTCGACCAGGGCCTCGACGGCGCGTTTTCCCAGGCGGCTGGCGAGGATGCGGTCGAAGGCTGAAGGCGTGCCGCCGCGTTGCAGGTGGCCGATGACGGCCACGCGGTAATCCTTGAACTCGGAGTCCGCTTCGACCTTCTTGGCGATGTCGATGGCGTGGCCCGCATCGTCGCCTTCGGCCACCACGACGATATGCGATGTCTTGCCCTTGGCCACGCCCTCGCGCAGCTCCTTGACGAGGGAATCGATCTCGGTCGGCGTCTCCGGCACGAGGATCTGTTCGGCGCCGCCCGCGATGCCGGCCATCATCGCGAGATAACCGCTGTCCCGCCCCATTACCTCGACGAAGAAAAGCCGCCCATGGGACTGCGCGGTGTCGCGGATGCGGTCGATGGCTTCCACGGCGGTGTTGAGGGCCGTGTCGTAGCCGATGGTGTAGTCGGTGCCGCCGATGTCGTTGTCGATGGTGCCGGGCATGCCGATGCAGGCGATGCCGTGCTCGTCGTGGAGCGCGGCGGCGCCGCGATAGGTGCCGTCGCCGCCAATGGCGACGATGCCCTCGATGCCGCGGTCCCGGAGCTGGGCGGCGGCGGCCTTGCGCCCCTCGGGCGTGCGGAACGCCTGGCACCGGGCGGTGCGCAGTATGGTGCCGCCGCGGTTGATGATGCCGCCCACGTCGCGGGCGCTCAAGGAGACAAACAGACCGTCGATCATGCCTTGATAGCCCTGGTCGATGCCGTACACCTTGAGGCCCATATAGGCTGCGGTCCGCACGACGGATCGGATCGCGGCGTTCATGCCGGGCGAGTCGCCGCCGCTGGTGAAGACGGCCAGATTCTTCATGGAGTGCGTTCCTTGTCTGTTGTGGGTGGTTCGGTAGGCCCGTTGTCCTCCGGCTCGTGCAGCGGGCGGGCCTTGGCGGCCTCGATCAGGCTGCGGGCACGCCACTCGGCCACCGCCGCGACGGCCGACGCCTCGGTGGAACTGCCGCCGTCCTGGAGCATGCGCGCTTCCGCCGTGAGGCGGTTCACCTCTTGTAGAAGCCAGTCCCCGCGCGACGGCACGCGCGCCCGCTGGGTTGCGCCCGTAAGGTAGCGGGACAGGTACTCGCCGCATTTTGCCAAGGTGTCGGGCAGGGGTTCAAGGAATGGTTCGCCGCGCGCGGCCTCGAGCGTGGCGAGGTGGCTGGCCAGGCGCGCGAGCGAGGCGATGGCGGGCACGGCGTCGGCGCGCGTCAGCCCGCCGCTGTGCCAATACCCCTCGAGATCGGGCAATGCCTGAAGGATGGTGAAGAAGTCCAGTCTCGGTGCAGGCCGCTCGGCGCCCGAGGCGATGGCCGCAACCGACGCAGCGGCTTTGGGCGCCAGCGCGGCGGCGGTCTTGGCGGTCTTGACGAATAATGCCGCTTCGTTACGGGCCATGTGCCCGGCGACCAAGGTGGGAAGCCGCCCGTCCGTGCCGGTCACGAACACCGGCGCCTCGTCCAGCGGCACGGCCAGCAGATCCGGCTCCGGACGGTGCGTGGGCAGCGGATTGTTGAAGCTGGTAAAGGCGTCGGCCTGCGTGCCCGGTTCCATGGGGATGCGCAACTCGCCCTCGCCCCACGCCACGAGCGTCCACTGCGCGCCGAGGCGGAACAGATAGGCTTCATGCCGGGGGCCCAAGGGGGCCTCGCCCGCCGGCCGCATCCCGCTCAGGCGCACGAACAACGGCACCAGACGCGGGTAATCGGCTGCGGGTTGCCGCGGCCCCGCCATGAGATGCGCCGCGTCCAGCTCGATCCGGAGGACGCCCGGCGACGCGAGGAGCCGCACCAGGGTCTGCTGAAGCAGTGCCCCGTGCAGGTCAAGTCCGGAAACACGCGGAAACAGCGGGAAGCCCTCGTAGCCTTGGGTCTCGGCCGCGGCCCGGTAGGCGCCGGGGTCGGCCGCTGCGCCTTCGGCAGGGGGGATGACCAAGGCCGAGACATGCCGCCCGGCGCCTGCGGCTAACAGGTTCGATACCGTCTCCGGGCTGTTCACGACGAGGACCATCGGGGCGGCATTTCCGGCGTGCTGGAGGATTTCGGCGGTCCGCACCAGACCCTCGATCCCGGCCGGGGCGCCGGTTTCCCAACGCGCCGGGAGCCCGTTGAGCGACTCCGCCAGCGCGGTCAGAGAGTCCCCGGCGTCCTCGATGCCCGGAAAGGATACGGCGAGGCGCAGCGCTTCGCCGGACTGGGTTGCGAAGGCATTCAGCACCTCCGGCTGGCTAGCGTCAATGCGCACGCCCTGCACGCTGAGACCCTTGAGTGCCAGGCGCAGGGTATCGTCGAGATACGTCACGTGCACCAGCGCGGGCGGCGCGATGTCCGGCGCCGGGCGGTCCACACGGCAGAAGGCGAGTTCGTGCGTGGCATCATTGGCCACAATGTGCGCGGTGTAGGCCCCGCGCTGGAGGGCGATCCGGGGAAACGGCTGCCAGTGCGGCTGCCCCGGCTCCAGCCGGATATTGGGCAGCGGCGCCGTTTCGCGGGCGCCAAAGGCGTCCTCGACCGTAAGGGTCCCGTCCAGGACCACGGCGGTGTCGCTCATGAACTCGACCACGAGCGGCTCGTCGACATAGACCTGCCGGAACGGCTGATCCGGCGCCACTTCGACGGAGATCGCCGCGGCCAACGCCGCCATCAGGGCGATCAGCATTCGCGGAGTCCTCTCAGGAAGGGATTGGTCCGTGCCTCCTCGCCAACCGTCGTGGCGGGGCCATGGCCCGGGTAGACCACCGTTTCGGCGGGCAGCGACAATACCTTGTCGCGGAGCGACGCAAGCAGGAGCGGGCCATCGCCACCGGGAAGGTCGGTCCGGCCGATGGACCCCGCGAACAGCACGTCCCCGGCAAGCAGGACCCCATTCCCGTACAAGGCAATGTGTCCCGGCGAATGGCCGGGGACATGCAGCACCCGGAAGGTTGCGCTGCCCACGCGGACCGTATCGCCCTCGTTCAGGAAGGCGTCCGGGTCCGGAGACGCGGCCATGGGTAGACCAAACATGCGGCCCTGGTCCGCCAGCGAACGGAGCAGCGGCAGATCGGCCTCGTGGCACCACACGGGCGCGCCCGTCTGCTCCGTGAACCAGGCGTTGCCGCTGCAGTGGTCGCAATGGCCGTGCGTGTTGACGACAGCGACGACCGACCGTCCCCCGACGGCCTCGATCACCTCGGGCGCGGCCTCGCCGGGGTCGACAATCAGCGCCTCGTCGCCGTCCGTCACGACGACGCAGTTGGTTACAAAGGGGGTCAGCGGAAACACCTGAATCTGCATGATTTCTCTCCAGTCGCGGACCGGATGCACACACCGGACAACGCATCCGTAGACAGCGGCGTCACGCAGGCCACGAGAAGGATGAAGAACGCCGCGGGGAGAGCCAGGAGACTCGACGCGCCACCGGCCGAAAACATCCTCACGTCTCCCGCCTGCGCCGGGCGTGCGGAGCCAGAATACCCCAAGTCCCTGACTTTCCAGCGGGATTGAGCCTAGCACACCTGTCAGGCGGTGTAAAAGGGAGGCGTGCGTTGATGACACGGAAAACGGCGGCGACCCGGGGGCCGCCGCCGTGTGATGACGTCTGACGCGTTGATCAGGCGGGCTGAAGCTCGACGGTCGCGCCGACGGCTTCGAGCTGGGCCTTGATCGCGTTGGCCTCCTCGGTGGGAACGGCGTCTTTGACGGGCTTCGGAGCGCCGTCGACGAGGTCCTTGGCTTCCTTGAGGCCCAAGCCGGTGATGGCGCGGACTTCCTTGATGACCTGGATCTTCTGGCTGCCGGCATCCTTGAGGATGACGTTGAAGGAGGTCGGGGCTTCTTCGGCCTCGGCGGCGGCAACCGGCATGGCGCCCATCATCATCGGGGCCGCTGCCGTCACGCCAAACTTCTCTTCGAGGGCCTTCACCAGCTCACTCAGCTCGAGTACGGACAGGTCCGCAATCTGATCGATAATCGCAGTCAATTTCTCAGCCATGGTTCTTCATTTCCTCAATGCGTTGTCGCGGGCGCCTGCATCAGGCTGCCTGCTGTTCTTCTTTCTGTTTTCGAATCTGATCCAGAACGTTGACGATACTGCGCGGCACGGCGCTGAGCGTACCCACCAGGTCGCGCAACGGCGCGGCGATGGTGCCCACGACTTGTCCGAGCAGGACTTCGCGTCCCGGCAGCGACGCCAATGCGTCGAGCTGGGCCGCCTTGACGAGCTTGCCTTCCAGAATACCGCCGGACATCACGACTGTCGGGGTATCCTTGGCAAACTCCTTGAGGATCTTCGCCGGTGCGACCACGTCCTTGCAGAAGGCCCACGCGGTCGGGCCCTGCATGAAGCCCGCGGCATCGGACAGATTCAGTTCGTCCAGCGCGCGCTTGGCCAGCGTGTTCTTGTACACCTTGAAGGAGACCTTCTCCGCGCGAAGCTTGCGGCGCAGCTCGGTCACGGCTGCCACGTTGATGCCCACGTACTGGGTCGCGATGGCGATGTTGCTCTCTTGCAGCCGCTGCTTGAACTCGTCAACGGCCTCAATTTTTTTCGGTCGAGCCAAATTCATTCACCTCCTTTCCGAACCGGATTCAAAAACAAAACGCCCCGCACGTCATAAGACGATGCGGGACGCAAACGGCATAATCGGAGCGTACCGCGGTCTCGGCAGGCGAATTTTAAGGCCCGAAGGCCGCCGGCTGTCTACGACGCGCACCAGACGTCTTGTCTTGGTGCGCGAACGATAGCACGGGCGGAGCGCGAAGATCAAACCGCTCGCAAGGGTCGAAAACGGCTGCGCACGTGCCTCCTTGCCCGCCGCGCGGGCGGCACGGAGCGGCGCCTCGCCTTCGCGCGTCCGGCGACCTGCCGCCCCGGCGCGAGCCCTCCCTTAACGGACCGCCTCTTGCTGTGCTACAATCCGCCCCGGAGCAAGGGAACAACCGGGTGTCAGTCATGGACTTACCAACGCGCCCCGCGCACGGCCCCATGGACGTGCTTGTCGTCGGCGCCGGGCCTGCGGGTCTGGTGACGCTGCACGCCGCACGGCAGGCCGGTCTGAGCGCGGTGGCGCTGGACAAGGGGCCGGTCTGCGGGGCCTTGTTGCGGCATCCCGTCTACATGCGCTGGTTCAGCACGGCCGACAAGCTCGAACTGGCCGGGTTTCCGCTGGTGGTGGCGGAGAAGAACCCGACCCGCCGGGAGTATCTGGCCTATTGCCAGGCCTTCGTGCGCTATTTCCAGCTTGAGGTGGCGACGTACCAGGAAGTGCTCGGCGTCACACCCGTGGCGGGCGGTTTCGAGGTCACGTCGCAGGACCTGTACGGTCGCACGGCGACATGGCATGCCCGGAATGTGGTGGTCAGCACCGGGTTCTACGACGATCCCCGGCCGTTGGGCGTTCCCGGCGAGGACCTGCCCAAGGTTTCGCACCGTTACCAGGAGGCCCACGGCTACGCCGGACAGCGCGTCATGGTCATTGGCGCGGGCAGCTCGGCGGCCGAGGTGGCGCTCGATATCTGGCGCTACGGCGCCGAGGTGACGGTGCTCATGCGGGGGGATCGCTTCGATACGAAATACTGGATCGAGCCAGACATCGAGAACCGCATCCGTGAAGGGGCCATCGCGTGCTTCCGCAACGCATCGGTGGTGCGGATTGAACCGGACGCGGTTGTCGTGCAGGATGAGCGCGGGCAGGAGCGCACCGTGCCCAACGACTTCGTGCTCGCCATGACCGGATATGAGCCCGATACGGGACTCCTGGAGGCGGCGGGCGCGATTGTGGATCGGCAGACGGGGAAGCCCGAGCTTACCGGGCACCTCGAGACGACGGTGCCGGGGCTGTATGTCGCCGGGACTCTCTGTGCGGGGTGTGAGTCCAACGTCGTCTTCGTGGAGAACAGCCGCGACCACGGCCCCGCCATTGTCGCGCACATCATCCAGCAACGCCGTCCATAGCGCCATCGGGGACGGGGAAAGGGAAACGGCCACATCGCCATGGATTACAACGCCAAGCCACATCCCTGTGAACAGCCGTTCCTGGACACCCTGCACGCCCCGCTCTGGCACATCGTCGAGGGCGCGGAAGGGTGTGCGTTTGCCGTGGAGAACCGTTTTGTTGCGGTGGTCGTGGATGCGCTGCGCGCCAGCGCCACCGCCGCCATGGCGCTCGAAGCCGGGGTCACCGAGATCATCGCCGTGCCCGAACTCGAGGACGCCGAGGCCGCCCGGGGCGTCTACCCGGACGCGCTGTTTTTCGGCGAACGCGGCGGGTTGCCGCCCGAAGGCTTTGACGGGGGCAACAGTCCGCGCGACGTCGGCCGGGCCGCGGGGCGGCGCATGGTGTTCACAACCACTACCGGCGCGGGGCGGCTGGTGGCGTCGTGGGGCGCGGTGGCGGCCTATATGGGCACCACCGTCAACGCCGCGGCGGTGGCTGCGATGGCTGCGCGGCATCATACGGATGTAGTCCTGATTCCAGCCGGGTTGATGGGGGATGCGACCTTCGATGCCCAGGAGGACTGGGTGGCGGCGACGGCCATCGCGATGGAGGCCGAGGCCGTGATCGGACGCGGATCCGAGCGCTACACCCACTGGTGCCAGCGCATCCGCGACGAGGGCATCCCGGCGTTGTTCGCACAGGCGCCGCACGCGGAGAAACTGCGCCGGGTGGGACTCGATGCGGACATCGCCTACTGTGCGCAACTCAACCTGACCACCGCCGTGCCCAAGGCGGTCACCCGCACGGCCTACGGCGTGCTGGTACAGAACGCCGCCCCGGCCGGCGGTGGCACGGCATTTGACCGGCCGCCGGCCGTGGATACATGCTGACTGTGCTGGCGCCCAGACGGCGCCGCCGGAACCTGCCGAACCAGAGGGATCTGCCATGACGCCCCGTAAACGTGTCCGCGCCCTCCTCAACCGTCAGCCCGTGGATCGCTTCCCGGTTGATCTGTGGTATACCCCGGAAGTGGCGGCGGCCCTGTCCGCCCATTTCGGCGTGCCGGACGGCCCCGAGCTGTACCGGGCGCTGGGCATCGACAAGATCGCGTGGGTGAATCCCGAATACCTGGGGCCGAGCGCCAAGGGCGGATCGGTTGTGCCCAATCTGGTGGCGGATTACACCATCTGGGGCACCCGGATGGAGGCGATAAACACCGGCACGACGGTCTATCACGAGTTCACGGACCCGCCGCTCGCGGCCTGCGCGACACCCGCCGACGTGGACGCCTACGACCGGTGGCCGGACCCCGAGCGCTTCGATTACGCCAAGGCCGCCGCCGCCGCGAACGCCCTCACGGACGACGGATGGCCGGTGGTGGGGCCGTGGGTGAGCTTCTTCGAGATCTACTGCCAGATGCGCGGGCTCGAACAGGCGTTCATGGACGTGCTCATCGCGCCGGACGTGCTCGAAGCGGCCATCGATCACATCGACCGCATCCAATACGAAATGCTGAAGCGGTTCCTGGACGCGCTCGGCCCGAACCTCGACCTTGTCTTCATCAGCGACGACATGGCCGGGCAGCAGAGTCTCTTCATGCCCATCGAGACGTGGGAAGGACTGTTCAAGGAGCGCCTGACCCGCTGGTGCGATCTCATCCACGCGCACGGCGTGACCACATTCTTCCACTCCGACGGGGCCGTGTGGCCGCTTGTGCCGAACCTCATCGAATGCGGTGTGGACGTGCTCAACCCGATCCAGCACCGGTGCGGCGACCTCGATCTCGCGGGGTTCAAGAAGACCTATGGCGACCGCCTCATGTTCCACGGCGGCGTCGACAACCAGCATGCGCTCCCCTTCGGCACGACCGACGAGGTGCGCGAGGAGACGCTCAACTGCCTGCGCACCCTTGGCGCCGGCGGGCAGGGCTACATCTGCTGCTCCTGCCACAACGTCCAGGCAGGCACGCCCGTCGAGAACATCTTCACCATGATCGAGACC
The DNA here is from genome assembly GCA_052033955.1 of Candidatus Hydrogenedentota bacterium. Classification (GTDB taxonomy): domain Bacteria; phylum Hydrogenedentota; class Hydrogenedentia; order Hydrogenedentales; family SLHB01; genus JBPOJD01. Next base: position 21,610 of record JBPOJD010000060.1, read on the forward strand.
GCCAAAGGCCATATTCCTGCGTAGTGCGCGGCACAGCGGAGCAACGGTGGTCGTACAAGACGATCCTGCCGGTGTCTGCTCGTGCCTATTCGCGCCGACGCGGTGTCCTTCGCACACCCCACGCGCAGGCAGGCAATAACACGAGCAGCGCCCACCCATGGACCGGTACGTCGTCGTTCGGCTCGGGCGTCAGCGGATCACGCCCGAACGCCACCTCGATGCCGTCGCTGATGCCGTCGCCGTCGGTGTCTGCCACGAAGGGGTCGGTGCCGTAGCGCAGTTCCTCGAGGCGCGTGAGACCATCATGGTCGTCATCGTATTCAGGGCGCACGGCCGCTATGTGCAACTCCATCCCGTGACCGGTCCCGAACGCGCGGAAGCCCGCGTAGGGTCCCGCCGTGACGAGATTGAGCTCGTGATCGTAGCCGTCGTACGGGATATCAGCGACGAAGACCGTGCCTGCGGCGGTGCCGTCGGACTCCCAGAGTTCACGCTGTTTGTTGGCGAACGATATGACGGCCAGCACCCGGTCGTGTGCGGCGGCCAAGCTGTGCGTTGCATAGGTCACGGCGTCAGGAAACCCGTGAAGGAGCTGGACATCGCTCGAGCCGCCGCGCACTGCATACAAGCAGGCAGGCGCCTCCGTCAGGAAGAGGACATCGTCGTCAAGGACCGTGAAACCCGAGGGTATAGAGGATGCTGCTCCCGGGGCCAGATCCGCCAGCGGGTAGGTTCCGTCGGGCGTGCCGTCCGATACCCACGGCTCATAGCCGATTTCGGCGGTGCAGCCGCGGAAGAACAGGCGGCCTTGGGCGCCCATCATGGCCTCGGCGCGGACGCCATCCTGAACGAGAGTGACGTCATCGCCGGCGGTGGTCCAGAGCGCGCCGTCTGCGGCAATGAACAGGCGATCCCCGACGTTTCCAATGCGGGGCGCTTCGCTGGCCGTCGCGATGCGGAGCGTGCCGCCTGGTGTCCCGTCCGTGCGCCACACCCCGTAGTCACCACCACCGCACCCCCCCTTGTACGACGGGAAGTAGAGACCGCCGTCCAGCTCGATCGATACGGGTTCCAGGAACGCGTGTACCTCGCTGGGAGTGTGACCGGTGTCGAGCAGCCGCAGGCCGTGCTCGGCATCCCACGCCCACAGGTCGCTGGGCAGAAGGCACGGAATGACCGGTTCCCCCTCGGCCGGAGGTATCGGCGCCTGCTCGACGGCAAATACGATCGTGCGACCGAAGGTGCCCAGAAGCTGGACGGTACGTGGGAGTTGAGCGGCGAGACGGGTGCCGTCCGGTGTTCCGTCTGTTATCCAGACCTCCATGGCCGCTCCGGATGGTCGCCAGCCCAGCAGAAACCAGAGCCGCCCCTGTTCCGGCGCAACCCTCCGCGCGTCCAGAACGTTCAATTCCTCCGGATAGAGCGGAAGGGTTCCCGACACGGAGCCGTTCGAACGGAACGGACCAGGAACACCAGGCCCATGCACGGCCAGCAACCGCGGGTCGCCTGGGAGGGCCGCCGGCAGCCACATGGCTTGGGTCGCGGCGGGCCCCGGGGTCAGATCAATGATGTCGACCACCGCGACCGGCGGCGCGGCAAAGCAGACGGTTGCGGCAAAGGCGAGACCCGGCAATAACACCGACACCAGGCATCGTGACATGTTCGTTCCTCCAGACGGTTACGTCCCCCCATGGGTGCCAGGAACAGAAAACCACCAACACCATCCTATGCCTTATGTCCATGTATAGGCAAACGGACGGCCGGGAAGCTACAACGTGCGTCACCTCCGCGGCGGCGAGGTGTCCTCGAGTGCCACATGGTCAGGGCGACGCGCTGATAGCTGTGTCGGCTGGACGGATCCGAGGAATCAGCCGCATGCGAAGACAATGTGTCACGTGCCGGGGATCTGTTCAGACACCGGCTCCAGAGACGACTTTCGCGGATCAATGGTCTCCGCCCTTGGAGGACGGAACGAACCTCTGGATGCGCCCGCATTCGTCGCTTACGTAGATCGCGTCTCCCGAAATCGTCACGGACCCGGTGCCCAGGAACTGTCCTGGCCCGTTTCCTCGCGAGCCCAGAATCGCGACGAGTGTGCCATCGCTGAGGTAGCCCAGAACTCTGTCAAAGTCCGTGAGCCAAACCAGACCGGTGGGCGACACGGCAATGCGTGAAAATATACTCAGGCTCCAGTCATTCAGGGGTGCGCCTGACGTGGGATGAGGAGACCCGTCGGGGTAATAACAGAAGAGTCTTTTCACTGTGGACCGGCCGGCGGCAACGTACAACAAATCCTCCGGGCCAACGTCCAGGGTCATCGAGATTGCGCCGGGGACGATCGGCGAGGAGATCGAATGAAGCAGGTGACCGCGACTGGTTCGCTTTTCTATGGCGCTCGACCAGCGGGCATCTCCGACATAGACGTTCTCTTCACTGTCAACGGCAACACTGGAAGCGTAGGGATAGTACCATTGACGCAGAGAAATGCCCTCCGGGCTGATCAAGTGAACCGTGCTATCGATAGTCGCCCAGATTAGTCCGCTGGTCAACGTTGTCAGGCCATACGGCCGGCCGGGGGTGCTCCAGTACGACTGGAGCGAGCCGTACTCATTGAAGACCTGTATGCGATCATTGCTTGTGTCTGCCACAACAATATTCCCTGCCGGCGTGACGCCAAGACCACCCACATCGCGCATCCTGCCGGGATCCGTGCCGGAAACCGTCATGGTTCGGTCGAAGGCGCCGTCGGGTGTAAATACCGACAGGCCGCCCCAATAATCTGCAAGATACACCATTCCGTCATTGCCAACGGCCATTCCTGTCAGTCTGGTGATAATCCGTCTGTCGTCGGTGTCCTGGATGAGTGTTCGCACGAAGACCCCTTCGTCGGTGAATACTTGCACGCGGCCTGCCCAGTAGTCGGCCACATAGAGCAGCCCGTCCGGACTGAACGCAAGGGCGATGGGGCCTTCAATATCGTTGAATGCAGGGCTTCCAGTGCCCCACTCGGCGACAAAGGTGCCATCGGCGGTGAATTTCTTGACACGCCGGTTGTGGAAGTCGCCCACATAGACGAAGCCGTCATGGTCAACGGCCACGCAGTAGGGAGAGCGGAACTGCGACTGTTCTGTGCCGAACCCTCCCCAACGAGCCAGCTGCGTTCCGTCTTGAGCATAACGGGCAACGGTGTGCGAATGAATGTCCGAGACGTAGATCGTCCCGTCCGGACCGAACGCCAGGTCAGCCGCCGAAGAAGACGGAGCCGGACTGCGGGCGATCGTTCCCAGATGCTCTCCTGTGGCCGAGAAGCGATAGATGCCCCAGTCGCCTATGTTGCCAACATAAAGGCTGCCGTCGGCGGCAACCGCGAGGGCGCTGGGATAATCTGACGCTATGTCGAAGACCACGTCGCCTGAAGGGGTGATCTTCGTAATGCGATAGTCCCACGAGGCATCGCATAGGTATACGTTGCCGCCATCGTCTACGGCGACGTCGTACAGATTGGCATAGTAGAGCGCCTGCTCGGCGTCAGGCCACTGGCGGTCAAAGACGTACTCGGTGTAGGGCAATCCGATCGTGTCTGAGACGACGCTGGATTCGCCGTACGCGTTCCGCACCTTGAAGTATACCGTCTTCATCTCCTTCGCCAAAGACAGATCGAACGACGCCACGGGGCTGTAGGTGCGCCACACCGCTCCGCTGAAGTCCGGAGATTCGCTCGCCATATATTGCGTGGCCTCCGGCCGACACGTGCTCTGGAGTTTCACATTCCGCGAGATCGTGGCGGAAACGTGGTTGTTGATCGTGAATGCCCCTATGCGCGGCAATGGGTTGTCCTCTGGATCCAGCGGATCCGTGCCGGCTTCGTGCTCGACACCATCCGACACGCGATCGCCATCCGTGTCCGGGTTTGCCGGATCTGTACCGAGTTGGATCTCATGTCCATCCCACAGGCCGTCGCCGTCCGTGTCCACCCGCACAAATCCCAGAGAGATGACAATGTCAATGGCCGTCCCTGGAATGGCAAGCGAGTTGGCAGAAGGCGACTGCGAGATGACCTTGTCCGCCGCAATCTCATCGCTGAAGACTTCACCCACAAGGCCGAGAACAAAACCGGCGTCAAGGATCGCGTTGACGGCCTCGGTGCGCGCGAGCGCGATCACCTCCGGCACGACACGGGGTTCCGGGCCCTTGGACACGGTGAGGTGAACAGGAGTGCGCGGCAGTGCAAGGGTCGCCGATACAGGAGACTGGCTAATGACGATCAGCGCAGGGATCGCGTCATCAAAGACTTCATGCACGGTGCCAACGGCAAGCGTTGCCCGTAAGATGGCGGTCTCGGCCTCGGCCCGAGTCAACCCGACGACATGCGGCACCTCGACGGGCTCAGGGCCCTTGGACACTGTCAGGGTGATGGGCGAACCGGCCGGAAGCGCTGTCCCCGGGGCGGCGGACTGCGCCATAACCGACCCAACGGGAGCGTTCGCGCTGAAAATCTCGGTGATGGCCTCCACGCGGAGCCGCGCCGCCTCGATGGCGGAGCGGGCATCCTCAATGTTCAGAGCGACCACCCGGGGCACCGTCGCCGGCTCCGGTCCCCTTGATACGACGACATTCACAGCCGAACCTCGTGTGACCAAGTCGCTCCCTTGGGGCGACTGCGAAATGACCACCCCCACGGGTGCAACGTCACTGTACGCCTGTTGGACCAGCCCTTGGGTCAGCTGCACCTCATGCAGCGCCGCACGGGCTTGGGGCTGCGTCAGCCCGATCACGTTTGGAACCGTGACAGGGGACGGGCCTTGTGAAACGGCCAGATTGACAACCGTCCCCGGCCTCACAAGCGTGCCAGGCGAAGGTGTTTGGGATGCCACGCGGCCTGCGGGAACGATGTCATGGGCTGTGGGAACGATGACGGCGCTCAGCCCGGCGGCCTCCACCAACGCTTGTGCCTCGGCTGTCGGCAGACCTGCCACGTTTGGCACCGCGACAGGCTGAGGACCTCGGGAAAGGACAACCTCGACCACCGCGCCGCGCGCTGTTTCGATTTCCGCCGCGGGCGTCTGGGCTAAGACGCTGCCCTCGGGCACGGTATCGCTGTAGGCCTCGAAGAAGGCCGCGACAAGTCCGCTGGACGCGAGGGCATCGCCGGCCGCAACGGCGTCCAGGCCCACGACGCTGGGAACGCTGACCATGACGGGCGCCGTAGGGCATCCCGTGGATATCAGCCCTATCACCGCGGCAAGGCAAAAATGGATTGAGCAGCGAAGCGGCACACGTGTCATCTGTTGTCCCCCTGCATGTTGACGTGCCAACACAACACTAACAGGTTAACATAGCGACCGCGATTACACAATGCCCATAAAGACGTAGAAACATACATTCTTGTCGCCAACGGCGTTGTGCTTGACGTTGACTCGTGTTCGATCGCGGACGACACCGGACCTTGAACCAGTAGTTTCCGCCGAACATCCTTCGGGACAGAGACTTCCGGATGCGAAGCGTCTGCGCCAAAACGAGCGCGGGAACCATCAGCGAACGTCACCTCCGCAGCGGCGAGGTGTCTTCCAGCGCTACCGGACCGAGATCGGTGATGCCGTCCGCGATAAGTTCTACGTCATTCGTCGTGCCCGCGTAGGCGGCACCCTCGACGGTAGTCGTAAGGGACAGCTCTCCGTAGAGACCCGGAGAGAACGCGTAGACGATGGTGAAGCCGCCATCGGCGCGCGTCTGTGTGGTGATGGTCTGTTCCCCGGCGGAAACACGCAGCGGCGCGTTGGCGAGCGGTTCGCCGTCGGCATTGACAAGCACGCCTTCGATGCCGCCTTTCAATTCCACCACCAGCGTGACCTCCGGTACCGTCTCGCCGGGCTTGCCGGAGATGGGCCCGTGCTGGGCCAGGGTGATGGGCTGACCGCCGCGCGGGCTGGGCACCCCGGAGCCCCCGACGGCGTAGACGAAAAGCGTGTAACTGGGCGGGAGCCCGGTGCAGACGGCGATCCCGGAGGCGTCAGTGGTCACATACCTGACGGATCCGTGCTGCCATGCACCGTCCTTGATCGACCCGACCCCCACATTGATCCCCGAGATCGGTTGGCCCGCCCCGTCCACCACGCGCACCGGAATGCTCAGCGGCGCGTCCACGGTGAAGTCTACTTCCATTTCGTCGCCCGGGTTCAAGGTGAGCGTCGAACCCACATCGCCACCCGTGCCGGCCAACTTGGCGCCGATGCCGCCCAATTGGCACGAGTAGGTCCCGATGATCATGATCAGGGCCTGCCGGTCGAGCGTCGCTTTAATCTCATAATGGCCTTGCGCATCGGTGTGGCCAATCCCCAGAAAGCGATGCGGGGTTTCTGCGTCCGGCATGGCGGTTGCTCCCAGGAGCAGGTTCCTGGCCGGGGCGCCCGTCGCGGTGTCCACCACCCGGCCATGGATCCGCACGTCGGGGTTTTCCGGGAGCGCCATGTCGATACCATCCAGGGTTTGTCCGCCCTCGACACGGATTCCCATGCGCATCGCGGCGGGCCGTAGCTGGTATTCCTGCCAGCCCTTGCGCAGATCGGCGGGTGACAGGTCAAAAGCGCCGATGGTGTACATGCTCTGCGGCGAGAGTTCCTCCAGGCGGTAGGCGCCTGTTTCATCCGTGGTGGCCGCCGCGCCCATCTGAGGCGGGGGCATGGGAACGCTGGGCATGCCGCCCGACTCGGCCGCGCACTCGCCCGCGACGGTGACGGTGACGTCCACCGCCGGGCTGCCGTCGTGCCGCAGGACGGTCCCCGTCACGGCGGCAGCGGCCGGGAGCACGAAGCGCACGTCCTTCGCGTCGCTCGCGATGCCCGCGAAGTTCCCGGGCGAATGCCCTTCGGCTTTTACCAGGAACGTGCAGACGCCCTTCTGGGGGATCTCAATGGAGAACGTGCCGTCCTCACCCGCTATTGTGAAGATGCCTCCCTTGAATGACGTCGTCCAGCTGCTATCAGCAAGCTGGTCCAGCACCACCTTCGCGCGTCCCACCGGGGCGTCCTCTTCCGTTACCACGATGCCGGTCACGGTCCCTCCTGCGGTGTACAGTGTAAAGTCCACACCCGTGAGCTTCTGGCCCGGCGCAAGCGGGCCGAGTTGTTGGTTCTGCATCGAGAGACCTTCCGCCTCAACAAATGCATTGGCAAAACCGGCGGCGTTCACCGTTAGGGCATAGGTCCCGTCGCTGTTCGTTGCCCCCTCAAAGAGGATCTCCGCGCCCTCCTCGGTCGTGACCGTCACGTATACCCGTGCCCCGGCCACGGGGAACGCCTGTTCACTGACGACTGTCCCCGATATGCTCGCCAACGGGCCTTGCGGCGCGGCGTCCTCCTCGATGGCCTCCTGGGGCTCTTCCGTGATCGTTGCCGCCGCATCCGGGGCGTCGTCGAGTGGACCGGCCGCCGTCGAGGCGTGTGCCAGAGGGACCGCGTCACCAGCAGTCACTCCCTCTGACCCGGCGGGCATTGAATCGCCCAGTTCGCGTTCCTCAGAAGTGCCCCTGGCCGCCACCGTCTGCGCGGCGTCCTCCTCGTCCCCCGCGCCCAGCCACGGCAACGCGCCCGTCTTGTACGCCACGAAACTCAGGCCGATCAGTACGGCCACGGCCACCAACGCAATCGTTTGCTTTGACATCACTGTAATCCCCCCTTGTAGCAACATGCTGCCTGTGGACAGCGCCGTTGCCGGCACCGCCGATGCTTCCCATCCCGCTGAGGTAGTGAGGACGATCGCGGTAATGGCTCCCGCATCCCGTCTTGTCGGCCGCTCGCCGTCGAGCAGGTCGTCCACCTGCGTCTCAATGCGCTCTTTCAACGCCGCCCGCGCCCGGCACAGCCGTTTCTTCACGGCGTCGGACGAGAGTTCGAGCATCTGGGCCGTGCGACGCACCCCCTGGCCCGAAAAATAGTAAAGAAGAAGCACTTCGCGGTAGTTCTCGTCCATTTGGTGGATATGGTGCAGGAGCATTTCGCGCAACTCCGCCCGCCCCGGATCAGGCCAGACGGCAGGTTCCGCAGCCTCCTCGAGTCGTCCTATCTCGCCGTGACGGGCGCGATGCAGATTGGTGCAGACATTACGCACAATCGTCCGCACCCACGGGGCAAAACGCGCCGGTTCCTTGAGGGTATCCAGCTTGAGCCAGGCCTTGAGGAAGGTTTCCTGCGCCGCATCGCGGGCATCCTCGCGATTACCCGTCTGCGCCAGGGCCACCGCCTGCACCATGGGCAGATACCGCTCGACAAGCGCGCCGAAGGCGCTCTTTCGCCCCGACAGCGCCTGGCGAACCAGCGCCGCATCCGAAGTTGCCATGAACCCGAACATGCCCGCACACCTCCAGTCCGCAGTCTGTAGTCCGCAGTTTACACTCATTAGACACGCGGGAAGGTACTTTGGGGTCGCGGGGGAAGGGAATCCACAGAAACAAAACGGGCAATGGCGCCGGAAATCCGATGCCATTGCCCGCAGCGAGTCAATGGTGGGCGACACTGGACTTGAACCAGTGACCTCCGCCGTGTGAAGACGGCGCTCTAACCACCTGAGCTAGTCGCCCGAAAGCGTCTCCGGGACAGGGGTGCCGGGAGACGAAGCGCATGCTAGCATACGCGCGGCGAAGGCGTCAACTGCGCGTCAGTCCGAATCGCCCGGATCGCCTCGGTAAGCACATGCGGCATGTGCGTCCACGTCGGTGACCACGCTCGCGGCAACATCAATCGCACGCGGTGGCATAGTCCCCGAGGACGACGCAGCGGCGTGTGGCCGTGCGGCGCCAACTGCCCCATCACGTGGGGTGTCCCCGTGATTCTCGGGACAGCAGTGGGCCGACTCAGCTAGTTCCCCGGTGCCTCGCAGTACGGTGCCGGTCGCCCGGCTTCTCGGCGCATCCGCAGGATCTCGAGCCGATCAGCACGTCCTTCCCCGACGCCTGCGTGACGCACAGCATGGCGCTTGGCCTGTCGCTGTCCGTGCGGCATGCGACGGCGCACGGGCTGGCCGCGGCCTCGCAGGAGCAGGTCGCGCGGGCGACCATGCCGTACGGGTGTTCGGGGTCGCAGAGCAGCCACACCCCCGGACATCGCTTGCAGTGCCGGTCGAAGAGCATGAGCATGTCATCAAGAGGCCCGGCGTGCTTGTGCGAAACACACACGCCTTGTCCCTTCAAGAATAGCTCGGCCTGTGCCGCGGGGTAGGCCGCCTTGAGGCTTGCCGACACCCTGCCCAGGATCTCCATCGGTTGAGAAAACAGTCCTTGAACCCTTTTCATCGTCCATGCCCCCTCTACGTCTTGTGCGCGCCCAAGCTCACCCTCTTGGACTCCTCCGGCGCCACCTCTGCCCCAGTATAGCGCCGACGCATTCCAGAAACCGAAATAGTCGGTATCCTTATTTCATCTTCATGACGCCCTGTCTACGCACGGATCCTCCCCGCCCTTTCGCGCGTCCCAGGAGGACCCTCTTCAACTGAAGGGTGCGCACGGTATGGGTGGGGTCGGCGGGTCCGGGCGCAGGCGACACGGAAACCCAACGTCACCGGGCAGGACCGAGGAAGCGAGTGTTCGAGTGCGCTTCAGGGGTACTTGGGAAGCGAATTCCGGTACTGGGGCAGAATGTGGCGTCGCCTTGTCGACCGTCCGGTAACACACCCGCGTTGCGGCGGCACCCCCCGCCAGTGACTTCGAAACCGACGTGTCCGTAAACAGTGACGCTGAGGGGAGTTGGGTGAGCGGGTCTATGGGCGGCGACGAAGAGAATTGGTGGGCGGTGAGGGATTCGAACCCCCGACCCCCTGCGTGTAAAGCAGATGCTCTAACCAGCTGAGCTAACCGCCCCAGACCGTCGGCACTATAGCATCGGCGCGGACAGGGGCGCAACCTGCGGCGCGCCCACGACGCGCCCCGGCGGGTATTTTTCCCGGTGCGGTACGGCACGCCGGCGCGCATGCCGCAACGGGGACGGATCTGGATGTACGCGGTGTCGCGGATTGCAGACGTCGCAGGGGATTTGCGCGCATCGGCGGGCCTGTGCTAGGCTCCCGGGGTTCGCCGTGTCTCGGACGGGGGCTGCTGTCGGCAGCCGGGTCCGGGGGTGATTCTGAGCTGTTTTTCAACGGAGTTTTCTATTACCGCGCGGGGCTGTCAGGCAACTCGTTCCGGAGATGACCGCATTATGAGCAGAGCGACGACGTTTCAGAAGTCTGTGTTGGTATTCATCGTGATCTTTGTGGGCGGTTCGATGGTGTTCTACTTCGGAAACCCCGGAGGCGGCCCCGGAGGCGCGGATCAGGTTGGCGCCACCGAGGTGCTGGCGCAGGTTGGTGATCAGACCATCACGGCGGTGGAGTTTCGCCAGCAGTTGGCACAGGCCGCGCAGCAGCGCAGGCAGTTCACCGGCGAGGACGTGACGTATGAGCAGATGGCCATGGACGGCACGGCCCAGGATGTGCTGGATTCGCTGGTCACGGCGAAGATTGTGCAGGCCGAGGCCGCCAAGGACCGCCTCAGTCTGGATCGCGAGACGCTGGTCAAGTATCTGAAACAGGAGCCGGCATTCCAGAACGAACAGGGCCAGTTCGATGCGGCACGCTGGAACCAGTGGGTGCAGACGCAGAAGGGCGCGATCAACTGGACCGAGCTGTATCGCGAGGTCGAGTGGGCGTTGTCCCAGCAGGCCCACGGTGAGCTGGTGAAGGCGTCGGCGCGCGTCCTGGACTCGGAGGTCCGTGAGCTGTATGCCGATCAGCACACGCAGTTGAGTGTGCGGTATGTGGCGGTCTCCCCGGAGATCGAGATCACCGAGGCCGAGCTGCTCGAGCGCTACGAGGCCAACCGTGAGATGTATACGCTCCCGGCGGAACGCAAGGTCGCGCTGGTGTCGATCTCGCTGGAGCCGCCGCGTCCGGCGGTGGTGGATGAGGTCGTGGCCGCGGCGCGCGCCGGGCAGGATTTCGGCGAGCTTGTGGCCGAGTACTCGACTGTGCCGACCAAGGAACAGGGCGGCGAGCTGGGGTGGCTGCGTCCGGGCATGCCGATGCAGGAACAGCAGAAGGTCGTGTTTGACCTGGGGCTGGGCGAGATCAGCGATCCGGTGGCGGACCGGGGCGTCTACAGTATTTATCGGGTTGACGAGGAGCGCACGGATCCGGTGACCGCCCAGCGCGAGGTGAAGGTGCGGGTGATCGGGATTCGCGGCGAGCTTTCCGACGAGGAAAAGGCCGCGCGTATGGCGACTGCCCAAGCCGTGGCGCAGGCGGCCAAGGACGCCGGCGACCTCCGTGCCGCAGCGGCCGCGAATGGCCTCGAGGTCAAGGAGAGCGGCTTCTTCTCGATGCGGTCCGCGCAAATTGGCGATGTCCCGTCGGCCGACGGGTTTGCCCTGCGACAGGCCTTCGAAAATACCGAAGGTGGCCAGATCAGCGATGTGATTGAAGGCCCCGAGAATCTGTATGTTGGCCAGGTGATCGAGGTCAAGCCGCCGGCGCCGCAGTCCTTTGAGGAGGTGCGCGACCAGGTGGCCCGCACGGCGCGGCAGGAGGTTCAGAACACGGAGGCCTTTCAGGAGCGTCTCCGCACGTACGCGGAGCAGATCGTGGAACAGGCCCAGAATCTCGAGGACATCCCGCGGCTGTTCCCGGAGCTCAATGCCCAAATCGAGACGACCCGTCCGTTCACGGTGAACGACTACCTGGCGACCGAAGGCCTGTTCTGGAACAACCAGCAGATCTTCCAAGAACTTCGCGGCAAGGATCCGGGTACGATGATTGGCCCAATTGCCGACATGCTGGGCGGGAAATTCTATTTTGTGGAACTGGCCGAACGTGTTGCGCCTGCTGAGGATATCTGGGGCGAGCAATGGGAGAATGCCAAGGCACAGCTCCGCGACTCGCTGCAGCGGCAGCGAGATCAGGAGTTTGCGATCGACTACATGGCCAATCTGCGCGCCCAGGCCGAGCAGACCGTGCCGATCATGATCGATCAGGACCTCTTCACGCGGATTCTCGGCCTCGGTCAGCAGGAAGGCGATGCCGTGCCGGATGAGGGAGCCGCCGCGCCCGCCACGGACGAGGTCCCCGCTGAGCCCGCCGAGTAAGACACACCTTGCATGACCGGTGGCCACGCCCCTGAGGGGCGTGGCCATTTTGCTGCCTGCTGAATGCCGGGCCCCCACGCGTCGAAACAAGGGGGCTGGAAACAGGCACCCGCTCAGGTATAATCGTGCGGCCAACAGTCCTTTCAACACCAACGGAGTACCGACATGCGTTATGTTTCACGATTTGCGATGGGCGCCATGGTGGCGGCCGCCGCAGCGTTCTGGGTACCGGCCGCGCTGGCCTCTGACGCGCCGCCCACGTCCACGTGGACGCTGCGCGAGCATTATTCCTTTGAATTGCCCTCGGGCACGCTCATCTACAACGCCGCCGAGGCCGACCTGGCCATCGCGCGGGTGAACGGCGCCATGCTCATAGAGGGTGCGCGCACCGAGGTGCACCTGGAAGACGGGACAGTCCTGCTGGCCGGACAGGCGGGCGCTGCCGAGATCCTGCGCGAGCGGAGTGAAGACGCGATGGGCGCGGGCAACCGAATCTACGCGGAGGTGCCGCTGGGCAAGGGGCTGGTGATGCACCACAGCCTGCGCACCTATCGTCAACGGCCGTTCGCGTTGCTGGACGTCATGGTCGAGAATCGCGGCGAGACGCCCGTGACCATTGCGGCCATCAACCCCGCGGTCATCTTGCCGGGCCGGGCAGCCGGCTTCAGCAGCGCGGCGCAGGTGGTGACGCGGCCGTTGCGCGTTCGTGGAAGCCACGCGGTGTTCGATCCCGCCAAGCCGGGTCTGACGGTGGCGATCCATGATGGCCAGACCGACGCCAGTCTGTTTCTGGCGGCGCTTCCCTGGAGTCCGGGGCGCACGCAGGCGCGCCTGGAGCGTTTCGAGGACCAGTGGCAGGGCGGCGTGACCTGCGTCTATGAGCCGGCCGTGGTGCTCCAGCCGGGCGCCAAGCTGGCATGCGACACGCTGTTCATCTCGTACGGGGTGCGCGACTGGGGCCAGGTCTGCCAGAATTTCTCGTTTGCGGCCTCCAACGTGCTGCCGCTGGACCCGGGCAAGGTCCCGCCGGTGTGGGTGACGGCGCCGTCCGGCGCGTCCAGTCAGGCGCTGTTGGACGCGGTGGCGGCCATGGCCGGAACCGGTGTCCGTCATGCGCTCATCCCCTCTGGATGGGAAGGCGGACTGGGCTCTTATCAGGGCGGGCCGGGCTATCCGCGTGTGATGAAGGAATTGGTGCAGGCGCTCAAAGCCAAAGAGATGACCGCCGGCCTCAGTGTGGACGCCCTGGCGACCTCCGAAAAGGGCGCGGGGACGGTCCAGGCCCCCGACGGGCAGTACTGGATTGACCCGACCTCCCCTGCCGGGCACGAGATCGCGGTCCGGCAGCTTTCCCAGGCGAAACTGTGGGGGCTGGGCTTTCTGGTGCTCGTGCCCTCCGCAGTGCCCGACGAGGTACTGCGTCACCTGAACATCACGCGCGAACAGGCTGACCACGCCGCGTTTGCGGCGGCCCGCGCCGCGGTCGAGGACCTGCCCGTGTTGCCAGCCAGCGCGGCGCCGGTGGCCCCCGCGGCGGCGGACTGGTTGCGCGCGAGCGCAGCCGTGGCCCGTTTGCGCGAATACGGGGTCTCGGCGGGCCCCGCGCGCCTCAATCTGGAGGGGCTGGACGCCATCGACGAGAATCTCTATACGGCGCTGACGCTGTACGGTGGTCCCCTGGAGCTGGTTGGCGGCCCGTCGCGCGGGGTAATGGACGCGTTGGGGCGGCTCGCGCGGCGGCCCGTCCTTCACGCGCATCCCGTGGACTTCGCCCATGGTGCGCCCGCTTTGTGGCGGGTTTCCGTGAATGGCCCGGACGGCGCGCCGCTGGGCGAGGGTGTTGCCGCCTTCCCCGGTGCGCCGGCATGGGCGCTGCAGGACCTGAGCGTGACCGATGCCGTGGGTACCCGCGTGTGGACGGTGCTCAACGGGGCCTTCACCGATTACGGGGCCGCGCAGGTGCCTGCGGCCGAGCGGCTGCAGTTCTATGGCGTGTCCCCTGCCCACACGCGGCCTGCGCTGGTTGGTGCGCCGACTCGGCCCGATCTGCTGCTCCAGGAAGTGGCCGAGTTGCAGTGGGATGAAGCGACCGGGCAACTGAGCGGACGTTTTGCGGGCAAGCACACGGAGGCCGCGACGGCCTACGTGTATCTGCCGGCGGAGTGGGCCTTCAAGGAAGGCCAAGCGGGTTCCAAGCCGGTGCGTAAGAACGGCGATAACCTCGTGGCGCTCGATGTGCCCATGGGCGAGGCGACTCCGTTCACGCTGTCGTTCACGCGCCGGTGACGTGGTGCCGGGCGTGCTGCGCTACATATCCCACGGCAAGCTCAACCTCTATCTGGACGTGCTGGGCCGGCGCGACGACGGATACCACGATATCGAGACGATCTTCCAGACGGTGAGTCTGGGCGATACGCTGACCTTCGAGGAGGCGGACGCGCAGCTCCGGTTGACGTGTTCGCGCCCTGATCTTGAGACCGGTGACGGCAACCTGGTCGTGCGGGCCGCCGAACTGCTTCGCGCGCGGACGGGATGTCGGCGCGGCGCGCGGATGCACCTCGACAAACGCCTGCCTGTGGCGGGCGGCATGGCGGGCGGTTCCGGCAACGCGGCGGCGGCGCTGGTCGCGCTGAACCGGTTGTGGGAACTCGATTTGGGTGCGACGGCGCTGCACGCCTTGGCGCTCGAACTGGGGTCGGACGTGCCCTACTGCCTCGTTGGGGGCACGGCGGCGGCCACCGGCCGGGGCGAGGTGCTCGCGCGCCTGCCCGAGGTGACTGGCCAGTGGTTCGTCCTGGTCCATCCGCCCCTGGCCGTGAGCGCGGCCTCCGTCTACCGCAGCGGGCGTCTCGGGCACAGCACCGAATCGCCCGTGGCCGGCCGGACCCCGGCGTGTCAGGCCGCGATCGCGGCGCTTGGCGCCCGGGAGTGGCCCGCGGTCGTATTCAATCGTATGGAAGCGGTCGTTTTTCACGATCACCCGGTGCTGGAGAGTCTGCGGGATCGCCTGCTGGACCTGGGCTGCATGGGCGCCGCCATGAGCGGGAGCGGGCCGACACTGTTCGGCGTCTGCGCGTCCGAAGGGCATGCCCTGGACGTGGTGGCGCGGCTTGGGCAGGGGGTGACGGCGTCCGTGGCGCAGGCCGTCCCAGTCGGCGTGGAAGAGGGCTAACGCGGCCTCCAGAACGGCCGTGGGAACCGGGCGCGGCGCCGGCTGCGCGGTGATGGAAATGCTCCGGAAAAAGTGCTTGACACGGGCATGTGCGTTTGCTACACTCCGCTCCTGTTGTCTTGGGGGGATTCTGTGCCCCGAGGCGTGGAAACGGAAGTCAGGAGAGTCGTTTTGCCTACGATGAACCAGCTCTTGCGCAAAGCGCGCAAGAAACAGACGGTAAAGACCAAGTCGCCGGCGCTCAAGGCGTGCCCGCAGGCGTCGGGCACGTGCACGCGCGTGTTCACCATGACGCCCAAGAAGCCGAACTCGGCGCTGCGCAAGGTTGCGCGCGTGCGGCTCAAGAACGGCATGGAAGTCACGACCTATATCCCGGGCGTGGGCCACAATCTTCAGGAACACTCGCAGGTCATGATTCGCGGCGGCCGCGTCAAGGACCTTCCGGGTGTGCGCTACCACCTCATTCGTGGCGTGCTTGATGCCGCCGGCGACATGGGTGGCCAGGCTGTCGCGAAAGACGACGGCCGGGTGCATGCCGGGCGCTGGGTCAGCCGCTCCAAGTATGGCGTCAAGAAACCCAAGAAATAGCAGAAGCAAGACATGAGCAGAAGACAAACCCCTCCGAAGCGCACCCCGCTTCCCGATCCAAAGTTTAACAGCATCGTGCTGGCCAAGTTTGTCAACGCCCTGATGATTGGCGGCAAGAAAAGCACGGCCGAGGCGATTGTCTATGGCGCGCTCGAAGAGCTGCGAAAGAAGCAGCCCAACGAGGACGTCATCCGCATGTTCGAGCAGGCGGTGAACAACGCCAAGCCGCTTCTTCAGGTCAAGTCGCGGCGCGTTGGCGGCGCCACCTATCAGGTGCCGGTCGAGATTCCGCCAGCGACCCAGCAGGCGCAGGCCTTCCGCTGGATCATCGATTTTTCGCGCAAACGCGGCGAGAAGACGATGGCGCAGCGCTTGGCGGCCGAACTCGCAGACTGCTTCACCAAGCAGGGCAACACCATCAAGCGGCGCGAGGATACGCACCGCATGGCAGAGGCGAACAAGGCATTTGCACATTTCCGGTTTTAATCGGCTGACATTGCTCAGCACGAAAACGATAACGTAGTAGAGCCGGCTCGTAGCAGGGCGGCTTGTCACGACGAATCCGCCTGCACGGGCTTTTGCACAGTTGAATCAGAAGCGTGGGCCCAATGCGGTAGCGCGGATATCAGGCGGGACAGCCCTCGAGTTAGCTCCGAAGGAACTCCCGGCGCCAGGATGGCGCCGGTTTCTTGAAAGGTCAATTCGTGAAACGCAGTCATTCGCTTGAAAAGACGCGCAACATCGGCATCATGGCCCATATCGACGCCGGCAAGACCACCGTTACCGAACGTGTCTTGTTCTACTCCGGTCGGGTACACCGCGTGGGCGAAGTCCATGACGGTACGGCAACCATGGATTACATGGTTCAAGAACGGGAGCGCGGCATTACGATTACCTCCGCTGCGACAGCCTGCGAATGGAATGGCTATCGCGTCAATATCATTGACACTCCCGGACACGTCGATTTCACCGCCGAAGTAGAGCGCAGCCTGCGTGTGCTCGATGGCGCTGTGGCCGTCTTCTGTGCCGTGGCGGGAGTTCAGCCCCAGTCTGAAACCGTCTGGCGCCAAGCCGAACGCTACGACGTCCCCCGTGTC
Organism: Candidatus Hydrogenedentota bacterium; assembly: GCA_052033955.1. Lineage (GTDB taxonomy): Bacteria > Hydrogenedentota > Hydrogenedentia > Hydrogenedentales > SLHB01 > JBPOJD01. The sequence continues at coordinate 38,574 of JBPOJD010000060.1, forward strand.
GCCTTCATCAACAAGATGGACCGCGTCGGGGCCGATTTCCACAGGGCCGTACAGAGCATGCGCGACCGCCTGGGGACACACCCTGTTCCGGTGCAGCTGCCTATCGGAGCCGAGGACGCGTTCGACGGGATCATCAACCTGATCACGATGAAATCGGTCTCATGGACGGGCGAGGGGCTCGACACGCAGCAGGTCCACGGGGAGATTCCCGAGCACATGCGCGAAGAAGCCGAGCTGCTCCGCCACGACCTGCTCGAAGCGGTAGCCGAGGTGGACGAGGCCCTCATGGACAAATACGTCCATGGCGAGGAGATGACCGAGGACGAGATCCGGCAGGCGTTGCGCAAAGGCACCATCGCGAATCAGCTCTGCCCGGTGCTCTGCGGCACGGCCCTGAAGAACAAGGGCATCCGGCTGATGCTGGACGCGGTGATCGACTATCTTCCGGCCCCTACGGAGATTGGCGCCATCAAGGGAACCGACCCGGACGACCCGGGCAAGGAACTCTCCCGCGACATCAGCGATGACGCGCCGTTCTCGGCCTTGGCGTTCAAGATCCTTACGGATCCGCACGTGGGCCGCTTGACCTTCATCCGGGTGTACTCGGGCGTGGTCAAGGCTGGCGACGCGGTGCTGAACGCGCGCACCGGCAAGCGCGAGCGCCTGGGGCGGCTGCTGGAAATGCATGCCGACGAGCGCGAGGACCTCGAGGAACTGCGCGCGGGCGATATCGGTGCGGTGATTGGCGCGAAGAACACGACGACGGGCGACACGCTGTGCGACCAGAAGCACCCGATTGCGCTGATGCCGGTGACGTTCCCGGATCCGGTGGTGCATGTCGCCATTGAGCCCAAGACGAAGGGCGACCAGGAGAGACTTTCGGATGCGCTCAACCGGCTGAGCGACGAGGACCCGACCTTCCGCATTCGTGCGGACGAGGAGACGGGGCAGACGATTATCGCCGGGATGGGCGAGTTGCACTTGGATATTCTGATTGACCGCATGCACCGCGAGTTCAAGGTGCAGGCGAATGTCGGTAAACCCGTAGTGGCCTACCGCGAGACGATTCGCAAGGCCTGCGGCACCGAGATAAAGTTTGTGAAGCAGACCGGTGGCCGTGGCCAGTATGCTCATGTAGTGATGGAGCTGACGCCCGGCGAGCCCGGATCGCATTTTACATTTGAAAACAAGACTGTAGGCGGATCGGTGCCGCGTGAGTACGTGGGCGCCGTCGAGCGGGGCGCCAAGATGGCGCTCGAGAGCGGCGTAGTGTCGGGGTATCCGATGGTGGACGTGGCCGTGGCGCTGCTCGATGGATCGTACCACGAAGTGGACTCCTCGGACATCGCGTTCCAGACGGCGGCCTCGATGGCCGTGCGCGAGGCGGTCAAGAAGGGAAGCCCCGCGCTGCTCGAACCGATGATGCGCGTCGAGGCCGTTTGCCCGGAAGAATACACCGGCGACGTGATCGGCGACTTCAATGGCCGCCGCGGACGCCTCGAGGGCATGACGCTGGCACACGGGGCGCAGACCATTCGGGCGCTGGTGCCGCTGGCCGACATGTTCGGCTACGCCAACGACCTGCGGTCGCGCACCCAGGGGCGCGCGGTCTAC
>JBPOJD010000017.1:0-161496 GCA_052033955.1 Candidatus Hydrogenedentota bacterium
GGATGAGATGAGCAAGCGTGGGACTGTCCCAAGCGAAGCGACGAAGGAGCGCAGACGGGACTGTCCCCCGTTTGCGGTCCGTTGTGCGGCGATTAGGGGTCACGCCCCCGTTGCCGATGTGCAGGGCAATCGTGCTATGGTGGAAGTAGAGCCGACCGAACAGGAGAACCAAGATGCCTAACCTGACCGCAGCGCTTTTCATTGTGCTCGCCATCGTCGTCATTGTGTCGCTGGTGGTGGTTATTGTGTTCATCAACTTCTTCAAGCTGTGGCTGCGTGCCCGGCTGTCCGGGGCGCACGTCAGTATCCTCAGCCTGGTGGGCATGAGCCTGCGCAAAGTCAACTCGGGCGTCATCGTCACCAGCCGCATCATGGCGGTGAAGGCGGGGCTCAACATCTCCAACGACGAGCTCGAGACCCATTACCTGGCGGGCGGCAACGTGGTGCGCGTCGTGCAGGCGATGATCGCGGCCGCCAAGGCGAATATCCCGCTGACCTTCCAGAAGGCGACCGCCATCGACCTTGCCGGTCGCGACGTGCTCGACGCCGTGCAGACGTCGGTCAAGCCGAAGGTCATCGACTGTCCGGACCCGACCAAGGGGCCGAGCGTCGTGGCGGCGGTCGCGATGGACGGCATCCAGCTCAAGGCCAAGGCCCGCGTGACCGTGCGCACCAACATCAACACGCTGGTCGGCGGCGCCACCGAAGAGACCATCATCGCCCGCGTCGGCGAAGGCATCGTGACGACCATCGGTTCAGCCGCGAGCCACAAGAAAGTGCTCGAGAATCCCGACAGTATCTCGCGCGTAGTGCTCGACCGCGGCCTGGACGCGGGGACGGCCTTCGAGATCCTGTCCATCGACATCGCGGACGTGGACGTGGGCGAGAACATCGGCGCCCAGCTCCAGATTAAACAGGCGGAGGCCGACAAGCAGATTGCCCAGGCCCGCGCCGAGGAGCGCCGCGCGATGGCGCTGGCGCGCGAGCAGGAAATGCGCGCGCAGGTCGAGGAGATGCGCGCCCGCGTGGTCCAGGCCGAAGCCGAAGTGCCCAAGGCCATGGCGGAAGCGTTCCGTCAGGGCAACCTCGGCATCATGGACTACTACAAGATGAAGAATGTCGTGGCGGACACCGAAATGCGCGACTCCATCTCGAAGATGCAGGAACCGCCGGAGACCCCAGGCGGAAAACGATAGAGTTCCTGATGAACGTGGCAGAAGCAGCGAAGGAAGTTCATATGCCTTTGGTCGAGGAGATGCAGTCGCAGGGTAACTGGCTGTTCCGGTGGCGCACCTATCTGCCCCTGATTGTCTTGGGCCTCTTCTTTGCCGGCCTTCGGGGTTTTGCGTATCCCTTTGGAAGCCACCGCCTCGACCAGTATTGGGAGCTTGTCTGTTTTGGGGTGTCGCTGCTCGGCATCGGAATCCGTGTCGCGACCGTTGGGTTTGCGCCGAGAAAGACCTCGGGACGCAACACCCGGAGACAGGTAGCAGGCAGCCTCAACACCACAGGGGCGTATTCCGTCGTGAGGAACCCGCTGTATCTGGGCAATTTTTTCGTCGGGCTTGGTCCGGCCATGTTTCTTCACGCATGGTGGATACCGCCGATCTACGCCCTTGGGTTCATGGTCTACTACGAGCGCATCATCCTGGCGGAAGAAGCGTTCCTGAGTCAGAAGTTCGGGCAGGTCTATGTGGACTGGGCGCGGAAGACGAGCGTGTTTCTGCCGCGATTCGGTCACTGGATGCCCCCGTTAGAGAGATTCAATGTGCGCCGGGTGATCCGTCGCGAGCATCAGACGCTGTTTGGGGCCGTAATGATTTTCTTCATTATGGAGACGGTCAGCGACATGCGCGTTGGCGTTCCGCCATTCGATGATGCGGTTTGGAACGTCATTGCGGCGGCTGCGCTTGTGTTTTTTGTCGTCGTGCGGATGCTCCGGAGTTTCACGACGGTACTGAGCGACCGCGAGGCGACTGTGGCCGACGACTCGTCCGAGGTATAGCGCTTCGCTGAGGACGTGAGTGGTTCACGGATTCGCGGGCATGGAGGCCGCTTTACATGGATAACGTTATTGGTGCGTTAATCCTTTTGGTATTCGGGATCGTCGCGGCGTTGCGCAAAATGTCCGAGGAACGCCAGATGCGCCAAGAGCGCGAGCGGCGGATGCTGGCGCCCGAGGACGAGCCGGAGCGTGCGCGCAAGACCGTCTACAGCGCAGAGGAGCCGACCGCCGAGGAACTCGAGGCCCAGCGGCGGGCCATACTCGAGCGCCAGCGGGGCGAAGCGGTCGAACCGCCGTTTTCGCGCCAAGGTCCGCTAGCGCCGCCGCCCGAGGTCGTCGAGGAGGCCATTCGCGAGGCGCGGGAGCAGTTCGAACGTGCGCGGCTCGAGGCGCGCCGGCGTGCCGAGGAAGAGGCCCGGAAGCGTGCCGCAGCGATCCAGCGCCGTCAGCGGGCAAAGCAGCTCGAGGTCGTGGAGGAAGGACCGCGTCCAACTCCTCCGACGAAGGCGCCGCGCCCCGCGCTCCCGCGGGTCCCGCGCCGCCACCCGCTCTTCCACGGTTTGGGCGATGTCCGGCGAGGGATCGTGGTCAGCGAGATACTCGGGCCGCCGAAGGGGCTGCAATAGGCACGGCAGCACGTGTTCATCTCCGTGGTTCACGTCTCGGCCAATCGACGCCTGCCGGGCGTATGTGCTACACTTGGCGGCCATGACGAACACCACCGACAGACCGGCCATTGTGCAGTCCGATCGCTCGATTCTGCTGGAAACGGACACCCCCGTTTTCGAGGACGCGCGCGACACCCTCGCCGCCTTCGCCGAGCTGGTCAAGTCGCCCGAACATATTCATACCTACCGGCTCTCGCCGCTTTCGCTGTGGAATGCGGCCGCCGCCGGGATGACGGCGGACGAGATCATCGACGGGCTGAGCCGCTACAGCCGCTACGACGTGCCGCAGAATATCATCGCGGACATCCGCGAGACCGTGGGCCGCTACGGGCGGATCAAACTGTACAAGGGCGATGACGGCGGACTGGTGCTTCAGGCGGACGACCGGCTGCTCGTCATGGAACTGCTCAACCAGCCGTCGCTGCAGCCCTTTATCACCGGATCGCCGGACGGCAAACGCATCTTCGTCAAGTCTGGGGACCGCGGGAACGTCAAGAACGCGCTCATCAAGATCGGGTTTCCGGTCGAGGACCTGGCCGGTTATGTGGAGGGTGCGCCGCTCCCCTTTGGGCTGCGCGATACCGCGCTGTCGGGCAGGGCGTTTGGACTGCGGCCCTATCAGCGCGAGGCCGTCGGCGCGTTCTATCTGAACGGCTCGAACTACGGCGGCAGCGGCGTGGTGGTGCTTCCCTGTGGCGCGGGCAAGACCGTGGTTGGCATCGGTGCGATGCATTCGGTGCAGACCCACACGCTTGTGCTTACCACGAACACCGTGGCGTTGCGGCAGTGGAAGAGCGAACTGCTGGACAAGACGACCCTGACCGAGGATCAAATAGGCGAGTACAGCGGCGATACCAAGATCATTCGCCCGGTCACGATTGCCACCTACCAGATTCTCACCTATCGCAAGGCCAAGGACAGTCCGTTCATTCACTTCGGGCTTTTCGACGAGGGAAACTGGGGCCTGATCGTCTACGATGAAGTGCATCTGCTGCCCGCGCCGGTGTTCCGTGCGACGGCCTCGCTTCAGGCGCGGCGGCGGCTGGGACTCACGGCGACGCTGGTGCGCGAGGATGCGCGCGAGGACGATGTCTTCAGCCTCATCGGCCCGAAGAAGTACGACGTGCCTTGGCGGGTGCTCGAGAAGCAGGGGTGGATCGCGCAGGCGGTATGCCACGAGATGCGTGTCCCGCTGGGCGACGAGGACCGGTTCCGCTATGCGATTTCGGACAAGCGCGGGAAGTTTCGCATCGCCTCGACGAACCGCAACAAGGACACGCTGTGCGAGCGCCTGATTAAGAAGCACGAAGGCGACAACGTACTGGTCATCGGCCAGTACCTGGATCAGCTCAAGATACTCAGCAAGCGTTTCAATGCCCCGATCATCACGGGCCGCACCGCCACCGGCGCGCGCGAAAAGCTCTATGATGCCTTCCGGCGGGGCGAGGAGAAACTCCTGATCGTCTCGAAGGTGGCCAACTTCGCCATCGACCTGCCCGACGCCAATGTGGCGATTCAGGTATCGGGCACCTTCGGATCGCGTCAGGAGGAGGCGCAGCGCCTGGGCCGCATTCTGCGTCCGAAACAGGACCAGGCAACCGCTCACTTCTATTCGCTGGTATCGCGCGACACGTGCGACCAGGACTACAGTGTCAAACGCCAGCTCTTTCTGACCGAACAAGGCTACCGCTACGAAATCCTCACGCACGAGGACATCTGACATGGCACGGGTAAGCGTGCTGTGCGGGCCGTGGCGCTCGGACCGCGCGCAGCGCATCGACGATCTGGTCGCTTCGCAGTGGGGGCGCGGCCTGTTGCTGGTGCCCACGCCCCAGCGGGCACGCCGACGGCGCGAGCGGCTGCTGCTGCATGGGGGCCTGCCGGGGGGCTGGGGTGAAAGCGTTACGACCTTCCGCCGTTTTGCGCTCGACCTGCTCGCGTCCGCGCGGGTACCCGTGCGCGAACTGTCCGAGGTCGAGCGGCGGCTCCTGCTCGAGCAGGTGGTGGCACGCATGCGGCGGAACCGCGGCAATCCGCCGCCCGCGCTCGAAAGCCGCGGGTTCGTGTCGCATCTCCAGCATGTGATTACCCAGCTCAAACAAGCCGCCATTGATCCCGCGTATTTCCGTGAGCGTGTCCAGGCGCGGCGCCATCCCTCGTGGCTGGATGCGATGGTCGCCGAGGCCTACGAGGCCTACCAGGAGGCGCTTCAGGCGCGCCAAGCCTACGACGTGGTCGGGTTGTACTGGCAGGCGGCGCTGGCGTGTGCCACCGAAGCACCGCCCCTGCTGCGTGGCGTGTCGCTGCTCGCCCTGGATGGTTTCGATGACTTTACGCCGTCTGAGTTCCGCCTGCTCGAGGCGCTGGCGCCGCATGTGGATACCTTGGTTTTTGGCGTCGCCTGCAACCGTCCGGATCCCAGTCAGGCCGATGTCTACCGCATTCCCCTTCGCACCGCCGCGCTGTTGCAGGACCGCTTCGAGACCACCGCGGAAGACCTGCCCGAGCTTCCCCCCGCGACCCAATCGCAATACGCCGCGTCCCGCATCTTTTCGCGCGACGCAGGGGCCCTGCCCGCGGGACTGACGCCCAACATCACCTTGCTGCCGTGTGCGACCACCGGTATCGAAGCCGAGGTTGTGGCCCGGCGCGTCAAGACCCTCCTGCTCGCGGGCGAGATCGCCGCGGACGATATCGTCGTGACCCATCGCGACCTCCGGTCCGTGGCGCCGCGCCTGCTTGGGGCGCTTGCCGAGGCTGGGATCCCCGTCCAGACGGGTCTCGACCGGCGGCTAACGGAGAGCGCCGTGGGCCGTTTTCTGATCCGCGTGCTGGACACGCTGGAAGGATGGGAGTGCCCGGCACTCGAAGAGGTGCTCTGCTCGCCGTTCTTCGCGCCGCTTCAGCCGGCGCTTGCTCCCTGTTCCGGGGTCGCGCGCACCGTCCTGCGTCTCACCTGCGGCGGACGCGGCTACCCGGCCGTGCACGACGGGCTTACGGGCTTCATCGGCTACTTGAAACGCACCGGTTCAACGGAACGGGCGGGCGGCCTGCGCAGTCATCCTGATCCCGTCGCGGCCACCGAGGCGGTGCTCCAGGCCGTCGAGGTCCTGCGCGGCCTCGAACAGGCCCTCCGCGCCGCCAAGACGCCCGCGGCCTTTGCGCGTGCGGTGCAGGGATTGTGCGACGCGTTGGCCCCCGAGCAGACGGCGGCGTCGCTGTCCGTGGAGACCGCGCGCGCGGTCGAGGTGGCCGCGTGCCGCACGCTGCGGGATACCTTGGCTCGCTATGCGGCTTGGCATGAGAGCGCCGACGGGGGCAGCGGGGCGTGGTCCGATCGCGTGGCCGAGCTGCGACAGATACTTGCCGAGGCCGCATTCCCCGCGCCCTCGGGACAGGGCGGCGTGCGCGTGCTGGACGCCGATGCCGCGCGCCAGACGGACGCCGAAGTGGTGTTTCTGACCGGGATGAACGCGGGCATTTTCCCGCGTCCGAGCCGCGCGAACGCGATCTACGGCGAGGCTGACCTTCGCGATCTACAGGCAAGCGACATCCCGCTCGAGAGCAAGCAGAAACAGGTGGACCGCGAGCTGCTGCTGTTTCAGCAACTGCTGAACGGCGCGCGCCGCCAGTTGTACATCAGTTGGGCCTGCGAGAGTGGGGCGGGCCGGGAACTGCTGCGGAGTCCGTTCGCCGGGGATCTGGAGGATCTCTTTGGCGCCGGTGTGCTCGAGGAGAGTGGCGAGGGCCGCCAGGCTGTGCCGGACCCGCCGGACGTGGCGGGCTGGCGCGATCTCCGGGCAGTGGCCGCCGCGTCCGGCGCCGTATCCCCGAGTTTGCGGGAACCCCTCGCCGGTCTCTTCGATCGCATCGCGCTGGAGCGTGCCCGGCAAGGGTTTGAGCCCTTCGGGATCTTTGACGGCGTGCTGGAGGATGCCGCGCTGAGGGCGGAGCTTGGAGACCGTTTCGGCGAGGACCACGTGTACAGCGCCGACCAGCTTGAGACCTATGCCGAGTGTCCCTTTGCCTTCTTTGCGCGGCGCGTCCTGGACGTGCGGGAAACGGAGCCCGCCGGACCCGAGATCGACGCACGTGTGCGCGGCAGCATCTACCACGACGTGTTGCAGCGCCTGTACGAATCCTGCCGCGGCCGCGTTCCGGCGACGGTCCCCCTCGAGGAGGCCCAGGAAAAGGCGGCGGCGCTGCTGGAGGAAGCCTTCGCGCGGCTGGTCCGCAGCGGAACGCCATCCGGCCTGGTCGTTGCGGAACAGGCCCGGGCGGCGAAGATCCTGGCGCGCCACCTGCGGCTGCACTTTGCGGACAGCGAATGGATCCCCAGTCATTTCGAGGTGTCCTTCGGGCGCGTGAAGGAACGTTCAGACGACCCCTGCAACCGCCCGGAGCCGGTGGTGCTTCAGTCGGCGTGCGGCCCGGTCCGTCTGGCAGGCAAGATTGACCGGATTGACGTGCAGGATCAGTCTTTGCGCATCATTGACTACAAGACGAGTGTCCACGTGAGCCACGGGGTGATCGAGGACGGCATCAGCTTGCAGCTTCCGTTGTACGCGCTGGTGGTCGAGGAGCATCTGCTGCCGGGATACGAGTGCGCACAGGCGGTGCTGCTCGAGATCGGCGCCAAGAAGACCCGGGAGTGCCTTAACCGTGACGGCAAGGCCGGCGGCAAGCGGCTGACGTGGCCCGAGCGCGAGGAGATGGTGCGGCGGAGCGTGGGCGAGTACGTGCAGGGCATCCGGCGCGGCGAGTTTCCCCCGCGGCCCTACGAGGGCAAGCCCTGCGCCTGGTGCCCGTTCGAGCGGGCCTGCCGGTATGAGAAGGCGCGCGTCGAACGCAAGGGAGGGGCCGCCGGTGAAGTGGACTGAGGCACAGTGGCAAGCGATCACGGCGCGCGGCGGTCACCTGTGTGTGGACGCGGGCGCCGGATCGGGCAAGACCTCGGTCCTCGTCGAGCGGATCATCCAGTTGCTCGAGTCCGGACAGGCGGCGTTGGACGAAATCGTCGCGATCACGTTTACGGAGAAGGCGGCGGGCGAGATGAAGGACCGGTTGCGCCGCGAGTGCAGCCGTCGCGCTGCGCGGGACGATTCGCGGCGGTTTTCGTTCTGGCGGGGCATCGAGCGGCAGTCGGATTCCGCGCGCATTTCCACCATTCACGCGTTCTGCGCCAACCTGGTCCGCGAGCACGCCCTGGCGTTGGGCCTGGATCCCGATTTCGCGGTCCTGACAGCGCCCGAGGAACGGCTGCTGCGTCTGCGCGTGGTGCAACACACCATCGAGGACCTGCTGGAGGTTGCGGAACCGGCCGCGCTCCGTGCCGCGGCCGAGCTGGGGCCGGCGGGGCTGATGCGGGCCGCGCAGGCGCTGTTGCCGCGGCGTGGCGCGATGGCCGAATGGGTGGCGCAGAGAACGGAGTGGGACGCCGGCGCCATGCAGGCGTGGTGGCGTGCGCGGTTGGCGGAGCATGAAGCGTACACATTGGACGCGTTGCGCCGCGATCCGGCATTGCCAGCGGTGATCGAGACCCTGCGGGGGCTTGCGGGCGAGTGTGATGACCCCAGCGACCTGTGCGAGCGGCTGCGGAGTGATTTGCTGCGGGGGCTTGTGGCCTTTCTGGAAGCGTCGGACACCGCCGCGCAGCGCGCCGCGATCGCCGAAATGCAGGCTCTCAACGCCCGGGGTGGCAGCAAGCGCGCGTGGCGCAGCGAAGACGCGATGGCGGCCGTCAAGGATCAGCTTCGTGTTGTGCGGGACTTGTTCGGGGACTTCGGCAAGGAGAAGGTTGACGAGGCCGCCGAGGTCTTGGCCGCCAGCGTGACCGCGGACGTGCTGAGTGTGCACGGCCGCGTTGCCGAGGCCTTCGAGAAGGCCAAGCGGCAACGGCTCGTGCGGGATTTTGACGATCTCATCCTCGATGCGGAGCGGGTGTTGCGCGAGCACGAGGGACTGCGCCAACAGACCGCCCGCGGCATCAAGTACCTGCTTGTCGACGAGTTCCAGGATACCGATCACCGGCAGTTGGCGATGGCACTCATGCTCGCCCAGGTGCCCGGCGGTCCCGAGGTCTTCTTCGTCGGTGACGCGAAGCAGTCCATCTACCATTTCCGCGGCGCCGAGGTCGAGGTCTTCGCCGAGGCGCAGGAATGGGCCGGCGAAACCATCCGTCTCGCGGAGAATTTCCGGTCCGTGCCCCAAATCCTGGCCTTCGTGGACGAGTTCTTCCGGAAGACCCGTCTGCTGGCCGCCGTGGAAGCCGACCATCAGGCCATGCGCGCCGTGCGCCCGCCCGCTGACGTCGCTGCGGTCGAGTTTCTCATCCCGGACGACACGGACGGGCTGTTGAAGGAAGCGGTCCAGCGCCTCGAAGCGCGGATGATCGCGGCGCGGTTGCTCGACCTCTGTGCCGGCCCGGGCGAGACGGGTCACGGTTTTGGCGACGCCGCGATCCTTCTGCGGGCGATGAGCGACGTGCATGTCTATGAACAGGCGCTGCGCGACGCGGGCATCCCCTACGTCGTCGCCTCGGGCCGGGGCTTCTACGGACGGCAGGAAGTGATGGACGTCCGCAATCTGCTCGCCACGGTCATCGACCCGTGGGACGAGATTGCGCTGCTGGGATTCCTGCGCGGTCCTATCGCGGGATTGTCCGACGAGGATGTGCTGCGGCTGTGTCAGGCAGGCCCCCTTCCGGCGGTGATGCGGGACGGCGTCGTGCCCGAAGATTTGTCGGCGCCCGGGCGGCTTGCCGAGGCGCGGGCAATGCTTGCCCATCTCCGGGAGCGCACGACGCTGGACGCAGGAGCCTTTCTGCGCCATGTGCTCGAATGCACCGGGTACGAGGCCATCCTGCTGGGCCAATACCTCGGGTTGCAGAAGACGGCCAATGTCCGCAAGCTCGCGGACCTGGCGGAGGAATTGTCCGGGGGCGGTGCGCCGGGTGTCGCCGAGTTTGTGCGGTATTTGGACGACGTGGCCTCCGAGGAACCTGCGGAGGGCGATGCGGGCGCGGCCTTCTCGCGCGATACGGTGACGATCATGTCGGTTCACGGGGCGAAGGGACTCGAGTACCCCGTCGTCTTCCTGGCGGACACCGCGCGCAAGGCCAACGGTTCGCGGAGCGGGCCGGTGGCCTTCCATCGCGACATTGGCCTGGCGGTGCGGGTCACGAGCGACGCAGGGGAGCCGTACGCGCCCCAGATCAGCAGCGTCATCCGGAAGCGGGAGGCCGAGAAGGAAGCCGAGGAACATGCACGCATTCTCTACGTGGCGATGACCCGCGCACGCGATCGCCTGGTCATTTCGGGCGGCGGCGATGGCGCGGCAAGTACCTGGATGCGGAGCTTTGATGAAGCGTTCGGTGTTCTGTCCGCCGGAGACGGCGACCGAATTGCCGGTGAGGGCTGGGCGGCCGTGGTGCGGCGCGGTGTGCCGGATGTGAGCAAGGTCAAACCCGTCCGCGTCGCCGAAGCGGTGTGGCCCGGCCCGGATGGCCTGCGGGCCCGCGTGGAACCCGTGGCGGTCACGCCGCGGCGCCGCGTGAGCTTCCCGGTCACGGCCGTGGCCCGCGCGATGGCGGATGGCGGCGTGCGCGGCCGGACGGCCGGGGAGCGTCGCGCCGCGGAGGGCGCCTCCATCACGGGGATGGAGCGCGGCACGCTCGTCCACGAGTTTCTGGAGCAGTGGGACGTCGCCACGCCGGCGCACGAAGCCGCTGAACGTTTCTGCCGCGAGCGTCTGCTGCCCGACGGGATGGCCACGGAACTCCAACGAGTGGCCGAGGCCTGTGCGGCGCATCCGCTTGGCCAGCGCATTGCCGCCGACCCGCAGCCCCGGCGCGAGCGGGCCTTCAGTCTGGTTGTGGGCGATGCCGTGGTCGAAGGCAAGATCGACCTGCTGCTGTCGGACGGCACACTGATCGACTACAAGACCGGTCGCGCACATCCTGACGGCGACGCGGTCTACCACGCGCAGCTTCAACTCTACGCGCTCGCCCTGCGGACGCTGGACGGCGAGCCGCCCGGCGCGGCGTGCCTGTTCTATGTCGACGAGGGATGCGTTGTTCCGGTGGAGGTGTCTCCCGAGTGTCTCGACCGCGCGGCCGCACGCGCTGCGGAGGCGATCGCCGCCCTCAGGCAGACGGACGAGCGCGTGGTGCGCGACGAGCCTTTCATGGTTGGAGTCCGGCCGTGGTGAGGCCAGCCGCCACAGCGACCACCGTGACATGTCGTGCGCGGCGGCGGGTGTGCGCGGGGGTGCTGGGCCTTCTGCTGGCGATCTGCGGGACGGCGGCGGCGCAGGCGCAGGTCCTGCAGCAGGGCATCTTCCACGTTCATCACGAGCCGGACGACGAACCCATCGCGCGCAACGCGGCGGCCATCCTGATGGACATGCAGAACGAGTTCGCGGGGCGCCTTCCCGCAGGATCCGATCCGGTCCGCGTTATCATCGCGCCAACCATGGCGGCGTTCCGGCCCTACGCGGGCCACTATCGCGCGGAGATGGTGGCGGCCGTGGCGCGCCCCGGCGAGGGACTCATCGCCATGAAACACCCCGCGTTGTTGCCGCAGGGTCAGTACTATGGAGCGGTGCTGCGCCATGAGTTCGTGCATGTGCTGCTTGCCCGCAACACGCAGGAACCGAACATTCCCCGGTGGTTCAACGAGGGCATCTGCATGCTCGCCGCACGCGAGTACCGCTTCACGAGCATCTTCGTGCTGGCGTGGATGCAGGTCCGCGGCGAGGTGCTGCCCTATGGCGTCCTGGACATGATGTTCGCGGCCCCGGGAGACGAGCGTGAGTTCGATGCCGCCTACGCGCAGGCGCTTTCCATGACCACCTTCCTGCACAAGAAGTTGGGCGACGAGGCCTTCTGGCGCCTGGTGCGGTCGCTGGACCGCCGCACCTTCCGCGACGCGCTCGAGGAAGAGTTGGGCATGACGGCGCTCGAGTTCTGGGAGACCTGGAAGCGTTCGCTGTGGAAGACGTCGCTGATCGCCTCGCTGATGTCGGGTTTCGGGGCGATGCAGTTGATGAGTCTGTTGGCGGTCGTGGCCTATATCGTCAAACGGCGGCAGATGAAGCGCGCGCTGCTCCAAATGGAAGAAGAGGAAGCAGCGGGCGACGTACCCCTTGTATTCGACGCATGGGATCAGGAACTGGATGGCTATACCTACGACTGGGAAGAGGATGACGACGAATGGTAAACACAATGACCTTTCAGTCTTCGGGCTTCGGCGCCCTGGATCCTCCCGTGATTGACAAAGACCGGCTGGAAGTATCACCGGGCCGCGCCCTGCCGCTCGGCGTGAGCGTACGCCAGGACGGCGTGCGTTTTGCCGTGGTCAGCCGCCACGCGATCCGCGTCTGGCTGTGCCTCTTTAACCGTCCCGAGGACGAACGCCCGGTCGTGGAATTGGAGTTTGACCCGACGCGGCATCGCGTGGGCGACGTGTGGAGCATGTATGTGCGCGGGCTGGGGCCGGGCACGCTCTACGCCTATCGCATGGATGGTCCTTTCGAGCCGGAGCGCGGGCACCGCTACGATCCATCGGTCTATCTGCTGGATCCGTACGCGTGCTGTCTGACGGGCGACATCCGTAACGGGCGCGGCAAGGGCGTGGTCGTGTCGCACGACCTGGACTGGTTCGCGGACGTGCGCCCGAATGTCCCGATGGGCGAGACGGTCATTTACGAGACGCACGTGCGCGGGCTGACCGTTCATCCCTCGGCGGGTGTCGCGAACGGCGGCACCTACCGCGGACTGATCGAGAAGCTTCCCTACCTCAAGGACCTCGGCGTGACCAGTATCGAGCTGCTGCCGATTCACCAGACCGGCGAAGACGCGCTGGACAGGGTCAATCCGGACACGGGGGAGGTGTTGCGCAACTACTGGGGCTACAGCACGATTGGGTTTTTTGCGCCAAACGAGCGGTATGCGACGGGCGCGGGGCGGGGCCAGCAGATCGAGGAGTTCCGGGAACTGGTGGCGGCCGCTCACAGCGCAGGCATGGAAATCATCCTTGATGTCGTCTTCAACCACACCTCGGAAGGCAACGAGAAGGGACCCACGCTGTCGTTTCGCGGCATCGACAACGCCATCTACTACTGGCTCGATGACCAAGGCGCGTACCTGAACTACTCCGGCTGCGGCAATACGATCGACTGCAACCACCCGCTCGTGCGCGATTTCATTCTGGACTGTCTGCACTACTGGGTGACGGTCTACCATGTGGACGGCTTCCGGTTTGACCTGGCGGCCATATTCGGGCGTGATCGCGAAGGCAACGTCATCTCCAACGCGCCGCTCGTCGAACGCATTGCCGAGGACCCGGTGCTGCGCGACGTGAAACTGATTGCGGAGGCGTGGGACGCCGCAGGCGCGTACCAGGTCGGGTCTTTTGGCGACGTTCGCTGGGCCGAGTGGAACGGCCTATTCCGCGACGATGTGCGGCGCTTCTGGCGTGGCGATTCCGGCATGGCCGGTCCCCTCGCCACGCGGCTTGCCGGGAGCGCGGACCTGTACCAGGGCGCGGGACGCAATCCGACGCACAGCATCAACTTCATTACGTCCCACGACGGTTTCACGCTCCGCGATCTGGTCTCGTACGAGCGCAAGCACAACGAGATGAACGGCGAGGAGAACCTCGACGGCGACAATGCGAATCACAGTTGGAATTTCGGCGTCGAGGGAGACAGTGATGATCCGGCGGTGAGCGACGTGCGTCTGCGCACGCAGAAGAGCCTGTTCGCGACGCTGTTCCTGAGTCTCGGCGTGCCCATGATGCTGGGCGGCGATGAGTTCGGCCGCACGCAGCGCGGCAACAACAATGCCTATTGCCAGGACAACGAAATCTCGTGGTACGACTGGCATCTGCTCGAACGCTACAAGGGCCTGCACCGTTTCTGCAAGGAGCTCATCCGGTTCCGCAAGGACAATCCGGTGTTTCGCCGGCAGACCTTCTTCAACGGGCTTGGACCCGACGAGGCCCCGGACGTTCTGTGGCTTTCGTGTGACGGTTCCGAACCCGATTGGAACGGCGGGCCGCCCGTGCTGGCGTGGTTCATCAACGGGACCTTCAACGGCGGCGAAGCGCTCTACATCCTGTTCAACGGGAGTGGGGAGGCGCATTCCTTCGCGCTGCCCAGAGGACCGTGGCACGTGGCTATCGACACGTCCCAGCCGTCACCGGATGACATTCGCGAGGAACCGGCGCCGCTCGGACACCGGCACACGATGGACGTCGCCTCCAAGGGGCTGATCGTGTTGACATGCCGCCAGAGCAAGCTCCTGATGCCGTTGGAGCACCGGGGGAAGAAGCACGAAGACGGGCCCTGGGTGGGTTAGAAGGTCTGCTCGAGCACCCCGATGATCACGGCGGCCAGCGCGGAGCCCAGCGCAATGGACAGGACCAGCGCATAGAGGGCGAGCCCCGCCTTGACGACCTTGCGCCAGGTGCGATCCCAGTCGTTCGCGAGCGGCAGGGCGCCCAGCAGCGCAAGCGGCACGAGCACCACCAGTGTCCAGATTAGCCCGCGTACCGGGTGGTCGAGCACGGCACGCCAGTACGGAAGCAGATGGAAGGGTGCGTGCGACAGCCGCGCGTAGCCGCCCCGCAGCAATGCGGTCATGAGTACCGCCGCGGCGCATAGTGCGAGCGCGGTCAGGATGGTGAACGCGGTGAACCCGATCAGCGACCGCACACGGACGGGCGGCAGGTAGTGGAGGCGCCCGGTCGCATAGTAGCCCGCGAAGAGCATCAGGTACAGCGCGACCGCAAAGGGGCCGGTCACTCCCAGTATGACGAAGGCCCCGCGGACCAGCAGCGGATCGAGGGCGACATCCGTGGCGAGGGCCGCGCACACGCCCAGCCAGATCCGGTCCTCCTCGTGCTCGGGGGCCGCGGCGATGTCCTCGAGGGTGTCCTCGGGCAGCACCTCGACGCGCGCCAAGTCGGCCGGCCGGCACAGTGCCAGCACCTGGTCCACCTCGGCATCGGTTGGCGCGGGAGTGCGTAGCGCCGTCAGGCGCCGCGCGATCTGCTGGTGAATCTGCTGCAACCGCTCACGGCGCTGGCCGTCGGGCGCGTCGCCCATGTCCCAGGCGATTTCCCGCAGGAAATCCGCCACCCGCTGTCGTTGTTTGTCTGTGAGTTTCATCGCCCTTCCGCCAAGAGCCGAGTATACCCCATCGTCGCGGAAGCGGACAAAAAGCCTCCGCGTGGCGCTGCCGTTTGCGGTCCCTTGCCCGCGACGCTATGCCAGCGGCGTCACACCCTCGAATCCGAGATAGCGCGCGGCGTTGTTGTAGCAGATGTCGCGGACCATGCCGCCGACCAGATCGAAGTCGCCCGGGATCATTCCGGCATCCATCTGGCCGCCGAGTCTGTTGCACAGGACGCGGCGGAAGAATTCGTGGCGCGGATAGCTGAGGAACGACCGGCTGT
Organism: Candidatus Hydrogenedentota bacterium; assembly: GCA_052033955.1. Classification (GTDB taxonomy): domain Bacteria; phylum Hydrogenedentota; class Hydrogenedentia; order Hydrogenedentales; family SLHB01; genus JBPOJD01. Next base: position 15,132 of record JBPOJD010000017.1, read on the forward strand.
CGGTGAGCATGCCGATGAAGCGGCTGAGGAGCCCGAGCTGCGCGAGGTCCTCCATCTGACGTTCCATCCCGTCCTTCTGATCCAGGAACCACCAGCCGCTGCCAAACTGCATCTTGCCCGGAATGCTGCCGTCCTGGAAACTCCCCATGATGGTGACGATCACCGGGTTGTCCTTCGGATTGAGGTTGTAGAGAATCGTGCGCGCCAGGCGGCCCACCCCGTCGAGGCCATCTAGGAGACGCTGCAACGGCTCCGCGAGCGGCGCGTCGTGAATCGCATCGTATCCCGAGTCCGGCCCCAGCTTCTGGAACATGCGCGTGTTCGTGTTGCGCAACGCGCCGATGTGAAGCTGCTGCACCCAGTCCATCTCGTGATTCATCACCGCCAGCTCGTGCAGCAGCGCGGATTTGTACGCGCGCGCCTCGTCCGGCGACGGCGCGCGGCCGGAACGTGCGGCCCGGAAGACGTCCTCCGGAGCTATCCCCGCGGGGGCGTCCGCGAAGACCTCGAGCAGCCCGTGGTCCGAGAGGCGGCATCCGGCCTCGTGAAACGCCTGCTGGCGCATGCGGAGCGCCTGCAGGAGGCCGTCATAGTCGCGAATGTCCACGTTGGCGGCGGCGGCAAGCTGGTCCACCCAAGCGTTGAAGGCCCGCGGGTCATCGATGGCCAGGGCCTTGTCCGGCCGCCACGTTGGCCGGACCTGGATGGTAAAGCCTGTATCCGCGGCGATGGCCTGGTGATGCCGGAGGTCGCTGATGGGGTCGTCCGTGGTGCAGACTGCCCGCACATTCATGCGCTGCATGAGGTGGCGGGTCGAAAACTCGGGCCGGGCCAGCAGCTCATTGCTGCGGTCCCAGATCGCGCGGGCCGTAGCCGGACCCAGCAGGTCCGCGATGTCGAAGTACCGCGCCAGTTCAAGGTGCGACCACGCATACAGCGGGTTCCCGAGCAGATACGGCATCGTCGCGGCCCACTGTTCGAATTTCTCCCACGGCGCCGCGTCGCCCGTGCAGAAGCGCTCGGCGACCCCATTCGTGCGCATCGCGCGCCACTTGTAGTGATCGCCCGCGAGCCAGATCTCGGCCATGTGGGCGAAACGGTGGTCCGCGGCGATCAGTGCCGGGTCGAGATGGCAGTGGTAATCGATGATCGGCATGTCCGCCGCGTAGTCATGATACAACCTTCGCGCCGGTTCCGTGAGCAGCATGAAGTCATCGTGGATATAGGGGCCGTGTGGCATGGATCAAAGCTCCGGTTGCCTATCCTCTGATTGACAGAGTCTAATCATAGCCCCGTGCACCCCGTTGGGTCGACAGAAATATTGCGGCGGGATCTGCCCTGTTCTCGCGCCGGTACGGCGGGAATAGCCGACGGCGACGGGGGCGTTGGAGTCACGAGTGCATAGCCAACCTCACGGAGGAATTCGCCATGGTATTGACCCCGTCGACGATGTTGCCGCTGGGTACGCAGGCGCCCGCCTTTGCGCTGCCGGATACGGACGGCAAGATCGTTTCGCTGAATGATTTCGAGGGTCGGAAGGCCCTGCTGGTGATGTTCATCTGCAATCATTGTCCGTACGTGAAGCACGTGCGCGAGGAACTGGCGCGCATCGGGCGGGACTACGCGGGCCGGAGCCTCGGAATTGTGGCGATCAGCTCGAACGATGCGGCGGCCTATCCCGATGATGCCCCGGACAAGATGGCCGAGGAGAAGCGGGCCGCCGGGTACACCTTTCCGTACCTCTACGACGAGCGCCAGGAGGTGGCGAAGGCCTATTCGGCTGCGTGCACGCCGGACTTCTTCGTTTTCGACGCAAACCGCGCGCTGGTCTACCGCGGCCAGCTCGACGACAGCCGCCCGGGCAACGATGTCCCGCTGACGGGGACGGATCTGCGGGCGGCCTTGGACGCCGCGCTCGCGGGACGTCCGGCGCCCGCCACACAGCGCGCGAGCATGGGCTGCAACATCAAGTGGAAGCCGGGCAACGCGCCCAGTTACTTCACCGGCTGACCGGCGCCGGGCTTGGGCGCGGCGTTATGCCTGTCTCGGCAGCCCGCCGCGGCGCACGCAGACGAGCATCACCCAGCCGGACGCGAAGGACAGCACGAGCGCGAGCGTGCCCCGGGTCCACTCGCCCAGGCACCAGTACCCCAGCCCGAAGAGGCCGGCGTAGATGCAGGTGACGCCGGTGATCCAGCCAATCCACGCAGGGCGGAGGTCGTCGCGCGGCACGCCCGGGCAGGCCGCTGCCACCGGACCCCACCATCCGCCCGGTCGCACCCGGCGGAAGAAGCGTTCGAGGTGATCCAGCGGCACGGGGCGCGTCAGGAAGGTGACGGGCAGCCAGACAAGGGCGCACGCGCCGACGGTCGCGATGAGGCGGATACCAAAGGTTTCAGGGCGGGTGTAGAACCAGTGTATACCGGCCAGGGTCTGGTCGTCAATCACGTAGGCGGCGTAGAGCAGCGCGGCCCAGGCGTTGCCGTTGGCCACGATGAATGACGTCATCAGGGCGCTGACCTCGGACCACAGGTTGATCCGCCACCAGTACCAGCGCAGGAGGATGACCGGACCGGTGCCGGCAATGAGGACGGCCAGGTACTTCCACGCGGCGGAGATGCTGCTGCTGTTCCACGCGGCGACGGCCCCGAGCACGGCCAGGAACACCACCGCCAGGCGGGACACGAAGACGTAATGCCGCTCGCTCGCGCTGCGTTTGATGAAACGCCTGTACAGGTCATTGACCAGGTACGACGCGCCCCAGTTGAACTGTGTGTCCATGGTGCTCATGAACGCGGCCAGCAGCGAGGCGACCATCAGTCCGCGAAAACCAACCGGGAGGAATTTCGCAATCATCATCGGGTACGCCAGCTCGGGGTCTTCCCCCGGCACGATGGGGAAGTAGATGAGCGAGGCCAGCCCGACGACGATCCACGGCCACGGACGCAGCACATAGCACGCGTAGCTGAACCAGAGGGCCGCCAAGGCCGATTCTTCCTCGTTGCGCGTCGAGAAGAGACGTTGCGCAAGGTAGCCGTCTCCCTGGCCCTTTGGCCACCACTGGACGATTACCTGCGCGAGAAAGGTGATGAGAACCAGTGCCCCTGCGGTTTCCCAACTCGGCACGAAATGGAATACCTTCGGGTCGAAGGCCGGAAGTTCCTGGATGCGTGCGACCATGTTCGCCGGGCCGCCCACGTCGAGCAACACGAAGACCATGAGTGAGATGGATCCGGCCATAGCGATGATGAACTGCACCAGGTCGGTCATCACCACGCCCCAGAATCCGCTCATCACGGTGTAGCCCAGTGCGACCAGCGTGAAGATGGCCACGGCCGTGAGCCTGTCCCAGCCCAGCAGGACCTCGGTCACCTTCACCATGGCCACGAGGACCCATCCCATGACGATGGAATTGAACAGCACGCCGCCATAGACGGCCATGAATCCGCGCAGTTCGCCCGCTTCCTTGCCGCCATAGCGGAGTTCGAGGAATTCGACGTCGGTGACGACATCCGCCCGTCGCCAGAGCCGTGCATAGAAGAACACGCACAGCATGCCGCCCATGGCCAGGCACCACCAGAACCAGTTCGCGTAGATGCCCTCGCTGCGCACGAACCCGGCGATGGCCAGCGGGGTGTCCACGGCAAAGGTAGTGGCCACGATTGACGTGCCCGCCAGCCACCAGGGAATGCTGCGGCCCGCGATGAAGAAATCGCTCATGCTCCGGCTGGCGCGTCGTGAGAAGTACACGCCGATTCCGAATGCCCCCACGGTGTAGAGCACGATGATGAACAGGTCAAGCGGACCGAGTCTGATGGTGGCACCCATGCGGCAACACTCCTTTGGTGGGCCGATTATAGGGTGCCGTCTGAAACACGTCAACAACCGGCGGAATCAGGGCTCGCGGACGTCCTCGTCCAGCACGGCGCGGATCTTCGCCAAGAGTGCCACCGTCGTGAAGGGCTTCCGGATGAAGTAGCGGGCGAAGTCCTCGTCTTCTCCCACAACATCGCCCGCATATCCGGACATGTACAGCACCTTGAGTCCCGGAAGACGTTTGGCGACCTCGCGATAGAGTTCGCGGCCGTTCATTCCGGGCATCACGATGTCCGTCAGCAGCAGGTCCAGCGGCCCGTCCCACGCGTCCACGAACGCGACGCACGCTTCGGGCGTCTCCGGGGCGTGCACCCTGTAGCCGAACTTGGACAGGATCCCGGCCACCAGACGGCGCACCGCGTCGTCGTCTTCGGCGACGAGCACCGTCTCTGTTCCGGATGCGGGCGCCGGTCGCGCTTCCTTGGCGGGCGGTGCGAGGCCGTCGCGGAGGGCGGGCAGGTAGATACTGAACGTAGCGCCCATGCCCGGCTGGCTTTCCACCTTGATCAGACCGCCATGCTGTTTGACGATGCCAAACACGGTCGCCAGACCCAGTCCGGTGCCGCGGCCATCGCGCTTGGTCGTGTAGAACGGCTCGAACACGCGCGCGAGCGTGTCGGCGTCCATGCCATGACCTGTATCACGGAAGGTGAGCAGGACATGGCGTCCCGGCGCCAGGCCGGTTTCTTCCGCCTGGGTGTTGGCGCGGATGTCCACCGTGGAGGTCTCAATATGGACCTCGCCGTCGCCCGCGATGGCGTCGCGGGCGTTCGCCGCGAGATTCATGATCACCTGCTGGAGCTGCCCGAAATCCCCGCGAACCGGCGGAAGGTGTTCATCAAGGCGTGTGTGTATGGCGATTTGCTCGCCCACGAGGCGGCGGAGCATCCTGACGCCATCGGCGACCACGTCGTTCAGGCCGAGCACGCGCAGCTCGAGCGTCTGGCGGCGGCTGAAGGCGAGCAGTTGCTGCGTCAAATCGCGCGCGCGCTCGGCGGCGCGGTGGATCTCCAGAATGTCGGGACGCAGCGCGCTGTCCGTTTCGAGATCCTGGAGCACAATGTCGGTGTAGCCGAGAATGACCGACAGGATGTTGTTGAAATCATGGGCCACACCGCCCGCCAGCGTGCCGATCTGCTCCATCTTCTGCTGCTGGCGCACATGGTCCTCGAGCCGCTGCCGCTCGGCCTCGTGGCGCTTGCGGTCGCTGATGTCCCGGACGAAGATGATGATGCCGGGGCCGCTTTCGCGCGTCAGCACCCGCGGGAACGCGTCCATCTCGGCCCAGACCGTCTCGCCCGAGGCCCGGCGCAACCGCAGTTCACCGTGTCGCCCCTCGGGCCGCAGCAACTCGATTGCGCCGAACGCGTGATGGTACAACGAACGGTCATCGGGGTGGACCCAGTCCTGAATACCGGTCTCGGCCAACTGTTGGCCGGTTGCGTCGAGCAGTTTCTGGAGCGCGGGATTGGTCTCGACGATGTGTCCGGTATTGTTGGCCATTGCGATGCCAAGCGGAGCCGAGTGGAAGAGCGCGGTGTAGCGGCGCTCGCTGGCGCGCAGCGCGGCCTCGGCAACCCGCTGCTCGGTGACATCCTCCGCGGCAATGATGAGGCTCGGCTGCTGGTTGAACACCGTAAGTTGCGCCGACACCCGCGCCAGCCGCAGTTGACCGTCGCGGCGGCGGAAGACCATCTCGTAATCGGTGACCCGGCCTTGGGCGGCCACCGTGTTGACAAACTCCTGCCGTTCCTCCGGGGTCACCCAGATGTTGGCGTCCTGGATCGACCGCCCGAGGATCTCCTCCCGGCGATACCCGGTCATGCGCTCAAAGACGCTGTTCGCCTCGAGCAGTGTTCCATCGTCCAGTGTGGTCAGCAGCATGGCCACCGGACTGTTCTCGAAGGCGTTCTCGAAGCGCCTGCGGGACTGCTCGAGTTCGTCCTCTCTGCGGCGCTCCTCGGTGACGTCGCTCAGGAGCAGCATGGCCGCCGGTTCGCCGTGCCACGCCAGAGGGGTCATCCCGCAGGTGAGCCAGCGCACCGCTTGTCCCGTGCCCGCGGACCGGAAGGTCAGTGGCGGCTCGCCGCAGCGTCCGGAGGAGGCCTCCAGACAGGCCGCGAGGACGTCGCCGCGCTCTGCTTCGTGGACGACCGTTTCGATCCGTGGCGGGACATCGTCCGCCGGGACGATTCCGAGCATCCGGCATGCGCTGGGGTTGGCAAACACGACCTTTCCGTCCTGAACAACGACCACCCCCTCGGCGGACGTGTCCACGAGCAGACGGTAGCGCTCCTCGCTTTCCTGGAGGGCACGCGTGCGGGACGCGACCTGCCGTCGCAGGAGCCACAGCCAGAGCGCCAGTACGCCCACCACGAGGCCTGCCGCGGCGGCGGCCCCGCCCAGCACCCGTGCCGTGGCGGCCCATGCTTTCCGGTCATAGACCCCGAACCACTTGGCGTATATCCGGTCATAGGCGCCGCTTTCCTCGACCAGCTTGAGGCCTTCGTTGAGCCGGTGGAGCAGGTCACGGTTGCCTTTGCGTACGGCGAAACCGTAGGGGCGCGGAGGCAGATCGACGGGGGAGACGACCAGACCTTCGAAATGCAGTTCCTTGATGAAGAAGAGAGACTGAAGACGGCTCGAGAGGAGCGCCGCATCGCCCTCGCCCGCGGCCAGCCGGTCGAGGGCCTCGACGGGGGTGCCGACTTCGATGACGCGGCCAACGGGGACGGCTTTCCCGGCCAGTTCATGCATGAGGTCGCCCGTCTGGACGAAGACGGCCTTCTTTGCCAGGTCATGCAGGGAAAGCAGTCCCTGGTCCTCGCGCGAAACGATGCCGGGGGTCACCACGCAGGTGGGGGTCGAGAAATCGTAGAGCGCATCACGTTCCGGCGCGTGCAGCATGCCGGCAATGAGGTCTGCCCGGCCCGACACCAGCTCTTCCTTCGCATCCGCCCACGGCATCAACTCGATGGACACCGTCAGCCCGGCCGCCTCGGCCACGGCCTCAATCAACTCGATGTTGAAGCCGTCCGGCCGCCCTTCCTGGAGAAATTCGTACGGGGGGAACGCGTGGTCGCTGACCACCCGCAACGGGCGATCCGTCTCCACCGCATCACTGCGCGTGGGGGCGGCGCCGAGCACAACGCCCAGAAGCAAGCGCATCAACAAACGGGTCATGGCTGCGGTCCGTCTACGCCAAGGTCTTGCGGAACCGGCTGGCGCTGATGATCAGAATGATCAACCCGATGATCGCCAGCCACGCCGCCTGGTCGTATAACTCATAAAACCCCGCGCCACGGAGGATAATGCCCCGGAGAATCCGGATAAAGTAGGTGACAGGGATGAGCTGACCGATCAAATAGATGGGGTAGGGCATCGATTCCTGCGGGAAAATGAATCCCGACAACAGGATCGACGGGAGCACGACCACGAAGGCCATCTGGATGGCCTGCATCTGGTTTTCCGCGATGGTCGAGATCAACAGGCCCAGTCCCAGTGCGGTGAACAGGAAGATGAGCGAAAATGCTGCCAGCAGCGTGACACTGCCGGCAACCGGCACGTTGAACAGCCCCCACATGAGCAGCACCACCATGGCCGTCTCCAAGGCCCCGATGACCGCGTACGGCGCGAGTTTGCCGAGCATCAGGCCCAGTCGCGAAACCGGGGTCACCATCAACTGCTCGAGCGTGCCGTTTTCCTTTTCGCGGACGACCGCGAAGGCCGTCAGAAACATCGTCACGAGCTGCATGATCATGCCGACCAGCCCGGGGACGATGAAGTTGGGCGTCTTCATGTCCGGATTGAACAGGACGCGCGGCCGCACGTCGACGGGGAGGCCGCCGGTTCGGTTCAACTGGACGGCGGCAATGCTCATGCTTTTTCGCAGGCCGATGGCGTTGCTGACGTTGAGCGCCTGCATCGCGACGTTCGAGTCGCTGCCGTCGATCAGCACCTGCACCTGGGCGCCCGTGCCGGTCAGCAGGGCGTCGCTGTAGTCCGGCGGGATCTTGATGGCCACCTTGGCGTCGCCGCGTACGACCGCCTCCATCAGATCCGCGTCCGATCGCACGAGGAGCCGGACGTCGAAGTAGCCGGTGTTCCGGAACGAGTCGATCAGCTCGCGGCTTGGCGTGCGGCCGTCCATGTTGTAGACCACCGTCGGGATGTTCGTGACGTCCAGATCGATGGCGTAGCCAAAGAGCGTCAACTGGATCCCCGGTACGAGGAGGATCAGGAACAGCGTGCGGGGGTCCCGCAGGATGTGAATCGTTTCCTTGTAGACGATGGAGGTCCAGCCTCTAAACACGGGAACGGTCCTCCCGCCGGGTAAGGGTCACGAATACGTCCTCGAGCGTGGGGGGGATCGGCCGCACCGCCGCGCCCGGATACCCTTGGGCTGCGAGGGACCGGACGATGTCGTCGCCGCTTCCCTCGGACGCCAGCACATGCAGCGCATCGCCGAAGACCGTGGCGTCCTCGATAAAGGGCTGGCTGTTCAGAAAGCGCATGGCCTCGACGCTGCGCGAGGAGCGCACCTCATAGCGCACCCGCCCTTCGGGGGTCACCTCGGGAAGTGCCTTCAGCTCCGTGGGCGTGCCGCGCACGATCAGCTTGGAGAAATAGATGTAGCCGACGTGGCTGCACCGCTCGGCCTCGTCCATGTAGTGCGTCGTGACGAAAAACGTGACGCCCATGGCGCAGAGGTCGAACAGCAGATTCCAGAGGCCGCGCCGCGCGACCGGATCGATGCCGGCGGTCGGCTCATCGAGAAACATGAGCCGTGGCCGGTGCACGAGCGCGCAGGCCAGCGCAAGCCGCTGTTTCCAGCCGCCGGACAGCTTGCCGGCCTGACGCTTGCGGTAGTCGCCAATGCCGACGATCTCGATGACCTCCTCGATGCGCTCACGGAATTCGCGGCGCGGGATGCCGTAGATGTGGGCGTAGAAGCGCAGATTCTCCATGACGGTCAGGTCCGCGTAGAGGCTGAACTGCTGGGACATGTAGCCAATGCTGCGCTTGATCGCCTCGCCGTCGCGCACGATATCGTAGCCCAGGACCTTGGCCTCGCCGCCGGAGGGACGCAGCAGTCCGCACAGCATCCGGATGACCGTGGACTTGCCCGATCCGTTGGGACCGAGAAAGCCAAAGATGCTGCCTTCCTCGATGGCCAGCGATACGCCGTCGACGGCCGTGAACGAGCCGAAGCGGCGTGTCAGTCCCGAGGCCTCAATTGCGACCGCCATCAGGCGCCGCCCCGCACATCCAAGTGCGCCGTCGCGCCCATGCCGGGGCGGAGCTTGCCGCCGGCGGAATCGAGCGCCACCTTTACGGCAAACACCTGCTGGACGCGCTCCTCCTGGGTCTGAAGATTGCGCGGCGTAAACTCGCCCTCGTTGGCGATGAAGGTGAGCGTCCCCGTGAAGCGTTCGGCGCCGTGGGCATCCGTGGTTACCGGCACCGTGCCGCCCACACGCAGCTCGCCCAGGTGGGCCGCGCTCACGTACACCACCAGCTCGAGATCATCCGGGTCCAGCAGCGACACCACCGGGCCAGGCCCCGCAAGATCGCCCGGATTGACCTGGATCGAGTCGACCACGCCCGTCAGCGGGGCGCGGATCGTCATTTCGTCCAAGGCGACCTGGGCCTGGGCCACGGCGGCCGCGGCCGCGTCGCGCTGCGCCGCCGCCATGGCGATGTCCTCCGGCCGCGCGCCTTCGCGCAGCTCATCCACCACCGCCTGGGCCTGATCGAGGGCCGCCTTGGCCGCGTTGATCTGCTCGGCGCGCGTTCCCTCCTCCAGGAGCGCCAGTTGTTCCGACGCCGCGCGATGCCGTGCCTCGGCGGCTTCCAGCGCCGCGCGGGTCTGGTCGAACAGTTGCTGCGACACCGCGCCGCCCTCGCGGAGCGTCTGGACGCGCTCGAAATCGGCGCGCGCCTGGGTCAGCGCGGCCTTGGCCGCCTGGACGTTTGCCCGCGCGGTCTCGATTTCCTGCGCCCGCGCGCCGCGCACGGCCATGTCGTACTGCTGCCGGGCCTGTTCCATGACCGCCTCGGCGCGACGGCGCTCTTCGGCCCGCGCGCCACTCTGGACTTTGGCCAGTTGGGCTTCGGCCAGTGCGAGCTGGGCCCGGGCGGCCTCGAGTGCCGCTTCGGCGTCGGTCGTTTCCAGGCGCAGCAGCACGGCGCCCTGTTCCACCCGGTCGCCCTCGCGCACCAGCACCTCGGCCACGCGGCCGCCGATCCGGGACCCCGCCCGCACGATGTCGCCCTCGATCTGACCTGTCACGCGCAGCGTCGCCGGGTCTCCCCGCTCGCATCCGCTGAGGATCACGGCCGCCACGGCACAGCACAGGCCCCGGAAATATCGGTTCACGTCAGGATTCCTCGGAAGTAGATGTCCACCACCGTATCCACCACCACGTCGAGATCCATCGGGGTCACTTCCTTTGCCCCGAGAACCTCCTGGCTCACCACAAACACCATGAACATGCCAAACAGGCAGCGCGCGGCGATCACCGGATCCATCTTGCGGACGAATCCCATCGCCATGCCCGCCTCGAGCAGTTGCGCCAGCTGCATGCCCGCCCGCGGCAGGATCTCCTCCTGGTAGATCCGCTTGATGGCCGGCAGATGCGGCGCCTCGGCCAGGATCATCGGCAGCGCCACCGCCACCTCCTCAGTCATCAGCGCCCGCATGAACTCCTTGCCCACCCGCCGGGTCGTCTGCTCCGGGTCTTCGCCGTCCTCCAGGCTGATCGCGGGCAACAGGTCGAAGACCCGCCGGAACTGCGCCCGCACCGTGGCGATGAACAGCGCCTCCTTACTGTCGAAATAGAGGTACACCGTGCCCTTGGTGATGCCGGCCTCGCGGGCGACGTCGTCCACGGTGGCGCGGCGAAACCCGTCGCGCTGGAACACGCGCAACGCGGCCTCGAGGATCTGTTGGGGCCGGTCGCCCGGCTGGCGGCGCCATCGGGGCTGGGAACTCATTGGCAATCCTTTGCTGACTGACTGGTCAGTAAATTCTACCCCCCGGCCCGGCATCCTGTCAATCTTGCATTGGCCCGCGCAAACAGGGTACAACTAGCCGCGTGAACCAACCAGAATCCCCGCAAATACCCTCCGCTGGTGCAACGGTACCGTTCCGCTACGTGGATACGCCCGCCGGGCTCGAACGCCTGGCTGCCGCCGTGGAAGCCGCGGACGAAGTGCCGCTGGACACCGAAGGCGACAGCCTGCACCACTATTTCACCAAGGTCTGCCTGCTGCAAATCAGCCTTGGCGACGACCATTACATCATCGATCCGCTGGCGGGCATGGACCTCCAGCCCCTGCTCGATGCCCTGGCCACTACGCCCATCATCTTCCACGGCGCGGACTATGACCTCCGCCAGTTGCGGTCGTCCTTCGATTTCCGGCCGCGGCGGCCGGTCTTTGACACGATGCTGGCCGCGCAGTTGCTGGGGTTCGAGCAATTTGGCCTGAACGCGGTGATCGAGCGGTTCTTCGGGGTGCAGATTTCCAAGCAGAACCAGAAATCCGACTGGTCACGCCGTCCGCTCAAGGAATCGCAGTTGCGCTACGCCGTGTGCGACACCCTGTACCTGTCGGCGCTGGCGGAGGTCCTGCGAACCCAGTTGCGCGAGCTGGGGCGCGAGGCGTGGCACGAGGAGTGGTGCCAACGCGTCGTCGACGCGGCCATGGAGACCCCGGAGTCGCGGCCCGATGAGGAGGCGTGGCGCATCAAGGGGATCAGCCAGATATCGCCGCGCGAGGCGGCCTTTGTCCGCGCGATCTGGCAGTGGCGCGACGCCGAGGCCCGCCGGGCCGACATTCCGCCCTTCAAGGTGATGAACACCGACCAGCTCCGCGACCTCGCCGAGCTGGCCGCGACGAAGAAGACCCAGCGTGACCTCCTGCAGGTGCCGATCCGCGCCACCTACACGCGCCGCCGCATGAACGGCCTGCGCCAGGCCCTTCAGGACGCCTTCGAACTGCCCGAAGCAGCGTGGCCGCAGCCGGTCCGGCGCGGCGGCGGCATCCCCTTCCGTCCCGACCGCGACCAGCTCCAGGCCCTGCAGACAGGCTGCGCCGACATCGCGGCGGCATTGGGCATCGCGCCATCCGTCGTGTGCCCGAAGGCCGCGATGATTGCCGCCATGCGCCACCCGGCGCAAAGCGAGGACGACCTGGTGACACACTGCGGCCTCATGCGCTGGCAGGCCAATTTGGTCGTGCCCGTGATCAACGCCGTGCTGGGCAACTGACGCGAAGAACCTGGGGACATCCATGATAGGTAAAAGTCAACAGGGCGAGAGGGCGTTCGGCCTGCTGTTTTTGGGACGTGGGAAAGCCTGGTGTTTGTAAGGCGGGTAGTGCCAGTAGCTAAGGCGGGCGCTGGACGGGGCGCGCCGAGAATGGGTAGCTTGCGTATAGCTCGTCGGAGGCGTGGCGCGTCCACCGCCCGCCGTCGTCTGGTCAAAGCACGGCCCTCGCACAAAGAGTCTTTGCCCTTGGTGTGCGTCGGGGCGCTGTGCGCTTTACGCGGTGTCCGGCTCTCTTTTGGGCTGACGAGACGGGTTCTCGCAACCAGACATCCATTTGCGGAAACGGCGCGTGGGCCGGTCCGATGTTTGCATTTGTGTGAGCCGCCGCGCCCGAAACAGACTACGGGAGCATCGGGAAGTGTTTCCCTCGCCCAGTCCCTTTCCTGCGGGATACGGCGGCATGAGAACCGGTATGTATGTGTCAGTGCGATGGCGCGATAAACGCCCTCTGGGATTTGTCCACGGCCAGCAGATACGCCGCCAGTTTGCGTGCTACGGCCAAGGTCGCGCGGTTGCGATTGTAGCCGCGATCCAGGGCGGCCTGGTGCACGGCGGCAAGGTGCGGATATCTGGAGGGGGCAAGTTTGGCGGCCTCGATGAGAATGGTCTGCAGATGCGGATTGCGTTCTTTGGACAAGGGGCCGCGGCGTTCCTTGCCGCCTGATTCGTGCTGGGCCGAACAGAGGCCGCAGTAGCTGTGGACGGCCTTGACGTTGCTGAAACGGTGCGGGTCGTCGATCTCGAGGGCCCAGGTGAGCGCGGTCACGTCGCCCACGCCGCCGACGGTCTTGAGCCGTTCGATCCTTTCTCGCAAGGCGGCATGCCGCGTGAGTGCATCGAGCAGCCGGCGTTGAGCGCTGGTAAACACTTCGATGTTGGTGCGGGTCATGCGCAACAGCTCGCGCACCGAGTGGGGCACCTCGTCCAGGCCGTCGACCAGCTCGGAGAAGTAGGCCTTTCCGTGCAATTTGGTGCGGGAGTATTCGATGCCCGCTTCCATCAGGATGCCGGAGGCTTTGTTCTTCATGCGTGTGGCTTGCACGACCATAAAGGTGCGGTAGCGCAGGACACGGCGCAGTTCGCGCACCAGGGGCGGGGCCATGTGGCAGGCTGGGAAGAGGTCGGCACGCAGGAGATTGGCCAGCAATTCGGCGTCGATACGGTCGTTCTTGTTTTTTGAGAGGGCCTTGAGACGCAACGGATGTCCTACGAACAACTCGATGGCATGGGGCAGCAGGGTGTCGTAGGCCCAGCCCGAGAAGAGCGTCGCCTCGATACCGCCCACCCACGGCCGGGCACGCGACTGCGCAAAAGCCGTCAGGTCGTGCGGTCGCGCGCGAATGGTTCCGTGCTCGACGGTATGGCCCGTGGCCGTCTTCTCGCAGAATGCGATGCGTTGCTTGTGGATATCCAGCCCGATGAAGTGATAGGGTTGTTGCATGGGAAGCCTCCTTGGGTATCGTGGCCAACCCGTTGGTCCACGCAGTTTCGGCATGAAACACCGCCCGGTGGCTTCCCATTATGATGCACCCCCCCAAACCTGACCCACCTATGCATGCTAACAGACTACGGGTTTCGGGCGGAGCAGCTTCTTTCGGGCAAGCACCCGCTTGAGTAGTGGGCGCGTGCGGGTGGTCTAAAACCCGTAGTCTGTCCCCAGGTTTTCGGTTTTCAGGTCCGGAGGGGGGACTCGGAGCACGGGTGTTCACTAGGTGATCTGTTGCATGACGCGGCGGGCGGCCTCGATGGTGCGGTCGATGTGGCTGGGTTCGTGGGCGAGGCTGGTGAAGGCGGCTTCGAATTGGGAGGGGGCGACATAGACGCCGTGATCCAGCATGCCATGGAAGAAGCGGGCGTAGCGGGCGGTGTCGGAGCGAAGGGCCTCCTGGTAGTTGCGGACGGGGCCTTCGGTGAAGAACAGGCAGGCCATCGTGCCGACTTGGGTCTGGGTCACGGGGATGCCTGCTTCCTTCGCGGCGTCGCCCAAACCCGTACCAAGCGCGGTCATCGCGGCCTCGATCTGTTCAAACACTCCTTCGCCGGACAGGACGTCGAGCGTGGCCAGGCCCGCGGCGGTCGCGAGGGGGTTGCCGCTGAGCGTACCGGCCTGATATACCGGCCCCACGGGCGACAGGTGGTCCATCAGGACCGCGGAACCGCCGTAGGCGCCGACGGGCAGGCCGCCGCCAATCACCTTGCCGAGCAGCGTGAGGTCGGGGGTGACACCAAAGCGCGCCTGGGCCCCGCCGAGGGCCGCGCGGAAGCCGGACATCACTTCGTCGAAGATGAGCAGAACGCCGTGCTTCTTCGTCAGGGAGCGCAGGCCTTCCAGATAGCCCGGCGCGGGCTCGATCACACCCATGTTGCCCGGCACGGGCTCGATGATGATGCACGCGATATCCGCGCCCTTTTCGTCCAATATGGTGCGCGCGGCGTCGAGGTCGTTGTAGGGCATCGTGAGGGTGCAGGACGCGTAGGCCGCGGGAACGCCGGGGCTGGTGGGCGTGCCGAGCGTGGTCAGGCCGCTGCCCGCTTTTACGAGCAGCCCGTCGACGTGGCCGTGGTAGCAGCCTTCGGCTTTCACGACGAGGTCGCGTCCGGTGACGCCGCGTGCGAGGCGAATGGCGCTCATGGCGGCCTCGGTGCCGCTGTTGACCAGGCGCACTTTCTCCATGCCGGGGTATAGCCCGCGGATGCGTTCCGCGAGTCGCACCTCGGCCTCGGTCGGTATGCCGAAGCTCGCGCCCTGCTCCATTGCCTTGCAGACGGCCTCGACGACATGCGGGTGCGCGTGACCCAACACGAGCGGTCCCCACGAGAGGACGTAGTCGATGTAGTTGTTGCCATCGGCGTCCGTGACGACGGCGCCGTTGCCTTTGGCGGCAAAGAAGGGGTCGCCCCCGACACCCTTGAAGGCGCGCACGGGACTGTTGACGCCCCCAACGAGGACCTGGTTGGCTTCCTGCCACAACTGCGCGGATCGGCTGCGGTTCATAGGGTCTTCCTTCATTCGCCGTTGGCGACTCGTCTCCCACTACCGTCATCCCCGCAAAAGCGGGGATCCAAGATTGCCAGGATCCAGCGAAAAAATGCTGGATCCCCGCTTTCGCGGGGATGACGGCAGGGCTGGATATTACTTATTGGCAATCCACCGGGCAATATCTTTGGCCCAGTACGTGAGAATCATCTTCGCGCCGGCGCGGCGGATCGCGGTCACCATCTCGAGCGCCGTGCGTTGCTCGTCGATCCAGCCGTTCGCGGCGGCGGCCTTGACCATGGCGTACTCGCCGGAGACGAGATAGGCCGCGAGCGGCAGGTCAAAGGCCTCGCGGGCCGCGTGCAGCACATCGAGATAGGCCAGCGCGGGTTTGACCATGAGGATGTCCGCGCCTTCCTCTATGTCCAGCTCCATCTCCCGCAGGGCCTCGCGCTGATTGCGGCAGTCCATCTGGTACGACGAGCGATCGCCGAACTGGGGCGGGGATTCGGCGGCATCGCGGAAGGGGCCGTAGAAGGCCGATGCATATTTGGCGCTGTAGGCCATGATCGGGACGTCCGAAAACCCCTCGTCATCGAGTGCGGCGCGGATCGCGCCCACGCGGCCGTCCATCATGTCCGACGGCGCGACCATATCGGCCCCGGCCCGGGCGTGGGCGACGGCCTCCTTCACCAGCAGCTCAAGCGTCGCGTCGTTGTCCACATCCAGAACACCGTCCCGGTTGGCGCGCAGGGCGCCGCAGTGGCCGTGGTCGGTGTACTCGCACATGCAGACGTCCGTGATGACGCACAGGTCCGGGCAGGCCGTCTTGACGGCCTCGACGGCGCGGCAGACGATGGCGTCGCTCGTAAATGCCGCCGTTCCCTCGGCGTCCTTGCTCTCCGGAATGCCGAACAGGATGATCGCGGGTATGCCGGCGTCCCGGACCTGCCGGGCCTCGTCCACCAGCGTGTCCACCGACCACTGGAACTGGCCGGGCATCGAGGCGATGGGGTTCTTGACGTTCCGGCCGGGCCGCACGAAGAGCGGCAGGATCAGGTCGTCAACACTGACGCGGGTTTCGGCCACCATGCGGCGCAGGGTCGCGTTGCGCCGCAACCGTCGCATGCGGGTGTCTGGAAAAGACATGATGCCTCCTGTCCGTAGTCCGGTCTAGATGCGGCGCCGGTGCGCGTGCCACGCGGCCTTGTGGGCGGCGGCACGCAGGGCAAAGCGCATGTGCTGGACCCACCCCGGCGTCCGTCTGCGCCACACCTGCCACTGCTCGAATGCGTCCATCACGGGTCCCGACAGCAGATCGTCCCACCGTTGTGCCGTGGCGTCCCACGAGAATTCCTGGGCCCGTTGAAGGCCGTTCTCGATCATCTTGCGGTAGCGCGCGGGCTCGGCCGCCAGGCGCCGCACGGCCTCGATGGCCTCGTCCGCCGTGTCGACCTCCTCGTAGTCATATTCACTCCGGCGCACCTCGCGATAGGCGGACTCGGTGCTGAGGAGCGCCGGACATCCGGCCATCCACGCGTTATAGAGCTTCGTGGCGGGCTTCAAGTCAATATCATAGCGTGTGCCGGGCCGCACCGCCAGAATCACATCCACCTCGCGGTAGTCGCAATAATCGCAATACCCCTCCGAGCACATCTTGAAGCGCATCCCGAGATCCGCCACGCGCCGCGCGAAATCCTCGCTGCGAAACTCGGCGGCCAGGTTGTAGGCCACGCCCATGTAGACGACGTTCTCGATGCGGTCGCCGCGTGCCGGGTCGCGCGGGATCAGACCGGGCTGGGGCCAGTGATACATCATGTGATCGCGTTGCGAATGGACTGCGGTCCGGTTCTGGACAATGCGGAGGTGCGCCACGGGGATGGCGGGCCGGTCGGGCCGTATGCCGACAATGAAGCTCGCCACGGGCCATTCCCTGAGGGGGATGCTGTCGTAATGCGCGACGCAGACGGCGTCCGGCTCCATGCGGCTTCGCAGGTGCACGTTGGCGCCGCGGCGCTTGAGTTCGAGATAGGTCTGGAAGGTCCACGAGCAGTCGCCGCCTTCCTGCATCAGTACGGGGAGGATGGCCTCGCGCGGGGGAACGGGATCGGCGTCGGCGAGCGCCCGGTGGCGGTCGGCCGGGCGCCAGATGAAGTAGACAGGATGCCTGAAGAGCACGCTTTTCTCCCCGCGGCGTCAGATCCGCCACTGATGAATGTATCGCGCCATCTTGTGCGCCACGGCGGCGCCCGCGAAGCGCGTGACCCGGACCCAGCGCGACCGGTCTCGCCAGCGTTCGAACTCCTGCGCAACCGTCCCCGTCAACAGATCGATCCACCGTTGCGCGACGGCCTCGCGCGAGAACGCCTGTCCCCGGACCAGGCCGTTGCCAACCATCTGCCGGTACATTACGGGGTCTGCGGCCAGCCGCCCGAGCGCGGCAAGTGCCTCGGCGGGGGTGGTCACTTCCAGGTAGTCCCGATCAGACTGGCGCAGGTGCTGGTAGGCCGACTCCGCCCCCAGCAGCGCGGGACAGCCCGCCTGCCAGGCATTCACCAGCTTGGACGCCGGCTTCAGGTCGCTATCGTAGCGCGTTCCCGGCCGAACCGCCAGCACCGCGTCAATATCCCGGTAATCGTGATGATTGTGCTCCCGGACCTCAAACACCAAACCCAAACGCGCCACCGCACGGGCGAATTCCTCGGTCCGGAAGGCCGCGTGGAGGTTGTAGGGCACGCCGACGTATGCGACACGCTCCACACGCGTGCCCCGCGCCGGATCGCGCGCGATGAGGCCCGGCTGCGGCCAGTGCGGCACGAAGACGTCGCGCCGCGAGTGCTGCCCGGCAGGGTTCTGCACGATGCGTACCGCGGCCACGGGCAGCGCGGGGCGATCGGCCCGCACGCCGACGATGAAGCAATCGCTCGGGAATTCCTTGAGGGCGATGTCGTCGTAATGCGCCACACAGACGGTGCCGGGCACGAACCGGTCAGTCAGCGTGACCGGCCAGCCGCGCCGTCGCAGTTCCAGCCAGGTCTGAATGATCCAGATCTCGTTCCCCTTGCCGTCTTCCAACATGCCTGCGATTGCATCGGCTTCAGGCAGGGTTACGCCGTCGAACAGTGGACGGTACCGCTCCATGCTCCGGCATACAAACGCCACCGGCGCGGAAAAGGCCGGGCGGACCGGGGCGGACTCCACAAGGGTGCCGGCGGTCATGGCGGCGCCATCCTCTCGACGATGGCGTCGACCAGCCCATCGATGGTGTGGGCGCGCGGCTCGATGTCGATGATGATCCCGCACTGCGCCGCCGCCCGGCGTGTCACCGGGCCGATGGCGGCGAAATGGCATCCCGCCTTGAGTCGATCCAGACGCGGTGCGCCGATCAAGGCGACGAAATTTACGACGGTGGAGGGGCTCGTAAAGACCACAAGCTGCGCCGCGAACGCGTCGAGCGCATCCAGGGCCTCCGTCGACACCTCGGGGCACGTGTTCCGGTAGACCTCGATCTCCTCGACGGTCGCGCCGCGCTGCCGCAGGGCATCGGCCACGACATCGCGGCTGAGGTTGCCACGCGGCAACAGGAACCGTTTCCCGCGCATGTCCGGTTCGGAGGCCAGCAGGCCGTCGGCCAGCGCCTCCGCGACGTACTCGTCCGGCGTGAGGCTGGTTGGCCATCCGTGGACGGCGAGGGCCTCGGCCGTTGCCTGGCCGACGGCGGCGGTCTGCACGCCGTCCGGCAACGGGATATCGCCCTGCGTCTCGAAGAAATAGCGCACCGCGTTCGTGCTGGTGAAGACCACCCAGTCGAAGGCGGACAGCGAACAGGGCCTTGCAGGCTGCACGGGGGTGATGGCGATGGTGGGGAAAGACAGCACGTCCGCGCCGAGTGCGCGCAGACGTTCCTGCAACGCGCCGGCCTGCCCCGGCGCGCGCGTGATGACGATGCGGCAACCTGTCAGGGGCGGGTTCATTGCCCGGTCTTCTCGCGTTCGGCCTGGGCCACGAGTTCCCCCGCGCCGGCGTCCAGCAATCGTGCCGCGACCTCACGTCCCAGCGCCGCGGGGTCGCCGCCTGCGGCGACGCCCTCCCGGATCAGCACGGCGCGCCCGTCCAGCGCGGCCACGCAGGCCCGCAGGTGCAGCGTGCCCGTGGCCACATCGAAACGCGCGACTGCGCCGATGGGTGTCGTGCATCCTCCCTGAAGTGTTCGCATGAGGGCGCGTTCGGCAGTGACCTCGGCCCAGGCGGCCGGATCGGTCAGGCGCGCGAGCGTATCCAGGTGCGGGAACCCGGCGCGCGCCTCGATGCCCAGCGCGCCCTGCGACACCGCCGGGATCATGATCTCCGCGGGCAGCACCTGCGCGATGTGGCGGCCCAGCCCCAGACGCTCCAGACCGGCGCAGGCGAGAATGGCCGCCTCGGCTTCGCCTTCCGCCACCTTGCGCAGCCGCGTTTCCACATTGCCGCGGAGATCCACCACGTCGAGGTCCGGGCGCCGCGCGAGCACTTGCGCCCGCCGCCGCAGGCTCGACGTGCCGACGCGGCTTCCTGCGGGCAGGGCGTCCAGCGAAGGCCATCGCGCGCTGACCAGCGCGTCGTACGGCGTGTGCCGTGCCGGGACGGCGGCCAGGACGAGTCCCTCCGGCAGGCAGGTCGGCATATCCTTCAGGCTATGCACGGCGACATCGATCTCGCCCGCGAGCATCGCCATCTCGAGCTGCTTGGTGAAAAGCCCAAAGGCGCCGATCTGTGCCAAGGGCACATCGGTCACCTCGTCGCCGGTGGTCGAGATGATGGCGACCTCGACCTCCGCTTCGGGGAGGGCGGCCTTGAGCAGGGCGATGACGTGGTCCGTCTGTGTCCGGGCCAGATTGCTGCCGCGTGTGCCGAATACGATTTTCATCCGCTGTCCTTGATGCCGAACAGGCGTCTGACCAGCGTCAGGACCACGCTGGGGTCCTGCTGGGTCACTTCGCGTTTCAACTGAGTCATGGGGCGTTGCAGGATGGCGTTGGCGATGCGCTTGGTCAGGTAGACGACCTCCTCGCGCTGGGCCTCGGTCAATTCGGGCATGGCACTGAGAGTCTTGGCCAGCTCGCGTTCGCGGATGGCGTGAATCTCCTTTGCCATCGACACGATCGTCGGCTCGGCCGCGAGCGAACACAGCCACCGCCAGAAGTCGTCGCCGCCGCGCTCGACAATGCGCATGCACTGCGTCATTTCCTCGCGCCGCATCGCGAGATTCTGCTCGGCCACCTTTTTCAGGTCGTCGATGTCGTACAGATACACATTGTCGAGATCATTCACCGCAGGGTCCACGTCGCGCGGCACGGCAATGTCGATGACGAAGATGGGCTCGCGGTTGCGCCGCTTGAGGGCCTGCTGGAAGTGATCGGGTGCGAGAATGTATTCGGTCGCCGCCGTCGACGTGATGACGATGTCGGCGCGGTGCAGGTGTGCCTCCATGTCGTCGAAGGCGATGGCCTCGCCCCGGTAGGCCTCGGCGACGGCCTCGGCCTTCTCGGGGCTCCGGTTGACCACAAGCACCCGCTCGACGCCCTTGCCGACGAGGCTCCTGAGGGCGAGCGCACCCATCTTGCCCGAGCCCACGACCATGACCGTGCATGCGGACAGGTCGCTGAAGATCGAGGCGGCCAGTTCGACGGCCACCGAGCCGATGGACACCTTGCCCGCGTTGATGTTGCTCTCGCTGTGGACCTTCTTGGCGACCGAAAAGGCCTTTTGGAACAGGGCGCTGATGACTTTGTCCGTCGCCTGTTCCGCCAGGGCGAGCAGGAAGGCGTCGTGAACCTGTCCGAGGATCTGCGACTCGCCCACCACCAGGCTGTCCAGACTCGACGCAACCCGGAAGAGATGCCCGGCCGCTTCGCGGTCCTCGTGCTCGTAGAGGCAGGGGCCGTAGGCTTCAAGCGAGACCCCGTGGCAGCGTCCCAGGAAGTCGCGAAGCAGCCCGCGAAGGTCGACGAGGTCGTCGGGGTGGTAGGCGTAGATTTCGACGCGGTTGCACGTGCTCAGGATCACGGCGCCGCCGCCGCCCAGCTCGTCCTTGAGCGTGCGCAGGGCGCGGATGGCGGCCTCCTCGGAGAAGGCGAGCCGCTCGCGCAGCGCCACATCACTGGTGTGATGGCTCAAGCCGACCACGGCCAGGCTCATGAGGGGTTTTCCCAGAAGAAGTAGTTGTTGAGTTCCATCAGTCCGAGGATCAGGTACAGACCCAGCAGGCCCGCGAAGCCGCCAAACACCAGCGCCGCGAGTTTGGGCCCCCGCAGGAGGCCGAAGCGGCGCATGTGGAAGGTGACGGCGTAGAACACGGCCATTACCAGAGCGAGAAGCACCTTGGGAGACAGATACCAGTGCGGCCCCAGCAGTTCGCGGTCGATCCACGCCCAGATGATCCCGAGGACCAAGGTAACGATGAACAGCGGATACCCCGCGCCGATGAGGGCGTAAAGGGTGGTGTCGAGCTGCTCGAGGGGCGGCAATTTGGCAAACAGTCCCGTTGTCTGGCGGCGCTTGAGGTTGTGCGACTGAAACAAGTAAGCGGCGCTGGTTGTGCTCGCGATGAAGAACAAGGCGAACGCGAGCTGGGCCAAGCCGACGTGGACCAGAAGAAAGAGTCCGCGCAGCGCCCGCGGATCGTGGGGGAGGTACTGGTGGGCGACGGCGGCGGCCGTCAGCGCAATGGCCGCCAGCGGCGGCAGGTAAAAGCACAGCAGCGCCCGCATGGTGCGGTTGCGCAGCACAAACAGGATGACCACCGTGCTGAGCAGGACGAAGACCACCAGCGAGTCCAGCACGCTGGTAAGCGGCACCCGGCCCGTGGCTGCCCAGCGAATCCCGAACAACGCCGCGAACACCGCCGCGCCCGCGGTCATCATCACCGCCGGGGGCGCGAGGGTCCCTTTCTCGTCGCTCCAGAGGTAGCGCAGCGCCCACAGCGCCGACAGGACGTACAGCGCGGCGGCCGCATAGGCCAGCGTCAGCAAGAAGGCCGTCATGGTGTGCTCCGGTTGGGCGCAGGCGCCCGGTAAACGTTGTCTGCCAGCATCTTAAAGCGCGGCGCGGGTCCAAACAAGTTTCGGGTCGCCGGGCGCTGCGAAAAACCCAAAAAAGTTTGACCCGTCGCGCTGGCGGGTGCTATCCTTGCCGACTGCTGCGTCACCGCAGCAATATTCCATTACGAAAGGATAGGAAGACAGTCATGACCGAGGAAAACAACCAAGACCAACCCGTGGAGCTTGCTCCGCCGGCTGCCCTGGCAGTCGCCGTCAACTCTGATGAGGAGTTCGAAGAACTCAGCATGGAGCAGATGGAAGCCTTCTACAACCAGACTCTCCAGAATTTCAAGGAGGGCGAGGTTGTCCGAGGGACAGTCGTTGAAGTGACGCCCGAGCGCATTCTTGTGGACATCGGCTACAAGAGCGAGGGCGTGATCCAGGCCGGCGAGTTCGGCCGCCCCGAGGACATCAAGGTCGGCGACCAGTTCGACGTGTTCATCGAGGAGCCCGAAGACGAGGGCGGCATGCCCGTTCTGTCCAAGGTCAAGGCGGACCGGATCAAGAACTGGGAGCATATCCAGCAGGTCTACGAAGAGGACGGCATCATCAAGGGCCGCATCGTGCGCCGGGTCAAGGGCGGGCTGAAGGTCGATATCGGTATCGACGCGTTCATGCCGGCCAGCCAGCTCACGTGGCGTCCGACCGGCGATCTCGACCGGTACATCGGCCAGGATATGGACGTCAAGATCATCAAACTTACCAAGCGCCGCCGCAACGTCGTCGTCAGCCGCCGCAAACTCATCGAAGAGCAGCGCGCCGGCGAGAAGAAGCGTCTGCTTGAGACCATTGAAATCGGCCAGATCATCGAGGGTGAGGTCAAGAACATCACCGACTTCGGCGCGTTCGTCGACGTCGGCGGCATCGACGGCCTGCTCCACGTCACCGATATGTCCTGGGGCCGCGTCAAGCACCCGTCGCAGGTCGTGTCCGTCGGCGATCGCATCAGCATCATGGTGCTCAACTTCGACCCGAAGACCGAGCGCATCAGCCTGGGTCTCAAACAGAAGACCCCGAACCCCTGGCAGAGCGCCGATCAGCGTTACCCGGTGGGCAGCGTGTGCCGCGGCCGTGTCGTCAGCATGACGGACTACGGTGCGTTCGTGCAGCTCGAGGAAGGCATCGAGGGCATGGTCCATGTGAGCGAGATGAGTTGGACGCGGCGCGTGCGCCATCCCAACGAGCTGCTCGCGCTGGACCAGGAAGTCGATGTGATGGTCCTGAGCGTCGACTCGAACAACGAGAAGATCGCGCTGGGCATCAAGCAGACGCAGCCCAACCCGTGGAACGACATCGAGCAGCGCTACCCGGTGGGTTCGCAGGTGACCGGCATCGTCCGCAACCTCACGGACTACGGCGCGTTTGTGCAGATCGAAGAGGGCATCGACGGTCTGCTGCATGTCAGCGACCTGTCGTGGACCAAGAAGGTGGCCCATCCCTCCGAGGCGCTCGAGAAGGGCCAGGAAATCCAGGTCAAGATCCTCAGTATCGATCCGTCCAACGAGAAGATCAGTGTCGGCATGAAGCAGCTTGATCGCGACCCGTGGGAAGCGGTTGTCGAGCGGCTTCAGATCGGCGAATACGTCGAAGTCGAGATCGCCAAGCTGGTCAGCTTTGGCGCCTTCGCGCGGCTCGAGAGCGGCGTCGAGGGTTTGATCCACGTCAGCGAACTCTCGCAGGACCGCGTCCAGAAGCCGGAGGAAGTGCTCAATATCGGCGACAAGCTGATGGCGAAGGTCATCAGTGTCGACCCGTCCGAGCGCAAGATCGGCCTGAGCGTGCGCGAATTCCTGCGCGACCAGGAGGTGCAGGTGCAGTCGGACTACGGTCAGAGCGCGAGTGCCGCGCCTGCGCCGATGCCCAGCCTGCCCTCGGGTCCCCGGACCGTGACCGAAGCGGGGCGTACCCTCGGCGATGCGGCCAGCGAAATGATGGCGAGCATCCAGCGCGCCCAGGCCGGGCGCGAGGGCGGCGACGCGCCGGCTTCCGAAGAGAAGACGGAAGAAGAAGGCTCGTAACGAGCACTTCGGAGACGTCTCCAGACGCATTATCACGGAGCGCCGTCAGCACCTGCTGGCGGCGCTCCGCTGTACATGTCGGCGGAGTGGGGCAGGAAGCAAGGAATGGGCATGAGAACCGACCGGCTCTACGGCGTCGCGGTGCTGCTGTACTGCGCGGGCATCTTTGCGATGTCGCACCGGCCCGTCCCGCCCGAGCTCGAACGTTTTGCGTTCGAAGGAGCGGACAAGCTGGCCCACGCGGCGCTGTACGCGGGCCTCGCGGCGCTCGTTGCGTTGACGCTGCGCTCGCGGCCGCAGGGGTGTGGGGCCCGCGCACTATGGCTCGCGCCTCTTGCCTTTGCGTTCGCCTACGGCATCACGGACGAGCTGCACCAGGGCTTCGTGGACGGGCGCAGCGCGGATGCCCTCGATCTCGCCGCGGACGTGGCGGGCGCGTTCGTTGCGCAGTTGCTGCTCTGCCGGGTTTTTTGGCGTTTGCCCTGGCCGTGGGCTCCCCAGGCCGCCGTGTGCTATCGTCGTGACCACCCCCGTCCAAACAGGAGTGAACCGTGAACGCAAGTATTGCAGACATACCCCCCGCGCTCAACGCATTTGACCCGGCCGTGCGCGCCGAGGCGCTGGCCGCGGCGGCCCGGCAGGAGGACAGCCAGTTTCCGCCACCCGGCGAGCGGGTCAACCTGCATTGCCACAGCTTCTATTCCTTCAACGGCTACGGCTATTCGCCGTCCTGTCTGGCCTGGCTAGCCCGGCGCGAGGGCCTGACGGCCGCGGGCATCGTCGACTTTGACGTGCTGGACGGCGTGGACGAGTTCCTGGCCGCCGGGGCGCTGCTCAATCTCCGGACCTGCGCGGGCATCGAGACCCGGGTCCACGTGCCCGAGCTGGCTGGCCGCGAGATCAACTCGCCGGGCGAACCGGGCATTGCCTATTTCATGGGCATGGGCTTCGCCTCGGGCGCGGCGTCGGACGCGCCGCTGCTTCAGGGGCTCAAGCGTACGGCACAGGAGCGCAACCGCGGCATCGTCGCGCGGGTGAATCCGGTGCTGTCGCCGGTCGAACTGGACTACGACGCCGACGTGCTGCCGCTGAGTCCCAACGCCAACGCCACCGAGCGCCACCTGTGCATCGCCTACGCCGGCAAGGCCGAGGCGCTGTATCCGGACCTCGCCCAGCGCATCGCGTTCTGGAGCGCGCGGCTTGGTGTCGCCGAGACGGTCATCGCCGGGGTGATCGATCACCCGCCCGCCCTGTACGGCCTCATTCGCGGCAAGATGATGAAAGCGGGCGGGCCGGGGTACGTCGCGCCCGATGCGGCGGCCTTTCCCCTTTTGGAGGACCTCGCCGCGTTCATCCGGGGTGCGGGCGCGCTGCCCACCTACGCCTGGCTTGATGGCATGAGTGCGGCCGAGGCGGAACCGGGTGCACTCCTGGACCTCTGCGAGTGCCACGGCGTCGCCGCGGTCAACATCATTCCCGACCGCAACTGGAATATTGCCGATCCCGCCGACCGGGCCAGAAAGGTGGCCGCGCTCCACGCCTTCGCCCGCCTCGCCGACTCCCGGGGACTGCCCATCGTCGTTGGGACGGAGATGAATGCCCACGGCCAGCGTTTCGTCGACGATTTTGCCGCGCCCGAACTGGTCCCGCTGACACGGCTGTTCCTGAAGGGCGCCTTCATTCTCTACGGACACACCGTGCTCGCCCAGCGCGGCATGGGCTACCTCAGCCCGTGGGCGGAAAGTCACCTTCCCGGACGGCACCAGCGCAACGCCTTCTACGGTCAACTGGGCCGCCTGCTTACGCCCGGCGACCTGGCGCATCTGGACGAGGTCGCGCCGGACCGCCTGCCCGAGGCCGTGCTCGAGGCCGCCTCGGGGCACCGTCCCGCCAGGTAAGTGCATTCCGCCGCACGGCACGTGAGCGGCGGCCGTGTCCGGGTGCGCGGCAAATCTCCCCGGAGACCGGGTTTTGCGGGAAACCCGGTTCTGCTCAAAATGGGAACGAGACAGGGTTCTCAGTCATTGTATACCCAATATCGCCCGTTCTTCCGGACATTTAATGCGAGAAATAATTTGATTTGACCTATTTGTGCTTTTTCTGATACACTCCACCAAAGAAGGGCCTGAGCCATGCACATCTCTGACACCGTACTCCGGACTCGGCCGACGGCGAGGCGGTCACGCCTCGACTTGCTTGGGGGGCATTGATGGCCACCGTACCCATGACACTTCTGGACGAACTCTGCGAGGCGCTGATCCTGGCCGACGCGGGCGACCTGCCCGCTCTGGCCGGCATCCACTCGATGTTTGAGGACCTCGAAGCGGAAATGACGCGTACCGCGCAGGTACGGGCTGCCGATGCTGCCCGGGCCGCGGCCGCGCTGGTTGAGGAGATTATCCTTGGCGAGGCGGCCGATCCCGCAGGTGCACTCCGGAGCTTGACCCAGACGGTGTCGAGTCTGCTCGAGGTGTACCGGGACGGGACCGATCTGGACAGCGCCGTGCTGCCGGTGCTGGGCGACGCGATGGCGTCGCAGCCGGCGACATTCATCCTTCCGGAGCACGTGGACGAGGCGATCTTCGCGGAGTTTCTGTCGCGCCAGCCGGCGGTACTGGACGAACTTGAGGAGCGGATCCTCGCCCTCGAACGGGACGCCTCGGCCGAGGCTCTGAGCGCCATTCGCGGTATCATTCACACCCTCAAAGGAGAGGCGGGACTGCTCGGCTTGGAGCCCGTGGGCCGGCTTTGCCACACCGCGGAGGAGGCGTTGACACCGGAGGCCGCCCGAGGGGCCTCGGACCTGTTGCTCACCATGAAAGACTGGCTGGGACGCGCCTTTGACGCCTACGCGGGCCGCGGCGTCTTTCCGGATGGCGTGGATGTGCTCGCGGGACGGTTCGAGGTCTTCGCACACGGCGCGGCGGGCGCTGCCCCGGTCGCCGCCCACCCTGAGGAAGATGCCCCGCCGCAGCCGCTGCAGGGCGATCGCGACCTGCTTCAGGAGTTTGTGCAGGAGGCGACGGAGCATCTCGATGCGGCGGATCTGCACATCCTGAGTCTCGAGAGCGACGCCCGCAACGACGAGGCGCTCAACGCCGTGTTTCGCGCCTTCCACACGATAAAGGGCGTGGCGGGCTTCATCGCGCTCGATGACGTGCAGACCTTGGCGCATCAGGCGGAAAACCTGCTCGACAAGGCCCGCAAGGGCGACCTTGAACTCAACGCGGCGTGTATCGATGTCACCTTCGAGGCGGTCGACCTGCTCAAGCAGATGATCGCGCAGGTTGCGCGCGCGCTGGCTTCCGATGGCCTCCTGCACCGTGTTCCGGGACTTCGCCTTGTGGTGGCGCGCCTGAAGGCCGCCGCTGAGGGGACCCTCACCGGTGCGCCCACGGCTCCCTCGGATGCAGTCCGGCTGGGCGAGATCCTGGTCGAGCGCGGGGCGGCCACCGAGGACGAGGTCGCCGCCGCCGTCCGTGCCCAGGCGTTGCCACCGGTTCCGGATCCCCTTGGCGAGATGCTCATTCAGCACAATCTCGTGACGCGCGCGCAGGTGCTCGAAGCGCTCGAGTACCAGGAGGCGACCGGCGCCGCCAACCGTCTCGGTGAGATCCTGGTCGAGGCGGGCGCGCTTGCCCAGGAAGACCTGGATCGCGTCGTGCAGCGCCAGGCCGAGGGGCCCAAACCCGCCCGGCTGGGCGAGATCCTTGTCAAGAGCGGGGCCACGGACGCGCGCGACGTGGCCAGCGCGCTGCGCTCGCAGCGCCAAGGCCAGGTGCAGGTCCGCGAGCCCGTCAAGGTCGACGCCGACCGGCTGGACCGGCTCGTGGATACGATCGGGGAGCTGGTCATCGCGGAGTCCATGGTGCGCAGCGGGATCGAACGGGGAGCGAGCGGGTCCGCTGAACTGGTGAGCCACCTCAACCAGCTGGACAAGATCACGCGGGAACTCCAGGAGATGGGCATGTCGCTCCGGATGGTCCCCGTGCGGGCGACCTTTCAGAAGATGGCCCGGCTGGTCCGCGACCTCGCCAAGAAGTCCGGCAAACCGGTGGACTTCGTTGTGACGGGTGAGGACACGGAACTGGACAAGTCCGTGGTGGACAAGATCGGTGATCCGCTGGTGCACATGGTGCGCAATGCGGTGGATCACGGGCTGGAATCGAGCGCCGAGGATCGCGTGAAGGCCGGGAAACCGGCCGCGGGCCGGGTTGAACTGCGCGCCTTCCACAAGGGCGGGTGCATCCACATCGAGATCCAGGACGACGGCCGCGGGCTGAATCGCGAGGCCATCCTGGCCAAGGCCCGCGAGCGCGGATTGATCCGCGACGGCGACGTGCTGGGCGACCGGGAGGTGTGGAACCTCATCTTCGAGCCGGGATTTTCGACGGCGAAGGCGATTACCGACGTCTCGGGGCGCGGCGTGGGCATGGACGTAGTGCGCCGGAACATCGAGGCCCTTCGGGGGCAGATCGAGATTCACAGCGAGGAAGGGCGCGGTACGACCTTCAGCATCCGCCTGCCCTTGACACTGGCGATCATTGACGGGATGGTGGTCCGCGTGGGCGCGGAGCGCTACATTGTTCCCACGCTGTCGATCATCCGGTCGGTTCGCCCGGAGTCCGGGCAGATCAGCCGTGTCATCGGCAAGGGCGAGCTGCTCTCGCTCCAAGGCGATCTGGTGCCCCTGTTCCGGCTCAGCCGCCTGTTTGGTCTGGACGACGCCGTGGACGATCCCGCCAAGGGAATCGTAGTGATCGTCGAGGACGAGGGGCGCAAGATCGGTCTGCTCACGGATGAGCTTCTGGGGCAGCAGCAGACTGTCATCAAGAGCCTCGGGGATTCAATGAAAGATGTCCGGGGTGTTGCCGGTGGCGCGATCATGCCCGATGGGCGTATTGGACTCATTCTGGACGTGAGCGGCATTGTCCGTATGGCAACCGACCGTCCTGAGGATATGCGTACTCATACGGAGGCGGAGGCGGTGCTCCGGCGGTAGCCGGAGACCCAAACAGAGGGGTTCCAGGAGGACTGATTTCATGGCGGAGCATTTGGACACAGGGATGACGTCGCTGGCGGCGGTTGCGGGCAAATACCTCACCTTCGTGCTGGGCGACGAGACCTACGGTCTCGAGATTCTCAAGGTGCAGGAAATCATCGGGATGATGAACGTGACACACGTCCCGCGCACACCCGCCTTCGTCCGGGGCGTCATCAATCTGCGCGGCAAGGTCATCCCGGTGATCGACCTGCGCCTCAAGTTCGACATGGAAGGCCGGGAAGACACGGACCGGACCTGTATCATTGTCGTGCAGGTGGTGCGCGACGGGCAGACCGTCACGATGGGCATTATCGTGGATGAGGTGTCGGAGGTGCTCGATATAGCCGAGGGCCAGATCGAGGCGCCGCCCGCTCTGGGCACGTCGGTCGAGACGCAGTTCATCCTCGGGATGGGCAAGATCGGTCAGAAGGTCGTCATGCTGCTCGACATCGACCGTGTCCTGACGCTCACGGAGCTTTCCGCCGTGCTCCAGCAGGCAGGTTGAAGCGCGAGCGCGGCGGCCGTGCCGGGCGGCTTTGAGGCCGGATGTGCCGGCCCCAGGGCGGGACGTGAGGGGGCGACATGGCGAGAGAACCTATGTCAGCCGCTGAGAACGACAGCCTGATTCCTGTTCACCTGCGGGTGTCCGAGGACCGCATGGCCCTGCTTGTGTCGTTCAGGGTGGGGGAGGAGGGCTTGGAGCCCGTCCTGGAACAACTGGTCCAGGCGGCGGCCGAGTTGACGGTGCCCCTGCCCGAACCCGCCGCATTGTGCGAGCGTCTGCTGGAACTGGCCGGGACGGAGGGGGTGGTGCTGGACGGCGTGCTGGTGGAGGGAACGCCTCCGACAGCGCCGGAGCACGGGCGGCTCGAATGGGCCGACGACTTCTTCAGCGCCGGGTTCATGGTGGATGAACGCACCGGAGCCCTCGATTACCGGCGGCGCAAGGCGCGCACGGCCGTCACCGAGGGCGAGCTGCTGGTACGGGTCATTCCCCCGGTACCCGGCAGATCAGGAACGGACGTGCTGGGCGACCCGGTGCCGCCCGAGGAGGCGCGACCGGCACGGCTGTCAGGGGGGATCGGCGTGCGCTGCGACGAGGGCGGCGCCACGTACTATGCCGCCCAGACGGGCCGCATCCGGTTGGCCTCGGACGTCGTGTCGGTTGACGACGTGTTCCACGTCGAGGGCAGTGTCGGGCTCGAAACGGGTCACGTCTGCCATCCCGGCGCGGTCATAGTGGAAGAGGACATTCTCCCCGGGTCCGAAGTGCGGGCCGCCGGTGATATCGAGGTGCACGGCATGATTGAAGGCGCCACCGTCGTGTCGGGCGGACACGTTGTCGTGTCCGGAGGCATTGCCGGGGCCGATGAAGGGTGCATGATCCGCGCGGCGGGTGGCGTCCATGCGCGGTTCGTTCTGGATGCCGTGATTGATGCGGGCGAGGACGTGACGGTCGAGAAGGAGATTGTTCACTCGACGATCCGCACCCGGGGCGCGATCACGGTGGAAGACGGCCGGATAGTCGGAGGGCGCTTGCAGGCGCTTGCGGGTGTGGTGGCCGGGCGGATCGGCACCGAAGTCTATGTGCCGACCACCATCGTAGCGGGCGAGGACTACTGCCTGCACGACCGGATCGCGCCGCTGGAGCAGCGTCTGCGCCAGCACGAGAAGAATCTGGCCCAGATTGATGCGACCGTTGCGGTCCTGTCGCCGCGCCGCTACGCGCTGCCGGCGCCCAAGAAGGAGAGTCTGCGGTTGTGGGAGGCGGAAGGACACAAGATTCGCGCTGCCTGGAAGGCTTTGCGCGACGAGATCGACGAGATTCGGCACGAATCGGAGGAGCGCTCCGAGCACCGTGTTGTCGTGAAGAAGATGCTGTGGCCCGAGAGCGTGTTCCTTATCCAGGGTTGCACGCTCAAAGTGGCAGAGGCAACGCCAGGGCCGGTCGTGGTAACCTATGCCGACGACGACCTGTGTATACTCCCGTACACCCGACATGAGGCAGTGAATAAGGAAGGAAAGCGGAACGCATGAAGGTTGAATACATTAACCCCTTCATTGAGAGTGTCTACGACCTCTTCGAGACCATGTTAGGCTCCAAGGCAAAGCGCGGCGAGGTGGCCGTGGCTCGCGGCGACTCGGATCCCCGGCAACTGGTGGCCCTGATCGGCCTGAGCGGGCCCGCGCGCGGCATGGTGGCGCTCAGCTTTCCTTCGGACACCGCCCTGAACATGGTCAACAGGCTTCTCGGCTCCGAATCTGGCGACATGGACGACGCCGTGTCGGACGCGGTGGCCGAACTCGTGAACATCGTGGCGGGCGGCGCCAAGGCGAAATTCCCGATCACCGAGGGTCCGATCATCGAGCTCAGTCTGCCGACGGTGGTCCGGGGCAGCAACTACAGTGTGGACTATCCGTCGGGATCGACCTGGCTCGAGGTGCCTTTTACCAGCGACCTGGGAGCATTTACCCTTCGCGTCACGTTTGCGATGAACGGCAAAGGAGGCAAGTGATGAAGGCGCTGATCGTTGACGACTCCGCGGTGATGCGCAAGGTGCTCATCGGGGCGCTCAGCCGCGCTGGCATCACGGACGTCGTTCAGGCGGGCGATGGCCGCGAGGCCGTGGAAGCCGTCCAGAGCGAGGATTTTGGCCTCGTGCTGATGGACTGGAACATGCCCAACATGCTGGGTATCGACGCCGTCAAGGCCATTCGCGCGCTCGGAAAGACCGTGCCGGTCATCATGGTGACCACCGAGGCCGAGAAGTCGCGCGTCATCGATGCCCTGAAGGCCGGGGCCAACAACTACATCATCAAACCGTTTGAACCGGCGACCATTGTGACGAAGATACAGGAGACATTGGCCAAGGCCCAGGGTTGACACCGGGGCCGGGCCGTTTTTCCGGCATGGATTCACTGCACGGCATCAACTATTTTCTGGACCCTGGGTACATCTATGTCAGCAGGCGGCCGGCATCGATTCGGACCGTCGTTGGCAGTTGCGTTTCGGTCTGTCTGTGGGACCAGAGCCTCAAGTTTGGCGGCATGAACCATTTTCTGCACCCGGTCACGCGCGATCCCGCGACGGCCACGCCCCGCTTTGGCAATGTCGCCACGACGGCGCTGGTGCGCATGATGGAAGAGGCGGGCGCCGAACGGGCCAATCTTGTTGCGCAGATCTTTGGCGGGGGCTGGCCGCAGGATGCCGCCGGCAAGAACGTGGGCGACGCGAACGTGCTGGTGGCCCGCGAGATTCTCAAGCGCAAGGGTGTGCGGGTGTTGTCCGAGGATGTTGGAGGGCACATGGGCCGCAAGGTGGTGTTTGATACGGCCAGCGGCCAGTCGGTCATCATCAAGGTGCACCGGCTGCGCTCTTCGGACTGGGCGGCTTCCTGACCGCTGAAGGGTACGGCAGTACAGATGAATCCGGCTACTTTCAGCAAGTTCCGCCAGATCGTCTATGATCGAAGCGGCATTGCGCTCAGCCCGGGCAAGGAGGCCCTGGTCTCGGCGCGCGTCGGCAAGCGCATGCGCGCGCTCGGGTTTGCCGCGCATGATCAGTACCTGGATTATCTCCTGGGTGACGACACCGGGGAGGAACTGGTCCATTTCATCGACGCCATCTCAACCAATGTCACCAGTTTTTTCCGGGAGCCCGCCCATTTCAATCTTGTGGGCGAGGTCATGGAGACGTGGCTGGCCGCGGGGCAGACCCGGTTCCGGTTCTGGTCGGCCGCGAGCAGCACCGGCGAGGAGCCCTATTCGCTGGCCATGACCCTGCGCGAAGCGGTCGGCACGCGCCCGGTCGATCTGCGTATCCTGGCGACGGACATTTCGACCCGCGTGTTGCAGAAATGCATCGATGGGGAGTACGACGGCGCCAAGCTGGATTCGGTTCCCCCGGCATGGCGGGCACGCTACTTTCAGCGCGTGGGCGGCAAGGGCGACACGCGCCATCGCGTTGTGAGCGAACTCAAGGGCATGATCGCGTTCCGCCAGATCAACCTCAGCGCGCCGCCCTTCCCGATGAAGGGTCCCTTGGACATGGTATTCTGCCGCAACGTCATGATTTACTTCGACAACACCGTGCGCAAGGCGTTGTTGGACGAGATATGCCGTCTTCTGAAGCCCGGCGGCTACCTGATGGTGGGTCACGCTGAGAGTCTTACCGGCATGATGAGCAGCCTGAAGTCGGTCAGGCCATCTGTTTACATCAAGTCCTGACACTGGAAACGAGAGGTTCTGTGAATCGAACGGTCGGCATTTCGGAAATGGCCATCTCCGATGATCCCGAGGATGTCCTGGTCACCTATTCCCTCGGGTCGTGCATCGGGTTGTCGCTCTATGACCCGGACGCCTGCGTGGGGGGCATGATTCACTGCATGCTGCCGCTCTCGCGCATCGACCTGGTCAAGGCACAGGCGAGTCCCGCCATGTTTACCGATACCGGGGTGCCCGCGCTGTTGCAGGGGATGCTGAACCGGGGCGCGCGCAAGCGCAACCTTATCGCCAAACTCGCGGGTGCGGCCAAGTTGCTCGACGAGAACGGCACGTTTAAGATAGGCGAACGCAATTACACGGTGATGCGGAAGATTCTGTGGAAAAATGATATTCTGATCGCCGCCGAAGACGTGGGCGGCACGATTGCCCGCACCATGTATCTCCATATGGGGGACGGGCGCACGGTGCTCCGATCCGGCGGAACCGAAAGAGAGTTGATATGAGCAGCTCCAGCACACCCCAAACCGAGGACAAGGCGTCCAAGCGCGAGACGATTCTTGAAGCCGCGCGCAAGGTGGAGGCCCTTCCGGCGGCAGTCACGGAAGCACTGGCCATCGTCCAGGATCCGAACTCAAGCATGACGGATCTGGCCCGCTCGATTGAGTTTGACCCGGGGCTTACCAGCAACGTCCTGCGGCTGGCCAACTCGGCGTATTTTGGCGGCGGCAATATCAGCAGTCTGCGCGATGCCCTCGTCCGCCTTGGGCAGCGAAAGCTTTTCCAGGTCCTGCTGACCAGTTCACTGGCCCCCTTGGCGGGGAAGCCGCTTCGCGGGTATTCGCTTCCCGCGGGACACCTGCTCGCGCAGTCCATCGCCGTCGCCATCGGGACGGAATGTCTTCCCGTGGCGCTCGGCCGCCCTGTTCCGGGGTTCGCCTTCACAGCGGGTCTGCTGCACGACGTGGGCAAGATTGTCATGGGTTCGTTCCTGGAGTTGGACGCGAAGCCCGTGCTGCAATACGCCGAGGCCAAAGGCGTGCCGTTTGATGAGGCGGAACGCGAGATCCTCGGGATCGACCACGCGGAGACCGGCGCCGCCCTGCTGAACTCGTGGCGGCTGCCCAGCGAGATCGTGGATGCGGTGCGCTGGCACCACCAGCCGGAGGCCTACCCCGGCGAGGATCCGTTCGTGACCGACCTGGTCCATGTGGCGGATTTGCTGACGATAGAGTGCGGCATCGGGACGGGTGTGGATGGTCTGAACTACCGTCCTTCGCAGGCCGCCATCACCCGGCTGAACGTGAACCAGCAGGCGGCCGAGCAGGTTCTGTGCGAGATGCAGACCGGCCTCACGGCGCTCTGCCGCGCCTTGAACATCAACCTCGGGAGCTGACGCCCATGCCTTTGAACATCCTGGTCGTGGACGACTCGGACACCGTCCGCGCGATCATCGGCAAGACGCTGCGTCTGGCCGAAGTGCCAATTGGCGAGTTTTACGAGGCCGCCAACGGCAAAGAGGCGCTTGATCTGCTGGCGGCACACTGGGTCGACCTCATCTTTTCCGACATCAACATGCCTGTCATGGGTGGGGTCGAGATGATCGAGAAGATGGGGGAGGACGACCTTCTGCGCAGCATCCCCGTCGTGATCGTGTCGACGGAAGGCAGTGCGACACGCATCGAACAACTGAAATCCAAGGGAGTGCGGGCCTACATCCGCAAGCCGTTCACTCCCGAGATCATCCGGAACGTGGTCAGCGACATTGTGGGGCTTCCCGAGCATGGGTAATCACGATGAGGCCTTGAAGGAAACCTTCTGCGACACCGTCGAACAGCTTGCCTTCATGTTCGGCGAGGCGGCCGATGCCGCGGATTTCCCGGAGCCGCCCATCGAGGCGTCTCAGGTCAGCATGAGCTTCATGGGGCCCATCAACGGCCGGGTCGTGATCGCCGTGGACCGGGACATGTGCCCTGAACTGGCCGCGAACATGCT
The DNA here is from genome assembly GCA_052033955.1 of Candidatus Hydrogenedentota bacterium. Lineage (GTDB taxonomy): Bacteria > Hydrogenedentota > Hydrogenedentia > Hydrogenedentales > SLHB01 > JBPOJD01. The sequence continues at coordinate 50,675 of JBPOJD010000017.1, forward strand.
CGGACTCGACGCGGACGACCCGAAAGCGGTCTTGCGTGGCCAGGATGCGCTCAAGGAACTGCTGAATGTCACCTGCGGCAACGTGCTGACAAAGATCGCAGGCGACAAGCCCGTGTTCGATCTGTCTGTGCCGGAGATCCACGAAATGGACGCTGAACGGTGGGAGGCGCTGAGGGAAACCCCTGGCACACTCCTGCTTCTTGTGGACGGCTACCCGGTCATGCTGAACATGTCGATCATGCACTGATCCCGGGCGATCCCCGGTCGCCGGTCACCAAGGCCGGCGTTGCCATCCAGCATAGCCGCCACACACCGTCGTCGCCGCGCGCCAGACACACCACGGCTGCTTTTTCGAACGCGATCACGTGGCGGTCCGCGTCCCCGGTCAGCAGCAACGCCGCGAGCCGTCCCAGATGCGGCAGGTGTCCGGCAATCATCAGGTCACGATCGAGGCGCTCGATTTCGCGGGCCGTCTGGTCCGGCGATCCGTTCGGGGTCAGTCCCGCGTGCAGTTCCGGGACGGCGGCCGGGACGGTGTGCCGGCCAAAGATTACCGCCGTCTGCTGGGCGCGCGGTTTGCCGCTGTGCCAGAGGATCGGCTGGCCGAAGGCCCACCGGGCCGCGAGAAAGGCCCCCATTTCGTCCACCTGCCGTGAGCCCGCGTCCGTCAGGGGGCGTTCCGGATTCTCCTGCTTGTCCGTGGCGGCTCCGTGCCGCACCAGGTACAGATACATGGCCGTTCTCCTTCAGATGCCTTGTGCGGCCTTCTGGATGGCCGAGGCGGTGATGCCCATGTGCGAAGCATTCCATACGGCGGCACGGTGCCGCACGAGGATGATCTGCGGCGACGCATGCGCGACGTTCAGGGTCCCGGCGATGAGGTTGGATACCGGCCGCTCCTCGATCACGCGCACCAGGAAGACGGGCAGCGCCCCTGGGGCCGCGTTCTCGTAGGCCGCAACCTCCTGGTGCGCCGCCGCCGAGACCGGGCACGCGGTGCTGTGTTTGAAGACGAGCACGGGGCTCGATTCCGATTCGGCCAAGACCTGTTCGAGGCTCTGGGGACTGGTGAGCGGTTTCATGGCAGCTCCTCTTGTTGGGAATATTCGATTTGGCGTCTTTGATTATGTTTGCGGCCGGGTGGTATAGTGGCGCCGGTGATCGATACCGCCCCAGACGGGCTGTTCGCAACGGCGCGCCCTCCCGGCGACGCGCACGCGGCCTGAACCACTACCCACTATCATAGACCATGAAGCGCGCATTCATACAGACCTACGGCTGCCAGATGAACGAACACGACAGCCAGCGCATGGCCGGTGTCCTGGCCAGCGAGGGGTACAGCCTCGTCGACGCGCCTGACCAGGCCGACCTCATTCTCATCAACACGTGCAGCGTCCGCCACAATCCGGAGAACAAGGTCTACAGCTTCCTCGGACGGCTCCGCCGCCTCAAGGCGGACAATCCGGGCCTGATCATCGGCGTGACCGGCTGTGTGGCCCAGCAGGAGGGCGAGCAGATCCTGCGGCGCGAGAAGGCGGTCGACCTGGTGGTGGGCCCGGACAACTTTTTCGATCTCCCGGCGATGCTCGAGGGGGTCCGGGCCGGGGAACGCGTGCTGGCCACGGAGTGGCAGCGGCGCCCGGCGGATCGCATCAGCAACTTCGTGCCCGAGGAGTGGATCGAGGCCGGGCACGTGGACGGCGTCAAGGCGTACATCGCCATCACCAAGGGCTGTGACAATTTCTGCACGTTTTGCATCGTGCCGTACACGCGCGGGCGCGAGGTCAGCCGCGATGTCGACAATATTCTCCGTGAAGCGCACAGTCTCGTGGACAAGGGCGCGAAGGAGCTGTGGCTGCTTGGGCAGAACGTCAACTCCTACCGGGCGGGCGACAGCGGATTCTACGAACTGCTTCATGCGGTCTCCCGGGTGCCTGGGCTTCGGCGGGTGCGGTTCACGTCGCCGCATCCCAACGACTGGGACAACCGGCTCTCGGACCTGATGGCGGAGCGGCCCACGATCTGCAATCATCTGCACCTCCCTTTCCAGGCCGGGTCCAACCGGATTCTGGAGATGATGAACCGCCAGCACACCATCGAACAGTACCTGGACAAGGTGCGGCACATGCGTGCGGTGAATCCGGCCTTGGAACTCACCACCGACCTGATTGCCGGGTTTCCCACCGAGACCGAGGAGGATTTCCAGCGTACGCTCGAGGTGCTCGAGGAAGTGCGTTTCAGCCAGCTCTTTCCCTTCATGTATTCGCCGCGCCCGCGCACCCGGGCCGCCCGCTTGGGCGACGACGTGCCGCGCGAGGTCAAGGAGGAACGCCTTCAGCGTATCATCGCGCTTCAGGACGGCATCAACGAGCGGGCGCTGCAACGGTACGTGGGGACCACTCAGGAGGTCCTCATTGACGGCGCGCACGGCCGCCGCCGCCATGTGATGAACGGGCGGTCGGACAGCTACCGTCCGGTGATGGTGGAAGACGCGAGCCTCGAGATCGGCGATTTCGCGCAGGTGCGCATCACGGGGGTGCACCAGCACTGGCTCGAGGGTGACGTGCTGACAACCGCTTCCCCGGCCGCCTGAGGCCATCCCATGGAGACCCCGATGGTCACGCGTGGCAAGAGAGCCTGTCTGCACACCCTGGGCTGCCGGCTGAACCAGGCCGAGACCGCCCTGATCGCCGAGCAGCTCGCTGCGGCGGGCTACAGCGTCGTGCCGATGGGCGAGCCGGCCGACCTCGGCATCATCAACACCTGTACCGTCACGCGCGAGGCCGACGCCAAGTCGCGCAAACTCATCCGCGCCTTCATCCGCAACAATCCCCAGGCGTATACCGCCGTGATCGGCTGTTACTCCCAGACGGGGCACAAGGAACTTGCCGAGATCGGCGGGGTGGACCTCATTGTCGGAAACCAGGAAAAACTTCACGTGCTGGATTACGTGGCGGCGGGCAAGAACGACACTCCGCTGATCGTGCGCGACCGCATCGAGCGCGATGATTTCACCATCGACATCAGCGGCGGCGCGCCCTCGACCCGGCGTGCGAACCTCAAGATCCAGGATGGCTGCGACTTCATGTGCAGCTTCTGCATCATCCCGTTCGCCCGGGGGCGCGCCCGGAGCCGTGCCATGGACAATCTGCTCGGCGAGGCGCGCCTGCTGGTGGCGCGGGGCGCCCGCGAGCTGGTGCTGACCGGGGTCAACATCGGCACCTATGCCTATCAGGGGGCGACTGTCGTGGAGGTGGTCGAGCGCCTTAACGTCCTCGATGGCGTCGAGCGCATCCGGATCAGTTCCATCGAGCCCACCACCATCCCCGAGGCGCTGTTTGAACTGATGAACGACCCCGCCCATGCCCTGACCCCTCACCTGCACATCCCGCTGCAGGCCGGTTCGGACGCCGTCCTCGCCGCGATGAAACGCCGGTATACGCGGCAGGAATTCATTGACTTCGTTGAAACCGCGGCGGCACGTGTTCCCGGTCTGTGCGTGGGTACGGACATCCTGGTCGGCTTTCCGGGCGAGTCGGACGAGGACTTCGACGAGACGTGTCGCCTGGTGCGGGAGACGCCCATCGCCTACGCCCACGTCTTCAAATACTCCGAACGCGATGGCACGGCATCGGTCCGGCTGGGGCAGAAGACGCCGCCCGGCGTCATGAACGTGCGCAGCGCCCGGCTGCGGCGCGTGGCCAGCCAGAAGCGGCAGGCCTTCCACGCGCGCCACGTCGGCCACGTCGCCAAGGTCCTCTTCGAGGAGACGGAGGACGGGCTGTGGTACGGCTATACGGGGAATTACGTGCGGGTGTGCGCACGTTCCGAGGATGATCTCACCAACGCGATCCGCCGTGTCCGGCTTGACCGGTGCAGCGGCGACGTCATGACAGGAACCGTGATACATGAGCACTGACGCCACCCCAACGCAGACCCTCGAGCACAAGGAAGCGCGGCTCAAGGAAGTGATCGGGCGCTATGACAGCATGGCGATAGCCTTTTCGGGCGGTGTCGACAGCACCTATCTCGTCGCCGTGGCCCATGATGTGATCGGGCACAAGGCGCACGCCGTGATCGCGGACTCGCCCAGCCTGCCGCGCGCCGAACTGAACGAGGCCATGGCCCTGGCGGCCGAGCGGGGGTGGAACCTGGTCGTTCTGCACACAGAGGAGTTTTCCCGCGAGGAGTTCCTGAGCAACGACGGGCGCCGGTGCTACTTCTGCAAGGGTGAGCTGTTTCAGAAGATGCGCCAGTACGCGATCGACCATCGCATCGCTGCCTTGGCCTACGGCGAGATCGCCGACGATGCGCAGGATCCTACCCGGCTCGGCGCCATCGCCGCGCGCGAACATGACATCCTCGCCCCGCTTCAGATGGCCGGGCTGTTCAAGGAGGACATTCGGCAGCTCAGTGCGCGGCGCGGCCTGCCCACTTGGGACAAGGCCTCCTTCGCGTGCCTTTCGTCGCGCTTTCCCAAGGGGACGCCGATTACCCCTGAAACCCTCCGTCAGGTCGAGCAGTCTGAAGAGGTGCTGCGCACGCTGGGGTTCCGCCAATACCGCGCACGGCACCACGGGGACATCTGCCGGGTGGAGATCGAGCCGGACGAGTTCGCGCGCCTGCTGGACCCCGAAACGCGGCGCCGGGTGGTGGACGGCATTACCGCTGCCGGATACCGGTTTGTAGCGCTCGATCTGGGCGGATACCGCATGGGGAGCACGGCAGGGTAGACTGAGTGCCCGGAGTGATCCTGCACCGCCATGCCGGAGATCCGCGAGGTCATCTCGGACGCGGTGCAGGCGAACGGCAGCCGAATGGCTTGCCGTGACGCATATACCGGCGGCTCGGTTGGACGTGAGGGTGCTTTCGCCCGGACGAGGGCGCCCTCTTTTCCCTCCGCGCAACCATCGGTGCCCTGACCTCGTCGCAGACACGGTGCGCATGTGTTGAGCTCATAAGACAAGGAGGACCACGGTGGGAATGATCTGGCTGACACTCGGTCTGGCCGTGTTGACCGTTGGCGCGGAGCTGTTGGTGCGTGGCGCGGCCGGGCTCGCTGCTGCTGCGCGCATCCGGCCGTTGGTCATCGGCCTGACCGTCGTAGCATTCGGCACCAGCACGCCTGAGTTGGCCGTGAGCGTCAAGGCGACCTTTGCGGGGTCTGCGGACATTGCAGTGGGCAATGTCGTCGGCAGCAACATATTCAACGTCCTGTTCATTCTGGGCGTGGCGGCGGCCATCGCCCCGTTGGCCGTCCACGTCCAGCTCATTCGCCTGGATGTGCCCATAATGATCGGTGTCTCCGTGCTGACGTGGCTGCTCGCCTTGAATGGCGTCCTGGGGCGCCTGGAAGGAGCTGTACTCTTCTCGCTGCTCATCGCCTACGTCACTCTACTCATCATCAAGGGGAAGGATGAGGTTGACGCCGGGATCACTCCACCCCCGCAAGGTCCGTGGCCGCTCCTGGTACTCTACGTGGCGACAGGGCTTGTGATGCTCGTGATTGGCGCTGGCTGGATGGTTGACGGCGGTGTGACGATAGCCCGGCATTTTGGCGTGAGCGAGCTGGTGATCGGGCTGACGCTCGTGGCCGCCGGCACCTCGCTTCCGGAAGCGGCCACGTCGATTGTGGCAGCGCTTCGTGGTCAGCGGGACATCGCGGTGGGCAACATCGTTGGCAGCAACGTGTTCAACCTGCTCGCCGTGCTCGGGTTGAGCGCCGCGTTTTCGCCGCATGGAGTCAACGTCTCGCACACCGCCATCACCTTCGATATTCCCATCATGATAGCCACGGCAATCGTCTGCCTGCCGATTTTTTTCAGCGGATCCGTCATCAGCCGTTTTGAGGGATGCATGTTCTTTCTGTACTACGTGGCGTACGTGGCGGTGCTGATCCTGCTTGAAGGCGACAACACCTGGATCTCGAACGAACGCGCCATATTCATTCTGTTGCCGGCCACCGGGGCTGTTCTGCTGTCGTCACTCGCATCCGAATGGCCCTTCAGCATCCTGACGCACAATCTGCCAAGCGATATGAATGCCGCGGCAAGAGCGTCCTTTTCGCAGGCCCGCAAATTGATCATTCTGGTGCTTGGTGGAACCGTGATGCTGGCAGGACTGGCGATGGTCGTGCTCCCTGGTCCAGCGATTATCGTGATTCCCGCAGGTCTGGCCATTCTGGCTACGGAGTTTGTCTGGGCCCGACGTCTGCTGCGCAGAGTCAAGGAAGGCATCTTCCTCGCAGCCAACACCGTGACCCGTCGCCACGAATAGCCGCTAAGACGGCGTGTCGAACTCGTAGTCGCGCGGCAGGGCGCCCTCGGCCTCGAGCGACGCCTCGATTTCACGAAGGATGGCCGGGAGATCCTCCTCGGTAACGTGCGAGTACCAGATGTTGTCCGGAAAAACCATGACGTTCGGGCCTTCCTCGCATCGATCCAGGCATCCGGACTGACTCACACGCACACGGCCGCGCAACCGGCGTTCCTTCACCATCTCCTTGAGCTGGTCGCGCAGCTTCTCGCTGCCTTGCCGGCCGCAACTGATGCGGTCGCCCGGTTTGCGGCAGTTTGTGCAGACGAAGACGATCCGCTTGTGGGGCTGAGGCTGTTTTTTCAATGCGCGGCTCCTTGGTTGTCCAGGCTTACCCGCCCCCGAGCAGGATCAGCGTGGTGGCCTCGTATAATGCAGCAATTGCCAACATGATTCCGGCGAGCACGATGGCTGTGGCCATGCCCGCGACGCCGCGCCGCAGGCCGGCCCCCGGCTGGTTCGCGGCAACTCCCTCTCCCAGATGCACCACAAGCATGACGGCGGCGAACGAGGCCACGACATAGGCCTCCAGCTCGAGTATCATCGTGATGCCGTGGTAGGTGTACCCGGCGACGCTGTCGGCCCAGAGAGGGGCGAGCACAAACCCGGCGAGACCGAAACTGACCATGTTCTTGAGGAAGGCCCAAAAGGGGAAGATCAGCGAGGGCAGCATTCCGGTCAGGACCGTCGCGACCGCGTAGTTGTGGAGGAAGGTCGCGGCCGTCGCGGCGAGGATACTGCCGGAACCATACGCGGCGCCCACATAGCCCAGGTCGCCTTCGGAGAACATGTACCGGGTCCACTCATACATCTGCAAGTTGAGGCGCGGCCATGCCACCGCGGCCGTCATGGCGGCAAAGAAGACACCGTAGAGTGCCGCATGAATGAAGAACGCGAGTCTCGGCCGCTCCGCCCAGTCGACCAGCACGCGCCTCAGGAAGAAATAAGGATTCCGGCTTCCCACACGGCGCAGGAAGCGGTACTGCGACAGACTCCCGCCCACGGCCATCAGCATCAGCGCACCGATCCCCGCGATTGCGAACGGGGGCTGCATCCGCACCGTCGCCTCGACCTCGCCCATTCGCTCGATCGCGCCGGGGTCCGTGTCCAGCATCTCACGCAGACGTTCCCGGCCCTGCACATCCAGCCACGCCGTGCGGTCAAGGTCTCCCGGTGAGAACAGGGCCCGGAAGTGGGGGTGTGCGGGGATCACGTAGGTGTTGGCGAACACGGGCGTGCCGGGTTCGAGACGTCCCACGACCTGAAAGGCGACGGGCGGAATAACGACCGTGTCGTCCGCCGCGAGATCGCCTGCCAGCACCTCGGGCTTGCCCGGCTCCGGCAGACGCCCGGACGCCAGCGCATGGCCGAAGGCCGGGTCCAGCTCGACGAAGGCCGCCCGCGCGCCGCGCCGCAGTCCCAGCTGGTGGATGGCGGCCTCGCCATGGGGTTGTGTCTCCAGTTCTGCCAGAAGGCGCCCCCGGAAGGTGCCGGGGGGCGGCGGCAGCGTGCGCAGGCGCACTTGCAGTGCGCCGGGCCAGGGGGGGGGCTCTCCGGAGACCAGCACGGCGCCGGACAGGGCCAAGCGCTCCCGACGGTGTTCCTGTGCGAGCGCAATGGCGGCAAGCAGCACGATGCCTGCCACGACCAGCACGAGGGGAACAAAGGGCCCCTTGGTCGTCTCCCGGGCCGGCGCGCGATCCGGTTCAGCCGCCGGTATGTCGTTCGCTGTCATGGGGACATAGTAGCAGACTTGAGGGCGGCGCGCCGCCTCGACCGCTGCACGTTCAGAAGTCCACGGACGCCTTGATCACGCCGTCGCGGAATCCGCTTACCAGTTCGAAGGCATCGCCCGCGCGTTCGAGCGGGAACGAATGCGTCAGGAGCGGCCGGACGTCCAATCTGCCGGAAGCGATGAGGGAGAGGGCGGCGGGGTAGTTGTGCCGGAAGCGGCGGCACCACTTCACGACCAGTTCCTTGTGGCGGCAGGCGCTCACGGGGAAGGGGTCCTCGTTGTTGCCGGAGATGCCGGTGAGGACGCAGCGGCCGGCCGGCCGCGCCACGCGACAGGCCACGGCGGGCGTGTCGGCCGAGCGCGCCGTGTCAAAGGCCACATCCACGCCGCGACCGCCGGTCCACTCCATGATGGCTTGGACGCTATCCTGGCGGGCGGCGTTGCAGGTCTTGTCGACGCCCCACATCCGGGCCGCATCGAGGCGGTAATCGTGCAGGTCGGTTCCGTAGAGAATCGAGACGCCGCAGATCTGCGCGATCCGGGCGGTGAGCAGGCCGATCGGGCCCAAGCCGAGCACGGCCGCTGTTTCGCCCGGCTTGAACGCGGCCAGTTCGACGGTGTGCACGGCCACGGCCACCGGTTCGACCATCGCGGCCTCGGCGGCGGTCATCGTGTCCGGCACGGGGTAACAAAAGGCGGCGTGAACGGCCATGTATTCGCACAGGGCTCCGTGATAGGGTGGGCCGCCGGGGAAGGACATGTCGCGGCACACGTTGTAATGCCCCGTGCGGCACCATTCGCAGCGCATGCACGGGATGCCGGGTTCGACCGCCACGCGTTTGCCCACCAGCGCGGGATCCACCTGCGCGCCGGCGGCCTCGACGATGCCCGCGTACTCATGACCGAGGACGAGCGGTTCGGTGATGCGGGCGCTGCCAATCCGGCCCCCTTCGTAGTAATGCAGGTCCGACCCGCAGACACCGACCGACTCGACGCGGACCAGGACTTCGTGCGGGCGGGGTTCCGGGCGGGGCATGTCCACGAGCCGCATGTCGTGCGGCCCGAACCATTGTATGGCCTTCATGGGGGTGTCCTCGGCCGCTCAGGGCGCGTAGCGCATTGCCACGTAGATGCTGGCCAACAACAGCGTGGCCAGTGTCACGGGGATGCTGTAGGAGACGAACTGCCGGAAGGTGATCGTGTTGCGGTTGTTGCGGGCGATGTCGACCACGATGATGTTGGCCGCGCCGCCGAACACGGTGCCGTTGCCACCCAGGCACGCCCCGAGCGCCAGCGGCCACCACAGCGCCGCCTCAATCGTGTCGGGGCTGTACAAGCCGTCCGTCACGAGGCCAGTCTGGATGGCGGCGACGACCGGAATCAGCGTCGTCACGACCGGCACGTTGCCCAGGACCGCCGAGGCCAGGGCGGAGAACCAGAGCACGAGCATGCTCGTGAGGAGCAGGTTGCCGCCGGTCGCATTGACCATCGCATGCGCGAGCGTACTCAGGATACCCGTCGCCACCAGGCCCGAGACGACCATGAACAAACCGATGAAGAAGAAGAGCGTCGGCCACTCGACGGCATGAAAGACCCTCTCCGGGTCGGCCTTGGTGATTACCAGCAACAGCGCCGCGCCCGCCAGCGCGACCGTAGCGGGCTCCAGGTGCGCTACGTCGTGCAGCAGCAGACCCGCCAGCACCAGCGACAGCACCACCCCGCTCTGCTTGAGCATCTTCGGGTCGTTGATCGCGCGGTTCGCGTTCATTTCCATGACACGCGCCCGGATATCGGACGAGACGTGAGCGCTTTTCCTGATGGCCAGCATCGCCAAGGCGACGAGTGCCACGGCGCACACGGCGGTGATGGGCGTCAGATGCACCAGAAAGTCCATGAACGACAGGTCCGCGGCGCTGCCGATCAGGATATTCGGCGGATCGCCGATCAGGGTAGCCGTGCCGCCGACATTCGAGGCGAGCACCTCGAACATCAGGTAGGGAACGGCCGATACTTCGAGCTGCTCGGCCACCAGCAGCGTGACCGGCGCGATCAGCAGCACGGTTGTCACGTTGTCCACGAGGGCGCTGAGGCTCGCGGTTACCAGGCACAACAGCGTGATCAGCGGGAGCGGCTTGCCCTTGGCTATCTGCGCGATGCGGATGGCGATGTACCCGAAAAAGCCGCTTTCGGCCAGGAAATGAACGATGATCATCATGCCGGTCAGCAGGAAGATCACCCCGAGATCGATCGACTCGAAGGCGGCCTCCTGCGACACGATGTGCAGGACGACCATGGCGCAACCGCCCGCCAGCACGGCGACAGTCTTGTGCACCTTCTCGGTGAGCATCAACGCGTACGTTACCGCGAAGATGCCCAAGGCTATTACGGTGTCCGTATGCATCAGACGCGCAGCACCCTCGACAGAATGTGGTCGCGATCAATCACGCCCGCCAGCCGTCCCTGTTCCTCGACGAACGCAAAGCGCTGACGGTGTTTCTTGAGTTGGAAGACAACCTGAATCATCGGGTCGTCTGCGTCCACGATGACCGGCGCCTTGTTCATCAGTTCGCCCACCTTGAACGTCGCCTCGCGCTTGAAGAACTGCTCAAAGGGCTCGAACTCGGTGAGGAAATCCACATTCGGAAGCCGCATCATGTAGCTGGGGAATCCCGCCTCGATGACCTCCGCCGAACTGACCATTCCAATCGTGGCGCCCGCCTCGGACACCACCGGCGCCTCGGGCACGCCGTTGGCGAACATGGCATCGAGCAGGGTCCTCAGCGGCATGTCCGGCGTGGCGAGTACCGGGCAGGGTTGCATGAGGTCGCGCGCGTGCAGCCCCTTCTTGACGGCTACATCGCCCTCGCTGATAATCTCGACAAAGCGCTCGGGCGTCTCCGCCTTCTTGAGTTCGTCCAGCCGGCCGACATCCGAACAGAAGGTGCTGAGCGCCGCCATCGTCTGCAACATCATCGTGTTCTTGCTGTCGGGCGCGAGGATCAGGAAGATAATGTCCACGGGCGATCCGTCCATGCACCGGTCCTCGAGCGGAGCGGCCGGAGTCCCGGCAAACAGGTAGAAGTCGCGCAGCTCGGACACGCGCGCATGCGGCAGCGCCACCCCGTATTCCAGGGCCGTCGGGGCCTGATCCTCGCGTTCCAGCACGCGGTCCGCCAGTTCTTCCGCAGAGAGGGTGGGCCGGAAATTGTCTGCCCGCCCAAGCATTTCGCTCACGGCATCCCGCAGCCGCCGGGCTTCCAGGTTCAGGATCACGTGTTCTTCGGAAAACAGACTTGCCAGTTTCATGGTTGCCGCCCTCCGTTTACCCGCTCATCCGCCCGCGTGTGCCCGGGGCTCGGCCCCGGATTCGCCCTGAAGGACCTCAAGCACGTCCTCGCGTGTGGTGCACGCGAGGAGCCGGTCATGCAGCGCGCGGTGGCGCACGGATTCGATCACCCGGGCCAGCAGACCCAGGTATTCGCGCTCGGCGTGCTCAGGCATCGCAAACAACACGATAACATGCACAGGGTGTTGATCGAGCGTCTCGTAGGCGATGCCCTCGCGGCTCACTCCCACCCCCATCGCGGGCCGCGTCAGGTCGGGCGTGCGTATGTGCGGGATCGCAATGCCGCCGCCGATGCCCGTCGTCATGATCGCCTCGCGCTCATTGACCGCGTCCAGCCAGGCGGCACAATCGGCCACGCCCGCAGCCCGGCACACGGCTCGGGTGAGCCGCTCCAGGGCATCGTACATGCTCACAGGCCCCTCGAACAGGCAGACCGCCTCGGGGGGAATGGTCAGGCCAAAGACGCTCACGGGCAGTTCCTGGTTCGCTAGTGCTGTCGAAATCTGGCGGGGTGGCGAGTTGCAACCCGTTCGAAACAAACAACTTGACGTATCACGTCGCCCGCAGCGGCCGGGCGGCCCGGCCGCCTGCGTTCGGGCGATTCTACTCTCGGCGGGCCTGTGAATCAAACAGGGATGTGCCGGCTTAAATTCCAGAATAGTTGACTTTCTGGTGCTCGATATGAGAAATTTATGGCGGAAACAGGGTTAACGGTGCATGCCAACCGGCGCCACGACCGTTCGCCAGCCGCGGCAGGCCCCGTCGCAGAGGTTTTCGACATGGAAGCCATCACCACACGCGGATTGACCAAAATCTACTCCCATCACGTCGGGCGCGCGCAACGCTGCAGTCTCGACAACTTGGATCTGTCGGTTGAAGAAGGCGAGACGGTCGGATTTCTCGGTCGCAACGGGGCGGGCAAGACCACGACCATCAAGATCCTGTGCGGCCTGCTCCGTGCGACCCGGGGGGAGGCGCTGATCTTCGGTCAGTCCACCCGCCTGCGCAGCGCGCGTGCGCGGATTGGCTACCTGCCCGAGAATCCCTATTTCTACGAGTACCTGACGCCCCACGAGACGATCGATTTCTACGGCCGTCTCCAGGGCCTGGATACAGCAGCGCGCGCGCGCACCTGGGACAAGCTGTCCGACCTGCTCGACCTCAAAGACATAGCCGGGCAGCGTGTGCGCGGTTTTTCGAAGGGCATGCGCCAGCGTCTGGGGTTTGCCGTGGCCCTGGTGGGCGACCCCGACCTGCTTATCCTGGACGAGCCGATGTCCGGGCTCGATCCGTTGGGGAGGCGGGCGATTCGCGAGCTCATCATGCGTTTGCATGAGGAGAAGAAGACGATATTCTTCAGTTCGCACGTGCTGTCCGATGTCGAGCAGGTGTGCAGCCGGGTCGGCGTCTTGGTGGACGGCCGCCTGCGCGCCCAGGGCCGGATTGAGGACCTCCTGCAGAACCGGCTGAACCGGGTCGAGATCACGGTGCAGCACCTGACGCCGCAGGCGATCGCGCGGCTCAACGGTAATGCCAAGCGGCTCCGCATCAGCGCTTCGGGCTATCACTTTGATGCCGAGGACATGGCCGCGGCCAACCGGTTCGTGCGCAACATCCACGAAGTTGGCGGGGAAGTGGTCGAGCTGGTGCCTGTCCGGGAGAGCCTCGAGGAGTACTTCATGCGCCAGCAGGAGCCGTCCGCATGAGGGCCCTTGCGGTCGCTCAGAACACCTTCCGGGAGGCCGTGCGCGACAAGGTCCTCTACGTCCTGCTGTTCTTTGCGGGCGTCGCCATTTTCGGCTCCAAGGCCTTGGGCTGGGTCAGCATCGGCCAGGACATCAAGATCGTCAAGGACATCTGCCTCGCGTCCGTGTCCGTTTTCGGCGTCTTGATCGCGATCTTCGTCGGCACGAATCTCGTCTACAAGGAAGTCGACAAGCGCACCATCTACACGATCCTGTCGCGGCCGATGTGGCGGTTCGAGTTCATCCTCGGCAAGTACCTCGGCCTGATCGCGCTGCTGGCCGTCGCCACGCTGATCATGACAGCGGTCTCGGCCGTGTACATCGTGTCGCTGGGCGGCGTGGTGGACACGCTGTTCTTCACGGCGGCCCTGCTGATCTTCTGGCAACTGCTGCTGGTGACGGCCCTGGCGGTGCTGTTCAGCGTGCTCACATCGCCGATCCTGGGCGCCATCATTGTCTTTTCCGCGTACGTCGTCGGCCACGCCACCGGCATTCTGGTCGATCTGCCCGCGCACTTTGACGGCACCGCGACCAAGACCTTCCTGAACGCGATGTATTACGTGCTCCCGAATCTGAGCAACTTCAACATCATTTCCGAGGCGGCCAACGGCGTGCCCGTGGCGCCGGGCTACATCCTCTGGGTGGTGTGCTACGGGCTCATTTACACAGCGTTTCTGTTGTTTCTCGCCTCGGTGGTGTTTGAAAACAAGGACGTGTAGGTGACCCCGGGCGACGCCACACCCTCGAGCAGCACCCGGCGCATGGTCCTGGTGACCGTGCTGGTGTCGGCGCTGTTTCTGGGCGCCATCAGCCTTACGCAGTACCGCATTCAGCACCTTCCGGCCGGCCCGGACGACGAGCTGCTGCTGTACCTTCCCAACGAGAAGCTGCTGAACCACTTCACGGCCGGGCTGAGCCCCGTTATTGCCGATCTGCTCTGGCTGCGCACCATCCAGTACACCGGAAAGCATTTCCGGAGCGACCTGAAGTTCACCTGGCTTAATCACATGTGCACGACGGTCGTGCGTCTGGACCCGTATTTCGTCGACGCCTACCGCTTGGGCGGCATGTTTCTCGCCTCGCTTCCGGGCGACGACGACGCCAGCCTGCGGCTGTTGCGGGCCGGCTTTCTCCGCAACCCGCACCGCTGGGAGATGCCCTACGAAATGGCCATGGTCTACCTGGTCAACCGTCGCGGTGAGCCGGGGGCGACCGCCATGGCGGCCCGTTACCTGGCCCTGGCCGTCAAGACCGAACAGGCCCCGTCCTGGGTGGTCGAGCTTGCCGCCAACATCCAGGCGACGCATAGCTTGGACGAGATCGAGCAGCAGATGTGGGACAAGCTGCTTGCGAGCGAGGACGCGTTCATGCGCGATATGGCCGGGCAGAAGCTGACCGAACTCCAGTTGCGCAAGCAGCTCGCGGTACTCGAACAGGCGGTGGCGATCCATGCCGAACGCGCCGGGCAGCCGCCCGGAGACATCGAAACGCTGGTGGCGGCGGGCATCCTCACCCGCCTGCCCGAGGATCCGTTGGGCGGACGCTTCTTCATCGACGCTCGGGGCCGTCCGCAGAGTACCACGTTGCTCGACGCCAGGACGCGGCAACTTGCCGCGCGGTTGCAGGGGCTGGTGCGCCTGTTCCGCGACCGTCACGGCCGCTGGCCCCGCACGCTGGACGAACTCGTCGAGCAGGACCTGCTGGCCTCGGTCTACAGGCACCCCTACGCAGACGGCGCATGGCGTTACGATCCCGCTACGGGCACGGTGGAGTAGACGCTCAGGCGTTGGGTTATTCGACCTCGGCGGGCTCGTTTTCAGCCGCAGCCTGACGCTTCTCGTGCACGGCAACAAACCGGGGAATATCGCCCGCATCCACAACTTCGAGCGCCAACGGCACGTCAAGGGTCTTGAGAGTGATCTCCCCACCCAAATACACGTGCACCCAGGCAAGAAACGTGTGGTCTCCGAAATCATCGGCACTCTTGTGCCCCTGGTAGTATTGGCGAAGCTGCATCACCCAATCCGCGGCAATCTTTCGGTTCGTGCCATCGTATCTGGACATGTCCGTCATCTGGGTGCCGGGATGCAATACAACTTTTGCCCCCACTTCCGGAATACCGGCGAGCACCTTGAGGAAATCGTTCACCATTGGCGCGTCCCCCGTGTAAAACATCCAGTCGTCCATGGGGAAGCCATTCTCTCCGGCGAAACGATTGTCGCGCAGGATAAGCTCGCGCAGCTCCGCCGGCGCGCCTCCGGATACCCCCATGGGCTCAGCGCCGTGAAACTCCCGTAACGCAGAGGCCACCGGCAGAAACGCCACCGTCATCACTCCGGCAATGATCAGCATGCGCTTAATCATGTAGCCATCCTCCTTATAGTTGGCGGCTTACGATCGGTGCCAACGCGAGTCCCCTACCGTCGCCTCTTCGCCTCCCGCAGCCGCGCCTCATAATGCTCGGACAGCACCTCGCTGCCGGTCATGCGGCAGAGGGCGACGGCATCGGTCAGCGGTCCAGGCTCATTCCCACAACACGACAGTTCGAGCAGGTACGCCGCGCGTTGCGGGTCGGATTCGAGCCACGCGAGGCGTGCCGCAGCAACACGTTTCTCTCCCGCCCCGCCCGGCATGCGCAGCACGCTCTCAAAATAGCCGCAGGCCGTGTCCCATTCGCGCGCGAAGAAATAGTTTTCGCCTAGTTGAACGCTCAGGTTTTGCGCGGAATCGTCGAGGCCGATGGCCCAGTAGAGATGCTCGAATGCCCGTGCTGCGGTCATTTCCACCAGCTCCCATTTGGGATCCTCGCGCATTGCGAAATGAACGACAGCCAATTCCCGCGTCGCCGTGAATGCCAAGTGGTCGGGCAGGCTCGGCGTGGCGTTGGCTGGCGCCTGATCCGGTGGCTGGTCGTCGACAGACGGGGCGTTCTCAGCAGAAATCTGTCTTTCGCTAACCATTTCTCTCGCACCCGCCTGGTCCTCGATAAGTTTGGCGATGCCCGCAACGGGAACCGGTTCTTGCGTGTCCAGCGCATGCTGCCGCAGGTTCGTGACCAGCGACGGGATCGTGACGATCAGGATAAGCACCCATGCAATTGCGGGAAACGCCCATGAGCGCCTGCTTTTCACACGGAATCCCCTATTCGGTATCCACCTCGATGTCCCACGCGTACGTGTGTTCCCCGGCGCGAGGACACTGCACCAGCCACTCGCCCTGAGGCGACATGACGCCGCTGATCGCGTTGACTTCCCCCTCGGGCACGGCGGCATTCGCGGTGACGATGTGGAAGCCGCTTTCCATGGCGCGCAGGCGCAGGTTGGAGTCATGGTACGGGAAATGGACGGCCGTGCCGCCCGAATGGATGGCGTGGAAGAGGATTTGCACGCCGCGCTTGCCGAGCTGATATGCCAGGCGCGGGTCGGGGTACGGCCCGCAGCCGGGGGTCACCCAGAGGTCGTTGCAGATCAGGCAGCCGAAGGTGAGCCCGTGGTGATCAAAGGTCCGCAGCTCCTCGCCGGGCGCGCACCATTCGCGGTCGCCGCCGGTGGGCACGAGCTTCTCGTGCGTGCCGAGCAGGTTGCCGTTGTGACTGTAGATGCGCGACTGGATGTAGCACCGTCCGTTGGTGCGGTTGCCCGTGCCGATGATGGCGGTGGTGTAGGACTGGCGGCAGGCGGCCGCGATCTGCGTCCAGGCCTCCTCGGTCTTGGTCTGGCTGAACTCCCCGTGGTAGCCCGTGAGACTCAATTCGGGGAACAGAAGGTAGTCTGCGTCGGTCTTCAGGATGTGGTCGAGGACCACCGGAAGGTTGTCGGAGAGTTTTGAGGACACCTGCATCTGCACGCCGGCCACTCGGATCTTTGCCATGGTGGGTACTCCTGTTTGCGGGGCCTGCGCCCCGAACTACAACCGCTCCATTCGATGGTAAAGGCATCGTGCGCCCGAAGCAACCTGCGCCGGGTCACGGCAAGCCCCGCTTCAGCGCCAGATCATAGGCCGCGAGCAGGTCCCGGTGGGCCTGAAAGGCCAGCGGCGGGCGCTGATCCGGCGCGAAAAAGGCCGCGTCCAAGGCGTCGGACGCGGGCGTCAACTCGCCTTCCCAGCGCGCGACGGCGTACCCGAGGACGGTGACGGCCCCCGAGAGGCGGCTGGGCTGGGTGCTGGCGCCGATGAGGTGAAAGCCGCTTCCGCGGAGCCCGGTTTCCTCGAACAGCTCGCGGCGGGCGGCTTCTTCGGTGGTTTCCCCGATCTCGACAAACCCGCCCGGGAAACTCCACTGTCCCCGGCACGGCTCGATGGCGCGCCGGACAAAGAGCAGGTCCGCGCCGCGGGACACGAAGCAGCACGCGGCCGGCACCGGATTCAGGTAATAGAAGCGGCGGCAGGCCTGGCAGTGGGGGCGCTGGCTCTCGCCGTCATGCGAGGCCGCGAGGGGCCGGCCGCAGATAGGGCAGTAGTTCCAGGTGAACGGCGCGGGGTCAAAGGTCATGGCATTGGTCCTGTAAAGCAAAAGCGGACGCGCCGCCGGGCGCGCCCGCTTGACTCAACACTGTACTGACTACATCTTCTGCATCATCGCGAGGAACTCGGCGTTGCTGGCGGTCTTCTTGAGCTTCTCGCACAGCAGCGAGGTCGCCTCGGCCACATCAAGCGGGCTGAGCACCTTCAGCAACAACCAGATGCGCTGAAGTTCTTCCGGCCCGACGAGCAGCTCTTCCTTTCGGGTCCGCGAGCGGTGCACGTCGACGGCCGGGAAGATGCGCTTCTCCATGAGGCGGCGATCCAGGTGGATCTCCATGTTGCCCGTGCCCTTGAACTCCTCGAAGATGACCTCATCCATGCGGCTGCCCGTGTCGACGAGGGCGGTCGCCAGGATCGTCAAGCTGCCGCCTTCCTCGATGTTGCGCGCGGCGCCGAAGAAGCGCTTCGGCCGTTGCAGCGCATTGGAGTCCACGCCGCCCGAGAGCACCTTTCCGCTGGACGGCACCACCTGGTTGTACGCGCGGGCCAGCCGGGTGATCGAATCGAGCAGGATGACCACGTCGCGCTTGTGTTCGACCAGACGCCGGGCCTTCTCGACGACCATCTCGGCTACCTGAACGTGGCGTTCCTGCGGTTCGTCGAAGGTCGAGGCGATGACTTCGCCCTTGATCGAGCGGGCCATGTCGGTCACTTCCTCGGGGCGCTCGTCGATGAGCAGCACGATGACGGTGACTTCGGGGTGGTTGATCGCGATGCTGTTGGCGATCTTCTGGAGGAGGACGGTCTTGCCGGTGAAGGGCGCGGCGACGATCAGGCCTCGCTGGCCTTTGCCGATGGGCGCGATCAGGTCGAGCGCGCGCATGGCGACCTCGTCCTGCGTGGTCTCGAGCCGGAGCCGTTCATTGGGGTGAAGCGGCGTCAGGTTGTCGAAGAGCAGGCGCTCGCGCGCCACCTCGGGCGACTCGTGATTGACCGCCTCGACCTTGAGCAGCGCGAAGTAACGTTCGCCATCCTTCGGAGGCCGCACGTGGCCCTGGATGGTGTCGCCCGTTCGCAGCGCGAACTTCCGGATCTGCGACGGGGATACGTAGATGTCGTCGGGGCCGGGCAGATAGGAGTAGTCGCTGGAACGCAGGAATCCGAAGCCATCCGGAAGGATTTCGAGGGTGCCTTCGCCATAGATGGAGCCGGCCTTCTCGATGCTGGCCTGAAGGATCTTGAAGATCAGGTCCTGCTTCTTGAGGCCGCTGAAGCTCTCGACGGCCAGGTTGCGCGCGGTTTCCACGAGCTGCGGCATTGTCATCTGCTGAAGGTCGGCAATCGAAATGATCGGGCCGCTCCGCCGCTCGAGTTCTTGCGCGTCCCGGGCGTCGTCGGCGTCATTTCGCGGCAAGCCCTCCGGTCTGGGCGGCCGGTTCATCCGGCCCCGGTTGGCGTCCGGCCCATTGCGCCGGGGTTTGACCCGGCCGCGGCCGGACTTGTCTGCAGTCACTTTCTCACCCATTACTCATCCTTTCCTTCAGCCATACGTGTTCTTCTATGTGAGGGTGCCGCCGGATCTGGCGGCGTGTTGTGATTCCGGTCAGTGAATTTCTGCCCAGTTTCGGCCGATTCCGACGTCCACCTTGAGGGCAACATCCAGTTCCAATGCGTGTTCCATTATTTCGCGCACCGTTTGTGCCACGTCTTCCGCTATCGCTGCCGGCGCTTCGATGACCAGCTCGTCGTGTACTTGGAGCAACATCCGCGCCGGCGAGTCCCGCAGGGCCTCATCCAGCCGCAACATCGCCACCTTGATGACATCGGCCGCGGTGCCCTGCACCGGGGTATTCGTCACCACCCGTTCGGCGGCTTGGCGCACCACGCGGTCGCCGCTGTTGATCTCGGGCACATACCGGCGCCGGTTCATCAACGTCCTGCAGTATCCATCGCGGCGCGCCTGCTCCAGGGTCGCGTCAATCCAGGCGCGAACGCCTGGATAGCGCGCGAAGTACCGGTCGATGAATTCCGCCGCGTCGCCGGTGCTGATGCCGATGTTCCGGGCCAGCCCGTAGGGGCTGATGCCGTACACGACGCCGAAATTCACGGCCTTGGCCTGCCGCCGCATCTCGCTGGTGACATCGCCGGGCGCCGTGCCGAAGATCTGTGCTGCCGTGGCGCGGTGGATATCGTGGTCCTCGCGAAAGGCCTGAATCAGGCCCTCGTCACCCGAGAGATGGGCCAGGATGCGCAATTCAATTTGAGAGTAATCGGCAGAAATCAGCCGACTGTCTGGAGTCCCTGGGACAAATCCTTCGCGGATCCGCCTGCCAAGTTCGGTGCGCACCGGAATGTTCTGCAAATTGGGGTCGCTGCTGGACAACCTTCCGGTCGCCGCGACAGCCTGATTGAATGAAGTATGGATGCGCCCGGTCTCCGGATGCACCAGCCTGGGCAACGCTTCCACGTACGTTCCCCGCAGCTTGTCGAGAATGCGGTACTCCAGCACCTTGGCAGGAAGAGGATGCTCCCGGGAAAGCTGTTCGAGCACTTCATTGTCGGTCGAGTAACCAGTCTTCGTCTTGCGTGACGGCTTCAGACCGAGCTTGCCGAACAGAATCTCCTGGAGCTGCTTGGGCGAATTGATTTGAAACGCCTCGCCCGCGTCTTCAACTATATCGCGTTCCAGCGTGGTCAGCCGCTGGGACAGCTCGCGCTGCAAGTCTTCGAATACCTTCTGGTCGATGGCGATTCCCGCCATCTCCATCCGGGCCAGCACGCCCAGGAGCGGTACCTCGACGCTGTCGTGCAGCGACTCCAGTTCGCGCTCGCGGAGCAACGTCCGGAATACCCCCGACAGGCGCCACGTAACGTCCGCATCTTCGCAGGCATAGACACAGGCTTGGTCGACGGGGACGTTATCGAAAGTGATTTGCTTGGATCCCTTGCCGATGAGGTCGGTGATGGGGATCATCTTACGCCTGAGGTATTGAAGACTGACTTCAGCTAGATTATGCCTCAACCGCGAGGGGTCCGTCAAGTAGGACGCGACCATGGTGTCCATGGCGATATTGGCCAGGACAATCCCGCATCGCCGCAGAACGATCAGGTCGTACTTGATGTTGTGGCCGACCTTGGCGACTGAAGGGTCTTCGAGCAGTCCGCGCAGCAGGGCGAGGGCCTCATCACGCGGCAGGGCCGCGACCTCGTCCGGAAAGAGCTCGCCGGGATGCAGCCGGCGCATGCCCTCGGCCGTGTGACCGACCGGGATGTAGTAGGCCTTGCGCGGGGTGCAGGCCAGCGAGACGCCGACCAGTTCGGCGCGCATGGCATCGACGGACGTGGTCTCAGTATCCACGGCGCATGCCCCGGCGCGGCGCATCTCGTCCACCACGCGGTGCAACGCATTCAGGGAGTCGACCAGCACGTAGTCCGTGACCTCCTCCTCCGCGGCGTCCGGCAGGAATTCTTCGAGGAGCTTCTGGAACTCGAGTTCGTGGAAGACATCCGCCAGCCGCTTGGCATCGAGGGGGGCGCGGCGGCAGGCCTCGATCGGCACCGGCAGATCGACGTCCTTGTGGATGGTCACCAGCTCGCGGCTCAGGAACGCGCTGTCGCGATACTGTTCGATCCGTTCCTTCTGTTTGCCCTTCAGCTCATCCAGATGCCCGTAAAGTCCTTCGAGCGACCCGTAGGTCTCGAGAAGCTTGCGCGCGGTCTTCTCGCCGATGCCGTGGACGCCGGGCACGTTGTCCGAGCTGTCGCCCATCAGGCCCAGCAGATCGATCACGTGTTCGGGCGGCACCCCGTAGCGCTCGATGACCGCCTCGCGGTCGTACCACATGCCGCTGTCGCCCCGGTACGGGTCGTAGACCCGGACACGGCCCGTAACCAACTGGAGGACGTCCTTGTCGCTTGTGACCAGCACGACCTGCATCCCGGCGGCATCGCCTTGGCGCGCCAGCGTGCCCATGACGTCATCGGCCTCGACGCCGGGGACGCGCAGCTTCGGGATGCCGAAGGCATCCACGACCGACTCGATCAGCGGCAACTGGCTGACCAGCTCCTCGGGCATCGCGGTGCGGTTGGCCTTGTAGGCCGGGTACATGTCGGCGCGAAAGGTCTTTCCGGGCGCATCGAAGGCCACCACGATGTGGGACGGGTCGTGCTCGCGGAGGATCTTCATGAGGATGCGGGTGAAGCCGAAGACGGCGTTCGTGGGACGGCCGGTGGAATCGGTGAGGCTGCGAATGGCGAAGAACGAGCGGTAGGCGAAGGCGGATCCGTCGATGACATACAAATGGTCAGACACGGCAGCATCCTTTCAGGTGATCGAGGATCGCGTGCGCGGCCCGTTCCGAAGCGCCTGGACCGCCGAGCAGGTCCCGCACGCGTTGCAGGTCTCGCCGCATCGTCTCGCGTGCAGGGGTGTCGCCGATCAGTTCAAGCGCCGTCGGCAGAATCTTCGCGGGCGCCGCGTCGCCCTGGATGAATTCAGGCACAATGCGTTCTCCGGCCAGGATGTTGACCAGTCCGATGTGTTCGATGGTCACGAGGCGTTTGGCCAGCCAGTAGCTTGCGGGCGACACGCGGTACAGGATCGCCATCGGAACGCCGAACAGGGCGGTCTCGAGTGTCGCCGTGCCGGAGGCCACCATGCAGAACCGCGCGGACGCCAGGACGTCGTGCATGCGGCCCGTCAGAATATCGAGGGGAAAGCCGTCCGCGGCGCGCCGCACCTGCTGCGCGCGGGCCTCGTCCACGCAGGGCGTCACGAAACGCGCTTCGGGCCATGCCTTCCGGATCCCGGCGGCCACGGCGAGCATCGTCGGCAGCAGCCGCGCGATCTCCTGTTCGCGGCTGCCGGGCAGCAGTCCTATCACGGGATCACCCGGGATGGGCTGCGAGGCCGTGCGTGCCGCAATATGGTCCAGAAGGGGATGGCCGACGTACACGCAGTCCACGCCTGCCTGTTCGTACAGCGCCTGCTCGAAGGGAAGGATGACGAGCATCCGGTCCACGAGGCGGGCAAGGGTGTGTATGCGTTGTTTCTTCCAGGCCCACACCTGCGGGCTGATGTAATAGTAGATCTTGATGCCGAGCGCCTTGGCCTTCTGCGCCAGCCGGATGTTGAAGCCGGGGTAGTCGATCAGAACCAGCGCGTCCGGCCGGCTGCGGCGGAATGCGGCGACCGTGTCCAGAAAGAGGCGGCGGACGAACCCAAAACTCTTCACCACCTCCGTGAACCCCATGATGCCGCGTTCGGCCAAATTGCAGTGCAGGGTCATGCCCGCCTGCTGCATCAGCAGGCCGCCGATGCCTTCGCACGTGATCGACGGATCGGCCGCACGCAGCGCCCGCACGAGCTCCGCCCCGTGCATGTCGCCGGAGGTTTCGCCCGCTGAGAGAAAGATGCGCGTCACCGGCTGCCTCGAATGGATTCGAGCGCCCGCCACGCCAGTTTCAGGGCCTCGAGCGCATCCTCGCCGGAGACCAGCGGGCGCGTGCGCGCGCGGACGCAGCTCACAAAGGCATCGAGTTCCATCTTCAACGGTTCCTCGCGGCTCACCGTGAGCTGCTCGATGTTGATGCGGTCCATCGGGCTGCCGTCTTCCTGGCCGGGCACGTCCCGCTTGCGGTAAATCAGCACCTCCTGGTCGGAGTAGTTGGTCGAGACGTAGGCGTTGGGCTCGAAGATCCGTATCTTGCGCATGCGCTCCATCGAGACCCGGCTGCTGGTGAGATTGGCCACGCATCCGTTCTCGAAGCGCAGCCGCGCGTTGGCGATGTCCTCCTCGGCGGAAAAGACCGGGACGCCCACGGCGTCGATGCCCGCCACGGGGCTCTTGACCAGCGACAGCACGATCTCCAGGTCGTGGATCATGAGATCGAGCACGACGCTGACATCCTGGCCGCGCATCGGGTAGGGGCTGAGCCGGTGGCATTCGATGAACCGGGGATCCCGCACAGCATCGAAGAGGGCCACGACGGCGCCGTTGAAACGCTCGATATGGCCGACCTGGAGGATGCGCCCGGCCTTGGCGGCCGTTTCGACGAGCAGGGCCGCCTCCTCGACGCTGGCCGCGATGGGCTTTTCGACCAGGACATCCGCGCCGCCTTCGAGCAGGGCCGTGGCGACGCTGCGATGGGCGGTGGTGGGAACGGCGACCGAGGCGAGGTCAATTCCGGCCTCCAGCAGGTCTTCGACCGACTCGAAATGCTCCGTGCCGAATTCCTCGGCCACGCTGCGCCCCTGCTGTGTGTCGGTATCGGCGACGCCCACGAGCCGGACGCCTGGAATGCTGGCATAGTGGCGGGCATGGTGGCGGCCCAGATGGCCGACGCCGACCACGCCGGCGCGAAGGACATTCATGTGTTTACCCCGGTGAACTGCCTTGCGTGGAATCCGAAGCCGCGGCCCTGTGCCGCGGGCATGTGAACGGGATCCGGTTACTGCGTGACGCCACGCAGCGATTTGCGGAAAAAGCCCAGGAAGTGTGCCCGTTCGGGGCTGTCAGGGACCGTGGCCTCGATTTCCTGAAGGGCCTGGGTCGTGTTCAGGTGGCTCCGGAACATGAGCCGGTAGAGCGTCTTGACCAATTGGCGTTGCTCGACCGTGAATCCGTTCCGCCGCAGCCCCACGGTGTTCGGGCCGTGACACTGGGCCGGATTCCCCTCGACGATCATGTAGGGCGCCACGTCCTTGATCACCCTGGTCATCCCCCCTACAAACGCCATCGTCCCCACGACGCATTCCTGGTGCACGCCGCTCAGGCCGCCCAGAATGGCCTTGTCCTCGACGTCCACATGCCCGGACAGGGCCACCGAGTTGGCCATGATCACGCGGTTGCCGACGTGGCAGTCGTGCGCGACGTGGGAATTGGCCATGAACATGCATTCGTCGCCCACCTGGGTCAGACGGTGCTCGTCGTCGAATCCGGTCATGGTGCTGGCGCTAATGGTGACGTGTTCGCGGATCATGTTAGCGTCGCCGATGACCGTGCGTCCGACCAGTCCGGGCTTGTGCTTGAGGTCCTGGGACAGGACGCCGATCTGGCAGCCGCTGAATATCTGGTTGTTCTTGCCGATCACCGTGCGGCCCTCGATGACGCAATGGGGCCCGACGATGGTACCGGCTCCGATGGTCACCTCGGGGCCGATGATCGTATAGGCCTGTATCTCACCCTCGTCGGCCAACACGGCCTTCGGGTGGACGATTGCCGTCGCGTGTATTTTCATAAATGGCGCACCATGATTGGGTTAACACTGAGGAATGGGCATTGAAATACCACATTCCGCCGCGCGAATGCAACCAACCCCCCGGGGTTCTACCCCGGCGCGGTCCGGCGGGGGCGCGCTTCTTGGCCGGGGAAGCGAGGCGGACGCGGCATCTCCGGCATGGCCGGAAGGGCTGCCGGGGGGGCGGGAAGTTGCGGGAGCGGCGCCGCCGGTCCGGTCACCCCGGGGATGTCCGCGGGCGATTCGGGCAACCGGGGCGGCTCCGGAAACGGCGCCGAAGGCGGTTCGAAGGGCGGCCAAGGTGCGACCGGACCATCGGGCTCGCCCACGGCGGGCGGTTGGCCGCCGGGGCGGGTCAGTTCGCGCTGAAGGTATGCGGGGTAGCCCTCGGCCAGGCGCGGGTCGGCGGCCAGCGCACCGTGCCAATCCCGGATCCGGCGCGCCGCCTCGGGGGCGTCGGCCAGCAGGGCCGACCGCTGCTGCCACAGCCGGTACATCGCGGGGGTGTCGCGAAGGCGCTGCTCGAAGTCGCGGGCGGTCCGGGCCTCCCCGGTGGGGGCGCCAGCGAGCATTTGCCACCAGGGCGCCAAGGCCTCGGCCGCATCCTCGCCCTCGAGCAATCCTCGAAAGGTGTCCGTCAGCCGTTGGCGCAGCGCGGGGTTCTCCCGGATCATTCGGGCCAGGGGTGCAACGGGCGCGGGCGTCGTGAGGCCGGTCCCGGCGTCTCCCAGGAATCCCGCGGCCCATTGCGGATGCTCCTTCAGGTAGGCCAGGCCCTGTGCGGCGGCCTCGGGCAGCTCGCGTTCGATCGCGGCCAATTCCATGGCCCGGCCCGGCCCGCCCGGTGTGGCGCCCAAATGCCGGAAATAGCGCGCGTAAGCGTCCCGCAACGCCGTGTCCGCGTCGAGCGCCTCCTCGAACGCGGCAACCTCCGGGCTGTTCTGCGGCGCCAGCGCAAACTCCAGCCACTTCCCCTCGAGTTGGGCCAGTTCCTCGTGGGTGTCCAGGTAAGCGAGGTAGGCCTGGTGCATGGTCCACAGGCGCGGATCCGCGCGCAACAGGCCGGGCACGTCGGCGCCCGGAGCGGTCGCTCCGGCGGCCATGACCGTCACGGCCACTGCCCACAGGACCATCATGTCACCCCCAGCTCCGCCGCCAGGTCCAGCACCGTGAAGCGGTCGCGCAGAAAGCGCGCCTGCGTCTGGGCGCGGCGGTATTCGGTCGTCGCGGCGGCCAGTTCCTCGGGGGTTGTGGGCCCGCCCGCGGCCCGGATGGCCTCGGCAACGGTCTTGGCGGGCAGCAGGTCCTGGCCGAGTCGCTCGCGCAATTCGGGCTGGCGCGCGCGGAAGGTCGCCAGCTCGGCGCGGAGCTGCCCGGGCGACAGCGCCTTGCGTTTCCACTGTTCGAGCACGATCGCGCCCAGTTCGGGTCCCCAGTCCTGCTCCGTCCAAGCGGCTACGTCCTCGAGGGACGGCTGCCGGGCGATGAGCGTCTCCGGGTCGATCGTTTTGGGGTCCAGTGACAGGATGCGCTCCCAGAGACCCAGGCAGTAGACCGTGCCGACGCCCACCTGTGCGCCGTGCAGGTCGTGGCCGGTTCCGTAGAGCGCGTGCTTCATGTCCATGAAATGCGACAGCAGGTGCTCGCCGCCGGACGCGGGCGCCGACGAACCCGCCACGACCATCGACAGCCCGGACAGCATCAGCGCCTCGAGCACGGTGGCGACAGCGGCCTCGCCGCCCTGCCCAGCCCCGGGCGCCGCGGCAAGCAGCGCCTCGGTCGTTCCGTCAAAGAATTCGCGCGGCCGCTCGCAGTAGTACTCGCCGCGCAGGATATGCGAGGCCTGCCAGTCGGCGGACGACGAGCATTTCGAAAGATAGTCGGCAATCCCGGCGGCGGTCATGCGCGCCGGCGCGCGGGCCGCGATGGCCGGGTCCGCAAATATGCCCAAGGCGGGCCGGCAGGCGAGGGTGCGCTTGAGACCGTCCACCCGCAGGGCCGCGATGGCCGAGGTGTAGCCGTTCATCGAGGCCGCCGTCGCGAACAGCAGCGCGGGTTTGCCTGTCAGGTGCCCGGCGTACTTGGCCAGGTCGCTCACGGTGCCCGCGCCGAGTGCGACGAAGAAA
Organism: Candidatus Hydrogenedentota bacterium; assembly: GCA_052033955.1. GTDB lineage: Bacteria > Hydrogenedentota > Hydrogenedentia > Hydrogenedentales > SLHB01 > JBPOJD01. The sequence continues at coordinate 77,645 of JBPOJD010000017.1, forward strand.
TCAGCGTCCTGCCCGGCTTGGGCCACGGCCTGCGCCTCCTCCAGGCTGGCTTCGAGCGGCCCGGGGCCGTACGCCTTCTCGATGGTGCGGAATCCGCCATCACGGAGGGCGCGCCACAGGGCCTCACCGCCCGCCTCGCGCGTGTTGGCGTCCGACACGACGGTGCAGGTGCGCCCAAGGCGTTCGCTGGCGAAGGTGGCCAGGCGCTGGGCGGCGCCGGGGCCGATGTGTACGGCCTCGACCGGCAATTCGTGCCGTTCACCGCACGACGCGCACACAAAGCTCGCGCCCAGACTGTTCCATCCGAGTCGTTCCATGGTATTCCTTATTCTTGGCGCGGCTTGGCCTTGAGATGTTTCAGTTTCCGCCACAGGGTGTTGCGGCCGATGCCCAGCAGGCGCGCGGCCCGGGCGCGGTTGTTCTTGCAGTAGCGCAGGGTCTCGATGATGTGGCGCGCGTCGGCCTCCTCCAGCGTCATCGGCCGGAACACCTCCACGCCCTCGCGGTAGTGCTCGCAGTCGAGCATGTGCTGGATGGTCAATTCGGCCTCGCCCGGCTGAAAGGGGACAAAGATGTACCCATAGACGCCCTCGCGCATCGCCGCCACGGCGTCCGGGATTGCCGAGGCCGTGGCCAGCAGCAGGGTCGGCCCTTCCTTGGACAGCCGGATGGCCTGCTCGCGGTCGTCCGTGATGACGATGTCGGGCGCCTCGGTGACCACGCGATGCCCCGCCGCGGCCAGCAGGGCGCGCAAGGTGAGGCGGTTCGCCGCGTCGTCAATGAGCAGGTGAATCTTGGCCATGTATTTCAGCGTAACGCCCCGGGCCGCGGCGTGCAACAATCCGGTGTGTCCGGCGGACCGCGGGGTGTGGTACACTGCGCCCGCCAACACAACCCATGCCCACAGGAGTCCCCGCGTGCCGTCCGTTTCCCCAGCGCTTCCAGACGAACCACGCCTCGCCGGTCTGCGTGAGGTCGTGGGGCTCGCGGGTCCTATCATCGTCGGAACCATGTCCTTTGCGGCCATGCAGTTTGTGGATCAGGCCATGGTGGGCCACCTGGGGGATGCGGCGCTGGCCGCGGTGGGGTCGGCGGGCATCTGGGCCTTTACCATTTCGACGTTCCAGGTGGGCATCGTCGGATGCGTCAGCACCTTTGCCTCGCAGAGTCTCGGGCGGGGCGCCCATGAGGACTGCGCCCGGTACGCGTGGCAGGGGATCTACATTGCCCTGATCGCCGGGCTGCTGGCGGGCTTCTTCTGGCCCTTGGCGCCCTATCTTTTCGGATTCATGCGGCACAGCCCCGAGGTGACCGAGCTCGAGGTGACCTATTTCCAATGGCGGCTGTTCGGATACGGGTTCATCGGTCTTCAGGGGGCGCTGGTATCGTTTTTTCAGGCCGTGAACCGGCCCTATCCCGCCATGGCCACGGTGCTCGCAAGCAATGGATTGAACGTCCTGCTCAACTACGGCCTTATATTCGGCAAGCTCGGGATGCCGCGTCTTGAAGTTGCCGGCGCGGCCATCGCGACGGTGCTCGCGCTGTTCTTCAACGTTATCCTGCTCGTGGCGCTCTTCCTGAGCCCGTCCTGCAACCGTCGCTTCCACACCCGTCGCAACTGGCGCCCGAGCATCGAGCGTATGCGGGAACTGGTGCGGATCGGCTGGCCCGCCGGGGTCTCGGTCTTCCTCGATGTCGCCAACTGGTCCATCTTCACCAGCATCCTGATCGGGTTCTTCGGCACGATCCAACTCGCCGGACACGTGGCGACCATGGAACTGCTCCATCTCAGCTTCATGCCCGCGCTGGGCATGCAGCACGCGATCACCGTGATTGTCGGACAATGGATCGGACGCGGCGACATCCGCCGGGCCAAGGCGCGGACCTACACGGCCATGAAGCTGTGCGCCGTGTACATGGGCACCATGGGCATCTTGCTCGCGGTGTACGCCAAACCCTTGGTCGGCGTGGTCTTCCGGCAAGGGCCGGAGGTGGTTGCCTTGGCGCAGACGTTGCTGATCTTCGGCGCCGTGTTCCAAGCCTGTGACGCGGTGAATGTCGTCGCGATGGGGGCGTTGCGCGGCGCAGGCGACACGCGCTACATGGCCGCGATGCTGATGCTGTTCGGCTACGGCGTGTTTCTGCCGCTGGCGTGGTTCCTGTCTGTGGTGCTTGGCATGCAGGCCGTCGGGGCATGGATCGGCGCCACGGTCTACATCATTCTGCTGAGCGGCGTGCTCTTCCGGCGTTTCCACGGTGAGCGCTGGCGGAATATCATGATCTTCGATCGCGACATGCGGACCGGGCCGGCGCTCCCCGGCGAGTAGGCAGGCCGCGTGCGGTCTGGATTCAGGGTCGCAATTCTGCTTCAATGAGCCCTCCAGACAGTCCCAATACAGGAGAGCCCTCGCCATGGTGTTCAGTCTGCCCACGGACCGCGCCCCGCGCGTCCATTTCAGCGGCATTGGCGGTACCGGGATGGTGGCGGCCGCGCGGCTCGCCGTTGAGGCCGGGTGGGAGGTGCGCGGCAGCGACAATCCGCTCTACCCGCCGACTTCGCACATGGTCGCGGCCCTCGGCATCCCCGTCGCGACGGGCTACGCGGCCGCCAATCTGGACTGGGCGCCGGACGTGGTGGTCGTGGGCAATGCCTTGAGCCGGGGCAACGCGGAGGTCGAAGCGGTCCTCGATCGGCGGCTGGTCTATGTCAGTTTCCCGGAATGGATGAAGGGGGCCGTGCTGCGCGCGCGGCGGCCCGTGGCGATCTGCGGCACCCACGGCAAGACCACGACCACCGCGCTGACCGCGCACGTTCTGACCGAGTGCGGGTTGGACCCGGGCTACCTGATCGGCGGGCAGCCGAAGAATCTCGCCCACCCGGCGCGCCTCGGCCCGGACGGCGCGCCCTTCATTGTGGAAGGCGACGAGTACGACAGCGCGTTCTTCGACAAGCGCGCAAAATTCTTCCACTATTTGCCAGAAATCGCCGTGGTGACATCGCTTGAGTTCGACCATGGCGACATCTATGCGACGCTGGCCGACATCGAACAGGCCTTCCGGTGGATGTTGCGGCAGGTGCCCGCCTCGGGTCACGTGGTGCTCTGCGCCGACGAGGCAGGGGCCATGGCGCTGGCGCCGGACGCGCCGGCCCCTGTGGCGACCTATGGCCTGGATGATCGCGCGGCTTGGCGCGGCACGGTGACGGACGAAAGGGACGGGACCCGGCTGGCGGTGCAGGTTGACGGCCAGGCGTGGGGGAGCGTGCTGCTGCCGTCCTGTCTCACTGGGCGACACAATGCCCGGAATGCGATGGCCGCCGTCACTGTGGCGGGACTGCTGGGCGCCGCACCCGAACGCATTCTGTCCGCCCTGGGGTCCTTTCAAGGCGTCAAGCGGCGCATGGACGTCTTCCTCGAGGCGCGCAGTGCGTGTTTCGTGGACGACTTCGCCCACCACCCGACCGCCATTGCCGAGACCGTCCAGGCGGCGCGGCTGCGCTGGCCCGGGCGGCGGCTGATCGTGCTCTTCGAGCCCCGCAGCAACACCACCGTGACCAACCGGTTTCAGGCGCGCTTTCCCGAGGCCTTCGCGCCCGCCGATGTGGTCTGGCTGGGGCCAATCTTCCGCGGCGACCGCCTGGCCGAGGATCAACGGCTCGACCGTGCGGCGGTGGTTGCCGCTCTGCGAGACAGTGGCAAGGCCGCGTACACCGCAGAAGACGTGGAGGAGCTGGTGACGTGGCTCGACGCGGAATTGCGGCCGCAGGACGTGGTATTGATATTGAGCAATGGGGCCTTTGGGGGAATCTACGACCGCCTGCGGGCCGTGTTCGGCGAGGCGTAAGGCGCTGCTCTCCTGCCATCCCGGAGTCCAGAGGTCCTCGCCTCTGGACTCCGCGTGTCCACGCAAAAGTAACCCACCCCACCGGCAACAGCTTCTGCTGAGTCCCAGAGAGACTCCCCGGCCCCCGATCCGCCAGTGCGTCGTTGCTGCATGTCCCATGCTATCGCATGCGGGCAAAAAAGTAAATACCTTTTTACGTAACATGGTTCCCTGGCAGGCGGGAATATTCGACGAGTTGGCCCATGTCTTGTTTCATGGGTTCGCATGGCAAGCCTGGTGCCGCTTTCCGTGGCGCCGCGGACAAAGAGGCAAGATTCTTGCTGATGGCAGTTTGACACGGCCTTCGCTCCATGGTAGGATCTACATTTGTGCCCCAAGGGGGCGCTGTGTCTTTTGCGCGGGCATTCAATGGCAAGGCTTTTCCGCATCGAAGCGCACATGTCTGTTAACCGCTAACCTTCAGTGAACGTAGAGGGGTATCCCGCATGGCTGTTGCTCCCCAACAACGTTTTAAGCGCATTTCCCTGGGCCGCATCCCGGATGAGGCGGAAATGCCGGACCTCATCGAGATTCAGACTCGCTCCTACGGCGAGTTCCTGCAGTGGGACGTGCCGCCCGACGAGCGCCGGTTCCTGGGACTTCAGGAGGTCTTCCTGGACGTCTTTCCGATCAAGTCGACCGATGGGCTGACTCGTCTGGAGTTCGTGCACTACTCGTTCGCTCCGCCCAAGTATCCGGTACAGGAGTGCCAGGAGCGGGGTGTGACCTATGCGGCGTCGCTCAAGGCGCTGCTGCGCCTGGTGCGCTACGAGGAGGTCGGCCCATCCAGCGAACTGCGTGAACGGCTGATGGTGGAGCAGGAAGTGTTTCTTGGCGAGCTTCCGGTAATGACGCCGAACGGCACGTTCATTATCAACGGCGCCGAGCGCGTGATTGTGAGCCAGTTGCACAAGTCGCCCGGCGTGTCGTTCGAGACCAAGCTGCACCAGAACGGCTCGACCCTGCTGTCGGCGCGGGTGATTCCGTACCGCGGCGCGTGGCTCGAGTTCGAGTACGATATCAACGACGTGCTGTGGTTGACCATTGACCGGCGTTCGCGCATGTTGGCGACCACGTTCCTGCGCGCGTTCGGGTATGTAGACAACGAACAGATCCTCGCACTCTTCTACAAGTTCGAGAACGCCGTTCTCGGGCGCACCAAAGTGAAGATCGACGGCAAGTCGTACGCTCCCGAGGATTTGGTCGGGCGTGTTTCCGCCACTGACGTCTTCGACCCCGAGACCGGTGAAGTGCTTGTGGACGCGGGCCGCGAGCTGACGGCGACCGAGTGGGACCGCCTGCTCAATTCGCACGTCAAGGAGTTGCCGCTGGTCAGCGACCGCGACCTGAACCGCGATTCGAGCATTGTGAACACGCTCGCGCAGGATCGCACGCAGACCGAAGAAGACGCCCTGCGCGAGATCTACAGCCGTATTCGTCCGGGCGATCCGGCCACGGAAGCGACGACGCGCACCTTCTTCCAGCGGATGTTCTTCGATGGCAGCCGCTATGATTTCGCGTCCGTCGGCCGCTACAAGATCAACCGCAAGCTGGGTCTCGACATCCCGCAGGAAACCAAGACGTTGACCAAGGAAGACGTCGTGGCGACGCTCCAGTATCTGGTGCGGCTGCGCGGCGGCGAAGGCGTGCTGGACGACATCGACCACCTTGGAAACCGCCGCGTGCGTGCCGTGGGCGAGCTGCTCGCCAATCAGGTGCGCATAGGACTCGTTCGCATGGAGCGCACGGTCCGCGAGCGCATGAATTTCCAGGACGAAGACCAGTTGACCCCGCAGAACCTGGTCAATCCCAAGCCGGTGAGCGCGGTGATCAAGGATTTCTTCGGCCGCAGCCAGTTGTCGCATTTCATGGACCAGATCAATCCGCTGGCCGAGCTGACCCACAAGCGGCGCCTGAGCGCGCTTGGGCCGGGCGGCCTCAGCCGGGAACGCGCCGGCTTCGAAGTGCGCGACGTGCACCCGACCCACTATGGCCGTATCTGCCCGATCGAGACGCCTGAAGGCCCGAACATCGGTCTGATGGCGTCTCTGTCGACCTTTGCGCGCATCAACGAGTACGGCTTCCTCGAGACGCCGTACCGCAAAGTGAACAACGGCACGGTGCTGCGCGACATCGAAGCGCTGTCGGCCTACGACGAAGACAACTACGTGATCGCCCAGGCGACCGCGCCGATTGACGAGAAGGGCCGTTTCCGCGCGCCGCTGGTGCTGACGCGGCATCGCGGCAACTATCCGCGCGTCAACCCGGAAGAGGTCGACTATATCGACGTGTCGCCCAAGCAGATGGTGAGCGTCGCGGCGGCCCTGATTCCGTTCCTCGAACACGACGACGCCAATCGCGCGTTGATGGGCTCGAACATGCAGCGCCAGGCGGTGCCCCTGCTCAAGACGGACTCGCCGCTGGTGGGCACCGGTCTCGAGTATATCACCGCGAAGAACGCGGGCACGGTGGTGCGAGCCGAGCGCGCGGGCGTGGTCGAGTATGCGGACAGCGAAGTCATCCGCATCCGCTGTGACGTCGACGGCAAGCCGGACGCCAATCCGTTCCGGCCGGAAGAAGACGAGTATGTGCTGAAGAAGTACATTCGCAGCAACCAGAACACGTGCATCAACCAGAAGCCGATCGTCAAGCAGGGCGACCGGGTGAAGGCCGGCGACATCATCGCGGACGGTCCGGCCACCGACAACGGCGAGCTGGCGCTTGGCCGCAATGTGCTGGTGGCTTTCCTGCCTTGGGAAGGATACAACTTCGAAGACGCCATCCTGCTGAGCGAGGATCTCGTCAAGGAAGATGTGTTCACGTCGGTGCATATCTCGGTGTTCGACATCGAGGCCCGCGACACGAAGCTCGGGCCCGAAGAGGTGACGCGCGACATTCCGAACGTGAGCGAGGACGCGCTCAAGAACCTGGACGAGTCCGGCATCGTGCGGATTGGCGCGAAGGTCAAGCACGGCGACATTCTTGTCGGCAAGGTGACCCCGAAGGGCGAGACCGAGCTGGCCCCGGAAGAGAAGCTGCTGCGGGCCATCTTCGGCGAAAAGGCCGAGGATGTGCGGGACGCGTCGTTGACGGTACCGCCGGGCGCCGAGGGCGTGGTGGTGGATGTCAAGGTGTCCAGCCGCCGCGACAAGGGCAACGATTCCAGCTCCAAGACGGCGCTGACCGCGGAAGTCAACAAGGTCAAGAAGTACTATCAGGACAAGATCAACGACGTCCGCAACACCTTCGTGAAGTTGGTGAAGGACGACCTGATCGGCCTGAAGATTCTCGAAGACGTGGTGGACCACAAGACCGACGAACTGGTCCTCGAGAAGGGCAAGAAGGTCAAGGTGGCGCACTTGGACAGGGCCGAGTACTCGGTTCTGGCCCGGTTGCGCGTCGAGGACAAGCGGATCCAGCAGCGGTTCACGCGGCTGGTGAACATGGCCGCGATGGAAGAGGCGAAACTCATCGCGTTCCGCGACAGCAAGATCGACAACCTGCGCAAGGGCGACGAGCTGCCACCGGGCGTCATCAAGCAGGTGAAGGTGTACGTCGCCACGAAGCGACGCATGTCGGTGGGCGACAAGATGGCCGGCCGCCACGGCAACAAGGGCGTTGTGGCCAAACTTCTGCCGACCGAAGACATGCCGTTCCTGCCGGACGGCACCCCGGTCCAGATAGTGCTCAATCCTCTCGGCGTGCCGAGCCGTATGAACGTGGGCCAGATTCTCGAAACCCATCTGGGGTGGGCGGCCAAGGCTCTCGGGATCAAGGTGGCTACGCCGGTGTTCAACGGCGCTTCCGAGGAGGTCATCCGCGAGTATCTGCACAAGGCCAAGCTGCCCGAGTCGGGCAAGATCAAGCTGCGCGACGGCCGCAGCGGGCGGTACATGGACCAGGAAGTGACCGTCGGCCAGATCTACATGCTCAAACTCAACCACTTGGTGGATGACAAGATTCATGCGCGTGCCATCGGGCCGTATTCGCTCGTGACACAGCAACCGCTGGGCGGCAAGGCCCAGTTCGGCGGTCAGCGCTTCGGTGAAATGGAAGTGTGGGCGCTCGAGGCCTATGGCGCCGCCTATACGCTCCAGGAACTGCTGACCATCAAGTCAGACGATATCCAGGGCCGCACCAAGGCCTACGAGGCGATCGTCAAGGGTGAGCGTGAGGTTGATCCCGGCACGCCCGAGTCGTTCAACGTGCTGGTACGCGAGATGCAGAGCCTGTGTCTCGATGTCATCAAGCTCGTGAAGGTCGAGAGCGTCCTGGAAATTGACGAAGACGAAGAACCGTCGGAGGACTAAGCGGTGTCAAAATACGTAGCCACCACGGGTGAACGATTCGACGCGGTCCAGATTCGGCTGGCGTCGCCCGAAGAGATACTGAAATGGTCCCGGGGCGAGGTCAAGAAGCCCGAGACGATCAACTACCGCACCTTCAAGCCGGAAAAAGACGGCCTGTTCTGCGAGCGCATCTTCGGGCCGGTCAAGGACTGGGAGTGCGGGTGCGGCAAGTACAAGAAGGTGAAACATCGCGGGATTACCTGCGACCGTTGCGGCGTCGAGATCACCGAGTCCAAGGTGCGGCGCGAACGCATGGGCAGCATCAAGCTGGCCGTGCCCGTTACCCATATCTGGTTCTTCAAGACCACGCCCAGCGCGATCGGCAACCTGTTGGACATGTCGATTCGCGTGCTCGAGCGAATCATCTACTTCGAGAACTACGTCGTCATCGATCCGGGCGACACGAGCCTGGACAAGATGCAGGCCTTGACCGAGGACGAGTACCAGGAGGCCCGCGACGAGTGGGGCGACCGCTTCGTTGCCAAGATGGGCGCGGAAGCGATCAAGATGCTTCTCGAAGAGGTTGACGTCGAGGAACTGAGCGTCCAGTTACACGAGCAGCTCCGCTCGACGACCTCGGCGCAGGCCCGCACGAAGGCCGTCAAGCGGCTCAAGGTGGTGGAGGCCCTGCGCAAGTCGGGCAACAATCCCGCCTGGATGGTGCTGGACGTCGTCCCCGTGATTCCGCCGGACCTGCGTCCGCTGGTGCCGCTGGAAGGCGGCCGCTATGCCACGAGCGACCTCAACGACCTGTACCGGCGCGTGATCAATCGCAACAACCGTCTCAAGCGCCTCATCGAGCTGCGCGCGCCGGAAGTCATCCTGCGCAACGAGAAGCGCATGCTGCAGGAGGCCGTGGACGCCTTGTTCGACAACGGCCGCCATGGCCGCACGGTGCTTGGTGCGGGCAACCGGCCGCTCAAGTCCCTGAGCGATATGCTCAAGGGCAAGCAGGGACGTTTCCGCCAGAATCTGCTCGGCAAGCGCGTGGACTACTCGGGCCGTTCAGTGATCGTCGTGGGTCCGGAGCTAAAACTCCACCAGTGCGGTCTGCCCAAGAAAATGGCGCTCGAGCTGTTCGAGCCGTTCATCATTCACGAGCTCAAAGAGCGCGGTATTGCCACCACCATCAAGGCGGCCAAGCGGGCGATTGCCCAGGGCCGTGAAGAGGTGTGGGACATCCTCGAAGAGTGCATCAAGGACCACCCGGTCATGCTCAACCGCGCGCCCACGCTGCACCGCCTGGGTATTCAGGCCTTTGAGCCGGTACTGATAGAGGGCAAGGCCATTCGCATCCATCCGCTGGTGTGTCGCGCGTTCAACGCGGACTTCGACGGCGACCAGATGGCCGTGCACGTGCCGCTGATGCCCGCCGCCCAGCTGGAGGCGCGGCTTCTCATGTTGTCGACGACGAATATCTTTTCGCCGTCGAACGGCCGCCCGATCGTCACGCCGAGCCAGGACATCGTGTTGGGTATTGCCTACATGTGCCGGCACCGACGCGGCGCCAACGGTGAGTGGAAGGCCGAATGGACCGGTCAGGACGGCCGTATTCTCAACCCGGGGAAGGTCTATGCCACCCCCGAAGCCGTGATCATGGCCTACGAGAGCGGCGCGGTGGATCTCCACGCCGCCATCAAGGTCGTTGCGGACGGCGAGATGGTCGATACGACGGTCGGCCGTGTGCTGTTGGCCGATGCGCTGCCGCCGGAGATCACCATCCGCGACATCAACCGCGAGCATGACCAGAATTCCATCGGCGACGTCATTGCGCAGGCCTACGCGCGGCATGGACATGCCAAGACCGTCGAGCTGCTCGACGCGCTCAAGCGCGTTGGGTTCAAGCACGCGACTCTGGCGGGTATCTCGATCGCCATTGTGGACATGATTGTGCCCGATGAGAAGAAGAACCTGATCAAGGTCGCCCAGGAAGAGGTTGAGCGCATCGACGAGATGTATCAGAACGGTCTCATCACCGAAGGCGAGCGCTACAACAAGATCATCGACCAGTGGACGTCGACGACCGAGGCGGTGTCCGAGGCAATGCTGGAGCGCATCAAGGCGAACGATCAGGGATTCAGCGGTCTTCACCTGATGTTCAGCTCCAAGGCGCGCGGTTCGCGCCAGCAGATCCGTCAGTTGGCGGCCATGCGTGGCCTGATGGCCAAGCCGTCGGGCGACATCATCGAGTCGCCCATTACCTCGAACTTCCGCGAGGGGTTGACGGTTATCGAGTATTTCGTGTCGTCGCACGGCGCCCGCAAGGGGCTGGCGGACACGGCCCTGAAGACGGCCGACGCCGGGTACCTCACCCGCCGGCTCGTGGACGTGGCGCAGGATGTCAACATCGAGGAGATCGACTGCGGCACGCTCAACGGCATCTGGGTGGAGCCGCTGATGGACGGCTCGGACATCGTAGCCGGACTCGAAGAGCGTGTGGCCGGGCGTTACGCGCTGGACGACGTGACGGTTCCGGGCATGGACGAGCCGATCGTGCGTGCCAACGAAATGATCACCGAGGAAGCGGCCCTCAGGATTATCGAGAAGGGCCTTCCGGGCGTCCGCATCCGTTCGGTGCTGACCTGCGAAGCCAAGCGTGGCGCGTGCGCCATGTGCTACGGCACCAACATGGCCACAGGCAAGCTGGTTGAGCTGGGCGAGGCGGTTGGCATCGTCGCGGCGCAGTCCATCGGCGAGCCCGGCACGCAGCTGACCATGCAGACCTTCCACATCGGCGGCGCCGCGAGCCGTCAGGTTGAGGCGAACGAAATCCGGATGCCGGATGCGGGCACCGTGCAGTTCCGCGAGAACGTGCGCGTGGCCACGGATCGCAACGGCCGCCGGGTCGTCGTGAACCGCGGCGGCGAGCTGGTCATCCTGAACAACGAGGGCAAGGAAATGCAGCGGTACGCGCTGCCCACCGGCTGCGTGCTGCATGCCGAGGACGGCGAGAAACTGCGCAAGGGCCAGGTGATTTTCGAGTGGGATCCGTATAACGTCACCATCGTCGCGGAAGTCAACGGCACGGTCCAGTTGGAGGGCATGGTCGAGGGCGTGACAATGCGCCTGGACATCAACCCCGACACGGGCATGCAGGAACGCGTCATCACCGAGCACAAGCAGGATCTGCACCCGCAGATCACGATCCTTGGGCCGGACGGCGAAGTCCTGGCGTACTCGACGGTCCCGGCGCAGACCCATGTGATGGTCGAGGGCGGCGGGAAGGTGTTGGCGGGCGACCTGCTGGCCAAGACGCCGCGCCAGTTCAGCAAGACCAAGGACATCACGGGCGGTCTGCCGCGCGTGGCCGAGCTGTTCGAGGCGCGTCAGCCGAAGGATCCGGCGGTCATCAGTCACATCGACGGACTCGTCGAACTGGGCGGCGCGACCAAGGGAATGCGCAAGGTGCGGGTCATTCCGCCGGTCGGCAAGGCCCGCGAGTACGTCATTCCGCCGGGCAAGCACCTCAACGTGCAGGCGGGCGACCGGGTGTACGCCGGGCAGCGCCTGACCGACGGTCCCGTCATTCCGCAGGACATTCTGGAAGTTCAGGGTGAAGACGAACTGCGCCGTTACCTGCTTGACGAGATTCAGCAGGTGTACCGTCTGCAGGGCGTGCGCACCAACGACAAGCACATCGAGATCATCATCCGCCAGATGCTGCGCAAGGTGCGCATCAAGGATGATCCGGGCGACACGGCGTTCCTGGCGCACGAGGAAGTCGACAAGATCCGCTTCCAGGAGATGAACAACCAGACCCTGATGAAGGGCGGGCGTCCGGCCGAGGCCGAGCCCATCCTGCAGGGGATTACGAAGGCCGCGCTCAGCACGGAGAGTTTCGTGGCGGCCGCCTCGTTCCAGCAGACGACCCGGGTGCTCACCGAGGCCGCGTTGTCCGGCAAGCGCGATTACCTGCGCGGGCTCAAGGAGAACGTGATCATCGGTCACCTGATTCCGGCCGGTACCGGCAGTCCGCACTACCAGGGCACGCAGTGCGTGCTCCGCGCGGCCGAGCTGGACTACTCCGAGGAACTCGAGGTCGGTCTGCCGGGCGACCTGACCGGCGACGACGACGCCGAGGAAGCGCTGGCGTAGCGCGCGTCTTATAGCAAGCGACTCCGCCACGCCCGGGCCCGCCGCCGGGCGTGGCTTCGTATGTGCGCCAAGTCATTTGTTGCCCGCTTTGTGCGTGTGGTATTCTTGTGGCCTGTTCAAGGGCTTGAAACCAACACCAGCTGATAGGTGAAGAGGAACAATCGGATGAAACGGGTATGTCAGTGCCTGGTCGTCTTGTCGGTTTTGTGCGGCGCAAGCGCGCACGGTCTCCTGGTTGACAGCATCGTCGCCACCGTAGATACCGAAGTCATTCTGATGAGCGATTTGATCCGCGAGGTGGGCGGCCAGCTTGCCTCGAGCGGAGCGAACGACGCGACCCAGCAGCAGGTCCTGCGCGAAGCGCTCGAGCAAGCGATCGATCAAAAGATACTCATCCGTGAGGCCCTCCTGGCGGGCGTCACAATCGACGACTCCTATGTCGAGGAACAGATCCGGAAACTGCGCAACCTCTACCCGAGCAACGAGGCCTTCATGGCGGAGATCGAGCAAGCGGGCGAGAGTCTGAGCGACTTTCGCAACCGTCTGGGCAAGGATCGCATGGCCCAGGTCATGGGCTACCGCAAGATGCAGGAGTTCGAGAGCGCGGTGGTCGTCAGTGCCAGCGAGGTCGCCCAGTACTACGAAGACAACCCGGACATGTTTCAGCGTCCCGAGCGGACCCGTGTGCGCCAGATCTTCCTGTCGGCGTCTACCGACAGCGAGCGTGCGCAGGCGCGGGCGAAACTGGAGGCGCTGAAGCAGGAGCTGGCGCAGGGCGCTGAGTTCGCGGAGCTGGCCAAGACCCATTCGCAGGCCCCGGGCGCGGACCAGGGGGGCATCATCGGCTGGGTGCAGCGCGGGGACCTGGTCGCCCCGCTCGAGGAAGCGGTATTCGGCCTTCAGGCAGGGGACGTCAGTGATATCGTCGAGACCCCCGGCGGCGTCTCGTTGCTGCAGGCGGAAGCCTACGAATCGGCCGGTGTGACGGATCTCGATGCCATCCGCAGCGAGATCGAGCCGGTGCTGCGCCGGCGGGCCGCGCTCGAACGCTACAACAAGTGGATGTCCGAGCTGCGCACGCGGCGGCAAGTGCACGTTTTCCTGTGAAGCAGCCGCGATGGTAGGCCGCACGCTGAAAATGACCTTCTGGGTCATGTATGACCATCTCGGAAAGCTCGTGCTGGCCAATCTGGTGTGGGCGCTGGCCGTGACCTTTCCCGGTTCCTTCGCCTACGCGACGCTGATGCCGTTCATCGCGGCGGCGGGCGGCGAGGGCATCGGGCCGGAGGTGGCGGGGCCGGCGGTCTGGATAGGTCTTCCGGCGGCGGTGCTCACGCTCGGCGTGGTCCTGCCCGTTGTCTCCGTGGGGCTGGCCGAGATGGCCAAAGAGTTGATTGACACGCGGGACGGATCCGTGCGCACGATGTTCAGCGGGATGCGTCGGTACGGGTTTCGCGCGGCGATTCTGGGGCTGGCCTACCTGTTTCTCGGCAGCGCGATGGCCACGAGCGTATGGTTCTACCCGGCTCGTCTGACGGGTTCGGCCCAGTGGCTGGGGGTCCTGCTCGGTGCGCTGGCCGGCTGGGCGCTGCTGTTTCTGGGGTTGACCGCGCTGTTGAGTCTGCCGGCGCTCGTGCAGAAGAAGGCCAGCGCGTGGGCCACCGCCAAGCTGGCGGCCCTGCTGGTGTTCGACAACACGTTTTTTGTGGTGGCATTGGGGTTCGTAATGATCCTCTGGACCTTTACGCTCGCCGTGCCGCCGGTTCTGTTCTTCTTGTATGGCGCCGTGGCGCTGGTGATGGTCAGCAGCGCCTACGAGATGCTGGCGCGGAAGTATGCGGCGGTTGCCCAAGACCCGTTGGCGGCGAAGGCGCAGGGCCACACGACCCGGCTCTCCGTGGCCGTGGAGCCTGCGCGGCCCGTGCCGGACGGGGAAGACGACTATTTGAACCGCGGAATTCGAGATGCCTTGTTTCCCTGGAAAGGCTAGCCGCCGCCGGGGTATGGAGTTACGCTACCGGCCGCCATTGAGGCGGCTGAACGAAGGAGAGACGACACGATGACACGCATTACTGGCATTCAGGGACGGGAAATCCTCGATTCCCGCGGCAATCCCACGGTCGAGGTGGACGTGTACCTGGCGAGCGGCGTGGTTGGCCGTGCGGCGGTGCCTTCCGGCGCCTCCACCGGCGAACACGAGGCCGTCGAGCTGCGCGACAAGGACCCCAAGCGCTACCTGGGCAAGGGTGTGCTGAAAGCGGTCGAGAACGTGAACACGGCCATCGCCGAGGAACTGCTGGGCATGGACGCCCTCAACCAGCGCGAGATCGACCGCACCCTGTGCGATCTTGACGGCACCAGCACCAAGAGCAAGCTGGGCGCGAACGCCATCCTGGGCGTGTCGCTTGCCGCGGCCCGCGCTGCCGCCGAGACGCTCGAGATGCCGTTGTACCGCTATATCGGCGGCACGAACGCGCACATGCTGCCCGTCCCGATGATGAATATCCTCAACGGCGGCGCCCACGCCGACAACAACGTCGACATCCAGGAATTCATGATCGTGCCCGTCGGCGCGTCCGCGTTCTCCGAGGCCCTGCGCATGGGCGCCGAGGTCTTCCACGCCCTCAAGAGCGTGCTGAAGGACGCCTCGCTCAATACCGCCGTCGGCGACGAGGGTGGTTTCGCCCCGAGTCTCGGCTCGAACAAGGAAGCGATTGACGTCATTCTCAAGGCCATCAAGAAGGCCGGCTACAAGGCGGGTAAGGATATCTTCCTGGCCCTCGACTGCGCGTCAAGCGAGTTCTACAAGAACAAGAAGTACAAACTGGATGCCGAGAACAAGAGCCTGAGCGCCACGGAGATGGCCCAGTTCCTTCAGGGTTGGATCAACGAGTACCCGATCATTTCGGTCGAGGACGGCATGGCCGAAAACGACTGGGACGGCTGGAAGACCTTCACGGACCTCGTGGGCAAGAAAGTCCAGCTCGTCGGCGACGACCTGTTCGTGACCAACACCGAGTTCCTGAAGAAGGGCATCGACAAGGGCATCGCGAACTCGATTCTGGTGAAAGTGAACCAGATTGGAACGCTTACGGAGACCCTCGAAGCCGTCCAGATGGCCCAGAAAGCCGGTTACACGGCGGTCATCAGCCACCGGAGCGGTGAGACGGAGGATTCGACCATCGCCGATATCGCCGTGGCGACCAACGCCGGTCAGATCAAGACCGGTTCCGCCTCGCGAAGCGACCGCATCGCCAAGTACAACCAGTTGCTGCGGATCGAGGAGGAGCTGGGCGATCAGGCAGTGTATCCTGGGGCCGATGCGTTCTATAATATAGGCAAGTAAGGCGAACGGCAGGGGGGACGCCATGGGGTGTCTCCCCTGCTTTCAGGAAACGATGCGCACGACGTCAACGAGACGGTTCTGGCTGGTGTTGCTGGTGCTTGTGGCGCTGTCCGCGGCGTACACGGAGTGGCGCGGCCTTGTTCCGCGTTACATCGAGTACACGGAGAGCACCGCAGAACTCCAACAGTTGCGCGAGCAGGTCGAGGCCGCCCGCAGGGAAGAAGCCCGGCTCGAGCAGCGCGTGCAGGATCTAAGGGAAAACCGGGTTGAGCAGGAGGCGAGCATTCGCCGCGCGAAGAACCTGGTGCGGCCGGGCGAGACCGTCTACCGCATAGAAACAGCCCCGTGACGCGGGCGCGGGCTCACGGGGCATAACAGAGGACGCTCAGCGGCTCTGACACACGAGATTGTTCTAAATAGCCAGGACGAGGCCTTGAAGCTTCTTGGCCACAACGGAGAGCTGCGCAGATACATACAATCTGAGGCCCCGGTGCGGATCGTGGACCGTGGCGCCAAGATCGTGGTCGTGGGCGACGAGCCCGATACGATAGTGGTCAGCGATGTGCTCGGCGAGATGCTCGATGCCGTGCGGCGGGGGCATACGCCGTCGCGGGCGGACATGAGCTACGCCCTGCGCGAAGCGCGCAGCCGCCGGGTGGATGCGCTGGGTTCGGTGCTGGGCGACGTCCCGGCGGCCCTGCGCAAGGACATCCACATCAAGCCACGCACCCGGGGCCAGCGCGCATACCTCGACGCGATCCGTTCCTGCGACATCACGTTCAGCATTGGCCCGGCCGGTACCGGGAAGACCTATCTGGCGATGGCGGCCGCCGTCTCCAGTCTGCTCAACAAGGAGGTCAACCGGCTGATCCTCACCCGGCCGGCGGTGGAAGCGGGTGAGAACCTGGGGTTCCTTCCCGGCGACTTGGCCCAGAAGATCAACCCGTATCTGCGACCGTTGTACGACGCGCTGTACTCGATGGTGGAGCCCGAGCGGGTGCAGCGGTTGATGGATCGCGGCATGATCGAAGTGGCGCCGCTGGCGTACATGCGCGGGCGTACCTTGAGCAGCGCCTTCGTGATCCTGGATGAGGCGCAGAACACCACGCCCGCCCAGATGAAGATGTTTCTCACCCGCATCGGCGAAAACTCGCGTGCCGTCGTGACCGGCGACGTGACGCAAATCGACCTGCCCCGGCACACGCGCTCGGGCCTGCTCGAGGCGCGCGATGTGCTGCGGGGTATCGACGGACTTGCGATCGTCGAGCTGACGGGCGCGGACATCGTGCGGCACCCGCTGGTGCAGCGAATCGTGGACGCCTACGAAGCCGCCGATGCGGCTGGCCAGGAGGCGGCGGACGACAGCCTATGATGCTCGGAAGGGCAACGCAAAAAAAGCAACGCCTGCCCGTTGCCATGTCGCGCGCCGCCCAAGGGGTCCGCGGGCTGTTCCTGCAGGCATCGCGGCTGCACAAGCTGCTGTGGCTGCTGGGATTTCTGCTGCTCACCGCGGCGATTACCCCCTATCCGACGCTCGAGCTGCCGTTCAATCTCGAGGACGTCGAAAGTGCCGTTATCTCGGACGAGGACATTCGTGCCGAGATTCCCTTCGAGTCCGAGAACCTCGAGGCTACGCGCCTGGCGCGTCAGGCCGCGGCGGATCTCGTTCCGGCACACTACCGCGTGGATCTCGAGCGCGTACAGAACCAGATGGACGCCCTCGACGCCCGCATCGACATGGTGCTGGCGCATGTTCCCAGCGTGGCGGCCGTCGTGCGCGATGCGCTGCGTGCATCGGACATGCGGACGCCGTCGGCGGATGTCGTGCGGCAGGCCGTCGCGGGCTATGTGTCCGGATTGACGCCCGCAGACCTGGGACTCGCCAATGACACGAACATCACGCACATGGTCCCTTGGCTGTTACCCGACCCGGCGACTGTACCCCGGCGTGATCCCCGGCCGCTTCGGGAAGACACGCCGCCCGAGGCGCCTCAGCCCGTTGCGGGCTTGACCGAACCGGAGGGTGAGGCCTTTCGCCCCGCGTATGCGGAATCGCTTGCCGACGGTGCCCGCCAGGCGCTCCACTATGTCCTGAACTACGGCATCATGGGCGAGTCCGAGTTTGCGGACCTCCCGCCGGAGGCACGTGAAGTGTCCGTTATTCGCGAGCGGACCTTGGATGACCAGCGGGTCAGCGAGCTGCTTCCGGCAGGCCGGCTGGTGACGCCCGCCGAAGCTGCGCAGATGCTGCGGACACGGCTGGCCCTCAACGTTGTCGGCATTGCCGCGCCGCAGGGAGAGTTGCCCGTGGATGCCGCGGCATTGCAGCAGGCGGCCTTCCCGCTTGCGTGGGCCGAGGTGGCCCCGACGCTGGTGTTCGACCATGTCGGCACGGAGGCCGCCCGCGAACAGGCCCGCGCGGCCGTTGCGCCGATTCTCCGGGAGTACACCATTGGCGAGACGATCATCCGGGCGGGCGACCGGTGGACACGGCAGGCCCGCGTGGATGTCAGCGCCTATCTCGCGGAGGTCGAGACCGGGCAGCGGACGCTCTCGCGGCTGTTCAGTGCGCTGTTTGCCAATCTGATATTCGTGGCGCTGTCGCTGGCGGCCCTGCTGCGGGTGCGGACCGTGATCGGGCTCAAAGAGGGCGACGTGTTTCGCAGTCTGAACGTTGGTTTGCTGCTCACGTGTCTGACTCCCGTGCTGGGGCGCGTCATGCTGTATTTTGACCCGACCGGTTTCGCCGTGCCGGTGGCGGCCGCCGCCATACTGGTCGCCATTCTTGTGAACGCGCGGCTGGCGCTGATCGTGAGTGTGTTGATCAGCATCCTGACCATGGTGCAGTACGGCTACAGCTGGCAGGTGCTCATCGTGCAGTTGGCGATGGCATTCACCGGCGTGTTCAGCATATCCGTGGTCCGCCGCCGGAGCGATATGAACAGCGCGGCGGTCAAGGCGACGGTTGTCGGGCTGATCGCCATGGCGGCCATCGTGCTGACGACCGATGCCTTGTGGTCCGAGGCGGCATTGCGCCGCATGGTGCTGGTTCTGCTGAACGGCGGGATGTGCATGGTGCTGGTTCCCGGGCTGCTCTCGCCGCTCGAGCGGCTGTTCCGCATCACGACGGATATCCAGCTCCTCGAATACTCCGACCTGAACAACGAGGTACTCAGTCAGATGGCGATAGAGGTGCCCGCGACCTACTCGCACAGTCTGATGATGGGCCAGATGGCCGAGGCCGCGTCAGTGGCAATCGGCGCGAACGGGCTCCTGGCGCGGGTGTGCGCCTACTACCACGACATCGGCAAGCTTCAACGGCCCGAGTATTTCAGCGAGAACCAGACAGGAGTCAACGTCCATGACGACCTGTCGCCGCGCATGAGCGCGCGCGCGATTGCCGCGCACGTGACCGAAGGGGTGGAGATGGCGCGCCGTTTCCATTTGCCCAAGCCCGTCGTCGACGGCATCAAGGAACACCACGGCACCGGACTCATCAGCTTCTTCTACCAGCAGGCCCTGGAGCAGAGCCGTCACGGCGACGTCGTAGAAGACGATTTCCGCTATCCAGGGCCCAAGCCGCAGCGTCCCGAGACGGCGATCCTGATGATCTGCGATGCCGTCGAGTCCGGGGTGCGGAGCATCAAGAATCCCAACGAGGAGCGGATCCGCGAGTTCGTGGACAAGATCATCAACGCGCGCGCGGCCGACGGTCAGTTTGACGAATGCGATCTTACGCTCAAGGATCTGGGCACCATCCGCGACGTGGTGACGCGGCAGGTGCTGACCAATCTGCACACGCGGATCGCCTATCCGGAGAAGGCGGTCAAGCCGCTTTCCCCCGAGCGGACGGCGACCGCTGGCGCACGGGAGAGTGAATGATGGCGGTGCTGCTGGACGTGCTCACGACCTCGGCCACCAAACGTGCGTACCGGCGCGACGTGCTTACGCGGCTCGCGCAACGGGTGCTCGATGGCGAGGGCGTGTGCGAGGATGTCGAACTGAGCGTTCTGTTTTGTGATGATGCCGCGATTCAGGAATTGAACCGGCAGTACCGGGGCAAGGACGCGCCCACGGACGTGCTGTCGTTTGGGCAGCCGCCTGCACCGGCGAGTCCGGTGCGCGTGCTTGGCGACATCGTGATTTCGCTGGAGACGGTCGCGCGTCAGGCGGGTGACGATCCGGCCGCGCGCCGGGCCGAGGTGGCCTTGTTGTTCTGTCACGGGCTGCTGCACCTGCTCGGTTGCGATCACGACACGCCCGCGCGGCAAGCGGCGATGATCGAGAAGCAGTCCCGTTACCTGAACTGTGAGGCAAACGCCGCGTGGCGGTATGCTCCCGGGGAAACCGCGCCCCAGAGCAAACGCCGCCCGAGGTAGGAGGTCTGTTTTGCTGGACGACGATAGCGGCCCGAACTGTAGCCGCCACACCCGTGGCCGCGTTTCCTCTCGTACGACGACCCGGAGGTGGATTGTTCTGGGTACGGTGATGCTCGCGCTGTTGGCAGGCGGCCACGTTGTCTCCGCGGATCGGGCGGGAGTCTCCTCTATCGGAGAGGTGCATCTCCCCTCGCTCTGGTCAGAATACTTGCCCGCGGAAGTCATCATTGCCATCGCTCTGCTCCTGCTTGCCTCAGCGTTTTTCTCGGGTTCAGAGACAGCCTTCTGCTCGATCTCGCGTGTGCGCCTGCGCGCCATGTCGAACGACGGAACCCTCTCAGGCCGGCTGGTGTCCGGCATGTGGTCCCATCCCGGTCGGCTTCTCACCACCATCCTCGTGGGGAACAATCTGGTGAACGTGCTGATCGCTGTGTTGCTGGGTAGCCGCGTCGAGACGATGCTGACGGACGCATTTTCGTTCTCACCTGCGGCGGCATACCTTTCAGCAGCATTGCTGTGTACGGCGTTCCTGGTGTTTTTTGGCGAGATAACGCCGAAGGTGACCGCGCTCCGCTGTGGTGAAGGCTTTGCTCGCACCGCGGCATTTCCGCTTCTGGCGGTGGATAAACTGTTGACGCCGGTGCGCGATGGGTTGTTGCGTATGACGGAACTGTTTTTCCGGGTGACTCGCATCAGCGAGGTGCGTGCCGCGCCTTTCATTACCGACGAGGAATTCAAATCACTGCTTTCGCACAGTGAGAAGCACGGTGTGCTGGAACAAGATGAAGCACAGATGATTCAGGGAGTCATGGAGTTTCACGACATGGTGCTATCTGAGCTTCTCATCCCGCGACTGGATGTTGTCGCTTTGCCTGAGAGCGCCACCGTGGGTGAAGCACTGGAGGTCTTTCGCGAACACGAGTACTCCCGCATGCCGGTGTACCGTGAGGATTTGGACCACATTGTGGGAGTGGTCTTCATCAAGGCGCTGTTGCCGAGTGTTGAACGCGGTGAGCTGGATCTGTCGATCGCACAGTTTATTCGCCCGGCGCAGTTTGTTCCCGAGACCATGTCTGTGTACGACTTTGTGAGAGAGACACAACGGATGCGGACGCACCTCGCTATCGTTGTGGATGAGCATGGCGGCACGGAGGGTATCGTGACGCTGGACGACGCGATTCAGGAGGTGGTGGGTGACATCAGCGATGAACAGGAGGAGGGCGTGCCGGCGGTGCAGCGGTTGAGTGAGAATGCCTATCTCGTGGAGGGCAGCCTGTCTCTTGATGAAGTGAACAAACTACTGGGCACACGGCTTGAGGATGAGGAACACGAGACAATTGCGGGATTTCTTATGGACCAGTCGGACAAGATCCCGGAAGCCGGCGACACTGTGGAGCACAGCGGCGCCCGTTTTACCGTGGTGTCTGTCGAGGGCAGGCGCGTTGCTTTGTTGCGCATAGACGTCGAGCAGAGGGGTGATTCCGGGGAGAGTAGTTCATGATGGCCTTGGCCGTTTCCGCAGTCGTGTTCGTTGCTTCACTGGTTCTGTCGGCGCTGTTTTCCGGCTATGAGACCAGCTTTGTGTCGGCCAACCCGCTTCGCATTCGGCGCTTTGCGGAAGATGACAACAACGAGCGCGCCAAACGGCTGCTGGCCTATATGAGCCATCCCGATCAAATGGTCACAGCCATGCTGATCGGCAACAACATTGTGCTGGTGATTGGCACTATGGTATTGGCGGAGTGGGTAAACCAGATCCTGACGACGCTGATTGTGACGCCGGTATTCCTGATGTTTGGCGAGATTGTTCCCAAAAGTATCGCCCGTACCCATCCGAACCGGCTTGCGGTGGGGCTTTTGCCGGTCATACGCATTGTCCGCGGTGTCCTGACCCCATTGACGCTGCCGGTGACGTGGCTTACGCGGGGGCTGATGTACTTTATGGGGAGCGGCGACCCAAGCGCCCGGCCGCTCATGTCGAGCATCGAGGACATGCGCGTACTGGTTGACGAGAGTGCCACGCACGGGAACATCGAGCCGGCCGAGCAGGAGATGATTCACTCGGTCATCGATCTCCAGAGTATTCAGGCCAAGGAGATCATGGTGCCGCGTATCCATATACAGGCCCTGCCCGACACGGCGACCCGCCAGGAGGTCGTGGATCTGCTGATGGAGTCGGGCCGCACGCGCATCCCGATCTATCGAGATACCATCGACCAGATTATCGGCGCGGTGAGCGCACATGACCTGCTCCGCAACCGGAATGGCCGCGAAGAAGGTATTCAGGGATACGTGCGCGAGATCATGCACGTGCCGGACACGATGAAGGTAGATGATCTCCTCAAGGCGCTGCGGGCAGCGAAGCAGCACATGGCCGTCATTACGGACGAGTACGGCGGCACCGACGGTCTGGTGACGATCGAGGACATTCTCGAGGAGATATTCGGCGAAATCCAGGACGAGTACGATCAGGAGGAGCGCCAGCTCCACAAGGTCGGTCCGATGGCCTATGTCGTGGACGCGCGGATGGACCTCGAGACCCTCAGCGAGAGCATTGGCGTCGAACTGCTGGATGAGGAGGTGGAGACCGTGGGCGGCTGGGTCATGCACCTGGCGGGCCGGATCCCCAAGCAGGGGCAGGTCATCGAGCGCGATGCTTTCCGTATCACGGTGCTGGCCGCGGCGGCGACGCGCGTCAACAAAATCAGGTTGGAACTGAAGAAGGAGCCCGCGGCGGATGCCCCGGAACAGTCGTAATTTGGAAAGGCACGGCGTGAGCGCCGCGCTGGGGAACTGGTGGTCGCACATCTGGCGGTTCATGATGACCGGACTGCTGGTGTGGGTGCCACTGATCATCACCGCGTGGGTTTCGTGGGTGGCCATCAGCAAGCTGGGCGGCGGCCTTGACAACCTGGGCCGGGGAGTCCTGCAGTGGCTGCGGGATCTCGGCGGACGCGTGCCCGTCCTCGGTTTCCTGCAGACATTGCGCTACATACCCGGCATGGGACTGGTCGCAGCCTTCACCTTGTTCTTTTTCACCGGTTTCCTCACGCGATATCTGGTCGGACGCAAGATCATCGCGTCCGGCGAGCAGTTTATCCAGCGCATACCGCTGATCAGCCGCATCTATCGTAGCGTGCAGCAGGTGCGCGACGTGTTCATCGGTCGCGGCGGCACGGTCTTTCAGAAGGTATGTCTCGTGCAGTACCCGCGTCCGGGCATGTACGCGGTAGGTTTTGTGACGGCGCATGATCAGGGCTTGATTCAGGAGGTCGTGGGTCGCGAACTGGTCGCTGTCTTTATCCCGACTACACCCAACCCGACTTCGGGGTACCTGGTCTACCTGGCTCCCGATGAGGTCACCGAACTGGACGTCGCCGTCGAAGAGGCAATGAAGCTGATCATCTCCGGCGGCGCCTATCTGCCCACTGTGCGGCCCGGCATGGCGCCGGATACCAGCGAGGCCGACACGGGCGGGTAGAACCGCTGTCGCTCTGTTGGATGCCCCGGAGCCCCGGCAGTACCTGCCGGGGCTCTTTCCGCATTGTCTCGGGCGCGCTTTCGCCTCTACTTCGAGGGCATCCCGTCGAAGGGCCGGTTGTAGCGGCCAAAGATGCGGGCGCTGGCTTCGGTCACCGGGAAGCGGTCCGACGGATAGCGCAGGTACTCCACGTGGCCGTCCATGTACAGGACGTTGGCCCCACCGGGCAGGTGGTTGAAGTCCTTGGTCAGCGTGCTGATATGGTCCCACATCACGGGGATCATGCTCGCCGCTTTGGCGCCCGCGGCCGGACTGGCCAGATCGGTGATCAGGAAGCGCTCGATGCCGACCCGCAGCCGGTACAACACGCTGCCGCCATTGGCCTGCGTGCCCGGGAAGGTCGCGGTGAAATCAAAATCGCGATCACTCGCCTTCCCGATGTCGAGCGGGTCGGACGGGGTCGCGTTCTCCCTCGCCAGGAGCCCCCAGGGCGTGCCGTCATACTCGACTTCCTCGAAACGTCCGCCCGGTCCCGCCCCGATGTCACCGGTCAGCGGCCCCAGGATGTTCTCGTCCTCCAGTACCATCCAACCGGTGTAGTTGAACGGCTCCTTGCACAGCTCATGCGGCTGGACGATCCCGTCATTGTTGCCTTTCGCCTGGTCGTAACGCTCGAGCGCGCTGGCCTCGTTCGGCCAGCTCGGACACCAGACTGCCTCGGGGTCGGACAGGTAGCTGGGCATCATGGCCGGCCCGTCAAAGATCATCGTGTCGCTGAGCACCCGGTCGCCCGAGCTGTTCTCGGTGAAGATCATGCGCGGCGGAAACCGGTCCTTGTTTTCGTTGGCGTACATGAAGAAGGCCAGCCCCATCTGCTTGAGGTTGCTTTGGCAGGTGGCCCGGCGGGCGGCCTCGCGGGCGCGGGCGAGCGCAGGCAGCAGGATGGCGGCCAGGATGCCAATGATGGCAATGACCACGAGCAGTTCGATGAGGGTAAACCCGTTTGTTCGGCGCATGGGGCGGCTCCTTGTTGGGGTGAACGGTGTATTGTTATCTAAATCGTATGTTCAGCATGCTGAACGAGCGATTTATATACCAAGTAACCGGTGCCCATGTCAAGTATGTCGGCAGGAACTGGTACCATGGCCGCCTGGCGGCAGGCAGGCACGGGGATCGGGGGGTGTGCAGCCGGTCAGTCTGGGCGGTTGTCGGGCGAAGACCCTTCGATACGTTCGATGACGTGGCGGTATCGCGTATACAGGAACCCGACGAGGAGCAGACCGCCGCCCAAGGCCAGGAACGCGAAGATGCGGTCGATCGTCTCGCGGATATCGACGGCAAACGCTCTGCCCACGCACAGGGCGAGTCCGGCGAGGGCGACAAGCCGAAATGCGCGGACGCGCGTCAGGAAGCCGAGCACGAGCAGACCGACCGCCGATACGCCCCAGAGTACGGTGACATAGGTCTGAAGGCCGTCGCGGCGCGCATAGAAGGCAATGAACAGTATACCCAGTGCAGCGATCCCTTGCGTCCACTCGACCATCGGACGTGTTGCGGGGGAGATGGCACGGGGCAAGCGGCGGACTGCGATTGCGTATCCCAGTGCGACGAGCGCCAGCGCGATCGCGGCCGGCAGATACGCCGCGGACAGCGCCCCCCGTCCCGCGCTCACGACGAGAAACTGGAGCACGGCGGCGGCCATGAAGGCAAGCGCGCAGCCGACGCCAGGACGGAGTCCCGGCCAGAAGACGAGCGCGGTCAGGACCACCATCCCGGTTCCGAACGCGGTCATCAGGACGATCCCGTCCAGCGTCAGGCGCATCGCAATGAGCGCCACGAGGCAGGCCAGAATGGCGGAAACCCATTCCCATGCGTCTCGGGCGTTTTTGGACAGCAAGGGCTTTCGCGGCGCTTTCCAGAGTGCAGGTGTGCACGCATGAAGCAGCGCTGCCGCGACCGCGAGCCAGAGCAGGGCGCTGCGTGTGTCAGGTTGGGCTCCGGAGGTGAAGGGAGACATCTCGCGCAGCGTCAGCGCGGCCATCCACGCTGTTGGCAGCGCGGACAGGATCAGCAGGCCTCTCAGGCGCGGGGCCAGCCCCGCCGCCGCAAGTGCCAGGGACAGGAGCGTGGCCGTGAGCACCTGTGACGGCACCGGGAGTGTCTTGATCAGGAGCATGGCCGTCGTGTAGGTCCACAGGGCGGTCAAGGCTGCGGCAGACCGGCACACCGGGAACGGTGTGGCGGGCGCGGGGTGATTCCCGTGACGGAGCGTTGCGGCGACTCCCAGCGCCGCGGTGACACCCGCCAGCAGGAGGCCATTCATCCATACCATCTCCCCGAAGACGTCGCCGCCCGCATGCATGTCCCAGAAGGTCAGATGCGCGTGTGCAAAGGGCAGCAGTGCCGCCACCCATGCTATCCAGTGGTGCGCCAGCAGCGCGACCGCCCCCATGGTCAAGGCCATTGCCAGCGTTGCGGCGGGGAGGCAGGCCTCCGGCGCAGCGCTCCCGGCGGCCAGCACACCCGCTATCCCGAGTGCGAGCGCGTAGAGGCCATTGAGCAGATCGCGTCCCCGCGGGTTCCCGGCGGGCAGCAGGAGTCCGGAACCCTGTCCCAGCCAGCGGGCTTGGAGGCACAGGAACACGGCGGACAGGATCACATACAGGGTGCCGGTCCACGCGGCGTTCCAGTGTTGCACGGTGCCCCCCGGCAGGCGGGCAGGATCGATGCTGTCCGCCACGAAGAACAGGAAGGACGCCACCCAGGTGAGGGCCATGGCCCCCTCGACGAGTTTGAGTCGCGACCGCACGGCGCTGAACAGCAGCACCAGGCTCTCGACGGCCAGCGCGGTCCACCGGGCCTTGGCGTCGAACTGGGTTATCAATCCCAGCGTCACCAGGGCGGTGCCTTTTACGAAGTACACCTCCATGAGGACATCGCGCTGCCAGATGCCCCAGTAGACCGCCGAGGCGGCCACGAGGATGCCGCCGAAGAGGAAGTAGAACGTGGGCAACTGCTCCGGGTACGCCTGCGCCGTTACGAGCCAGGCCACCGAGAGGGCGCCCGCGGTGTTGAGCACCTGGGCCAGCCGCCTCATGCGGTCCGTCATGAGTGTCCCGCGCGACTTGGCCGCGGCATCGGTTGCCCCGTAGAGCACCATGAAGGCCAAGGGCCATGCCAGGGCATTCAGCATCGTATCGGGACTGCGCCGGTTGATGACCCATTCCCCCACGGCCACGGCCGCGAGAACGACGTACGACCATGGGACGGCGTTGAGGTACGGGGCGGCCCACCCGCGATGCAGGTACAGGATGGCCGCCGCGGCGCCCAGTACCAGCGCGGCCGTGAGGGCGTGCGCCGCCAGTCCTTCAGAGAAGGAGAACAGACAGGCCACGTAGCCCAGCAGCACCGCCATTGTCGCGGTTGCGGACGAGTTTCGCCAGAACGCGGCAGCGACGATGAGTGCAACGACCACAAGCTGCGCGGCCGTGCCAGCGGCTGGGCTGTGAAGTACCTTGACGGCGGGCAGGGCGTAGGCCGCGAAGGCCGCGAAGTAGAGCAGTGCCAGTCCCATGCCAAATACGACGGCGCCGAACCTCTGCACCCGCCGTTCGAGCCAGAGGCCAAGGAAGGTGATGCCGACGGCCCCCGCGGTCAGCTCGATGAACCGGATCCACGGCGCAGTGTTCCGGGTCAGGAAGGTGATCCCGAGCACTGTGCCGATCACGAAAAGCAGGGCCCCGATGCGCGACACCCACCACTGCCCGATCTGCGCCTCCATGCTGCCCGTGCCGGAAGGGGGCAGCATGTTGATCTTCTTTAGAAAGGCACGAAGGTCCGCGCCCGCAGCCCGTCCCGGCGCGGCGGCTGGAACGCGCGGGCGCGGCGGCGGTGGCTGGACGAGGGGCTCGGCGGGCACAGGTGGCCGCCGCGGCGCGTCTATCGGGCGCGCCGCCGGGGGGACACGAGGGGAAACGGGTTGCGGCGACGCGTCGGGCGTGCGGGTCGCCGCGGGACTCCCGCATTCAAGGCGGGTTATACGGTCGCTCAGCGCGGCGAGCTGTTCCTCGATGCGAAGAAGCCGCTGGTCGACCTCATGCCTCTCGGGCTCCTGACTACACCCCGTCGTGATGTCCGCCATGGCGTCGCCCGCTCCTGTCCGGATATGCCCGCGCAGTGTCCTGTGTGCCGGCTAGAACTCCAACGGTTCGCGGGTCTGTGCGTTGAGGACCCGGGTGTCGTGGATATGGAAATCCGAGACGCTCTCGACGAGAATTTCGCGGGCGAACTGCTCGGCGATGCTGTCCACGAGTTCCTTGTTCTCGGTGCGCAGGCGCCGGGCGACATCCGGATGGACCTGAACGATAATGCGCTTCTGGCGGTTGGTGCAGAACAGGCTCTGGAGCCGGCGCAGGACGTCGAAGGTGACCGTGGTGACGGACCGGACCATGCCGCTGCCTTCGCAGTAGGGACAGGTCTGGCTGAGGGCCTTGATGAGATTGTGCTTGACGCGTTTGCGGGTCATCTCGATCATGCCCAGCTCGGACACCTCGGAGATGGTGGTCTTGGCGCGGTCGCTCTTGAGGCATTCCTGCAGGGTATCGAGCAATTTGCGCCGGTTCCGGGCGAACTGCATGTCGATGAAGTCGATGACGATAATGCCGCCCATGTCGCGCAGGCGGACCTGACGTGCAATCTCCTCCGCGGCTTCAAGATTGGTCTTGAAGACGGTATCCTCGAGCCCCTTGCGGCCGGTGAACTTGCCCGTGTTGACGTCGATGGCGATGAGGGCCTCGGTCTGGTCGATGCAGATGTGGCCGCCGCTCTTGAGAAACACGGTGCGCCGGAGCGCCTTCTCAATCTCCTCTTCGATGCCGAGTTTGTCGAACATGGGCCGCTTGCCCTGATACAGCCGGCACTTCTTGCGCAGTTGGGGGCTGAAGTTGTCCAGGAAGGTGAGAATGCGGCTGTACTCGACGTCGCTGTCGATCGTGAGGCGGGCAACATCGTCGGTGAAGTAGTCGCGCACGACCCGCAGCACCGGCCCCAGGTCCTCGTGGAGGAGCGCGGGCCCCTTGACGGAGTCCATCTTGTTGCCGACCTTCTCCCAGACCTTGAGGAGGTACCGTACGTCGTTTTCGAGGTCTTCGGCGCTTTGGCCCTCTCCGGCGGTACGCAGGATCAGGCCCATGTTTTTCGGACGCACCTTGTTGAGAATGCGGCGGAGACGGTCACGTTCCTTGGGGTCCTCGATCTTCCGCGACACGCCAAGCTGCGACACGGTGGGCATCAGCACGACATAGCGCCCGGGCAGCGTGACGTAGTTGGTGAGACGGACGCCCTTGGTGCCGAGCGTGTCCTTGGCGACCTGCACCATGATCGGCTGGTTGCGCTTGAGCAGCGAGTCGATGGTGGGGCGTTTGCCGCGGTCCTTGCCCTTGGCGGAACGGGCCGTGCCGTCCTCGAAGACGATCTCCTCGCTCTCGCCGGTTCCGGCAATGTCGGAGACGTACAGGAAACCGTTCTTCTCGAAGCCGATGTCGACGAACGCTGCCTGGATGCCGACGACGACGGAGTCGACGCGTCCTTTGTAGATGTTGCCGACAATGCTGCGGCTTTCCTGGCGCTCGATATGGAGCTCGGCCAGGCGTTTGTCCTCCAGCAGCGCGATGCGGGTCTCCAGCGGGGAGACGTTGATGGCGATTTCTTTCATGGTTGCCCTCTGGTTAGTCGCTCATGTGAACATACCCCTGCGGACCTGTGTATTCAACAAGACGCCGATACACATCATGGTCGTGAGGTAGAAAGAGCCGCCATAGCTGAGAAAGGGCAGTGGAATGCCTGTCACGGGCATCAATCCCAGCGTGATGGCGACGTTCACAAAGACATGGAATCCCAATAGTGTCATGACTCCGGTGACCAACAGGACACCGGACAGCTCGGGGCAGTTGCGGGCGAAGTTCAGGCCCCGCAGAAACAGGGCCAGGAACAGCCCCAGCACGCCGGCGGCCCCCAGGAAGCCGAACTCCTCCGCCACCACCGAAAAGATGAAATCGGTGTGGTGCTCGGGCAGGTAGCGAAGCTGGATCTGGGTGCCGTTGAGATACCCCTTGCCCGAAAGACCGCCGCTGCCTACGGCGATCTTGCTTTGAATGGTGTGCCACCCCGACCCTTTGGGATCGGCCTCGGGGTTGACGAATGCCACCAGACGCCTTTGCTGATAGGGCTCGAGCGTCTTGTAGGCGATTGGCATGGCCGCCAGGCCAAGAATGACGATGACGGCCAGGTGCCAGCGCTTGCACCCGGCCACGTAGAGCATGGCCAGGGTGATGGGGCCCAGGACGGCGGCCGTGCCGAGATTGGGCTGCTTGAGGATGAGCAGCATCGGCACGACCGTGATAACGAAGGTGAGCGCAAAGTACGGAAGCTGGCGCACACGCTTGCCGATGGTCGTGAGATACCAGGCAAGCATGAATATCAGCACGAGTTTGGTCTGTTCGGAGGGCTGGATGCGGAACGGGCCGACCACCAGCCACCGCTGGCCGCCCTTGTGCACCGAACCGACGATCAGCGTGGCCACGAGAAGGATGATCGCGACGGTGTAGAACGCGGGGGCCAGGCTGACGAGCACGCGATGGTCGATGCAGACGATCGCCAGGACGACCATCACGCCAGCCAGGAAGAACAGCGCCTGCTTGACGTAGTACGGTAGGCCGCTGTAGCCGGTGTTGCTGGCACTGTAGAGCGCCACGAGTCCCACAATGGCGAGCGCCAGGACGATGAGGGCCAGCAGCCAGTCAATATGGCGGACGTTGCGGATGTTGAAGATGCCGATTCGCGCATCGAGGTAATCGGCTCCGCCCAGCGTTCTCATTCGCGGTCCTCTGTCCGGAGTGTAAAGATCTCCTGTGGAGTGTCGCTGTACCCTTCACGGCCATAATAATAATCGATAATCTCTTTTGCCAGCGGGGCGGCGCCGGTACTGCCGTGCAGTCCGTGCTCGACAAGGATGCACATGGCCAGCCGCGGCTCGCGATCAAGTACCCCGGCGACAAACCACGCGTGGTCACGCAGGGCGTAGGGGATATCCAGCTCGTTCTCGTAATGCGCGTAGTGCTCGCGGCCCACCCGCTGTGCGGTGCCCGTCTTGCCCAGCACGGTGATGCCCGGAACCCGGGCGAGACGACCCGTTCCACTCGGCGCGGTCTGTTTTTCAACGCATTTCTGCAGTCCGGCGCGGACCAACTGAAGGGTGCGCTCGCTCACCAGCGGTTCCGACACATCCGGGGCAACCGCGTCGGCATTCAGGAACGGCTTGACGACCCGGCCGCCGTTGACCACCGACGCCATCATCACGGCGCCCTGAAGCGGCGTGATGGTCAAGTATCCTTGACCAATGGCGAGGTCGCAGGTTTCCGCCGGGTACCACTGGCGCCGCCACGGCTCGCCGCCGGGGAAGTTCTCGACCTTCCACGCCTTGGAGGGCACCACGCCCGGGACCTCGCCGGACAGGTCGAGGCCGCTGGGACCGCCAAACCCGAAGCGCCGGGCCCACTCGTGGATGCGATCCACTCCCAACTCGAGGCCGACGTTGTAGTAATAGACGTCGCACGAAAACGCCAGACTGTCCTCCACGGAGATGTTGCCGTGTCCGCCGCGGCGCCAGCAGCGTTTGCTGTGATTGCCGAGGGAAAACACCCCCGGGCAGTAGTGGGTGGAGTGTTCGCTTACGACACGCTCCTCAAGCGCCGCCATGGCGACAAGGATCTTGAATATCGATCCCGGCGCGAGGGCCTCCTGGTAGCACCGGTTGCGCATCGGCCTGACGGGGTCGCTCAACGCGGCGAGGCGTTCATTGTTGAAGCCGGTCGTCACGAAAATGTTGGGGTCGTACCCGGGCGCACTGGACAGCGCCAGCACGGCGCCGGTGTCGGCGTTCAGAATGGCGATGGCGCCCTGTTCGCCCTTGAGCAGCCGCTCGGCCAAGTCCTGAAGCCCCACGTCGATGGTCACGTGGATGGGTTCGCCGGCCACCGGGGGAAGGCGGAAATCCTTCTCTTCCTTGATGGGGCGGCCGAAGCTGTCGAACTGGATGGTGGGGTTGCCGTAGGCGTCCGTGCGCAGCTGCGGCACGCCCGAGGCGTAGCGGTTGACCAGCAGATGGCCGTCGGTGCCGCGAAGGGTGTCCTCGTACACGCGCTCGAGGCCCGCCTGGCCGATGAGATCCCCCATCGAGTACTCTGGGCGGCGCTCCAGTTCGTCGGGCCCAATCTCGCCCAGATATCCGAGCAATTGCCCGGCCACCTCGCCATACGCATAGCGCCGCTGGTGGCGGACCACGGTCTGAACCCCCGGCAGCGCCCACATGTATTCTTCCACGCGGGTCAGTTTGTTCCACGATACGTCGCGCGTTACCACGATCTGGTTGTACGGCTCCCGCGCACCCGCCTTGATCTTGTCCAGCAGCGCAGCCTGCCGGTCGGGGCTCAGGCCGATGAGTTCGCCGAGGCGCCGGCAAACCTCGGGCCACTCGTCCTCGTCGCATTCGGCGGGGATGAAGACCAGGTCATGCGACACGCGGTTGTCGGCGAGGACCGCGCCATCGGCGCCATGGATGCGGCCGCGCGGGGCTTCAAGCCGCTGAAGGTGCAGGCGCTGGTTGTCTGCGCGGTTCTTGTACTCGGCCCAGTTGACAATCTGGAGGTGCCAGAGCCGCGCCGCAAGCAGCAGGAAGGCCAGTACGAAAACCCCGGCGACGTTCCGGATGCGAAGGGGAAGGTCCTCGTGGAGGGCCTTCTTGTTCTGCGCTTCGCCCAGTATCACGGGAAGCTGCCCTGTGCGCCGTAGCGGCGCTGAAAGACCAGATGGAGCAGAATGAACGCGATGGGCGTCACCACTGCGGTGTAGAAGCTCTCCGGCACCACGGATGCCGCCAGCAGGTGCAGCGCGCTGATCGACGGCTGCTGCACGTAGGCTACCGCAGTGAAGATGATCCCGTTCGCCACGCTGGCGCTGAAGACCAGCGCCATCTTGACGGCTGGGTGCTCGGTGATGAGGCGCGTCGAGATGCGGCTGACGAAATAGCCGACGATGACCAGTCCCAGCACATGATGCCCGAGGGTCCGGTGCAGTACGACATCCTGAAAGACCCCGCCGAGGAGTCCGGTGAACATGGCGCGCTCCTCGCCCTCGACGATGGCGAAGAAGACCACGAGCAGCAGCGTCAGGTCGGGCACGACACCCTGTATCTCGATGAGATCGAGCAGCGTGGTCTCGAGGAGCGCGGTGGCGATGACCAGCACCGCCCAGACTATGTTCTTGCCCATGCTGTGCTCCTAAGCGTGCTCATGGGGCCAGCCGCTGCTGAATCGGGCGCGTATCGGGCGCCTCATGCGCCACCGACACGACGGGAGACGGGCCCTCGGGGGCGCCGGTCGCGGTTTCCTGGTCGATCTGGGCCTGCACCAGCAGAAAGACCTCGTCCAGTTTGTACGGGTCCACGAGCGGGTCCACCTCGGCCCATTTCCACAGTGCGGCCGTGTCATGAACCGCCACGACGCGCCCGATCGGCAGGCCGGCCGGGAAGATGCTGTCGGGACTGGTCACCACGATATCCCCGGGCAGCACATCGTCCTTGAGGTCAATATATTGCATCGTGCAGAGCTGGGTCAGGTCACTGGCGGTGCCGTGGACGATGCCGTGGGCGCGGGTGCGGCGAATCATGCCGCCGATCATGCATTGCGTGTTCAGGAGCGTGATGACCGTCGAGGTGAGCGGGTCGGCACGCACCACCACGCCCACGACGCCCTGGCCGCAGATGGCCACCATCGATTTCTTCACGCCATGCACCGAACCGCGGTCGATGATGAGCATGCCCTTGTACCGCTCAATCACGGCGACGGGTTCGAGCGTCAGCAGCGGCTCGGATCGCTGGAACGCCAGCATCTCGCGCAGCCGCTCGTTCTGTTCCCTCAATTCGTGGTAGGCCGCGACATACAGCTCGCGCGTGGCGACTTCCTGCGTGAGTTCGGTGTTGACGCGGCGCACACCCTCGTAGTCGAAGATGATTCCGCGCATATAGGCCAAGCGGCCTTCAACGCCATGGATGACCTTGAGAAAGGGATAGGCCGCAACCGATACGGTGGTCGAGGCGGTTCGGTGGAGCCGCGAGGCTTCCGTCCCCGTCGCCAAGGAGACGATCGAGGCCAGCACCAAGCCGAGAAGAACGAGTTTCGGACGGTGCTCGCTTATTCGGCGTGAAAAGGCCAATCGCTATACTTCTTCCGGGTGGAGGTTCTTCAGTTCCTCGAGGTACTTGCCCGTGCCATGAGCCACCGCCGTCAGCGGATCGTCGGCGATGGTGACGTGCAACCCCGTTTCCTTGGAAAGAAGCTGGTCCAGACCCCGCAGCAAGGCACCGCCACCC
Organism: Candidatus Hydrogenedentota bacterium; assembly: GCA_052033955.1. Taxonomy (GTDB): domain Bacteria; phylum Hydrogenedentota; class Hydrogenedentia; order Hydrogenedentales; family SLHB01; genus JBPOJD01. Next base: position 111,603 of record JBPOJD010000017.1, read on the forward strand.
GCGAGCACCACGCCGCGGTCCACGATATCGGCCGACAGCTCGGGCGGGGTGCGTTCGAGCGTCACCCGGACGCCGTCCACGATCGAGCTGACCGGCTCGCGCAAGGCTTCGCGGATTTCCTCCGAGGTAATGGTCAGAATCTTGGGTAGGCCCATGACCTGGTCGCGGCCCTTGACCTGCAACTCCATCTCCTCCTTGAGCGGGAAGGCCGAGCCGATCTTGATCTTGATCTCTTCCGCCGTCCGCTCGCCCACCATCATGTTGTAGGTGCGCTTGAGATGCTGGATGATCGCCTGGTCCATCTCGTCGCCCGCGACCCGGACCGACTTCGAGAACACGATGCCGCCCAGGGCGATCACGGCGACCTCCGTGGTACCGCCGCCCACGTCGACGATCATGCAGCCTTCGGGCTCCTGTACGGGCAATCCGGCGCCGATGGCGGCTGCCATCGGTTCCTCGATGATGAAGACCTTCTTGGCGCCCGCCTGCTCGGCGCTTTCCTGGACCGCGCGGCGTTCGACCGCGGTGATGCCCGAGGGAACGCCGATCGCCACGCGCGGCCACACCAGCCGGCGGCGGTTGTGCACCTTCTGGATGAAATAGCGCAGCATCGCCTCGGTGACTTCGAAGTCAGCGATCACGCCGTCCTTCATCGGGCGGATGGCGACGATGTTCCCGGGCGTGCGGCCGATCATGTTTTTGGCTTCGTTGCCGACGGCACGCACCTTGTTGGTGTCGATGTTCTTGGCAACTACCGAGGGCTCGCTCAGAACGATGCCTTGGCCGCGGACATACACGAGCGTGTTGGCTGTTCCCAGGTCGATCCCCATGTCGTGGGAGAAGAGGCCGGGCAGGGCGCGCAGAAATCGCAAGACGATACCCCTTGTTCAACCACGGAAAAGTGTGGTGTAATTGATTCCTAACATACGGCAAGATAACGACTTAGGCCCCAAAAGCAGTCCACATTATAGCAGAAGCCCCCCGAGAATCCAAGGGATTGCCAAAAAAAGCGCACAGAGGCATCCGGCGGCCTGGGCCTGTCAGTGCACCCGGCATCCCTGCTATCATGGCCCTCCTGACACGTGCGCAGTCCGACGACGAAAGGCGGCCTCCATGGACAACTCTCCCGAAACCGTTCGCACCCACGTCGACGCCGTGAACGCCCTCTCGACGGCGTTCATCCGTTCCCAGGTCCTGTTCACGGCGAATGCCTTGGATCTTTTCAGTGTCCTGGAGCACCCTTCGAGCGCGGACGAGGTGGCCCGGCAGCGGGAACTCGATCCCCGTGGCGCCCGCATGTTGCTCGACGGCCTGGTGGCCCTCGAACTGGTCACCAAGACCGACGGGTGCTACCAGAACGGTCCCGCCGCCTCCGCATGCCTCGTGCCGGGCAAGCCGGCCTACCAGGGGCATATCGTGCGCCATCAGAGCCACGGCTGGGGGATGTGGGGCCGCATGCCGGAGACGATTCGCACCGGGCGCGCGGTCAATACCGGCGTGTGCGAGCGGTCACCGGAGGAACTGCGCGCCTTCATCCTGGGCATGAGCGATATCGGGCGGCAGAGCGCGGCGGACATGCTGGGAGTGCTTGATCTCTCGCCGTACCGTCACATGCTGGATCTGGGCGGCGGTCCAGGCACCTATTCGATTGCGTTTCTGAACGCGCACCCGCAGATGCGGGCGACGCTTTTTGACCGGCCCGAGGTGTGCGACATCGCGCGCGAACAGGTGGACGCCGCAGGACTGGGCGCGCGGTTTGAATACCGGAGCGGCGACTTCGTCTCTGATCCCATCGGGGACGGGTACGACCTGATCCTGGTGTCGAACATCATCCACAGTCTGGGGGCCGAAAAGAATCAGGCGTTGATGCGGGCGTGCTTTGACGCGCTCGAGCCGGACGGGTTGCTCATCGTCAAGGATTTTCTGGTGGATCCGGACCGGAGCGGCCCGGCGTTCAGTCTCTTGTTTGCCCTGCGCATGCTGCTGGCAACCGGAGAGGGCGACACCTATACTGAAGAGGAACTGAGCGGCTGGACGCGTGCCGCGGGGTTCGGCCCGGGCAGGCTGCTGGATCTGACGCCCCAGACTCGCCTGTGGCTGGTCCGCAAGCCAACGAACGAGAGGAAGCGCGCATGACGACGTGGGTCAAGACGCTGGCCGTGCTGGGGCTGGCCGGCCTGGCCGGCTGTGCCACAACGGGTCTGTCCGAGAAGGCGGTGTTGACCGCCAAGGACCGGGTCGCGCCCGCGATGGTGCATATCCGGCCGGTCAAGGAGGTCTTCGCCGGGGGGCAGCGTGTCGAGATGGTGTTCGTGGGCAGCGGTTTCATCATCCATCCCGACGGCTACGTCGTCACGAACGAACACGTGGCCAGCGAGGCCGATCAGGTGCGGTGCGTGCTGTCCACGAACGAGGAACTCGAGGCCGAAGTGGTGGGCATCGATCCGGGCGTGGACCTGGCGGTGCTGAAACTGAAGGCGCCGGACGGCCGGCGCTTCCCGGTGGCCAGGCTGGGCACCTCGGAGGGCCTCACGGCCGGCCAGACGGTGCTGGCGCTGGGCAGTCCGCATGGACTCGCGCGATCCGTGTCGCGTGGCATCATCAGCGTGCCCGACCGGTACCTTGCGTCCGGCGACGAGATGGCCTCTGACTACCACAACTGGATTCAGACCGATGCCGCCATCAACCGCGGCAACAGCGGCGGCCCGCTGGTCAACCTGCGCGGCGAGGTGATAGGCATCAACACGCGCAAGCTCGCCAGTGCGGACAACGTCGGATTCGCCATACCAATCGATATCGCCAAGGCGTCCATCGACGAGATCATTCGCACCGGCCGGGTCTCACGGAGCTGGATCGGCATCAGCCTCCAGGAAATGCGGCGCAAGACCGACGACCCCACGCAGGAAGGCGTAGTCGTGGCCGATGTCGATCCGCTGTCTCCCGCACGGGAGGCGGGCATCCTGCCCGGAGACGTGCTGCTGAGCGTCGGGGAACAGCGCACCAATGCCCGCTATCCCGAGGAACTGCCCGCGCTTCGCCGTCTGCTCGCGGACCTGGCCATCGGCGAGCCCGTCTCGGTGGTGATCAGCCGGGGAAGCGAGCGCCAGACGCTTCCGGTGACGCCCGTCGAGAAGCGGCTCTACCAAGGCAGACAGACCGAACTGGGCGACTGGGGTTTCACGGCCTCGGACGTCACGCCCGATATTGTTCGGCAGGCCCAGCTCACGTCGGGCGAGGGTGTGTTCGTCTCGGGCGTGCAGCCGGGGAGCCTTGCGGCCAACGCGGGCCTGCGCCCCGGGGATATCATCCTTACGATGGATGACGAGCCCGTGCGCGACATGGCGGGTCTCGAGGTCCGCTATCGCGACGCACAATCGTCGCGGCAACGGCTTGTCCTGCTGGAGATCAAGCGCGGCGCCCTGATGCGCTACGTCCTGATCCAGCAGTCCCCGCACCCTGACGCGGACGAAATTGGCGAGTAACGAGGAGAAACCATGCGCATTTGTCTGGTCATGATCTCAACAGCGGTCATTGCCTGGGTGGCCGGGGCGTCAGAGTTTTCGCAGGCGTTTATTCAGCAGCACTATGACGCGGTGACGCCCGCGATCTGTGTGGTCGACTACACCACCAGCGTCACAGCGGCGTCCGGCGAGGTCACCAAACGCCAGGTTTCCGCGCCCGGCCTGCTCGTCAATCCGGACGGCCTGGTCATGACGCACGGCCACATGGTGCTCGACAACACCGACCCCGTCAACGTGCGGGTGACGGTGGGACGGGGCGACGCCCAGCGCGAGTATCCCGCCCGCCTGCTGCGCAAACCGGAGGACGTGAACCTCGTCTTTCTCCAAATCGACAGCGCCGAAGGCGTCCAGTTTCCGTACGTGCGTTTTCAGGACACGCCGCTGGCGCTTGGGCAGCCGGTGCTGCTCTTTGGCGTTCTGACGGAGCCGTTTGATTTTCACCCCGCGTTCAACCTGCGCCAGGTCGGCGCCGTCCTGCCGAAGCCGCGCACGACGTATGTGCTCGACCTGCCGCTGCCTGTCGGGTACATGACGGCGCCGGTGCTCGACGCCGAAGGACGGATTGCCGGCGTCGTCGGCTACGATCTCTCGCCAGCCGAAGGCGGCGAGCTGTACACGCGCCACGGCCAGCCGCTCGTCTACCAGACCGCGCTGTTTGCGCGCTACATCGCCAATCCGCCGGGGACCGAGGAGATCGGCGACACCGGCCCGGAGGCGTGGCTTGGCGTGCTCACGCAGCCGCTGACGGACAGCCTGGCGGAGTATTGGGGGCTGCCGCAGGAGGGCGGTATCGTCGTGAGCACCATCGTTCCCGGGTCGCCGGCCGAAGCGGCCGGCTTCCAGCGCGGCGATGTCATCGTGGATGTGGACGGCGTTGCCATGCGCGCGAAGCTCGACGGCGAGGTGGTGGGGTTCAGCAAGCTGGTGCGGGAACTCGGCGTGGGGAAGGACGTGACGTTCCGCTTCTACCGCGACGGTTCGATTCAGACGCTGGCCGTGACCCTTCAGGCGCGTCCGAAGACCTCGCGCGACGCCGGTGAATACGAGGACAAGGTGCTCGGGCTCGTGGTGCGCGAGCTGACGACCGACGTGCGCCTGATGTTGAATCTCGACGAGGACGTGCAGGGCGTGATCGTGCGGCGCGTGTTGTCGGGCAGTGCCGCCGATGTGGCGGGAATGCGCGCGGGCGTGGTCGTCTTGCGCATTGGCGATCACCCGGTCCCGGATCTCGACGCGTACAAGACGGCGTTGACGGTCCTGGCGGCGTCCGCGCCAGGGGAAGTACCCGTCTTTGCCATGTTCCGGTCGGCGACCGGGTTTTTCCGGCTCGAGCCGCGATGGAGCCTTGGCGGTGAGCAGTAGGACGCTGTTGGCCGCGGCCATACTCGCGCTGGTGTGCCAGGGCTGCTCTCGCGGCGGCGGGCAGGACGGACGGGATGCGTCGCTGCTCGAACTCGGTGAGCAACTGGTGCTCGAGGCGCGTTTCGACGAGGCCGTTCCGCTTTTGAAGGAGCACCTGTTGCGGTATCCCCTCGATCCGGGGGGCCATTACTATCTTGGACGCTGTTACCTCAACGTGTCCGACCCGTGGCTGTTTCCCGCCGAAGGCGAGCTGCGGACTGCCCTCATGCTCTTCCGCGACCGGGGACACCCCAACACCATCGAGCGTTTTGACGACGCCTATTTCGAGCTGTCCATCCATCTCGAGATCGCGAAGATCTACCTGCGCCAGTTCGAGGTCATGCAGCAGATCGGGGCTCCCCAGGATGCTCAGCGGGCGCTTGTGGCCCGCATGCAGGAGGAGGCTGACCGGGCCAGTGCGCTTGCTCCCGATTCGGGCGAGGTGGCGCAGCTCAAGGCCTTGATTGAGCATGCGAGGGCGATCGTGGAAGGCGATCCGCGTCGCCTCCCGCCCGTAACGCCGCCCGGGGCACCCCTGACCGAGCTGTACGCCGTCTAGACGGCCCGTGTGTGCGTGAATCCGGCGCGGCCCTGGGCATTGGACCGGGGGCGGCGGTGTTAACAGGTGACGTGTGCCATGCCGGCGCGCGCCACGCTACCACAAAAGGGGAGCGCATCATGCCCGTGTACAGCTACGACACCATTCACAACGCGGCGGCCCGGTCCATCCAGGTCATCGGTCCGCTGGTCATGGAACTGCTCGATCCACGCAGCGTCGTGGACCTGGGCTGCGGCACGGGCGACTGGCTGGGGTGGTTTCACGCCCACGGGGTCGCGGATATTCTGGGTGCGGACGGCCCCTGGGTGCGCCGCGACATGTTGCAGTACCCCGCAGAGCGGCTGATCATCGCCGACCTGTCGCAGCCCTTCCGCAGCGACCGTTCCTTCGACCTGGCCGTTTCGGTGGAAGTGGCCGAGCATCTACCCGAGTCGTCCGCGGCGACCTTCGTGGCGTCCCTGTGCGGCTTGGCGCCCGCGGTGCTGTTCTCGGCGGCGGTGCCGCATCAGGGGGGGGAATACCACGTGAACGAGCAATGGCCATCCTACTGGCGGGCGCTGTTCGCCGGACACGGGTATGTGCCGGTCGACTGTTTCCGCAAGGCGCTTTGGGACAACGACGCGGCGCAATGGTGGTACCGCCAGAACATGCTGCTCTACGTGCGGCCCGAACTCCTCGACGGCCGGCCATCGCTGCGGACGGCGCACGAGGCGACGGTCCCCGGGCAGATCGATTTGATTCACCCGGTTCTGTACCTGGAAAAGGCCGGACTCGCCGCCGACCCCGACCTGCGCCGGGCGGGGTTGGGCCGTCTGCTCGCCGCATTGCCGGGCGCGGCCCGGCGGGCGCTCAAAATGTTCATCAAGCGGCTCATTGGACGGTCCTGACCAGTACCGGCGGTGGACGAATTGGTTGGGCCTTGTCTCGCGAAAACGGTCACACCGTCGTACAGCATGATCGCGTTGCATGAACTGACCGATCTCGATTCCCCATCAGGTGACCGTCCATCGTCTCTTCTGATACGGTGGCGCTTGGCCACCACACGGGCAACGAAGGGAGCGGCGACAGCGTGGACCATCACGAGGACACGGTGGCGAGCGTGCCATCAGGGGACGCCATTGGCGCGGACATGGCCGCGCTGGTTCAGCGGCTTCCCCATCGCGGTTCCAACACCGAATGCGAACGCGAGGCAGCAGAGTACCTCTGCGCCCGCCTCAGGCACAGCACGGGTGACGCCGTGCTGCAACCCTTCCGGAATCCGGACAACGCCGGCATCTTGTTTGGCGCCTACTACGCCGAGTTTGCGGTGGTGACGCTGGTCGCCTGGTGGTGGCCGATGGTCGCGTTTGTCTATGGCGTGACGGTGTTCGGCGCCTACCTGGCGGAGTTCACGGGCTACAACATCCTTGCGCGGTTTCTGCCCGCGTTCGAGAGCCAGAACGTGGTAGCGCGCCTTCCCGGCACTGCCCCGCGGGCCACCATCATCGTTACGGCCCACTACGATACGGGCCGCGCCGGCGTGTTGTCCGCCCTGGCGGCGCGGGGAGTGTTGCACTGGGCGCATCTGGCGGTGGTGTGTGCGATGTTCGGCATCGTGCTGACGTGTTTCGGCGAGGCCGCGGACGTGTTGCCGCCCGGGATGCATGCCGGGGTATCGGCGTTGCGGGCCGTGCTGCTCGGGGTGTGTCTGGGCGCCGCCGCAGCGATGCTCTACACCGAGACCGGCGACAATTACGTCAACGGGGCCGTGGGGAACGCCTCGGGCGTGGCCGCGCTGCTGGCGCTTGCCGACCGGCTTCGGGCGCAGCCCCTGGACTGGGCGGACGTCCATCTTGTGGCCACCAGCGGCAAGGAAACGTGGATGCGCGGTATGCACCATTTCCTGCGCGGGCACGCATGTGACCGGTCCACGACCTTTGTGTTGAATCTGGCCCACGTGGGGGCGGGGCGTCTCGCGTACACCACCGGGGAGGGGTTCCTGCACGTGTTTCCGGCGTCGCGGCGCCTGCGGGCCGCGGCCCGCGAGACAGCGGCGACGATCCCCGCGGCGGCCGTGCAGCTGCGCGCCGTGCCGACGGACGCCCTCATCCCGCTCGCGCACGGGTACCAGGCCATGAGCGTTGTCGGGGTGAACGAGCACCGGTCGCTGCCCCTCTGGCGGTCCCCTGAGGACACGATCGCGCACGTGGACGAGGCGAAGGTGCGGCTTGCCGCCGACTTTGCCGAAGGAGTGTTGCGGCGGCTCCGGCCCGCACCGTGACAGCGCAGGTGCATTGAAGCACGGCGCGGGAGCGTGCTACCCTGCGCTGAAGTAAGGAGACCATCCCCATGGAACTGAATCCCAACATTTTTCGCGAGTACGATATCCGGGGCATTACCCCGAAAGACCTGAACGAGGCGGCCATGGAGTGGCTGGGCAAAGCCTACGCCACCTACCTGCAGGGGCACATCACCCACAACCGCGTGGCCATCGGCCGCGACGGGAGACTGACGTCGGAGCCCTTCAGCAGGGCGCTGATCGCGGGCATCACGTCGGCCGGCATCGATGTCATCGATCTCGGCGAAGTGCCGACGCCGCTGGTCTATTTTGCGCTGTTCACGCAGGACGTGGACGGCGGCATCATGATCACCGGCAGCCACAATCCCAAAGAGTACAACGGCATGAAGGTTGCCGTCGGCAAGAGCACGATTCACGGCAGCGAGATTCAGGCGCTCGGCCAGATCGCGCAGAAGGGCGCGTTCACGACGGCGGAGAAGCCCGGTACGGTCACGAAGCTGGACATCGTACCGGCCTATCACGCGCGCGTGCTGAGCGACGTCAAGCTGGCGCGCAAGCTGAAGGTCGTGGTGGACGCGGGCAACGGCGTCGGCGGCAAGGTGGCGGTGCCCCTGTTCCAAGCGCTCGGGTGCGACGTCGTACCGCTGTTTTGTGATGTGGACGGCAATTTCCCCAACCATCATCCAGACCCCACGCTTGCTGCAAGCCTCACGCACTTGATCGAGACGGTCAAGAGGGAAAAGGCGGATCTCGGATTGGCCTATGACGGCGATGGAGACCGCATTGGCGCGGTGGACGAGAACGGCGAGGTCATTTATGGCGACCGACTGCTGATTCTTTTTGCGCGATCGGTGCTCAAGGACGTGCCGGGGGCAGCCGTCATCGGCGAGGTAAAGTGTTCGCGGACGCTCTATCAGGACATCGAGAAGCACGGCGGCAAGGCGGTCATGTGGAAGACCGGTCACAGCCTCATCAAGGACGCGATGAAGAAGTTCGACGCCCAGCTCGCGGGCGAAATGAGCGGCCACATGTTTTTCAAGCACCGCTGGTACGGCTTTGACGACGCGATCTACTCGTCGGCCCGTCTGCTCGAATTCCTCGCCAGAGGCGGCCAGACTCTCAGCGACCATCTGTCGTCGGTGCCGAAGACCTTCAGTACCGAGGAGATCCGCATCCCGACCACCGAGGAGCGCAAGTTCGGCATCGTCGACGCGGCCACGCGCTACTTCAAGGACGAGATGGGGCTGGATGTCAACGACATCGACGGCGCGCGCATCGAGTTTCCGGATGGCTGGGGCCTGATTCGTGCCTCGAACACGTCGCCTATGCTCGTCATGCGGTGCGAGGCCGACACGGAAGCGCGTTTGCAGGAAATCTGCGAGCTGGTACAGGACAAGGTATCCGCACTGAACGCGTAGGGGCGTTCTTGAGAGGACGAGGGATAAGTATGGCGCGTGCGGTATTCGTTGGGGACAGTCCGGAGAGAATCGACGCCGTTTACGGCGACGGACGCAGGGAAATCCTGACGCAGATGATGGAATTTGTTCCGGCGATCCTCGGGCCAGGCGATTTCGAGGCCCACGCGGACGCGCTGCGCGATGTCGAGATGGTTTTCAGTACCTGGGGCATGTTCCCGTTTGAGGAATGTCATTTTGCCCTGATGCCGCGGCTCCAGGCGGTGTTCTATGCGGCGGGCACCGTACAGCACTTTGCCACGCCGTTTCTGGATCGCGGCATCCACGTGATGAGCGCCTGGGCGGCCAACGCCGTGCCCGTGGCAGAGTTCACGCTCAGCCAGATTCTGCTCTCGTGTAAGGGATATTTCCGAAACCGGCGCGATTTCCACGGGCAGGGCTGGCGTGATTCCGGTCCGCTGTTCCGGGGCCGCGGCGTCTACGGCGAACGAATCGCGCTGATCGGCGCGGGCCAGGTAGCGCGCCATCTCATCGAGCTGCTCCGACCGTTCCAGCTTGAGGTTGTTGTGTACGACCCGTACCTCGCCGACGGGGAAGCCGTGAAGCTCGGGGTGAAGAAGGTCGAGCTGGACGAGGCGTTCCGGACGGCCTATGTGGTCAGCAATCATGTGCCCAACCTGCCCGCGACGGTCGGGATGTTCAACAAGGCCCTTTTCGAATCGATGCGGCCCGATGCGACGTTCATCAACACCGGTCGCGGCGCCCAAGTGGTGGAGGACGATCTGATTGAGGTGCTGCGGCGCAGGCCGGACCTGACGGCGCTGCTCGATGTGACATTGCCCGAGCCGCCAGTGGCCGGCAGCCCGCTGTGGGACCTGCCCAATGTCCATCTCAGCAGCCACATCGCGGGGTCTATCGGTGATGAAGTTGTGCGTCTGGCGGATTACTGCATCGAGGCCTTCCGCGACTGGGAGGCGGGAAAGCCGTTGAGGTATGCCGTCACCCCCGCGATGCTGGAGACGATGGCGTAACGGAGAGGTTGCAGCTCGTTGCTTCAGAGCAGAGGAGGCGCCATGGACATACGAGGCCGCTCTTACACCAAGGATGAATTGCGGCGCCGTGTGGGCAGCATGGACCAGGTTGCGGGCATCCGGCTGGTGGAACTCGCCGACGGACGCGAGCGGCCGGGGCGCGCGGCGTTCGTGTACACCGGGAGCGGCCTCGAATTCACCGTGCTCATCGACCGCTGCATGGATATCTCCTCCGCCTCATTTTGCGGCCAGGCGATGGGCTGGCGTTCGACGGTGGGGGATGCCGCGCCGCAGTATTACGAGCACGACGGCGCGAACTGGCTGCGCAGCTACTTCGGCGGGCTGCTGACCACCTGCGGCTTGGTCAATGTGGGTGCGCCGAGCGCCCGCAGTGCCGAGCTCGGCAGCGGCCTGCACGGCCGCATCGGCAACACCCCCGCGCAGAACCTCTCCGTTGTGCAGGAATGGCGCGGCGAGGACTACGTACTCGAGATCACCGGAACCATGCGCGAGACGAGCGTGTTCGGCGTCAACCTGACGCTCACGCGGACGGTCGCGACGAAGCTCGGCGAACGCCGCTTCTGGATCCGCGACGTCGTGACCAATGACGGTTTCAACACAACGCCGTTCATGCTGCTGTATCACTGCAACATCGGCTGGCCATGTCTGGACGAGGGGTCGCGGCTGATCAGTCCGACCCGCCGCATTGCCCCGCGCGATGATGCCGCCCGCGAGGGCGCCGAAGACTGGCACCGCTTCACGGGTCCCGTGCACGACTACGCGGAGAAGGTCTACTACCACGAGATGATGCCGGATAGCGAAGGCTGGGCAACGGCGGCCCTGGTGAATGACCGTGCGTTTGGCGCCTACGTCCGCTACCGGCCGGACCAGTTGCCGCGTTTCATTCAGTGGAAACAGTTGGGCGAACAGGATTACGTGGTCGGCCTGGAGCCGAGCAACTGCGGTGTCGAGGGCCGGGACGTGGACGAGACACATGGCTTGTTGCAGACGCTGGCGGCGGGCGCGGCGCAGCGGGTGGATCTGGAGTTTGGCCCTGTGACCGGCAGCGATGAAGTGACGCGCCTCGAAGACGCCCGGCGGGGTGTGGTGCCCGAGATGGTGGAGAGTTATTTGGAGTTTGTGAAGCGGCCGGGCGCGTAGTGGGCGTGATAGGCGGCGGACCGGCTTCCTACCGCATCCGCTGATTCAGGCGGTACACAAACGCCAGCACCTCGGCCACGGCCCGGTATAGTTCTTCCGGGATCTCCGTGTTGAGGTCGAGTTTACTCAGCAGTCCGACGAGATCGCGGTCCTCGTAGATCCGCACGCCGTTCTGGCGGGCCAGCTCGATGATGCGCTCGGCTACCACGCCCGCGCCGGTTGCGACGACGCGCGGGGCCTGCTCCTTGGCCTCGTCGTAGCGCAAGGCGACGGCCCGGCGGCGCGGCGGCTGGGTGGGGTCGTCCATCATGCCTCCACGTCCAGGCCGGCGAAGCGGCCCACAAGTGCCGACACCTCGGCGAAGCGATCCCCGTTCCACGGGCGGACCTTAACCACCGCGTTGGGGTAGCCCGCCTCGGCAAGTCCCTGGGTCAGTTCATCCGAAGCATGTTCGATCGCCTCGATGGCGGCTTCCGCCGTGGCCCCGAAGGTGCAGAAACACCGCCCTTGCGTGACGCGCAGCGAAATCCAGAGGTCCCCCAACTGCGTCATGCTGAGGTCCATCGCCACCATTGCGTCGGAACGGTCGAAGGCGTTTCCTTTGCCGGCCTGCTCGCCGAAAAAGTGGATCTGCGCATGCTTGATGGGGCTGTCCGCGCCGAATGGCAGCTCGACGAAGAAATAGGGCTGGTCGAGCGCCCGCAGGTTCTGCAATTCGCCGCCCGAGAGTCTGGTCAGGAGCCGGTCGCCGATCGCTTCGAACTCGCGTGCCGTGCCCGCCGTTCGCAGGAAGCGCAGGAGATCCGGATTGTCGCGCAGCTGCGAGATGAGGGCCTTGAGATCGCCCCGCAGGCGCGCCAAGGCCTCGTCGAGGCCCTGCTCGGCGAGCGCCCGGGCCATCTGGGCTTCCATGGGGCCGCCTTGCGAGACCCACGCCCGCAGCGCGCCCTCGATGCCGTCCGCGTTGCGCGCCACCAGCCGCGTCAACAGGGCTTCGAGGCCGCGTGTCTGGTCCGGCGGTAATGCCCCGGCCCGCACCGCCTGACGCGCCAGCGCCACGAAGCGCTCGAGGTCGCTGCCCAGCGACGCGCGGTGCTGGAACAGGGCCAGGAGGTCGCGGACGGCCGCGGCCACGGGAGGCAGGCCGCGCGGCAGCATCTGCGCGGCAGCGCCCGCCTGACGCAGGAGCCCCAAGGTTTCGAGCACGGTCGTCAGGACGGGCGCCATCTGTGGCGCGGCGCCCTGCGCAGTGGAGGGTGCCGGAGGTTGCGGCGTGACGCGCAGTTGCATCCCCTCTGCGCCTTGACGCACCTCGACCTGGACCTGTTGTCCGGGTTGCAGGCCGGTCCCCGGTTGCAGCGGCACGCTGGTGTTCGCGATCTGGAGGGTGAGCTTTCCGGCAGCGCCTTGCACCACGGCCTGGAACAGGTGTCCCGGACGCAGCACCGCCGATTGTGTGCCGGGTGCGGGCTGGAAGGGGAAGGTGAGGGGCCGTATGGGACCCGGGGTGAGCACCTAGCGCTCCCTGTCCTTCCTGAGGCTGAGCATGAGGCGGATTTCGCCCTTGCCGATGCCCAGTTCCTGTGCAATCTGCGGAACCGTCATCCCGGCGTCGTGGTACTCGTAGACGCGGCTGTGCAGGGCCGGCGGCATCGCGCTGGCCCCGTTTCCGGGTGCGGGCATGCGGACGAGCGCCTCTTCACGTTGGGCGCCGCCGCCACCGCAGAAATCCAGGAGGGATCGCACCGCGTCGCGCGCGTGACTGGCTTCCTCTTCGGAGACGGGTTCGTAGCCGTCGGAACGGGAGGGCGCGCCCGGCCCGAGACCCATGCCCGCCCAGCCGTCGATAAAGTCGTCATCCGGATCGGCCTCGATCTCGGGATCGGGGAAGACGTGCAGAGGCGCGGCGTTCGTGGGCGCTGTTTCAGGGGGTTCTGCCAGCGCATCGCCACCCGCGCCGGCGTCGCCCACGGGCGCTTGGGCGTTCCGGAGCCGTTGACGTTCCGCCGCGATCTCGTCCACGGCTTTTCGGATATAGGCGATCTTATTGTCGAGGCTCTCGTTGACCGCGCGGGCGAGTTCCTTCTGCTCGTCGAGGACGTCGCGCATGGTCTGCAGAAGGATCATGGTGTTGGCGAGGTCCTGCCGGGCGTCATAGTGCGCGGATGACGCGCCGTTCTTCTCGCGAAGGTACAGGTACACCATCACGACGAGGGCGGCTGCCATCAATGCGATGGTCGCTGCGTTCAAGAGTACGTATGCCACACCGGATCTCCCACACACCGCCCCGCGCCGCGGCGTTCCCTAGATCGATACGTCCAGCCGATGATCTCCGGGCGCGTCGGCAACGTCCGCTTTTTCATCGGCGGTATAGAACGTGCGCGTCGTCTTCTCGACGACAGGGCTGCTGTGCTGTTTCGGCGGTGCCTGCTTCTGCCGCTGCTGCCTGCGCCGCTCGTCCGCGTTGACCCGGCTGTCGTGCGCCTCCGGGGCCTCCTTCACGCGCGTCTCGTCCGTGACACGGCGTTCCTCGGCTTCGGCGGCCGCCCGTTGCTGGGCAGCGAGGGACACGCGATCAACGACCTGCTGAATGCGCTCAGCCGCCGTGATCCGTCCCGCTTCGGTCTGCATGTCGATGGGCTGGGGCATCGGCGCCCTCCTTCATCACCTTACGCAGCCGTTTCATTGCGGCGCTGTGGATTTGGCACACGCGGGACTCGGATACTTCGAGCACCACGCCGATTTCCTTGAGGGTCAATTCCTCGTAGTAGTACAAGTTTAGCACCTTCTGCTGCTGATCGGGCAACTGAAGGATGGCCTGTACGAGACTTTCCTGCCGTTCCCCGGCCTCGGCGGCTTGGCCCGGCGTCCGGACCGTCCCGTCGCTGACCATCGCACGGGTCCGCGAATCGCCGTTCTCCTCGGAAGGCAGGTAGTCGTCCAACGACAGCACCTGCGCCGTCTGGAGCTGGGCGACGGTGTCGTCCACCGTATCGGGATCGACCCCGAGTTCGTCGGCGATTTCCTCGGTGCTGGGTTCCTGCCCCTTGACGTGCCGCAGTTTCTCGCGCGCGGCGCCCACCTTTCGGGCCATGGAGCGCAGCGAACGCGGCGCCCAGTCAAGCGTACGAATCTGGTCAATGATGGCGCCGCGCACGCGGATCGTGGCGTAGGTCGAGAACTTGGTTTCCTGCGCCGGGTCAAATTTTTCAACCGCGTCCATCAACCCGAGCACGCCCCACCCGACCAGGTCATCCAGCTCGACGCTTGCGGGCACGTGAATGGCCATGCGTCCGGCGACATACTTCACGACGCGCATGTAGCGGACGATGATCTCGTCCCGCGCGGCGCCGTCGCCCCGGTCCTTGAAGCGTATCCAGAGATCTCGCTCGTCCATGGCCATCAGCGCAGTGACTCGATGCGTTCGCGGGCGCTGACGATCTCGGTGATGCGCAGCCCGAACTTTTCGTCAACCACCACGACATCGCCGCGAGCGATGAGCTTGTCATTGATCAGCAGCTCGACGGGCTCGTCGACTGTATGACCCACCTCGATGATGGAGCCGGGACCCAGTGCGAGGACCTCATGAAGCGGCATCTCGACCCGTCCGAGACGGGCGGTGACGCGCAGGCGGATGTCCAGCACCATGTCCAGGTTGGCCGGGGCGTTCGCGGGCGCAGGGTGCGGTGTCGCGGCCGCGCCGGGGGCATCAAATGTGCTCAGGATGTCGTTTACCTCGGAGACACTCAAGGCCGCGCCCTGTTCGAGTGCCGGCTCGTCTCCGCCAAACACGAGATCGATGAGCCCCTGCGGCACCCATCCTTCGATAGTCTGACTGAACACCAGCGCGGCCGAAGAATCGAACGCGCCGGGCGCCGTAAACTGAAAACGGGCCGCGGTCACGTTGTCGCCCAGGACCCCTTGAATCTGCTGTGCCGCGGCGGCCCCGGCTGCAACCGTGGGGGCGTCCAGTTCCACGTCGCGTCCGAATTTTTCGCTCAAGTTGGAGGCGCCGCCTCCCAGAAAGGGCGCCGCCACTTCCTGGAGCGTTGCGATGGCCGCGTCGTTGAGGTCTTCGGAAGGCTCCTCGCCGGTGACGGCCGCGGCCAGGCGGCGGGCGTCTTCCTCGGAGAAGGCGATGACCAGCAGTCCGTCGCCCTTGACGCGGGCCTGCATGCACACCGGGTACTCGGCCAGCAGACCGGGCAGGTCTTGGGGGGCCAGATCGCCCACGTCGGTCGTGTCGAACGTGAAATGGGTTCCCAGCAGGGCGTCAAACACGTCGAACGCGCCCTTGAGTATCCCTTGGACAATCACATTGGATGCACCATCGTTCATGAGTGTTACTCTTCTTCGTCCCTGAAGAGGGCTTTGATTTGCACGGCGCTCTGCTCGCCACGCCGGCCGGGTTGCGCCAGGAAACGCTTGATGCCGCCGACTTCGACCGCGATGGGATTGGCGGCGTCGGCGTCCAGTTGCACGATGTCGCCTACCTGGAGCTTTGCCACGTCGCCCAAGGGCAGAACGGCCGCGCCCAGCACCATGTCCACGGGGACATGTACGCGGCGCACGGCCTTGGTGATAACGGCCCGGATGGCGCGCGCCTGCTCGGGCGTGCCCCGGCGAACATAATGGGCCTGCTGGCTGATCTGGTCCAGGATGGGATTGAGCACGACGAGCGGGATGCACATGTTCATGGAGCCGACGGCCTCGCCGAGGTACACCTCGTACCCCACGAGGATCACCATCTCGCTGCCCGGAACAATCTGCACGATGAGGGGGTCGCTTTCCTGCGCCTCGACCCGCATGTCGAATTCGATGAGCTGTTCCCACGAGCGTTTCAGGCAGTTCAGGATGATCAGGATCAGCCGCTGCACGATCCGCTCTTCGATTTCCGTCAATTCGCGCGGTTCGGCCAGCGTCCTGCCTTTGCCGCCCAGGACGCGGTCCACGATCGGGAACACGACCGAAGGCGAAAGCTCGAGCACGGCGGTGCCGTCGAGCGGCGACATGTTGATGATGCTGAGCGCCGTGGGCCGCGCTACGGACAGCACGAACTCGTCATAGGTGAGCTGATCGACCGAGGTGAGGTCCACGCGCACGACGGTGCGCAGAAAGGGGGGCAGGGCGATGCTGACCTCGCGGGCGAAGGCTTCGAAGAGGCTCTGGAGCCCTTTGAGCTGCTCCTTGGATACGCGCTCCGGACGCCGGAAGTCATAGGTGCTCAGGTGCGGCGCGTCGATGGTGGCGGGCTCGCCGTCGGCGACGACCTCCCCCTCCGACACCGCGCTGAGCAGCAGATCTACCTCATCCTGACTCAGAATATCGGCCATGTATCCCTCACGGAAATCCAGACGTTCCCGGTAGTTAGCCTATCACAGCGGAGTATAGCACAGGGCATGGGGCCGCGCAACCCGGACTGACGGCCTAACCCTTTTTGTTCCATGGACATACAGGATGGCCCGTCGTCCCTGCGCGAGGACGACGCGGCGGGCGGCAACGCTGTCCGGCCCTCGCCATGGCGTCAGGCCTCCGGGCGGAGCTGCTCGGCGTTGGTCGCGAATGGTCTGCCCTCGACTAGCACCTCGTGCATGGCCCGGGCCAGGATTTGGCGGCTATAGGGCTTCTGCAGGAAGCCCCGCAGTCCCAGCGCCCGTGCGCGGTCGGCATCGAGATCCTCACTGTAGCCGGTCGCGATAATGACCGGCAATTCAGGCCGCTGCGCGAGGATGTGGTTGGCCAGCGCGATGCCGGTCAGTCTGGGCATGGTCTGGTCGGTCACCACGGCATCCCAGGCGTGGGGGGTCCGCTTGAACACCCGGAGCGCTTCGGCGCTGGAGGTGCATGCCCGGACCCGGTAGCCAAGATGTTCGAGGACGTGCCGGTTCATCTGGAGCACCCCGGGTTCATCGTCGACGACCAGCACGCGCTGTCCCCGCCCGAGCGGGACCGTGCGGTCCTCGTCATTGTGCTCCGGCTGCCCGGGCGCCACCCGCGGGAGCAGCACCTCGAAGGTGGATCCCTTTTCGGGCGCGCTCTGTACCGTGATGGCGCCTTCGAGGGCGGTTACGATTCCATGCACGACGGCGAGGCCCAGCCCTGTGCCTTTTCCCTGCTCCTTGGTGGTGAAGAAGGGATCGAAGATCCGCTCGATGGTGTCCTCGTCCATGCCGTGCCCGGTGTCGGAGACCACGAGGCGCACGTAGTCGCCTTCGCGCAGTTCCGGATGGAGCCTTGCGCGCTGTCCCCGAAGCGTGACGTCTTCCACCGTCACCTGGAGGCAGCCGCCGTCCGGCTGCATGGCATGGTAGGCGTTCGTGGTCAGGTTCATGATGACTTGATGAATCTGTGACGGATCGGCCAGCACGGTGCCCGCGGGCGATGCGATCCGTGTGACAAACTCCACGGTGGTCGGGATGGAGGCCCGCATGAGTGTGAGCGCCTCTTTCACGACCAGTCCCACCTGGACCGGGCGCCGTTGCGCTTCGACGTGCCGGCTGAACGTGAGCATCTGCTCGACCAGGCCGCGGGCACGCTCCACCGCTCCAATCACTTCACCCAGATTGCGGGCGCCGGCACTGTCCTCGGGCAGGCCGTCGCGCACGAGTTCGCTGAAGCCGAGGATGACCGCGAGGATGTTGTTGAAATCGTGCGCGATGCCCCCGGCCAGCGTGCCGATGGCCTCGAGTTTCTGCGATTGCCGAAGCTGGCGCTCGAGCCGCATCTCGTTGGTCACGTCGCGGTTGACGGAGACGTAATGGGTGATGTTCCCATCGGCGGCCCGGACGGGCGATATCGTCGACTCGAGCTCGATGGGTGTTCCGTCGCGGCGTTTGTTGATGAGGTGTCCCCGCCACACCTGGCCGGCCCGCAAGGCGCTCCACAGGTCCTCGTACAGTTGAGGCTCGTGGTGGCCACTCTTGATAAGCGAGGGGGTGTTGCCGATGGCCTCGTCGCGTCCATAGCCGGTGAGCTGTTCGAAGGCGGGATTGACGTACTGGATTATCCCGTCGATATTCGTGATGAAGATCGCCTCGCCGGCCTGGTCCACCGCCTGCGCGAGCCGCAGCCGCTCGGCCTCGACCCGATGCCGGTCGGTCACGTCAATACCGGTCGCGATGACGTGCTCGACCTCGCCCGCGCTGTCGGTGAGCACCGTGTTGGACCACGCAACCACCGCGAACTCGCCGGTGGACGTGTGCCACGAGCTTTCGAAATTGCTGTAGGGCCGTCCCGCCAGCAGCAAGGCCACCTGTTCGCGCACCAGTTCGCGTTCCTCGGGCGCGTCGAAGAGGTCCCACAGGCATTTGCCCCGCACGGCCTGCTGATCAAAGCGCGTCCGCTGCTGGAAGTGACGGTTGAACCGTTCGACGCGGCCCTGCCTGTCGAGCACGGCCACCATGGCGCCGGCGGTGTCGAAGACGGCGGATATGAAGTCATGCTCGCGCTTGAGTGCCCGCTGGAACAGCGTGCGTTCCGTCACGTCGCGCACGATGCACATCAACGCCCTCTCGTCCTCGAGTACGATATCGTGAATGCTGAGGTCGGCCACAAAGGTGGTGCTGTCGCTCCGGATGAGGGTCACTTCCTCGGAGCGTTCCTCGACGGGAAGGTTCCGGTTCAGCGGACATGACGTCCCCAACGGCATGAGCTGCGCCAGCGTCAAGGCCCGGAGTTCATCGGGGCGGTACCCGGTCATGGCGCAGAATGCGCGGTTGGCCAGAAAGAACTGGCCGGTCTGGTGCAGAAGAACGATTCCTTCCCCCGACTGTTCGGTGATGGTGCGGAACAGGGTCTCGCTGCGTTCGAGGGCCTGGGCGGATCGCGTGCGCTCCTCGTTGATTAGGGCCTGGGCGGCCATGTCGGCAAACTCGGCCGCGATGGCGGTCTCGTCGGTGGCCCACTGCCTTGGCTGATCCTGTTGTTCGAGCAGCAGCAGGCCCCGGATCTGGCCGGCGTATCGCACGGCTGCGGCCAGCACGGAGGTTGCCGGGGCGCCCTGCGCAATCAGGGCGCAGAAGGTCTGGACGCGGCGGTCTTCACCGGCGTTGGTCGCGGCCACCACGCGCTCGAGTTCGATGGCCTCAAAGAACTCCGGGCATTGCTCGAAAATGACCGTCGGGCCGCGCGGATGGCGTCCGCTGCTGGTACGCGCGTCGACGCATGTGAGCGTTCGTCCATCGGCCGCCGCGATCCACAGGCTCGTCCTGCCCGGGCAAAGCGTGACGAAAGCGGCCTCGAGCACGGCATCGAAGGCGTCCGGCAGAATGCCGCCGGCAATGTCCGGATCGGTGGCCAGTTCGAGAATGGCACGCTGTTGGCGCTGCTGGCGCTCGAGCAAGGCGGCGTGCTGCTGTTCGGCCGCGCGCTGTCCGGTGACGTCGCGCCCGAGGCAGATCGCCCAGGATCCCTCTCCCATCTCGCCCAGCAAGGGGCGCAGGTCCCACGCGATGATCTTCTGGGCGCCTGACCGGGTGCGCAGCGGCGTTTCGATGGTGTACAGCGGCGTGCGGCGGTGCGCGACCTCGGTCAGCACGGCCAGGTACTCCTTGCGTAGGTCCGGGTCGGGCCACAGGTGTTCCCACAGCCAGTTCCCGTCGGCAGCCTCCTCGGGCGTGTAGCCCAGGATCTCCTCGGCGCCGCGGTTCCACACCAGGCACGAGCCGGTCTCATGGGAACACGCGAGGATAATGTTCGGGTCCTGAAGGAGCGTGTCAAAGAAGAAGTTCAGCCGACGGAGCTCCTGCGCGGACCGATGGGCCTCCGACGTATCCGACCACGTAACGAGGCACCCGTCAGGCATGCCGTTGGGGTCGCTCAGGGGCCGTGCCCGGAGGCGCCACGAGACCTGAGCGCCTTCGGTCAAGGCCACCACGACGTCGCCCTCGGCGAAGTCGCCACCCTCGGCGACTTGCCGTGCGAGTTGTTTGATCAGCGCCACCACACTCCCGGGGAGGGGCGTTTGCTCCAGGGGGCCACGCAGGCGTTCCACTGGAAGCCCGGTGAGTGCCGCCAAGGCCGCGTTGGCCCGCGCAATGCCGCCGGACATGTTGATTTGCATCATCGGTTCGGGGCTGCCGTGGAAGATCGGCTCGGGCGCCGCGTGAATCCGGCGCAGCGCCCGGGCAACGACGTGTTGCGCCCGCCAGGTGTCTGCGGGAAGTACGAGGATTTCGTCGTAGGCGGTCCACGCAGCGTCGTCGTTGGGCGGAGGGCTTGAGCAGAGCAGGCAGAGGGTCCAGTGTGGCGGGTGCTCAAAGTAAGCGGTGTCTGTCCCGCGGCCCAGGTCGGCCTCATCCAGACACACGGCGGCGACAAGGCCAACACGGTCTTGTGCGAGGACGTCCGCCAAGGTGGCTGCCATGTGGAGTGATGCGCCCGCCGCCCGGACGGACGGCGCCAAAACGTCGGCCCACCGAGCCGCGCCGCCGACGAGCAGCACGCGGGGCGTGGTTCCCAGAGGGGCATCCAGGGCAGCTTGTTGCTTCATGGTGCTGTGGGATCCTGACCAAGATTGGGTAGATTGTACCAGAATTTCCCGAATCAGGTATCCAATATTTGCTTTTTACGGAAAATGCGATAGTATTTTAGTGGGCACAGTGGTGGTAGTCAACGGCCCATCCTTGAGCGGCTTCCGGCCGCGTTTTGTGCTTGCACCACAAAATATAGGGTCTGCTTTGCGTGCTTGCATAGATATAGGGTTAATGATAAGATAAACGCGCTTATATGGTAGGCGTGTCGCGAGTGGCGGCCACATTTTGTATTTGTTCCCGACGAAGGAGCGGACATGACGACCCATTGCGCCGTGCTCTACATACCCGGCTGGCCGATGGAGATTGCGACATTTCAGCCGAAGGCGGCGTTGGCCGGGCTTGCGGGCGAGCTCCGGACGCACGGTCATACCTGCGCCCTGCATGATTTCGGGACCCCCCGTTTTCTTCGCGAGACCATCTCGCCGGAGCTTGTCGGGGACCTGCAGACCCAGTTGTGGTGTCTGGACCACGGTGCGGAGGATACGGCCAGCCTGCCGGCCGCGTGGCAGCTTCGCAAGCTCGACGTGCGTCTGGCGGCGGCGCTTCAGCAGGCGTGCGAGCGAGTCGCCCGCGAGGTGGCTGCGGATGCGCAGGAGAGCGTGGTACTGTTCATCGAGCGGCCGGGTGATCTGGCCATGGCGGTGGCCACGGCACAAGCCCTGCGGGTTCGCGCGCCACGGGCACGGGTGGTCGGCTGGGGGCCGTCGTTGGCCCCGCTGGCCGACGCCATAGTCGCCGAGACCGGGAGTTTCGACTGTTTTGCCACGGGCAGTGCGTCCGATGTGGTGGAGTTGCTCGCGAGCCCCCAGCAGCGTGACACGTGGGCGCTGGTGCCGGGGCTCGTGTTCCGCGATGGCCGTCGCGTGCGGGGAACCACGCCAGCGGCGCGCGGGCACGCGGCGACGCCCGGCGGCGGGTTTTCGCTGGACAACTACCCTGCAATGGCCGGTGGCGACAAGCTCAACCTGATCACGATCGACCTCGCGTCCAGCCACGGATGGGAACGCGCGGGCGGCGCACCGGAGCCGGAGATCATGGCCCGGCATGCCGGGTCCTTGACCGAGGAAGTGCGCCGTGTGGTCGCCGAGACGGGGGTGACGCAGTTCCACTTCGAGGGGGCCGAGGCGCCGTGCGGCGGGATGGAGGCGCTGGCCCACACACTGTTGAACCGTGGACTAACTATCCGCTATAGTCATACGGCTCGCGTGGAGAGCGCGGACCCGGCAACATTTTACCTGTTGTGGGCGTCGGGGTGTCGAGCCGTCGATTTTCGCGTTGATACGGGCAGTCAGCTCCTGTTGGACCGGGTGTACAGGCGATCTGTTGGGGTCACCCGGGTCGAACAGGTGCTCCGGAACTGCCGTGGGGCGGGGATCACAACCGTTGTGGGCCTCACGTACCCGTGTCCGTTCGATGACTACAACACCCGCGCGGAGACCGTGCGCCTGATCGGGCGCGCGCAACCGGACGGGGTCCATGTGGCACTGCCGGAACCGCTGCCTGGCTCGGCCTGGTTCGCCGATCCAACCGCCTTTGGCTTTTCACGCTGCTCCGCGGGCGCGGTGGTGCGCCGGTGGCTGTCCGCGCAGGCCGCCCCGGCCTCGTCGGCCCTGCTGCCCACGGCGCCGGGCCGCGAGCGGCGCCACGCGCGCCGGACGGCTGCGGACCGTGGCGTTCTCCAGCGCGAGCTGCAGGAGCTGAAGGTGGCGGTGCCGCTGGACGGGCGCTTGGCCCTCATGGCCCAGTCCTTGGGATACGCGGGCCGCGAGCGCGATCTGGCCATCGCGATGCGCCATGCCTTGCTGTCCGGTGACGCGGCGGTGCTGACGGGCTTCGTCGAACGCTTCAACAGCGCGACGATGCAGCCGGCAGCGGCGGGGCCGGGCCCCCTGAGGCGGCTCCAGGACCTGGCCGTGGGAGAATGACGCGACTATCCCCACCGCGTGCCAGGGCGCATCGCTGAGGGCGCGCCCGAGGCGGTTTTGATGGCGGCGCCGGCGAGCGGCTCGCCATTGTGGGACGTAGAACGGTGAGCGCCGTCTGGGCCGACGTGCTGCGACAGTAACGCATGGGGTGTGCGCGTACATGGATAGTCAGCGTATCGTGATAACCGGTTTGGGCGTTCTGGCGTGCAACGGCATTGGGCGCCGGGCCTACTGGGACAGTCTGAGCGAGGGCCGTTCGGGCATTCGCACGGTCGACCGCTTTGATCCTTCCGAATTTCCCTGCCATCTTGCCGGGCAGTTGTGGGATTACCAGCCTGAGGACCATGTGCCCAAGCGAATCGTGCGCAACTGGTGCCGTCACGTTCACCAGGCCGTCGCCGCGGCCAAGATGAGCGTCGCCGATGCCGGGCTGGACAAGGCCGGTTACGACCCGGAGCGGGTATCGACAGCGTTCGGCACCAGCGTGGGCAGCCCGAACGAGGAGTGGGAAGCCCACCAGGAGATCTGGGAGAAAAAGGGCTACACCAAACTCGGCAAGCTGGCATCGTCGAAGTTTACGGGCCACTCGGCCACGGTGCACGTGACGATCGAGTGCGGCTTTCGCGGTCCGGCGTTGACGATCGGCAGCGGGTGCGCCACCGGGCTTGACGTGGTGACATGGGGCGCGCAGCAAATCCGGGCGGGCCGCATCGACGCGGCGGTCGTGGGTGCCACCGAGACGCCTGTCTTTCCCATGTGCTTCGCCTCCGCCGCGTGCCTGGGCATTCTGTCGAGCCGCAATGACGAGCCGGCGCGCGCGATGCGCCCCTTCGACAGTCAGCGCGACGGTATTGTACTGAGCGAAGCGGCGGTCGCGGTGACCATCGAGCGGCTGGATCACGCGGTATCGCGCGGCGCCCCGATTCTTGCCGAGGTGTGCGGCGCCGCATCCGCCGCCGAGGGTATGAACCCGTTGATCCTCGACCCCGAGGGCAAGGCGATGGCGCGGGCGATCGAAGGCGCGCTGAGCGAGGCCTGTGTGGCGCCCACGGAGATCGAGCACATCCAGGCGCACGGCGCCTCCATCCAGATGTATGATCGCAGCGAGACGAATGCCTACAAGCGGGCGTTCGGCGAGCATGCGTACCGGATACCGATTTCCGCGGTGAAGTCCATGGTGGGCCAGCCGTACAGCGTGGGCGGTCTGATCGGACTGGGCGCCGCACTGATGGTGCTCGAGGAAGGCGTGGTGCCTCCCACCATCAATCTCGACGACCCGGATCCCGAGTGCGACCTCGATTTCGTGCCTCACCGCGCGCGCGTGAACGACATCAGGACGGCGATGGTGTGTGCGATGAGTTTTGGCGGCAACCATAGCGCGACGATACTCAGGCGATACGCAGCATGACCCTCACCGGGGCATCCATACTGCTGAGCGTCGCGGCGGCATCGAGCTTCGCGCTCGGAAGTCTGGTGATCGTCCAGAATCCGTATCGCCATGCTCACCGGGCCTTCGCGCTGTTGTCGCTCAATCTCAGCGTATGGGCCCTCGGCGTGCT
Organism: Candidatus Hydrogenedentota bacterium; assembly: GCA_052033955.1. Taxonomy (GTDB): domain Bacteria; phylum Hydrogenedentota; class Hydrogenedentia; order Hydrogenedentales; family SLHB01; genus JBPOJD01. The sequence continues at coordinate 135,986 of JBPOJD010000017.1, forward strand.
GATGATCGTCAACAGCACCGACGAGCCCTCGGCCAGGTTCTGGCTGCGCGCCACCTTCGTGGTCTCGGTCTGGATTCCGGCCAATTTCCTGCTCTTTATAGGGCTATTCCCGAGGCAGCGCTTCGAGGGTTCCCGGCGCATGCTGGCGCTCCTCTACGCGATGGGCGCCGTGCTGGCGGTCAGCGCCTTCACCGGGCACTACGTTCGCGAGGTGCGCGTGCTGCCCGGCCAGCCCCCGGTCGTTACTTACGGGCCGCGGTTTGGCATTCTGTTGCTTGCGGTGCTTTTGTCGATGCTGTCGTCGTACCCGGTCCTGTTCCGCAAGCTGAACCTGTCGTCCGGTCTCGAACGCAGGCAGATCCAGCATGTGCTGCTGGGGATCTTCCTGTTCACGTCCCTGGCCACGGTCACGAATGTGCTGGGGCCGCTCATCGAACTCAACATGCTGGAGACCTACGGGCCGGTCTTTTCCGTGTTGATGATCGCCATTTTCGCGTATGCGATGGTGCGCTACCATCTGCTCGACATCTGGCTCATCATCTCGCGCACGACATTGTATGGCGCACTGACGGCTTTTGTGGTGGCTACGTACGTTGTGACCGTCTGGCTGGTGCAGTGGTCGTTCAGGAGCGACGGCCACTCGCACAGTCTGGTAACGACCACCATCGTCGCCCTGATCATCGCCGTTGTGCTGCAGCCGCTCAAGGAGCGCATCCAGCTTGTTCTTGACCGCGTGCTGCTCAAGCGCCGGTACGACACGAAAGGGCTTTTCGCGCGCATCAGCCAGGAGGCGATGCACTGCATGCAGCTTGACCAGCTCCTGCATTCGGTCTCGTACGAGATAGAGAAGACGGTTGGTCCGAGCGCGCTCAGCGTGCTGCTGACGGATGAGCAGGCGCCCCACACCCTCATTGCGGAGTACACGACGCAGCCGGACAAGCTTCCCAAGCGGCTGACCGAGCACACACCGCTCCTGGACTATTTTGACACGCACTCCGAGCCGCTTGAGCTCGAGAAGCTGCTTCACAGCAAACCTTCAGGCGAGCTGCTTCAACTCGCCAAGCAACTGTCCGCGTTGAACGCTTACCTTTGCGTGCCGCTCAAGACTACTTCGGGACTCGTCGGGTTGCTGACCTTGGGGCAGAAGACCTCGAAGGACATGTACAGCGTGGACGACCTGGTGGTGTTCACCGGGCTGGCGGGCCCCTTGGCTACGGCCATCGACAATGCCCGCCTGTACCGCAAGCTTGCCCATCTGAACGTTCATCTCTCGAATGTGCTGAGCAACATGCGCGAGGGCGTGATTGCCGTGGACGAGCGCGGTCATGTTGCCACCGTGAACCGGAGCGCCATCAGCATGATCGGCGAGGTTCGCGTCGGTCAGCACATGGACGAGTTGCCGGCCGAGATTGCCGATATTCTGCACCAGACCCTCGACAGTCAGCATCACATCAGCGACTTCGAGACGCGGTTGATAAGCCCGGACGGCGACCCGGTACCGGTGGTCATGTCCACCACGTGTCTGCAACCCGCGGGGCGCGGAAGCCTCGGCGCGATGGCCCTGATCTTCGACCTCACGCAGGTCAAGCGTCTCGAGCAGAACGTCCAGCGTGCCGACCGGCTCTCCTCGATCGGGACGCTCGCCGCCGGGATGGCGCACGAGATCAAGAACCCGCTGGTGTCGATCAAAACCTTTACCCAACTGCTGCCGAGCCGCTACGATGACGCCGATTTCCGGCGGACCTTCGGTGAGGTCGTGCCGCATGAGGTCGAGCGCATAAATATGATCGTCACGCGGCTGCTGGATTTCGCACGGCCGCGCCCGGCCAAGTTCCAGTCCCATGACGTGCGCTCGGTCGTGCAGAAGGTCCTGGCGCTCGTCGAGAACCAGCTGCAGAAAGGCGGCGTGCAGGTGGACACGGAGTTTTCCGACACGGCCATTGATGTCTATGGCGACGAGCAGCAGCTTCATCAGGTGTTTCTGAACCTGGTTTTGAACGCGGTGGACGCGATGAAGGACGCCTCCCAGAAGCGGTTGACCGTGCGCACGCTCCTGGGGCGCATGCACCTGCGCCTGGAAGGCCTGACGTGGCTGGAAGCCGAATGCGCCAAGGTGGAAGTGGTGGACACCGGTTGCGGGATTGCCCCGCAGAACGTGGTGAACCTTTTCACGCCGTTCTTCACCACCAAGGACAGCGGCTGTGGACTGGGCCTGTCGGTAGCACACGGTATTATCGCGGAGCATGGAGGGGAGATCGACGTAACCAGTGAGCAAGGAACGGGGACCTGCTTCACGGTGACTCTCCCCTTGGCGAAAAGCATGATGACCCTGAAGGCTGGTAACGGATGAGAGTTCTCTTGATACTGGCGGAAGACCGGGCAATCTGTGAATCATTGCGGGCGTCCATGCCCGAGACGGATCTGCTCTTGTTTGAACCGGGGTTGGTTCAGGCACAGCGGCGACTTGTATCCGTGAAGGTGGACGCGGTCATCATCGACGATGGGCCCAGTCTTGGTCTCAAGGCGCTGAAGCGCATGGCGGAGCTTGTGCCCGGCTCGCCGCTCGTGCTGCTGTCGAGCCGGAGCGACGGGGAGTCGCTGGGGCATCTGGCGCTGGCGGGCGTGCGTCATTACGTGGTCAAGCCGTTTTCGTGCGAGCAACTGCGCCAGACCATTGATGCTGCAATCGCCGATGCCGTTCCCAACCGTATCGAGCCGCCGCAAAATGCCGCGCCTGCCCCGGCGGAGGCCGTGCTCGGACAGCACCAGGTCGCCTTGCGATGGCTGAGCCGTATTTCAAGCCAGATTCAGGATCCCATCCGCCTCAGCCAGACACTGGTTGATGCAACCACCGACATTTTCGACGCCAACCGGAGTGCGGTACTCCTTGAAAACGGCGGGCATGTGAGCGTCGTGGCCTGTCAAGGGATTCCCGCGAGCGTGTCGTCTTCGGCCCGCCTTGGTTTCACGACCGGGCTGATGCGGTGGTTCGACGAGAACGAATGTCTGTTCGACCGCACCCAAACCGGAGCGCCTTTTGATGCGGTCAAGGAAGCCCAGGTGCTCGGTGCGCGGCTTGCGATGCCGTTCCTGAGCGGCGGCCGCGTGTGCGGCGCGCTCCTGGTCGGCGACAAGGCCTCGGCGCGCGACTACAGCCATGAGGAGCGCGAGCTGCTCGCGCTGATCGCACGAAGCGCATCCATCGCCTTTACCAACACCAAGCTGTACCAGGATATGGCGCACCAGCAGAACCGGCTGGACAGCATCCTGAGCAATGTGACGGCGGGCGTGGTCGCGGTCGCGACCGACAAGACCGTCACGATGATGAATCAAAGCGCCGAACGCATCCTGCGGATCAAGGCCGCGGATGTCATTGGTCACAGCGTCCAGAAGATCGGGTCGGCCTTCGCCGACGTGGTGCTGCGCGCCCTTCGCACGGGCAAGCCCCTGCTTCGGCAGGAGGTGCGCGACATGTCGATCAACGCGACGCTCGGTTTGAGCGCTACGCCCTGTGGCGCGGACGGGGCAATCGTGATCTTCACGATACTGCCCGAGAAGAAGGTTGCCAGCGAGGATATTGCCTACAGTCCCTTCTGGGAGTTTCTGGCCACGCGCGTCGCCCAGGAGATCAAGAATCCAATGGTGGCGATCAACACCTTCGCGCAGTTGCTTCCGAAGAAATACGAGTCCGAAGAGTTCCGCGAAGCCTTCGGCGAGGTGGTGCAGAAGGAGGTGGCGCGCATCAACAACGTGGTCGAGACGCTCTACGATTTCGCGCGTCACCCGCGGCTGGTCGTGCAGAAATCCGATCTGCGCGAAACCGTGCACAACGTGGTGGAGTCGTTCAGCGAAGAACTCAAGAGCCGCAACATCGAGGTCGAAGAGGACTACGATCCGGCTATCGCCGCTATCGAGATGGACCCGATTTACTTCTCGCAAGCGATTCACAACATTGTGCAGAACTCGATCGAGGCGATGCCGTCCGGGGGCAAGCTGCGCATCAAGGCCCAAGGCGGCAACGAAGGCTGCCAACTCGTGATTGCCGACTCGGGTCCCGGCATCCCCGAGCAGGATGCGGGACTGATCTTTCTGCCCTTTTTCAGTACAAAAGAGAAAGGTATGGGGCTGGGACTCACCATGGCGAGCCGGATTCTCGAGCAACACGAGGGCGAACTGCGCCTGGTAACGAACGAAGAGGGCGGGGGCGCGTTCGCGCTGTCACTGCCAACCTCGAAGAAACACCATGCAGAGCATACTGGCGATTGACGACGAGCTGAGCGTTCGCGAGTCCTACCGGCTCATTTTTTCGGATCAGTACAACGTTCTTCTTGCCGATGGCGGCCGGAAGGCGCTCGAGATCCTCGAGAAGACGCATGTTGATCTGATTCTGCTCGATCTCATGATGCCGTCGATGTCCGGTATGGAAGTTCTCCAGGAACTGGCCTCGCGCGACGAGCATGTCCCGGTGGTGGTTATCACCGGACTCAATTCGGTGCCCAGCGCCGTCGAGGCGATCAAGCTGGGGGCGGTCGATTTTGTCATCAAACCCTTCGATGTCGACGAGCTATGCCTGATTGCGTCCCGCATCATCGAGGAGCAGCGGGAACGGCGGGAACTCGAGGTATACCGTGAGGCGGACTGCAAGGCGTTCGAGTCGATTATCGGTACGAGTGATTCGCTCAAGAAGGTGTTGAGCCTGGCCCGGCGAGCGATGGAGGTCGATTCGACCGTGCTCATCACGGGCGAGAGCGGCACCGGCAAGGACATGATCGCCCGCGCCATCCACTTTGGCGGACAGCGTGCGGCGAAGCCCTTCGTGCCCATTTCCTGTTGTGCGATTCCGCCTCAGCTCGTCGAAAGCGAGCTGTTCGGCCACGAAAAAGGGGCGTTCACGGGCGCCGACGAGAAACGCATCGGCAAGATGCAGGTGGCGGACGGCGGGACGCTGTTCTTGGATGAGATCGGCGAGATGCCTCTGGACGCGCAGTCCAAGCTGCTGCGTGTGTTGCAGGATAACTGCTTCTATGCCGTGGGCAGCACCAAGGTGGTCGAAGTCGATTTGCGCATCATTTGTGCCACGAATCGCAACCTGCCCGAGGCCGTCGAGAAGGGCACCTTCCGGAACGACCTGTTCTACCGCATCAACGTTCTCCAGATAGAAATGCCGCCGTTGCGCCAGCGCCGTGAAGATATCCCTGCGCTGGTCGAGTACTTCATCCGCAAACATGCCCCGCGCGTCAATGCGCGCACGACAGGGTTCGAGCCGAAAGCGATCGCGAGTCTGGCCTCGTGCGCGTGGCCGGGCAACGTGCGCGAGCTCGAGAACACGATCGAGCGCGTGCTGGTCCACCACGGCGGAAAGGACACGATTGGGTTCGGAGACGTGGCGGACCTGCTGCCGCCGTCGCCGGGCGAGCGTGAGGCCCGCGGCATGCTGAGCGACCTGGACGGGTTGCCCTTGGAGGAAGCTACGCGGCGCGTGGAGCGCCGCCTCATCACGCGGGCACTCGAGCGCAGCGACTATGTCCAGTCCAAGGCCGCCGACCTGCTGGGAACGACGCGGCGCGTCCTCAAATACAAGATGGACCAGCTCAATATACCGCCCACACCCGAGGAGGCGGAGGCCGGTCTTCCGGAGCGATGAAGACGGTGCAGGGACCGTGCCCCCGCGCGGCATGCAGCACGCGGCGTCCACCCTTCGGCCCCGGTTGCAGGTGATCCCATGGACGTGTCACAGCTCGTGAATCAGATCTACCCCGCGTTGGCCTTCGCGCGGGAGCAAATCGAGATGGCCGGGCGGGCAGATCAGGCATGCGCAGCCTTGGACGCGGCCGCAGTGCTGCTCCGGCTTCATCAGCCGCCGCACCACGTCTATTACCAACCGGACCGCCTGTTCGCGGACCGGCATGCCGTACTCGAGGACGCGCGGCACAGCCTGTACGTCGAGCCCGTGAAGGAGTGTGCCGGCGACCCCGAGGCGGTTTTTGCGTGTGCGCGGGTCCTCATGCAGTCGGCGGAGCTCCAGGACGACGCGGTCCTCGTGGCGGAACTGCTGGGCGGGCAGGACCCGGTCCTGGCGCTTCATGTCGACGGCGCCGGGCAATCTCCCGAGGATGTGAGCGTGGACGGTTTCTTCCGCCTGTCCCGCGAGGAGGCCGGGGCCTGTTGGACCCTCGCGACGCGCGGCGGGCGCATCGACGCGGTGCCATCGGGCCTGATGCTTCGTCTGAGCGGGATGCGTGTGATCCCGGAACCGGTTCAGGGACTCGATGCCGCCGTGACGCAGCTTTACGATGCCGCTGCGGCGCTTCGCAGTGGCGCGACGGATGCCGCGCGAACCCGGCTGGACGCCTTGGTGGTCGAGACGGGCCAGGAGGCCGCGATGCCCACGCTCGCGGATCCCGGGAGGATACTCGACGACGTCTGCGCGGCGTACCGTGAACTTCTCGAACGCCGGGGCATCATGGTGGAACGGGTCGTCCCGTCACCGTTGCCCGCGTTGTCCGTGCGTCGCACGGTGATCGCGCTGGCCTCGGCCGCGGCGATGGAGCACAGTGTGGCCGCCCTGGCGCGGGGCGGACGCGTGGTTCTCTCAGTGGACGTGGATGCCGCCGAAGCGGAAGCCATGGTGCAATGGCAGATTCTGGGACAGCTTGACGCGCCCGGAGACGATTACCGGCTTGCGGCATTGAGGCGCGCGGCGTCACTGCACGGAGGACTTTTCGACAGCGAGACGCGTCCGGAAGGCAGGACGCTCACGCTCCTCCTGCCCGATGAGGTCGCGAAAGCGGTGCAAGCGTGGATTCCCGGCGCACACCGTTTTGGCGAGCGCTCACAACAGATGCTGCGGCTCGTGGCGAGTCAACCGGGCGCGATCCCGCGCGAGATCGTGCTGGCGGGTGTACTGGAAGACGAACTTGCACGATGGCTGGGGCCGTGCCTCGACACGCCGCTCGCGGCCAACGTGGCGAGCGAAGCGGAGCAGACAGTGCGGCCCCTTGCCAGCGGCGAGGCCCAGAAGAAGGCACTGGGTCGTGTCGCAAAGGGCAAGCCTCAGAAGGAACTCACGCAGCCCAGGTACGCGGCGGAACTCCTTTGGGCGTTTCGCGCCAGCGGGCGCGGGCGGACGGCCCTTGGTGTCGAGGGGCTTCCGGAAAACGACGTCGAGCGGCTGTGCGGGGCGCTCACCGATCCGGACCGCTACGAAGAGGCGCTCCGGTTGATCGCGTCTGTAATCGAGGCCTCAGCCGGTTAACAGAAAGCCGATCAGGGCGAGTTCAATCATCAGGTGCGCCAGGAATGGCAGCAGCGTGTTCCGGCGCTTGATGGTCCACCCGCACGCGACAACCGAGAAAATCACTACACCAACCGACTCCAGCCAGTGCTTGCCCTGAATGACGTGATACAGACCTTCGACGGCCGGCACGACGATCCACGCCCCGGGGCGCCACCAGCTCCGCAGCCGCGTCAACAGCACGTAACGGTGGAGAAACTCCCAGCCGACGAGCCACGAAAAGGTCCAAATGACCTGATGCAGCAGGAATTGAACGCGCGCCGGTCCGGGCAGATCGCCGAGTCGGGGATAGGCATCGCGGAGGCCCGGCACGAACGGAATGACGGCCACGACGGCAAGGGCAAGGAGGACCATGGCCAGCAAAACAGCGTAGTCGCCGCGCCGCCACCGCTGCAGCGTGAAGTAGTGGACGTCGAGGGTTGGGAAAAACACGACCAGCGGGATGACCAGCCATACCGTGAACTTGAATGCGTCGAAGCCGTTGTCGGCCTGGATGCGGAAGACATGCCAGTCAAGCAGCCACTCGACATTTCGCAGCGCCAGCGTGTCGATCGTGTGCGCGCCAAGGACGTACGCAAGCAGCACCGCGCCTTTGAATAGTTGAATCTGCCGCTCGTTCGCCGCGGGCTGCGTGTATTGATGGTGGGCCGGGCTCATCGGGCGACAGCCTTGCCTTGAGTTGTCTCGGGGAATGGGCACCATGTATTCACGACGCATTGTGAACAGATCGGAGCGCGGGCCTTGCAGACGGCACGCCCGTGAAACACCATGAAGTGGCTGAACTCCGTCCACTGTTCGCGTGGCCAGACCGCCATCAGGTCGCGTTCTATTTTTCCTGGGTCGGTTTCCCGGGTAAAGCCCAGACGATTGGCGACGCGGGTGCAGTGCGTGTCGACGATGACGCCGGGTGTGCCAAAGCACGTGCCGAGGAGGACATTGGCCGTCTTGCGGCCCACCCCGCCCAGTCGAAGCAGTTCCTCCATCGTCCGCGGCACCTCGCCGCCGAAATCGTCCAGGATGGACCGGCAGGCGCTGCGGATGTTCTTGGCCTTGTTGCGAAAGAAACCGCAGGTGCGAATGTCGTCCTCCAATTCCTCCTGGCTTACCGCGAGATAGTCTTCCGGACGCGCATACTTCCTGAAGAGACTCTTCGTGACCTGATTGACGCGCTCGTCCGTGCATTGGGCCGCGAGGATCGTGCTGACGAGGAGCTGGAGCGGCGTCTGGAAGTTCAGCGAGCACGCGGCGTCAGGATACGCCTGTCGCAGCGCCACGAAGACATGCTGTGCGCGTGCTCTTCTGTCCTTCAGCGTCATGCGGAACGGCGCCATGCGAGAAACTCCTCCGCGGACAGCGTGTTGAGCAGGTCCTCCGGCCCCAGCCAGCCTTTTCGCGCCATGGCCACGCCGTTGAACACCTTTCCGATGGCCTCGGTGCTGTGGGCATCGGGTCCGATGCACAGCATGACGCCCTTCTCCTTGGCCCGGCGGATGTGCCGCCAGTCGAGGTCGAGCCGCTGCGGGCTGGCATTGATCTCTATGGCGACACGATTGGCCCGGCAGGCGTCGAAGACCTTGTCGAAATTCAGCGGATATCCCGGACGCGCCAGCAGGAGCCGCCCGGTAGGGTGCCCCAGAATCATCGTGCTGGGATGCTCGATGGCGCGAACGACGCGCGCCGTGGCCTCGTCTTCGCGCATATCCAGCTTGCTGTGCACCGACGCGATGACCACGTCGAAGCTGTCCAGCACGTCCTGCCCGTAATCCAGTGATCCGTCCGCGCGAATATCCGATTCGATGCCCTTGAGTATGCGGATGCCCGTGAGCTTCCGGTTGAGTGCGTCGATGGCCGCCTGTTGTTCCGCCACCCGTTCCGGCGACAGTCCTCCGGCGTAGGCCGCGGACTGGCTGTGGTCGGCGATGGCGATGTAGGCATAGCCGCGCGTGCGCGCCGCCTCGACCATCTCTTCCAGCGTCGCCTTGCCGTCGCTGTAGGTGGTGTGGACGTGTACGAGCCCCTTCAGGTCGTCCATTTCGACCAGGCGCGGTGTCGCGGTAAGTTCGAATTCGCCCCGGTCCTCGCGCAGCTCCGGGGGAATGAAAGGCAGACCGAGCGCGGCGTAGATCGCCGCTTCATCTGCGCAAACCTCATTTGTCTCCCCGCGAAACAGCCCGTATTCGTTGAGCTTCAGCCCCCGGTCCCGGGCGCGCTGCCGCATCCCGACGTTGTGCTCCTTGCTGCCCGTGAAATGGCAGAGGGCATACGGGAATTGGCCGTCCCGGACCACCCGCAGGTCTGCGGCAATGCCGGTGGCAAGCACCACGCTCGACTTGGTGTCGCCGTGGCCCGTTACCGATGCGACGCCGTCGGCATGGACAAAGGCGTCCATCACGGCGGCGGGATCATCGCTGGACGCCACGAGGTCGATGTCCTTGATGATCTCCTTGCGGCGGCGCAGGCTGCCCGCGACGGCGGCCCGCTGCACCGCGGGATGCGCGAGGAGAAGCGCGAGCAGCCGCTCGCCCTCTTCGTAGGCCTTGTCGAACAGATGCAGCCCCGACTGGCGCTGTGCAAACGCGATGCCCTCGAGCAGTTTCTCTTGCATGCGCGGCCCAAACCCTTTGAGCCCGATGAGCCGGTTTTCGTGGCACGCGTACTCGAGTTCGCCAAGCGATGCCACGCCCAGCGCGTCGTACAGCGTCTTGATGCGCTTGGCGCCGAGGCCGGGTATGCGGAAGAGATCGAAGAGGGTTTCCGGGAAACGGGCGCGCAGGTCGGCGTGATACTGCATGCGACCGGTGCGGATGAGTTCGTCGAGCTTCTGCTCGAGCGCCTCGCCGACACCCTTGATCTCACGCAGACGCGACTCGGCGGCCAGCACGTCGAGGTCCTCCTCCAGTTGCTCGATCTGCCGCGCCACATTGGTATAGGATCGTCCCTTGAACGGATTCTCGCCGCACAGATCGAGCAAGAGGGCGATCTCATCGAGACAGGCGGCCACTTCGTTCTTGGTGAGGGTCATGGGTTCAGGATCCGGTTGTCGTGCGCGTCAGGCTACCGTAATGATCATTATGAAAGGCCGGGACGCCCAATGCAACCGCGCCGAAAGCGGTGAAGGAGAAGAAGACGATGATGCGGATGACAGGGTGGTCGTGCGGTCTCGGAATGCTTGCACTGCTGCTGGGAGGGTGCGCGACCACATCGCACCGCGTGTCGGATTCGCCAGCGACCGGGTTCATCACGCGGTCGGTCGAGGTGGACGGCAAGGAATGTCCCTATGTGATTTACGTGCCGAAAGGCTACACGGGATCCGAGGCCTGGCCGCTTATCGTGTTTCTCCACGGCTACGGCGAGCGGGGCGACGACGGGCTGAAACACACCCTCGTGGGCATCGGGCCGGCGATCATGCGGTCGCCCGAGCGCTTTCCCGCGCTGGTGCTCCTGCCGCAGTGCCCGGCCTCGGTAAACCCGAAGGAGGGTGAAGATCTGCTCGCGGCCGTCATCCGTCAGGTGTACGAATGGTTCCCGATTATTGACGCGAGCTACGAGGACACACGGGCGACCTTCAATGTCGATGAGAACCGCGTGTACTTGACGGGGCTGTCGATGGGCGCGTTTACCTCGTGGCGGTACGCGGCGCGGCGTCCCGGGCGTTTCGCCGCAATGATGCCGGTGTGCGGCGCCGGCGAGGTCGCCGACGCCCCGGCGCTGGCCGGGCTGCCCATCTGGAACTTCCACGGCGATGCCGACCGTATCGTGCCGGTGTCATCGTCGCGCGAGATGGTGGAGGCTGTGCGAGCGGCGGGCGGCGACGTGCGGTACACGGAATACCCCGGTATCGACCACAATTCGTGGGATGCCGCCTACGGCGATGCCGAGGCGATCGCCTGGCTGCTCAGCCAGCACAAATAGGCGCGATCACGCGGCGCGGCTGGTCCGGATCCCGTGGTTCCACTCTACTGGCTAAAGGGAGGCACGAACCCTCGCCATGAGGTTCTGCACGCGCTCGATCAGTCTCTCGCGTTCGAGAGGTTCCTCGCCTTCTGGCAGGATCTCATAGCGAAACCGTGTCGCAAACCCACTGAGGTCCAGGAAATCCCAGCAGTCGTCGACGTCTGCGCCTGCTTCGTCAATAGCCGAAAGCAGCAAGCTCAGGTCGTGGGTGAAAGGGTGGGAGTGACCCAGAAGGTTCAGCCATGCCTTCAGCGTCTTCTCAACCGATTGCTGGGCATGGAAGCCGAAGATGCCGTCGTCAAACGCGCTTCGGTCCAGCATGTGCCGCAACGCCTTGAGATCACTCTCTGCAGCCGCCAGCAGCTCTAGCGCCAATTCACGTCCGGGCATAGACGCGCCTGCCTTCGGTCATGCTGGTCGCCACCACGTGTCCCGGAACGTGGCGCCACTTCTCGACCTCGCCGCGTGTGTAAACCAGTATGTCCTTGGGTATGCGGTATGGCGCGAGACGCCGGTATAGCCTTCCAGTGATATGGCGTCTCTTCCACCGCGTTTGTTCCTCATCCCGCATCACAACGAGAAGGTCAATGTCCGAGTCTGCGTGACCGGTTCCTCTGGCATGCGAGCCAAACAACACGATCTCCTCGGGATCCACCTCGTCCACGATGGTATCTGTCATTGACCTCAGCAGTTTCTCGTCCACGGCGTTCACTCCATCACGGGTTGCCAGCATCAGGATACGCCATTCTACAGCCGTAGTCCCAGCGCAATCCGCAGGACTTCCGTCATCTCGGTCACGAAGTGAAACCGGAGGCGTTTCCGGGCGGATTCGGGGACGTCGTCCAGGTCGTTCTGGTTGCGTTCGGGCAGGATGACCTCCGTGATTCCCGCGCGCGATGCGGCCAGCACCTTTTCCTTGATGCCGCCGACCGGCAGCACGAGCCCGCGCAGGGTGACTTCGCCGGTCATGGCCAAACGGTTCTTGACGCGCTTGCCGGTCAACAGGGACACGACGGCCGTCAGGAGGGTGACCCCGGCGCTCGGACCGTCTTTGGGGACGGCGCCCTGCGGCACGTGGATGTGCAGGTCGCTTTCGGACAGTTCCTTGGCGTCAATGCCAAGCTGATCGGCGTTGGCCCGGACGTAGCTGAGCACGGCCTGGGCGCTCTCCTTCATGACGTCGCCGAGCTGGCCGGTCAGGATGAGCTGGCCGCGGCCGGTCATGCGTGTGGCTTCGATGAACAGGATGTCGCCGCCGGTCGGCGTGTAGGCCAAGCCCGTGGCCACACCGGGGAGCCGGGTGCGCTCGGCCACCTCGGGCTGAATGCGCGGCCGCCCGAGGTACTCCGCGAGGCTCTCCGGCCGAATCGTGATCTTCTTGTCCAAACCTTCAGCGAACTTGCGGGCCGTGCCGCGGCACACGTTGGCGATCTCGCGTTCGAGGTTTCGCACACCGGCCTCGCGCGTGTAGGACTCGATGATCGTGCGCAGGGCGGCCACCGTGAAGCTGAGTTTCGACTTCCTGAGCCCGTGGGCGTCCAACTGTCTCGGAACGAGGTACTTCTGTGCGATCTGGAGTTTTTCCTCGAGCGTGTAGCCGGGGATGTGGATGATCTCCATGCGGTCCCGGAGCGCCCACGGGATGGTGTCGGAGACGTTGGCCGTCGCGATGAACATCACCTTGGACAGGTCGAAGGGGACGCCCAGGTAGAGGTCGACAAACGTGTCATTCTGCGCCGGATCGAGGACCTCGAGCAGGGCGGACGACGGATCGCCGCGGAAATCGCTGCCAAGTTTGTCGATTTCGTCGAGCATGAACACCGGGTTGTTCGACCCGGTCTTCCGCAGGTTCTGAATGATGCGGCCGGGCAGCGCGCCGACGTAGGTCTTGCGGTGACCGCGGATCTCCGCCTCATCCCGCACGCCTCCCAGCGACATGCGCGAGAAGGTGCGCCCGAGCGCGCGGGCTACGGACTTGCCCAGCGAGGTCTTGCCGACGCCGGGAGGGCCGACGAGGCACAGGATGGGTCCGGCGGCCTCGGGCTTGAGTTTGCGCACGGCGAGGTACTCGACAATCCGCTTCTTGACGCGTTCGAGCCCGTAATGGTCTTCGTCCAAAATCTCCTCGGCCCGCCGGATGTCGAGCTGGTCCTCGGTGCTCATGTTCCACGGGAGATCCGTGATCCAGTTGAGGTAGGTGGCGATGACGTGGTACTCGGCGCTGGCATCGTTCATCTGGGAGAGCCGGTTGAGTTCGCGCAGCACTTCCTTGAGCACCTCGGGCTTGAGGTCGAGCGCTTCGATCTTGGTCCGGAACTCGTCCGCCTCCGAGCGTTCCTCGTCGCCTTCGCCAAGTTCGGCCTGGATGGCCTTCAACTGCTGGCGCAGGAAATAGTCGCGCTGGCTCTTGTCGATCGAACTCTTTACGTCCTGCTGGATCTTGTGCGAGACCTTCATGAGCTCGACCTCCTTGCTGAGGAGATAGAGCGTGCGTTCGAGGCGCTGCTTCTTGTCCAGCGTGGCCAGGAGCTTCTGCTTTTCCATCGTCGAGATGTTGAGGTTCGCCGCGATGAGGTCCGCCAGGAATCCCGGTTCCTCGATGCTTTCGATGACCGCCGACGCCCCGTCCGGAATGTTTGGCGACAGGTCGATGAGCTGCTTCATCTCGAGCTTGACCGTGGCCATGAGCGGGGCGACACTGCGCTTCCCGGCGTCCTTGCCCTCCAGAAGCGCCACCTGGACGATCACGTACGGCTTGCGCTGCACGATGCCCATAATGCGGAACCGCTGCAACGCCTGAATGACGACGTTCATCGAGTTGTCGGGCAGATGCTGGAGCTGGAGGATGCGTCCGACGCACCCGACTTCGTGCGCGTCCTCCACGCTTGCGGTCTTCGCGGTCTGAGTGTCCTTGAGCGTGACCACTGCCACGAGCTTCTCGCGCATGACCGCGTCGTCCACAACCTTGTTGAGGCTCTGGTCGGTGACGCGAACGGGTATGACCGATCCGGGAAACATGACCACGTCCGCCAGCATCAGCAGCGGCAGATGCTCGGGGATGTCGACGGTGTCCGGGGCCTCCGTGCCGTTGGGGTCTGTTGCGTTGCGGGTCATCACGCGCCCTTCCTCGGGATTTCGATGGTCAGAAATCCCTGATCGTATTTGGCCTCAATCTGGTCGACGTCGGCGGCCTCGGGCAGGTGCACCACGCGCACGAACGGCCCGTGGGGAATCTCCATCTGGTGCACGTGGGTCACCCCTTCGGGCACGCGGGCCTCGCGATACCCCTTGATGCGCAGGGTGCCCTTGTCGACGCTGACATCCAGCCGGTCGCGGTCCACCCCGGGCAGTTCGATAACGAGTATGATGGCGTTCTTGCGCTGGTACACGTCCACCGCCGGGCACCAGGTGCTCGAACAGACGTGCCGGCCCTCGGTGACGCCGGGCGCCACGTTGTACATCTGCGAAAACATGAACGTGAAGGGCTTCATGGATCGGTTCCTCGGCCTCTGGCTGACCTCAAGTATAGAAGGCGCCGCCGCCGGGCGCAAAAAAGCCCGGTTGACCGGAAAGCGCGGTCAGACTATCATTACGGGCATGAACGGGAAGAGACATCGCCTTCTTGCAGGGGCCATGCTCCTGCTCTACCTGCTCGCCCTCAGTCACGGCGTGTGGGAGGCGGGCCACCACGACCACCACGACTGCGTTCTGTGCCACGCCATCGGGGTCGCGCTGGCGGCGGTGTATCTGGTTCTGTTCGCCGTTCTTGCCGCAAGCCGGCGCCATGCGGCCCCGGTTATTGCACCGTTCTGGCGCATCCGCCATCAGCAACCCCTCCTTCGCGCGCCACCGGCCCTTTCCTGTCCGGCATAAATCCGTTCCCGGAGTTTGCGCCCAACCGCGCCCATACAGCGCGGCGGCGCGTGTTGTGGCATGCGAAAGGAAAGACATCATGCGTAGTAAAGGGTTTACCCTGATTGAGCTGCTAGTGGTGATTGCCATTATCGGCATCCTGGCGGCGATCCTGCTTCCCGCGCTGGCGCGGGCCCGCGAGGCCGCGCGGCGCGCCAGTTGCGCCAACAACCTCAAGCAGCTGGGGCTCGTGTTTCACATGTACGCGAGCGAGAGCCGCGGCGCGCTCTATCCCCCGATGAAGGTGCGGGGGTGCGACTACCCGCTGGATCCGGAACAGGAAACGGTCCTCCCGTGGGTGACCATCTTCGACGCCCGAACGGCGTACCCCGAGTACATCAGCGACCTCAACGTCCTGGTGTGTCCGAGTTCGGTGGGTGCCACCAACGCCCTGGCCATGTACGACGGCGGGCAGACCCTGTCGCCCCGCTGGTATGAATGGCGCAACCCGGACACCGGTGAGGGCAGCGGGGACGGCATCATCCAGCCGTGCGAGGTGTTCGATCACCCTTACACGTACATCGGCTGGGCCGTGGATGCGCAGAGCATCAGCATCCAGGCCGGCGAGGAGGGGTACACGGGTGGTTCGGGGGAGCACGGCGCGGAGGACCTCGAGGCGTTTCACGCGGCGGTCGAGGCGCTCGAGGAGGCCATCGAACACGCCCTCGAGGACGGCAAGCTGCCGGAGAGCGTAGTCAATGCCGACTGGGATCTCCCGGAGCCCATCGGCGGGCGCACGGTGTACTACCGCCTGCGGGACGGCATCGAGCGGTTCTTCATCACGGACCTGTCGAGTCCCGCGGGCAGTGTCCAAGCGCAGTCCACGATTCCGATCATGTGGGACGACATCTCGGAAGACCCGAGTGAGGTCAGTCACGTTCCCGGCGGCTGCAACGTACTCTACATGGACGGCCACGTTGAGTTTGTGCGCTGGCTGGGTCCGTTGGGCAACAAGTTCCCGGTCAACATCGGCGGCCTGATCCTGCACGAGGCCGCCCACGGCCACCATCACCACGATCACGACGACGACCACTGACGTCTGTCGGGGCGGGGGCGCCACGCGGCGCTCCCGCCCTGTTCCAAGGCAATAAATGACACGCAACCGGGTGTTCGTAGGCAAAGTGTCAACCGTCCCGCGGGGCCAACCATGGGAGAGTGCACGTGAAGAACTGGCATGCCTGGTACGACTACACCGATGAGCGGGTGACCAAATGGATGGCGCGCTACGGCATCACCCTGTTGCGGATCAGCCTCGGCGTCGTCTTTCTCTGGTTCGGATTCCTCAAGTTCTTTCCCGGTGTGAGTCCGGCCGAGGATCTGGCGGTGCGGACCTTTGGCGTAATGACCCTCGGGCTGGTGCCGTTCGAGACCGGGCGCATCATCATCGCCGCCTGGGAAACGGCCATTGGTCTGGGCCTCATCTCCGGCGTCTTCATGCGGCTGACCCTCGGGCTCCTCTTCCTGCAGATGGCGGGCGCCCTTTCTCCCCTCGTGATCTATCCCGACGAGGTCTTTCAGGTCTTTCCCTTCATCCCGACCATCAAGGGGCAGTACATCATCAAGAACCTGGTCATCATCAGCGGCGCGCTGGTGATCGGCGCGACCGTGCGTGGCGGCAAGCTGACCGCCGACCTCGCGGAATACTGCCGCGTCCTGGACCAGGCCAAGTCCTGACGTCTACCTGAGCGAATCCCCGGGCGTTAGCTTGGCGGAGACGGTGGACGGCGACGTCACGACCCCGCATCTCCACGTTTGTGGATAAGCGTTGTGTTTGCAGCACAATGCAGGATTTCGGGGTTATGTTGCCGCAAAAGCGGGCTCTCCATATAGTGTCCCACATTGATTATTGGGGGCAGACATGGTATAGATCGCACAGCCTACCTACAGGCCCCCGGAGGTTCCCATGCAGGCAAATCGTGACAGCAGAGGCGAATTTGTTGCGCTCCTTACCTTCCTTGTGATCGTCGGCCTGACGCTCGCCAACGGCTTTTCGGAGCGCATCTTTGCCGCCGGCACGGTGGACGTGTTTGCCTCGGTCGAGCCCATTGCCGAGGTGCTCGACGAGATACTGCAGAATTACGTCGATGAGCCCGAACTCGACAGCGTCGTCGAGGGCGCCCTGATCGGCATGATGAATTCGCTCGACGACCACAGCTCGTTTATCCCTGCGGACACCTACTCGGCCCTGCGTGAGGAGACCGGCGGCGAGTTCGAGGGCATCGGCGTGTCCATCAAGCTCGACGAGAACAAGAACATCGTCGTGTTTCAGCCCATCGCCGGGTCGCCGGCCGCGCGCGCGGGCATCCACGCGGGCGACTTCATCATCAAGATCGGCGAGGAATCCACCCAGGGCATGAGCCTGTCGGACGCCGCCGACCGCATCCGCGGTCCGCGCGGAACCGATGTGCATCTCACCATCTACCGCGTCTACGAAGAGGAGGATGCGGAGCCGGAGGAACTCGAGTTCACGATCACCCGCGGGCGGGTGCCGCTCGAGAGCATCAGCGAGTCGCGCATCTTCGACGGCGGGATCGGGTACGTGCGCATCAGCGATTTCAAGAAGACGACCGCCGAAGAACTCAAGAACCGGCTGCGTCAGATGAGCCAGGACGGCATGAAGGCGCTCGTCCTCGACCTGCGCTGGAATCCGGGCGGGCTTCTGACGGCGTCCAAGGAGATGAGCGAGCTGTTCCTGCCGCCGGGGTCGCTGATCACCTACACCCGCGGCCGCCAGGACGGCCTGACGCGCCCGACGGACGACATCCGCCTGTCGACCGAGCGGCGGCCGGTGCTCCCGCTCGACATGCCGATTGTCATTCTGGTGAACGAGACCACCGCCAGTTCCTCGGAGATCGTTACCGGCGCGCTCCAGTTCCATAAACGGGCCATCATCCTGGGTGAGACCACCTTCGGCAAGGGCAGCGTGCAGACCATCATTCCCCTGCGCAAACCGGCCGGGGCCGCCCTGCGCCTGACGACGGCGCTCTACTACACGCCCGCCGAGGTGACCATCCACAAGACGGGCATCCGGCCCGACATCGAGGTCGAGATGACCAAGAAGGACGAGATCGCGCTGCTGCGGCAGATGTACGAATCCTTCGAGACGGACCCCGAGGGGCGCAACCATCAGAACCATGGTGTCGATCTTGCCGGGGACGCCGAGGAAACCGTCGTGGACTCCCAGCTCGCCCGGGCGCTCGAACTGCTCCGGCAGGAGCCTGCACTGGACCGCCTCATCACCTCGTACCACAAGGACGTCCGGGAGACCCAAGTGGCTGCCACGGAACCGTCCAAGCCGGCGCAGAAGACCGGCGAGGCCCTTGTCGTCACCGGTGAGAACGCGATCCCGGCAGTCCCTGACGGCGCCGTGCCCGCTCCGTCCGAGGCGCCCGGCAACTGACGGCCGACTCAATGGAAGATAGATTTGGCAGCCCTCCGCCCGCCGGCGATGGAGTACCCCTCGCCGGTCGGCGGAGGGCAGGCATTTTGAGGAACAACCTGTGAACCGGCCCCTACTCATTGGCTCGGGAAACCGCGACAAGGCCCAGGAACTGGCGGATCTGCTCGCGGGGCTGCCTTGGGACGTGCTGTGTCTGGCGGATTTCGATCCCATCGAGGAGCCCGAGGAAACCGGCGCCACCTTCGAGGAAAATGCGCTGCTCAAGGCGCGCTACTACGGCGAGGCCTTCGGTGTTGCCACGGTGGCGGACGATTCGGGGCTCGAGGTGGATCGCCTGGGCGGCGCGCCGGGGATCTATTCGGCGCGGTACGCCGGTGAGGGCTGCACCTATGCCGACAACAACCACAAGCTGTTGACCGCCCTCGGCGATGTCGAGCCCGCCCTGCGCACCGCCCGCTTCGTGTGTTGCGCGGCCTTCGTGGCCCCGGGAGTGGTCCACGTCGAGCACGGCGCCTGCGAGGGCCACATCGCCCACGAACCGCGCGGTACAAACGGCTTTGGATACGACCCCCTTTTCATACCCGACGGCCACACCCGTTCCTTCGCGGAGATGACCGTTCCCGAAAAACAGACCCTGAGCCACCGCGGCCGCGCATTTCGCAAGATCCGGCGCTTCCTGGAATCCCACCGGTGAAGGTTGTCGGTCCCGATGCGGCCGGCCTCGCGGAGGCCGCCGCCGCCATCCATCGCGGCGAGGTCGTCGCCTATCCGACCGAGACCGTGTACGGCCTCGCGGTCGACCCCTTTTCCCCCGCGGCCCTCGATCGTCTTTTCGCCATCAAACACCGCGACCGCGGCAAGCCGGTCCTGCTGGTCGTCGCGGATACCGGACAACTCGCGCAGGTCGCGCGGGACGTCTCGCCCGCAGCGGCCCATTTCATGCGCCAATTCTGGCCCGGCCCCTTGTCGCTGCTCCTTCCGCGCCACCCCGGGCTGCCCAACGCCCTGACGGCGGGCGCGGACCGCGTCTGCGTGCGCTGTCCCGGCAGCGACGTGGCGCGCGACCTTTGTGTCGCTGCGGGACATGCCCTCACCTCCACCTCGGCCAACCCCAGCGGCGAAGCCGCGGCCATCTCCCTCGACGGCATCCACCTGTCCGGCATCGCCGTGGCCATCGACGGCGGCCCCTGCACCAGCCGGACCCTTTCGACCGTCTACGACCCCGACACCGACACCATCCTGCGCGAAGGCGTCGTGACCGCCGAAGCGATTCGCGCCGCGCGGGCGCAACTCGGGCAGTAAGCCAGCAAGGGAGGGAGGCGTCACGCGCGCGGCGCTAGCGGTCGCCGCCGCACTGGCGGGTGGTGGCCGATGTGCCAAGTCCAATTGGTGGTCTGTCCCTTCAATTCGCTGTCCCTTCAATTCGCTTCAATTCGTCCAAGAATCATGCGCGATTCTTCGAAAGGCGAATCCCGCAGGAGTTTGCGCAAACCATTTACCTCGAAATCACTATTCATTCGCTGCTCGCTGAGTTGCATTTTCGACTCGGCTATCTCGGAACTCGTCGGCGATACGGCGCAGGTTCTCCAGGCCCCCGGTTGTCAGAATGTCGTACTCGTTCCCGGTGATCGCCTTCACGGTATCGCGCGCTACAAGAAGCCGGTTGAGCATGGGCTCGATGATGCTCTTGTCGTGCTGGAGGAAGTCGGTGATGTCATGAATATCCAGAGCCAGGCGGTAACCCTCATTGCTGCCAGTGAGGAGGATGCCCTGGTCACGAATCTTGCCGATGACGCGCAACTTGAAGGTCTGGTCGGAGAGTTCCTCTAATCCCTGGTCCTTCAGCGCCTCGATCAACGTGGCGGAATAGACCGAACGGTCCGCTCCTTCTTCATAGAGCCGGGCGAAAAGGAGGCGCTTGAGCGTGGCGGCTTGCATCTGCCGATCGTCGTCTATGGACTCCTCGTGCTCGTCGATGAATCGTTGCGCACGTTCGCAGAGCGCTTCATGCAAGACGACGTCCAATTCGGGGGTCGTGCCCGGCGAGATTGCGGCGTGCGGCGCATGGTCGAGGGGCCAGCACTGAATCCCGGCTTCTTTTTCACGAAGAATCCGGCGAAATCCCGACGAATGGTCGCCTTTCCTGCTCTCATCGAAGCAGTAGCCCAAGGAGCCCGCTACGAGGTCCGCAAGCTGCACCATGCGGTTCTTAGCGCTGTCCGCGAACTCGTGTTCGAATTCACTGAACAGATCGGGAAGCCCCTTGCCCTTCAGGTACGCCTGAAAACTGTCCATGAAATCGCGACCACCGTATTCGTCGGCGGTAATGTGCAGGCTGTGGCTTCCGCTGGCCAGCTTCCGGTAGAGCATGTGGTTGATGTACTTGTAGAAGGAACGCTTGTACTGGAAGCCGGAGTCTTTCGGAAGGCGGTCCTTGTTGATGACGAGCGCGTAGTAGTGAAAGGGCATCGTGGCGATGCCTTCAAGGAATTGCATCCGCCGCGAGTGGTTCTTGCTGATGCTTTTGCTTGCGATCTCCCCGTCTCCGCTCAGGCGCTGGCTCAGTTCATCCATGCCTAATTCGCAGGCTGTCCGTCCGGCATCGTCCACGACCACGGCCACGCAGATGTAGAGGTTCGATTCCCCGGACTTACTCGTGCTCAGCGCGCTCGATCCCGACTCATCTACATACGCGTAGAGTCTCGATTCACTCATGAGATAGCCTTTGTTGAGCGCGTACGTAATTGCTACGTCGGCCACAGTTTATGTAGTAGATCGCTCTGAGCGTCAATTCGCGGCATAACGCACAGATGGTTCATGAAGGTAACGCTCTACCAGATCCGGTGTCGACCGCCACTTTTCCAGATATCGGCGCATATGGCCCATAAGCTCCTTGTCTTGGGTCCGACTAGCGTATTGGAATCAGGCTGGTATCCAAGTCTGATGGTTGAGGTTGCAGGCGCCGCTCGGCGCCTGCAATTGAGACATCCCTTGCTGGTTTACCGTTCCATGTGGGCACGTCATTGACGCCCTCCAATGAACGTAGTCTCTTCAAGCCTTCCTCTCCTGCAACCTCGAGCCCCTGCATCGCATAGATGCGAAGCGACTGCTTCGCCTTCTCGACCGAGGTGAACTCGGTGTCTTCCTTCGGTGTGATGGTCACGTCCTTCCAGAAAACAAGGCCTGTTGCGCGTTCAAGATAGTCCAAGGCAGCAGGGGATTTGGTGAATCCCAAACCAACGAGGCTTAACTGCATCACGGCATCTTCGTTGCCGGTTAGACCATCCCCCCTTACACTCTCGAGAAATGAAATGATGGGGTCCACCACACACGCATCTTCAAACTTGCCCAGGAAGAATGCAATCTTCGTTCTGCTGTCCAGGTCAATAGAGCTGTCGCTGAGCATCTCGACGAGTAGTGGTACTGCTTCCATGCCGTATGCATCTGCAAAGGCCTCAGCCTCGGTCTCTGTGTAGTACGGCTGCGCCCCCGACATGAGCTCTCGAATTGCCTCGCGCTTCTCCGGGGAAAGCTCAGCGCCTTGGGCCACAGACACTGTGGCCGCCAAAGCCATTGCAACTAGCGGAATGATGCGCATATTCATGGCATCCGTCTCCCTGGTCAGTGTCCGCAGGCCAACATCTATCGTCTGTTCCTGCAAGCATCCGCAGTCTGCCGCGGGAACATGAAGGTTACCAGCTTAGCCATCCCCCGGTACTCGGGCCGTAGTACCGGTACGGGGCGAAGCAGTGTCCGGCGGTGGCGTCCCAGTCGTGGCCGGTGTAGCGGTGGGTGGTCGAGACGCTGCCAGAGGCCCCGTACCCCTCGCCGTAGGGCGTGTACTCGTACCCCGCGCCCCGGGCCTTGCGCTGGTCGGACACGTGCCGGTGTCGAGCGAAAACCGGGGACTGTACCAAGCGAAGCGACGAAGGAGCGCAGACGGGACTGTCCCCCGTTTTCGCGGCCCCACGCCCCCGCCGCCGGGTTGCTCGCCGGAACCTCCGCCAAATGCCCAATGTAAATGTTTGTCAGCGTACCGCTTCCGTTCTCCTCGTTCAAAACATCCCACCCGAGGCCCCAGCGGTACCGCGTCGTGGTCGTGCCGTTGACCGCGCGCGCACGGCGTTTGCCGTCCCCGCCGTACTGGTAGGTGGTGGTTCCGCTGGATTTCGAAACGGAATACAGCTTGTCGTCATAGCGCCACGCATACTGCGCCACCGGCGAGGAACCCCATGTGTCGTACCGCGCCTCCTGCGTCAGCCGGCCCCAGGAATCGTAGAAATATTCCAGCAGGTTCCCCGGCCCGTGATACGCCGACGTCAGCCGGTTTCCGGCATCGTAGCTCATGGCCACCTGCCCGGCCGGGCTGACCTTCGTAACGATGTTGCCCGCCGCGTCGTAGGCGTAACCGTACACCGCCACCGCCTGCTGCGAATTGTTGTACCGCGTCGCGGCGGTCAGCCGGTCATCGGCGTCGTATCCATACGCCCAGTAGGTCCCATCATGCTGGTTGGTCCGCGTGATGTTGCCGTCGGTGGCGAACAGATATTCGAACCCGCTCTTCACGGTCGCGCCATCCTTGTGATTGAGCGTGGTGAGCCGCGCCTGGTCGTCGTACAACTGGTTAATTCGTGGTCCGTCCCTGAAAGCACACTCTAAGCCGAAGCACTGCGCGTTGCGCGTGAGACCTGTCACTGCTGCCGCATTGCATCAAGCATTCGTTGCATGAACAAAAGCCCCGCCTTCCATTCAGTTGAAGAAGCGTTGCGGGTAACGCCTTCTTGACGCTTCAAGAACTGCACCATGTCATCCGGCGTCGGGCTGGACTTATCGATGAGAACTTTCAGATGCGTCTCAGACAAACCTTTTAGTGCGATCTCAAGCCTCGTCTTCGGATCGGCCTTCCTGTCATATGGGCCAGCCACGTAGATATTGGTTTCTAACGCAGCATAACCGTCATTCAGCAGGATGGACTGCAGATAAAGAGCTGCCTGAACGGGATCATCGCCCAACACCTGCTCAACGTCCGATGGCGGTTTTCCCTTGCCGAAGACCTGTGCCATCGCTTCGCGAAAAGACGAAATCTGCGCGGGACTTGCCCCTTTTGTTTTCAGCACCTCTAAACCAAGCTCGTATGCGTCCGAATCGACAGGCAAGTTGCCCAAGCCTGGCCGAACGGCCAGGGCATCGCGGAGGCCGCTTCCTTTGAAAGAGCACACGTCCCGACCCGCAGCAACGATTTTTTCGCGCTGAGAAGGAGTGAGCCCCGCCTCGCCGGAAAACTGCAAGATTAATGCACGGCGTATCTGTGTAAGCCAATTACATAGTGCCAATGGCTTATTGCTGCTGGGCGCCTGCGCAGCGAGACTATTCCTAACCGCTGTTATCTGCCTCAGAATGTCGATTCGTTCGTCCGCTGACGGTCCGGGGTCGGAGACCAGTTCTCCGCAAGTCTGTGACATAAGTTCCAGGAATCTCTGCAGTTCGGCATCGCTCAACAGATTCTCCTTTGTAGGAGCCTTCGGCTTGAGCATCGGAGCAGGGTCGCTAGAGGCAATTGCGTCCCATTTGGCTGAAATCTGAGACGCATGCTGCTCTTGGGCCGACGCGTTAACGTCTGCAATAGCGTACCAGGCGAACAAGGTAGCAACCAACATTCGAACCACGGATCTTAGGCTCGGACTGTAAGGAATCTTCACAATGACTTCTCCTTCTCACTTGAGGTACTCGCGGGAGACCGCTTATTTGCGCTGTTGCGCATAAATTCTAGAAGAGACTACCCAATTGATCAATGGGAATCCCACTCGAATAGGTTTCTGAATCGGCAAAGAGCACCCTGAGTCTGTAAATCTCCCCGGCAGTTCTAGAACAGGATGGTT
The DNA here is from genome assembly GCA_052033955.1 of Candidatus Hydrogenedentota bacterium. GTDB lineage: Bacteria > Hydrogenedentota > Hydrogenedentia > Hydrogenedentales > SLHB01 > JBPOJD01. Next base: position 160,425 of record JBPOJD010000017.1, read on the forward strand.
CATGGCATGTTTGAAGCCTCGCCGCCCAACCGCTCTCATTATCGTCTCCGTCCGGGTCAAAGTCGTAAAGATCTGTCACAATACCGTATACGTGCATGAATGTGATCAACGGCGTGGGTCCGGTTCCTCTCTGTGTCTCTAATTCAACCGTAAGGGAAATCGCACAACCATGTATCGAATTATGAAAGTCTGAACTCGAAATGTAGGATATGCTGCCGCTGTAGCTATTTTCAAAGTGATGCTCAGTTACTGTGGGGTTATTTGCGTACCATTGGCCTATGTCCAGGCCTTGGATGGCCTGAACAATCTTGCCCTGGGTCTCAGGTTGTCCCAATAGGTCACTGGAAAAACTTGTCGACGTATCCCATACATATTTCGTAATTGGCCCCTCGGTGAACGATGACGGACTACTGACTCCCAGCCCATTAGATTGCTCGTTCCCGCTACTAGAGTTACCAAACAACAATGTGTCTGTCGTGCTGGCCGTGAAAGTCTGGTAGCCGTTCGGATCATTCAAGAAAAGTCCCAAGGCTTCTGCGGTTCTTGGGTATTGCAGCAGGCCGAATGTCTGGAGCAGCCAATACAGCCACCCCGAAAAATTCGAAAGGCAGTAGTCGTATTCGGGCTTTCCAATAAGACAGACGCGACCGGAGACTGAAAGCATTTCAATTGACTGGAGTACGCCATCATCGTTCTGGTCAATCCCGACATACACCATCAAATCTGGATAGGTTTCTGGATGGACTTCCCTCTGCGACGTTGTTGAAGGATGCGCACTAAAGGTAACCGTGCTGCCGTTGGCAAAGCTACCCTCACCCGCTCCTATCAAACCCACTCCTTCGCTAGTGGCGGGAACAACCTTCCAAAGGATCTTACTCCCCGCAGAACTTGGGGAGAACTGCACCTCCTGAACCGCCATCCAGTAGGCTCCATTTATGGCACTACCGGTTAACCGGAGATCCACAAGGGCGCTGTCAGGATGCCTTCTCCTTCAAGTGGACCCCATTGCTTGGACAGTGATCCGTGTTTCTTAAGTGGATCGTCCATGGGGCTGGTTTATGCTGACACCCCC
>JBPOJD010000047.1:0-20019 GCA_052033955.1 Candidatus Hydrogenedentota bacterium
GCAACTTCTCGCACACATCGGCCAGGCGCCGCTGTTCGGCCTCGCCGAAGCCGTTCCGGTCGTACCCCGTGAACGAGGCCGTCTTGCTGACCGGGTGGTACGGGGGGTCGAAGTAGACCACGTCCCCCGGCTCGGTCTCGGACAGGACGGATTCGAAGGGGCGGTGTTCGATCCGGGCTTTCTTGAGCGCTTGGGCCACGGCGCGCAGGTTCGGCGCGTCGCATATCGCCGGGTTCTTGTACCGGCCGAAGGGCGCATTGAACAGGCCCCTGCTGTTCACCCGGAAGAGGCCGTTAAAGCACGTCTTGTTCAGGTAAATGATGCGGGCCGCGCGCTCGACCAAGGTATCCGGCACCTGCCCGCGCATCGCGTAGAAGTATTCCTCGCCGTGCCGGGCGGCGTGCCCCGCGAGCAATGCGATCACCCCCTCGACGTCGTCGCGTACCCCGTGATAGGCCTCGATGAGCGCGGGGTTATTGTCAGACAGACAGGCATTTTTCCGCCCCAGCCGCCGTGTGCGGACCAGTTCGAAGAAGAGTGCGCCCCCGCCCAGGAACGGCTCGTGGTAGCGGGCCTTCTTGAGGTCCGGGACGCAGTCCAGCCGCGCCAGCAACTCCGGGAGGAGTTGCCCCTTGCCGCCCACCCATTTCAGAAAGGGCCGCGGAACGATCAGTTGCCGCGCCTGCGTCATAGGCCAAAGAACAGCTTCAGCCACATGCGCAGGTCGTCGAGTTCGACCGCCATACCCGTCGACAACAGGTAGGACTGCATGTTGGGGGTAAAGCCCTCCCCGGAATAGACCACAAGCCCGCGAATCGGCCACACGCGGATGTCCTCGAGGGTGGCGGGAATCTTCTCCTCGGCGCTGCCGCGACCGCCCTGAAACTTGCACTCGATGCCCAAGCTCACCCGGGTGTCCGGGTGCTTGAGCACGACATCAATGCGGCGGCGCGCCCCCCAGATCCGGCGGCCGACACACACCTCCGTCTCGACAAGCAGGCCAAGCTCGCGGCCCATGTCCGCGACCGCTTGCTGCAAAGTGAGGCCGGAAGCTACTGCATTCGCTCTGCCGCTCATGGATGTAAACTGGCTCCTTGTCCGGGTGGCCGCCAATCGTACCACACACACTACCAGTAGACGAAGAAGAACGACTCGATGAACCAGCTCTGCACCGCCATGAACCCGGCCGTCACGAGCGCGGGCAGCCAGGACGCGCCGCGGGTGGTGATGCGGCCCAGGATCGCGGCCGCGGGCAGCAGCACGAAGGGAATCGTGTACATGGCCGACCGCTCGGCCTCGCCGCGTGCGACGTAGAAAAGCGTCATGATCAGAAATGACCCGGCGAAGACGCAGGCCGCCTGGGCGTACTCCCTGGTGCGCAGCGCCATCGCGCAGAGCACGACGCATGGCACGCCGGCGAAGAAGAGAATGGCCAGGGGGTTGGTGACCTTGTAGACGTACCACGGGTAGCGCGGCTGCTGGAGGTCAAGCGCATACTGGTCAAGGTTGAACTGGTTCAGATTGGCGCGAAAGCAGGCGAACACGTCGAATCCCGACCAGAGATGAACAGCGAGATGTAATGCGCCCAGCCCGAACAGCATGATGATCGCCGTCTCCACGACCTTGGCGCGGTGTTCCGGCTCGCGCAGTCTCCAGAGCCCGACGGCGCCAAAAAAGGCCCCCAGCGTCAGCAGGTTGAAGGAGAGCAGCGAGCACATGCCGTAGACCACCCCCGCAGGCAGTGCGTAGCGCAGCGGTGACCGGTGCAGCGCGCGCCAGAACAGGAAGAGTGTGAGCAGAACAAAGGGCACGAAGGCGGCGTCGGCGCTGGTGGCCGTGAACAGCACGAAAGACGGTACGACCGGATAGAGCAACACGGCCATCACGGCCGCGGCTTCGCCGAACACGTCGCGCGTCCAGAAATAGAGGATGATGATTGCCGTGCTCGCGAAGGCCATCGTGGTCAGCGACAGCGCCAAGGGGCCGTGCCCCACGCCGTACGACATGATCCAGAGCAGAGCGATTGGACCGGGCGGATGCACCTTGCTGTGCATGCTCAGGTAGGGCAGCATGTCGAGGTAGTTGGCGAAGAGGCCGCGCAGGCTGCCTCCCTTTCCGATGTCCGAGATATACTCCAGGCGTGTGCGGCTGTAGGCCATGGCGATGCCGTCCATGCCCGACCGCATGGACGCGACGAGTCCTGAAAACACGAACAGGAACACCGCCGTGCCTGCCAGCAGCATCACCAGGGTGCGCGTGTCAATCGGCCGTTCGGGCCAGCCGCGCCGCGACAGCATCCACGAAACCGCTGCGTAGAACCCCACGGCGCACGCGAGCGCCAGCAGATGACGGCCCAGCAGGGGCGCCTCCGTGCCCAGACCAGCGAGCAGCCCGCTGCCCGTCGCGCGCGTCTGGTGTCCCCAGACCGCGGCGAAGACCAGCGTCACCAGCAGCCATCCGCCCGCGCCCCACGCAACGTCGCCGAGCGGATGGCGCCCCCGGCGTGCGTTCCACACCAGCCAGGCACCCCACCCCGCACTGATCAGCCCCCCCGGCACCAGCACCGTCGGGAGGTGCGGCGCGTAGCGCGCGTACCAGGGCGTGATGTGGGCATAGATGGTCTCGATGCCCAGCAGCCACGCCAGTCCGGCCGCCAGAACGAACCACAGGAAGGCGCGGACGTAGCGCTCGACGAGGTCCACGGCCAGGGGGGCAGGGTCAAGAACTGGCAACTGCGGGTCCATGGCGGGTATTGTAATGGGCAATGCCGGTGTGTTCCAGACCGGCGGGCAACTATTTCGCGTCCTGCGGGATCCACAAGAAAGGACACGGGCGTCTGGCGCGACCACAACTGCTTGTGGTTTGCTGTTGAATTAACCCCGCAAGTCCACTAAGATCACGGCAATTCGGGATACATTACCCTTCAATGCGCGATTTCAACGAAGAACTCTGGTATCAGCGCTGGCGCACCTATTCGCAGCCCACTCGCCTCAGGCGTGCGGTGATCGCGTCGGTGTTGCTGCACGCCGCGTTGGCCCTGCTGGTCTACCGCATGTTCTGGCACGAGCCCGTCAAGCCGGTGCAGGAAGCGTTCCAGGTCCAGTTCGTGCCCGCTTCGACCGCTGAACCAACGCCCGAACCCGAGGTGCAGCCCGAGCCGGAGCCGCCCAAGCCCGAACCACCTAAACCGGAACCGCCCAAACCCGAGCCACCCAAGCCGGAACCGCCGAAACCGGATCCGCCGAAGCCCGAGCCCAAGCCGGAACCCAAACCCGTGCCCAAGCCTGAGCCCAAACCCGAACCAAAGCCGGAACCCAAACCCGAGCCGAAGCCGGAGCCGAAGCCCGAACCAAAGCCGGAACCCAAACCCGAGCCGAAGCCGGAACCGAAGCCGCAGCCCAAGCCCGAACCCAAACCGGAGCCCAAGCCACAGGCCAAACCCGAGCCGCCGTCGCAGGGCATCCAGCAGAGTCAACTGCCGCCCGAGCTTCAGACGTGGGGCCGGCTGGTGCAGCGGAGGGTCGAACCGGTCTGGCAGGTGCCGCAGGGCGTGCGCCTGGACGACGCCGGCAATGAGGCGCTGGTATCATTCTGGGTGGACCGGCAGGGAAACCTTATCGGACAGCCCGAGGTCATACGCGAGGCGCATGACCCGGCCGTGGGGGCATCGGGTGTGCGCGCGGTCCAGTTGGCCGCGCCATTTCCGCCGTTGCCCAGTGAGTTCAGAGGGTACGAGCAGCAAGTTGTCTATGCCTTCAGCGTATCCCGCTGACGGCGCCACGGCCGCCCGGGCGGCCAGTAAGGAGAAAGTCGGGTGATGATGCGCAGAATCGCTGCACTGAGCTTGATGACACTGATGGGTCTCGCCGCCGTGGCGCAGGGTTCGGCGATCCGGCTGGAATCCAGGACCGGGATCGACAGCCGCATTGCCGTGGCCGTCCCGCCGTTCCCCGCGTCCGCGGGGCAACACGAACGGGCCGCGGTCACGTCGAGCGTGATGGCCAGCGACCTCGAGTTTTCGGGCCTCATTCAGGTCCTGCCGCGTACGTCCTTTCCCCCGTCCTTCACTGCCTTGACCCAAGACCCGACGGCACTGGATTTCGACGCGTGGCGCAAGACGCCCGCCGAGTTCGTGGTGCACGGGGTGGTCTACGAGCAGGCGGGTATGTTGATTGCCGAATGCCGCCTGCTGGACGTCGCCGCCGGTTCGATGGTGGTCGGCAAACGCCTCACCGCGTCGCTCCAGGTTCCGCGTCCCGAGCGTCTGCTGGCCCACCAGTTCGCGGACGAGATTGTCCTCTTCCTGACGGGCACGGCGGGCATCGCGACCAGCGAGGTGTGCTACAGCCTCGGCACGTCCGGCAGCAAGGAGATCTTTGTGGCGGACTACGACGGCGGCCACATTACCCAGCTCACGCGCCACGGCTCGATCTCCATCACCCCGCGGATTTCACCCGATGGCCAGAAGATCGCCTATGTCTCGTACAAGGACCGGTACCCGTTCCTGTACATCTATGACCGCCGGTCCGGCGAGTCGCGGCCGTTTTCGAAGCACGTGGGGCTGAATGCGGCCCCGGCGTGGTCGCCGGACGGCTCCCGGCTGGCCTATGTGCTCAGCAAGGACGGCAACACCGAGATCTACGTCAAGAACGTTGACGGATCGGGCCAACAGCGTCTGACCAACTCGAAGACCGCCGACACGTCCCCCGCCTTCAGTCCCGACGGATCCCGGATCGCCTTTGTGAGCGAACGCGACGGCCGGCCGCAGATCTACGTCATGAGCGCCAGCGGCGGCGAGCCGGTGCGCGTCTCGATGCAGGGCGGCAACTCCTTCGACCCGCAATGGTCACCCGACGGCAAGTCCATCGCCTACGTTGTCGAGCGCGGCGGACTGAATATCTATGTGATGGACGCCAATGGCGGCAATGCGCGCGCCATGACGGCCCAGGGCAACAACGAATCGCCCAGCTGGTCGCCCGACTCGCGCCATGTGGTGTTCACCACCACCCGTCGCGGCCGCGCCGAACTGTGGACCGTGACGGTCGCGACGGGCGAGCAGCGTCCTGTACCGTTGGTCAATACCCAGCGCGCGGAAGGCCCGAGCTGGGGGCCGCGACGCAACTGAGGGAGCGCGTATCCGCTCCGGAACTGGTCATTGCATGGCTGAGAAATCGATAGCACAGAACCGGCGCGCGCGGCATGACTACCACGTGCTCGAGTCCTTCGAGGCGGGGATCGAGCTGCGCGGCACCGAGGTGAAGTCACTGCGCGACGGCCGAGTCAACTTCAAGGACAGCTACGTCGACGTCGCGGGCGGTGAACTGCATCTCGTTGGCGCGCACATCAGCCCCTACGAGCAGGGCAACATCTACAACCACGACCCGGAGCGGTCGCGGCGCCTGTTGATGCACAAGCGTGAGATCCTGCGGCTGGCGTCGCAGGTGGCCGAGAAGGGCCTCACGGTGATACCATTGCGCATGTATTTCAAGCACGGCATTGTGAAGGTCGAGATCGGTCTGTGCCGCGGCAAGAAGCTCCACGACAAACGCGAAAGCGTGAAGGAGCAGGAGGCCAAGCGCGACATGGAGCGGTACATCCGGTCGCGCGGCTGACCCTCTCGTCCCCCGGGAGTCTCTGGCACATAAAGGAGTCGGTAATGAGGAAGTTGTTGGCCGCCGGTGTGGCGGTGATGCTTGTGGCGCTGGCCGCGCAGGGCGCGGAGAAGACCAAGCGCATCCTGATCGTGGGCGACAGTTGGACCACGTCGTTGACGGCGCAGAACCGGGAAGGATTCCCGTCCGAAGATATTTTTGACCAGTATCTCGAGGAAAAGGGCTTCGGGCAGTATGAGACCCAGGGCGAGGTGACCGCGTGGGGCGGCCGCAGGGCCAGCGACTGGGCCAAGCCCGAACACATCGCGGAGATCAAGGCCGAACTCGAGAAGCATCCGGCGATTGACATCGTGCACCTGGTTATCGGGGGAAACGACTTCCTCACCAACGCCCTCCGGGGAAACCTGGCTGGCACGACCGAGGAACAGCGCCAGGCTATCTGGGCGACCGTGATCGCTGACATCCGGACCATCGTCGAGGCCGCGCTCAGCGTGCGCGACGACATCCGCGTGGTGTTGTCGGACTACGACTACCTCAACCAGTCGCAGGCCGAGGTCTTCTGGAAGATGGACTTCCACGGCGCCACCAACGAGGAGCTTAACCGCATGTTCGTCGAGCTGGGACGCGCGAAGCTGGCGTTGGCGCAGGAAATGCCGCGGCTCGAGTACGTACAGAACTGGGGCACCCTTCAGTACTGGTTCGGCGACCCCGCCCAGTCCGTGCCCTACCCCGGGCAAGGACCGGACTTCCAGCCCTATCCCGGCGGCGACCTGACGCGACCCATTCCGGAGCACATCTGGCCCGACGGCATCCATCCCAACGCCGACGGCCACCGCAGGATGCTCGACAACGCGTTTGACGCGTTCTACCGCGAGTGGTTGAGTGAGTCCAAGGGCCTCACCTCCACCGCCGACGTCGCGGCCTGCGTCGTCCCCGAGCCTGCCACGGCCGAGTAGCCCCGCAACCAACGGCGGGGGCGGGTCTTGGGGCGGGTTTCAAACCCGCCCCTACAGGCCATACCGGCCCCCCGTAGGGGCGGGTTTCGAACCCGCCCGCACCGGACCTAACGCCCCCCGTAGGGGCGGGTTTCAAAACCGCCCGTACCGGACCCAACGCCCCCCCCGTAGGGCGGGTTTCAAACCCGCCCGTACCGGAGCCGTCCAGACTCGCCGCCATTGGCCGCCGGGAATCGTCTGCCTCTTTTTCTGTGCTTTACAGGCCGTTTTTTTCCTGCTAAGCTGGCCGGGTCGAATTGTCAGCACATTTCGACTGGGTCGGCCATGGCTAAACAACAAGGCACTGCACGAAAAGGATCGAACCGTGTACAAACTCTCCTGTCTACTGCTCGTAGTGGCTGCGCTGACTGCCGGGGCGTTCGCCCAGGGAGCGCCGTCGGATGACTTGACGGCGTTGCAACGTGCCCTGGATCGCATTGGCGAAGGCGTGCCCGCGGATCCGCGCCTGGACCGCTCCCCTGCGCATCGGGGCCGGTACAACGTCATGGAGTTTGGCGCGAAAGGCGACGGCGTGACCGATGACACCGCGGCCTTCCAGCGCGCGCTCAATGCGGCCTGGTGGGATGGCGGCGGGATCGTGACGGCCCCGACCGGGCGCTTCCTCATCGCGACGCACCTGATCATTCCCTCGAATGTGACGCTGGAAGGCGTCTGGCGCAAGCCGCATTGGGGTCAATACGCCACGGGCGAGCGTGCGATGGCCGGAACGGCTGGTCCGGCCCCCAGCGGCGCCACGGAACCTCCGGAGATGATGGGCACGATCCTCCTCGCGGTCGAAGGCCAAGGCGACGAGGACGGCACACCGTTCATCACGCTCAATGGCGCCGCGACGGATGCCCCCAAGGGCATGGCCACACCGATGGTGAATGCAACCGTTTCGGGCATCACGATCTACTATCCCGAGCAGATACGGGCCAATCCGCCGCACGCCTACCCGTGGACCATCCGCGGCATCGGCGATGACTGCGGCGTGCTCAACGTCAATATGATCAACTCCTACCAAGGCGTCGATTTCGGCACCTACGCGGCCGGGCGGCATTTTGTCGACGGGCTGTACGCGTATCCGTTCAAGACAGGCGTGTACGTTCATCAGACCTTTGACGTTGGCCGTCTGAACAACATCCATCTGTGGCCGTTTTTCGACCTCGACCCCAACAGTCCGCTCTGGGCGTACACGCGGCAGCATGGCACCGCATTCCGCTTCGGCCGTACCGACGGCGAGCAGATCACCAACTGTTTCAGTATTTTCTATAATGTTGGCATCCACTTGATTGGCGGCCCGATCCGCGAGAGCCGTCCGGGCGAACCGGAACGTTTCGAGTATTTCGGCGGCGCGGGCGCCTTTACGAACGTCTACATCGACGTGTCCGAGACGGCCATTCTTGTGGACGACAGCATGGAGAACTCGGGCTACAGCTTCAACAACTGTTTCATCATGTCGAAGGTCGTGGTCGGCCCGCGCAACCGCGGCCCGATCCGCTTCAATGGCTGCGGCTTCTGGGCCACCAGCGATCTCGATTCGCACGCCATCCTCAGCGGGTCGGCGGCGGTGATCTTCACCGGTTGCCACTTCGCCAACTGGGACCGCGCGAACGAGGGAGCACCTTGCATTGACGCCGACGCGCGACGCGTCATCATCACGGGCAACGAGTTTCTCGACATCCGGACGAACAGGAAGAAAGTGGTCCTGGGACCCAACGTGCGCGACGCGGTTGTCACGTCCAACCTGATGATGGGCGGCGTGGACATCGAGAACAACGCACCGGCCTTCGCGGACGTGCAGATCGCCCTGAACGCGGGCAGCAAGGTCGATGCCACCGTACGCCGCTGGAACATTCTGGGGCCGTTCCCGAACCCGGCGATCCCCGGCATTGATGATCCGGCCACGCCTTCGCGCGCCGGATTCGACACCGACTACCTCGAGTCCATCGGGGGCGAGAAGGACGCGGCGCTGCGTCCCGGCACGGAGGTGACCTACACCGCCAAGGATGGCCAGAGCGTCACGCTCCGGACCACCAACGTACCGACCAACGACGCGTCGCGGCTGGACCTTGCCCGCCGTCTCCGGGCCGAACGCCAGACGGGCTACGCCTTCTTCGAGTTCGAGGCGGACGAGGAGAAGGAGTACGACGTGTACTTCGGCTCCGCGGACAGCGCCAAGGTGTGGGTCAACGGCGAACTGGTTCACAGCGTGTGGACCGAGGGCCGAATCTTCGCACCCGGCCAGGACCGCTTCAAGATCCAGGCCAAGCCCGGCGCCAACAGGGTGCTGGTGAAGGTGGAGCACGGCCCCGGGAAGAACTGGGAAGTCATGTTCGAGGCCTTCGACGCCGAGGGCAATGCCATGAATCTGAGTCGCGGCTACCAGCACCGGTAGCCACTGCATCGCCGTCACGCGCGGCCCGGCCGGCCCGTCTGAGGGTCTGGCCGGGCCGCTTCCTTTTTCCCCCGCATGTGATATGCGTTGACAGCGTGGCCCGCTCGCTCTACAATCAAGGGAAGACGCCAACTATATGTCTGCCGGATAAGCAGTTAGAACGAAGGTTCCGCGGTCTGGCGCGTCGGCCCGGAAGTATGGCTGATATCCGGCAGGAAACGAGGTGGAACGTGGCCCGAGTCATCCACTGCCCATACTGCAACCGGCCTGCAAATCCCAGTCTTGAGAACTGTCCGCATTGCGGCGGCTTCCTGCAGAAAAAGAAGCCGGGGGGCAAGGCCGTTGCGGTAGCCGCTCAGGATCTTCTTACCTGCCCCAACTGCCATGGAAAGGTCGACGAGGGCGAAATCGTGTGCCTCAATTGTGGCACCAATCTGCTCACGGGCCAAAAGATCGCCTCCGAGGCGCCTGCGCCCTCCCGGCGATGGCTTCCCGAGTCCGTGCCACCGTGGACGGTTGCCGCTGCAGGCCTCGCCGTGGCGGCAGTCATCCTGGTGGGTGTCCTGCTGTGGGCACTGCGCGGCGATCCGGTGGACGAAGCGCTCCAGCGCGCCCGGGCCGGCGACGAGGCCGGGGCGACACGCATCCTGACGGAGTACGTCGCCAAGCGGCCCGACAATACCCGCGCATGGGTTGAGCTGGGACGCCTCCAGTTCCGCTCAAATCCGTCGGGTGCCGCGGCGTCATTCGAGGAGGCGATGAGCGCCAGCCCGTACGCCGCACGGATGGTGGTGCTGGGGCTGGCCGGTTCGCCCGACCCCCAGGCACGCCAGCGCCAGATCGAGGCCTTGCGTCATCTGCTGCGCCAACAGCCCGACAATCGTGACGCCCGCATGCTGCTGGCCTTGACCTTCGGTCTGAACGGTGAACCCGCGCGGCAGGCCGAGGTGCTGCGCGAGATGGTGACCCAAGGAGATACCGACTGGCAGACCCGCCTGCATCTGGCCATCTCCTATGCGCAGCAGGGACAGCTTGACCAGGCCCGCGACGAGATCGAGCAGGCCCTGGCCGCGCAACCGGACAACCCCGAGGTTCGCGCCGCGCGCGGCTTCATCGCTTCAATGGCGGGCGCCAACGATGTCGCCGCCGAGCAGTTGCGCAGTGCGGTAAATGCCGCAGCCGCACAACAGGAGGTCCTGTTGCAGCTCGGCGTACAGCTCATCCGCGATGGCGATTACAGCGCGGCCGAGCCCTATCTGAGCCAGGCCGTCGAGCGGTATTCGGCCAACGAGGCCGCCCGGTTCTACTATGCCCTCACCTTGCAGGCGCTGGACCGCGACGAGCAGGCCATCCAGATGTATGAGGCGCTCGTGCAACAGCGCGCCGGTTTTGCCGCCGAGGCCGCGGTTCAGGCAGCGGACATCTACCTCAAGACCGGCCGCGTCGAGCGTGCCCGCGAGATGATCGACACGGCCACCAGCCTGGGCGCCAACAACGCGCCGCTGTTCACGACTCTCGGGCGCATCGAGGTGATGGCCGGTGACGACGCGGCCGCGCGCGACGCCTTCCGGAAGGCCATACAGATTGACCCGGCCTACCCGGCAGTACGTCTCGAGAACGGTCTGCTCTACGTCAAACAGGAAAATTTCGCCGAGGCCGTTCCGGAACTCGAGCGCTATCTGGTTCTGGCTGGCGAAGGGAGTCAGGGCGCGCGCACCGATGAGGTGACGGCGCTGATCGGGCAATTGAAGCAGAATGTGGGCGGACCGTCCCCTGCCCCGACTGCAACGGACACGGCGACGCGGAGTGAAGCGCTATGAAGCATGTATGCGTATGGGGTGCCGTACTGTGGCTGGGCTGCTGGTCCACGGCCGTGTTTGGATGGGGCACACAGAGCACGCAAGCGGTGGTGCGCACGGCCGTGCGCGTCGTCGCCAAGGACGGCACGATGCCGTTGGGCGCATTGAGCGCCGACGTCGAGGCGGGCGGCAGCCTGAGCGACAGCGACCTGGCGCAGCGTTTCCCTGATTTCTTCCAGAACCCCGTCAACGCCGTCGAGACCCAGATGTTCCTGCTTCAGGCCGTGCGCGGCGAGCGGATCGATTCCTATTTCGCGTACCGTCTGGGCGCGCTTGGCGCGCTCGTGGCCCGTGCCAGCGCCCCGCTTTTTGGCGCGGACCCCGGGGTACAGCAGGAATACCATGAGGACGTCGCGCGCGTGATTGATCGCGTGTCGCTTCAGGGCGCCCCGCGCCGTCTCCTGGACCCGCAGACCTACTTCGCCGAGCTGCAACGTGAGACACGCACCCGCCGCGAACTGATCGCAAAAGAGTACGTCGAAGGGGCGGGCTTTGACGGCCTGGCGCGCGCATCACTGCCAGAGGACTTCAGCCGCTCGGTGGCTGCGGTCGCCGATGCATGGCACACGATCATATCGAGCTCCACGTCGCTGGCGAGCGTCTCCGATGGCCAGATCCGCGACTACATACTCGGCTCGGTTGCCTACTACCTCGATCGCGGCAACCCGCAGGCCGCATTCACGCACTACGAACGCCTTGCGACCGGCCGCGTGGCCACGGCTGACCTGCGCAAGGAAGTGGGTGACCTCTTCTTCGATGCCAGCGCGTTCACCTATGCCCTTGAGGAATACGAAAAGGTCCGCGCCGTGGATCCCGGGCGCCGGGACGTGGTGGAACGCGTCGCCGAATACCATATGAAGATCGGCGAGGAATCACTCAGCACCGGCGGACTGGTCCAGGCGCGTGATGAGTTTGCCGCAGCGATCGAAGTGGACCGTCTGCACCCGACCGCCCAGGCGCGTCTGCTCGAGGTCGAGCGAATGATCGCCGAGCGCCAGGCCCGGCTGGACGCCACGAAACTCAGCATCGAGGAGGCCCAGAACCTCGTCGCGGAGTCCGAGCGGCTGATGATGGCGCGTGATTTCGCCCAGGCGGGCCGGGTGTTGGAACAGGCGGAGCTGAAGTACCAGCAGGTCGGCCCGGAGTTTCCCGCCGAGGCCCGCATCGCCTCGACGGCCCTGCGCGAGATCGCCATGCGTCGCGGCGAGTTGCAGACGGAACTCGTCCGCAACGCCCAGACGCTCAGCGGGGCAGGATCCACCGTGAGCGCGCGCGGCTGGGCGGCGCAGGCCCAGGGATTCAGCGAGCAGGGCTTGAGGAATCTGCAGCAGCAGGCCTTCCAGCAGCAACTTGACCGGCTCAGCGAGGAGCAGTAGGCGCCTGCCAAAGCGGCCGCAAGGCACGACGCCGACGAGCGGTTACGAACCAACTGCGGGGATCGGCAGGCCCTAACGGCGCTTCCGGCGGAAGATCTGGGCGAAACAGAACACGTTCAGTGCCAGCACCAATCCCCATGCGGTCAGCATGTAGGTCCACGTAAGCGGGGTCATCATGCGTCTCCTGAAAGGTCGACTTCGCCCGCGTCCGACTCGACGACCTCGAAATAGCGCGGATGCGTGCGCCACGCATGCCGCACCCCCCAGATGAGAAAGGCCGCGGTCGCCAGGATCACACCGCGCACCATCCACAGGTAGGGCTGACTCGCCACCGCGACGTTCTCCATCGTGATCGTGCGCCAGAAACGCGAACCGATGGGCGCCCCGGCGCTGGCGGGTTCCAGGAAGGCCCACAGCACCAGCCCAACGGCGAACACGGGCGTGATGTATTTCATGATGTAGAAGAAGATGCGCGGCACCTGGAGGTCGGCGCCGAGGTGCATCTCCTTCCACCCCTTGTCCATGCCGAAGACCCAGGCGAAAATAACCACCTCGATCGCCGCGAAGAGCACCAGACCGAACTCGCCCATCCAGTAGTCCATCTCGTCGATGGTCCCATGTCCCATGAACAGCATCACCGGTTGCATGAACACGAACACGCCCGCGCCAATCAGCGCTACCGCCTTGCGGCGCTCGATCTGGAGCTCGTCTTCGAGGAAAAGCAGCAGCGGCGTAAACATGGCCATGCTCGAGGTCAGCCCGGCGAGAAACAGCAGCAGGAACCAAAGCGTGCCGAAGAACTGCCCGCCGGGCATCTGCTGAAAAATGACGGGCAATGCGAAGAAACCGATATTGAAGATGCCGGCCTCGGCCGTGGCGCGCGCCTCCATGGCGCCGAAAAAGATGACCGCCGCCGGAATGACGATGCTGCCGCCCAGGATCACCTCAACCAGCTCGTTCATGCTGCATGTCGCCAGCCCGTTGAGCGTAATGTCTTCCTTTTTCTTCAGGTAACTCGCATAGGTGTGGACCATGCCCAGCCCGACGCTCAGCGTGAAGAAGATCTGACCCGACGCGGCGATCCAGATACCCGAATCCAGCAGCACCGACCAGTCTTCCACCTTCCAGATCAACGCCAATCCATCGCCGACAGTGCGTCCATTCACCGGCGGCAACGTGAAGACGCGCACGGCGAGAATGACCCCCATCACTAGCAGCGCGGGCATCGCATACTTGGCGACCACCTCGATGCCGCGCGAGATCCCGCGCGAAAACACGAACATGTTGATGCCAAAGGTGATGAGAAAGAACAGATACGCCTGCGGCCCGAAGGAGACTGTTCCCTCGCCCAGCCCCAGGTAGTTGCCGAAGACACCGCCCATGCCTTCGATGGACGTCGTGCCCCAGTAGGCGCCTGTCGCGGTCTGCCAGGCAAACCCCAGCGACCACGACTCGACGTAGACGTAATAGAGGCCAATCATCGCGGGCAGCAGAATGCCGAAAATGCCCAGATATTTGGCGATGCCGCGATGCCAAAGCCGGTGCAGCATGCCGGGGGTGCTGCCGTGACCGTAGCCGCCGCCGTGGCGGCCGATGGTCCACTCCATCCACATCAGCGGAATTCCGATGAGCACGAGGGCCAGGAAGTAGGGAACCATGAAGGCCCCGCCGTAGGGGGCGGCCTTGCCGGGAAAACGGAGGAAATTCCCGAGCCCTACCGCGTTGCCCGCCATGGCCATGATCAGGCCAAACCGCGTTATCCACTGATCCCTGGTGGTTGGTGGCATGCGCGCTTACCCCTTCCCGGTGTCTCGGCTACGCAACACGCGGGAATTATAGGCAGGCACGGCCGACGGGTCAACGTGACGGGCGTCCCGGAACCTCAGATTCCGTGGATCGCGCGCACCTGGGCAATCTTGCGCTGCACGGCGGGATCGAGATCGTGGGCATCGCAATGCTCGAAAACGTTGCGCAGGACGCGCTTCTCGCCCTCGTCGATCTGGCCGTCCGCGAGAGCCATGGCCAGAAGGGTGTTGAGTTCCTGCATGTCTATCTTGCCGTCTTCGGCGAATACGGCGAAGGCCGCGTAGGCCAGCCGCATCTGATCGTCTTGCTTGGTCATGACTACTCCCGTTTCGATCTCCGACACAATCTGCAAAGAACGTCGCTATCATAGCGGAACCGCTGCCGGATCTGCACCCCACGCGACAGGCATCAACGGACATGATGTGCGCGGGTCACGCCCCGGCACGGCGGGGCGCCGGCTCACTCCCCTGCGGACTCCCCCGCGCCTGCCGCAAGCGATGCCAGCCACTCGTGAATCTCGGCGGTGTCGGCCGCCTCCGGCGATGCTTCAAGATAGCGGCGCAGGCATTGGGCCGCCAGTTCGTCGCGCCCCTGCTGGGCATGCACCAGGGCAAGGTTGTACCACGCGCGCGCGAGATCCGGATCCGCCGCAAGGGCACGTCTGAGGGCTCCCTCGGCCTCATCGAAGCGCTTGGCACGGCGCAGGCTCTCGCCCCAGTCGTTAAGCGTCTGCGAATCGTCGGGATCCAAGACAGTCGCCTTCTCAAGGGACGCCGCGGCTTCGTCGAAACGGCCCAGCGACAGCAGGATATGGCCGAGGCTGCTCCACGCGGCTGTCTCGCCGGGACGCAGGTTCGCGGCCCGCGTATAGGCCTCGACCGCGGCGTCGTGCTGGCGTGATGCCGCAAAGGCCTCGCCGAGACTGAACCAGGCCTCGTAGTATTCCGGCATCAGGCGGGTCGCCCGCTGGTATGCCGCGATCTTCTCGTCCACCGCTACGCTGTGGATCCCTTCGTTGTATGCCAGGACCGCGTCCCGCGACCTGAGCGGGTGCCTCAGCGACAGGCCACGGCCTTGAAGGAGTGGATACAGATTATTGATGGGGACAACGGACATCGGCCCGGCGGCGCCTTCCTGCGCGCCCAGCACGACGCCCACCAGAAGCCCCTCGGCATCGAACACCGGGCCGCCGCTGGCGCCTTCGCAGGCGGGCAGCGTCGTCCGAAGAACCGGTCCTTCCCGGAGGGACAACAGCTCCATTCCGGAAAGCTCGCCTTCGATGGCCGGGGATCCACACGTCCCGGGTCCGGCAAGAGCAACCAGCGGCGTGCCGGGCATGAGCCCCCGGGCATCGCCCAAGGCCGCGTCCGGGCCATCGCCGGGCAACCGCAACAGCGCGACGCCCTGCACCGGATCCACCGCCACAACGGAAAGCGGTTGTTCCGATCCATCCTGGAAGCGTGCGACGAGGTCCGCCATGCCGTCCGCCTGGTGCGCCGTGGTAAGGACGTGGCCCAGCCCCACTGCACAGCCGCTCCCCTGGACTGTTGCGCCGGTATCGGCGCGGTGACCAAGGATCGCGACCACGCCCGGGCCGTTGGACGCGGCAATCGCGCCGGCGTCGATCCCCCAGGCGCCCGCGGCCGCAAGACCTCCGAGCGCCAGCGCCCACACGGCACGGCGCACAATTGTGGCAGATGACACGTTCAATGTGGTGCTCCCGTTGTCCCCACAGCATGATAGGGCCGGACCCGGGCGGAATCAAAACACAGGACGCGCCTTTCCCGGCCGGATCGGCCTATGTTACCATGAACGCACACCGGACAGTCAGTCCGTGACGCGGAAAGGAAAACCGGCTCCATGAAGAAGCTGTGGCCCTCCCTGATGACGCTGCTGTGTCTGGTTGCGGCGTCGTGCCAGACCCTCCCCCACGCCGGGCGTGTCGACGAGCCCATCGATGAGGCCGCCGGCGCCGCGATTCCCCCGCCGCCGGCGCAGTTCACGCCCGCCTTCCTGGCCACGGGAATCCAGATGCTCGAGGGGGGCTACCCCGACCTGTTCACCGGCGCTTCGAGAGCCGTCTGGGTTGACCGCGAGATGACCCAGCTCCTGCGGCAGGACTATGCCGCGGGCGGCACGCCGGTTGATCCGTCGCTCGACCAGACCGCCGAGGTCGTCGGGCAGCATTTCATTGTCATCGAATGCCATGTCGAGTCCATGATCGCCGATGCCAGCATTGGCTACGACGCCGTACGTTTTCGCGGCATCGATTGTTACTTGCTGACCCCCGACGGGATGCCGGTTCCCCCGGCACAGATGATCATCGGCACCCCGGTGGTCGAAGAGCAGGTCGGCACGCTCCGCAAATACGCCCGCACGAACATCCTCGTGTTTCCCCGGGAAGACGTCATGCTGGGCCGGCCGTCCATTGCCCTCGACGCCCCGGCGGTGCGGCTGGTGCTCCAGGGCCACGGCTGCGTGTTCGCCTTCGAGTGGCCCGGCCTGGGAACATCCGCTCCGCCAAGCCCGTACGCCCAGGGCGCGGCCGTGATGCGCGAGAATTTCGGCGAGTTCTTCGGCAAGCTCCGGGATGTCCTGCGCATCTTCGATTGAGGACAGCCGTGTTTATCCTGCTACGCTTCTGGTGCAAGCTGGTCATGACCATCGTCGGCGGCACGCTGATCCTGGCGACGCTGCTGACGGTGCTGCTTCTTCATCAGGCCGACCCGCTCGCCCGGCGCCTGAGCGAACGGGCCCTCGAAGCCCTGCTGCGGGCCCCGGTGGAACTCGAATCGGTCGGCGTATCCCCGTTTACCGCCTCTGCGCACGTACGCGGCATCACCGTGTACAACCCCGAGGGATTCAAGGAAGGCCCGGCCCTCCGTATCGAGTGCGTCTCGGTCCACTTTGAGCCGCTCACGCTGTTCAGCGAGCACCCCGCCATCGCCGAGATCCGCCTGGACGGCCCCACGGTCTATCTCCAGCACGAGTCGGGACGAGGCACCAACATCGGCGCGCTCGCACGCGCGGCCACGCCCATCAAGAAACCCGGCGCGCCGCACAAAGAGTTCGCACTGAAATCCGTGCGCACCGATGAGGGCAAGCTGGTGATGAGTTCGGACGTGGTGCCCGTGGCCAAGGTCGGCCTCAACGTGGCGCCGTTCCAGTTGGACGAGTTCCAGGAAGGCCCGCCGCTCGACAGCGCCACTATCGTCAGCGTGCTGCTGCGCAGCGTCGTGCGCGAGATGTTCACGGTGAAGGGCCTGCTCCCGCCGGTGCTCGAGGCACTGCGCGAGGAAGTGCAAGGCCGCTGAACACCGCCGTTCCGGACGCGGAACGGCGACACCATCGAGGAGGCTGTCATGAAACAGTCGCTTGGCGCCAAGACCATTGCCTATCCGACGCCCGTGTTCATCATCGGCAGCTACGATGCCGCCGGAAAGCCCAACCTCATGAGCGTCTCCTGGGGCGGCATCTGCTGCAGTGACCCGCCGTCCATGGCCATCAGCGTGCGCGAGGCCACCCACACCTACGCCAGCATCGCCCAGCGCATGGCCTACACCATCAACATCCCGTCCGAAGATCAGGTCAAGGAGGCCGACTACGTGGGAACCTGTTCGGGACGTGACGTGGACAAGTTTGGCGCGCTGGGCCTGACGCCTGCCCGGAGCGACCTCGTGGACGCGCCATACATCGCCGAATTTCCGCTGGTCATCGAGTGCAAAGTGAGCCACACGCTCAACCTCGGGCTGCACACCCTGTTCGTGGGCCAGATCATGGACGTCAAGGCCGATCAAGCCGTCCTGCGCGCGGACGGCTCGATCGACGTTGAGAAACTGCGGCCGTTCTCCTTTTCGCCGATGGACCAGATCTACTACAAGACCGGCGGCTTTCTCGCCAATGCCTTTTCGGTGGGCAAGACGGCGCCACGCCGCCCCGGGACGGATGCCGGTTAGGCGGTTCGCGGCCCGTCAGGAATGCCCGGACCGTCGGCAGCCGTTCTTTTGGGTAACGTCTTAGCGACGCGCCGTGACGGCGCGCACATCAGGAGGCCGCCCATGCGTACATTTCCGAGGTGGTACGGGGCCGTGACTGCCGGGCTCGTCTGGTTGTCCACAACCGCATCGTTTGCGTCACCGGACACCGGGCTGGACCGGCTCCTGGCGCAGATCACGCTTCCCGAGGGCTTTGCCATTGCGGTCTATGCCGGCGACCTCCCCAATGCCCGGTCCCTGACGCGCAGTCCGGGCGGCACGATCTATGTCGGCACGCGGAATGCGGGCAATGTCTACGCGCTGCGGGACGAGGACGGTGACAACGTGGCCGAGCGCCGGTGGGTGATCGCCAGCGGTCTCAACAGCCCGAACGGCGTTGCCTGGCGCGACGGCGCGCTCTACGTCGCCGAGATCAGCCGCGTTATCCGCTTTGACGACATCGACGCCCGCCTCGACACGCCTCCCACGCCCGTCGTCGTGACCGACTCCTTTCCCACGGACCGGTCGCACGGCTGGAAGTTCATCGCGTTTGGCCCGGACGGCAAGCTCTATGTGCCGGTGGGCGCGCCCTGCAATGTCTGCGACCGCGAGGAGGACATCTACGCCAGCATCACGCGCATGGACCCGGACGGCGGCAACCGCGAGGTGTTCGCGCACGGCGTCCGCAATTCGGTGGGTTTTGACTGGCATCCCCAGACCGGCGAACTCTGGTTCACCGACAACGGCCGCGACTGGCTTGGCGACGACAGCCCGCCAGACGAACTGAACCGTGCGCCCGGGGCAGGTCTGCATTTCGGGTTTCCCTATTGCCACGGCAACGGCATCAGTGATCCCGAGTTCGGCGCCGGACACGACTGCAACGACTACGTGGCCCCGGTCCAGGAACTCGGCCCGCACGTCGCCGCGCTCGGCATGCGCTTCTACACCGGCGACATGTATCCCGCCAAGTACCGCAACCAGATCTTCATCGCCGAACACGGGTCCTGGAACCGCAGCACCCCTCTCGGGTACCGCGTCATGCTCGTGCGCCTCGACGGCACGGCCGCCACGTCCTACGAGGTCTTCGCCGAGGGCTGGCTGCAGGGGCGCGAAGCATGGGGGCGCCCGGTCGACGTGCTGGTAATGCCCGACGGCGCGTTGCTGGTGTCCGACGACAAGGCGGGCGCCGTCTACCGCATCAGCTACAAGGAACCCGTAGCCGTCACGGAGTGATCACGGCATCCAACCGTATTACCGTCAAAACCTACAAGAAAACTCCTCTGCTTGACGGTCTCGCGTGTTTGCGGTAGGGTATACTCTTTAGAAGCGGTGCTGTCTGCCGCTTCGTTCTCTTGCGGACCCGGGGGAGGAGGCCTCTCCCGTCAGTTGTACTGGAGCTTTTTGTCATGACACCCTATCGCAATTTCCCCGCGACACTGGTCGTCATCGCCGTGTGCGCAGCACTGGCAGCCCCCTTCGCCGCCCACGGCGCCGCCACCGAGCCCTACGGCCTCAATTCCATCGTTGCCTTCGAGCGTCTACCGTGGCTGAAGACCGATACGATGGCTGGCGGTGCGTCCAGCTATGAGCGCAATGGCGAGAACAAGGACGGCGACAACAACTGGAAGTATTGGGACGGCCCGGAGCGGGTGTTGTGTGAGTTGCAGGGCCCGGGGGTCATCTACCGGATGTGGTTCACGGGCTATGAGCCCTTTCAGACGCCGTTCAAGGTCTATATTGACGGCGAGACCACGCCGCGCCTGAATATTGATGTCGCCGACATGCAGACCAATGGCTATGCGCCCTTCAACCGCCCGCTGATACGGGATTGGGCGGAATCGAGCGGCGGGCACCCACCCGACGATGGGGGACAGCGATGGCGATGGCGTGTCGGACCGGGATGAGCTGCTGTTTGGCTACGATCCCCTCGATCCGGCGAGCACGCCCGAGCTGCCCATCGGAACGGGCGCGGCGCTTCTCCTGGTGACGGCACTGGGCG
>JBPOJD010000054.1:0-27005 GCA_052033955.1 Candidatus Hydrogenedentota bacterium
ATTGTCCGCCGGGGGCAGACCGAAGCTGTCCAGTACCTGTATCTCATAGCGGCCCTGAATGTACACACCGCTGTTTCCGCGTCCCTGGCCCTCAGCTTCCGGCATGTACGGCGTGCAGAATTCGAGATGCATCGTGTGATCGCCGAACTCCTGCTTGCTGATGAAGTTGCTCGCCCCGATCTGGAGTGCGCCGTCAACAAGATTGCTCGGCGAAAGGTTCCACGCATCCAGGTTGGCGCCGTTCAACAGGACGGCAGCGCCCGCCGGCGGGGCCAATCCCAGTGTGGGCGGTTCGGTGCGGACGCGATCCATGTGCACGGCCAGCGCGGCGCCGGCGTCCGTGCTGGCGGGCGTCAGGGAGCCGCGCACCGCGCCATCGATCGCGGTGGCAAAGACCCGGCAGGGGGCGTCGTCCGCGCCGGGGAGCGTGATGGCGCCGACCAGTGCCGCGACATCGCCCTCCTTGATGCCCCGAAGCTGTGTCGTGGTTACTTGGCCATCCCCGGAGGTGACCCGCACGTCGGCGCGGTAGGTGTCGCGTCCGGTGCCGATGATGTCCGCGTTGACCGCGGCGATGGCCTGGCCCGCGGCGAGTATGCTGCCCTCGAAGCGGCCCATGGCGGGGTCGGCGCTGGCCGGACTCGCCGCCACGGCCAACACCACTGCGCAAACGACTGCCATTCTCATCATCATGGTTTTCCTTTCTGTCAAGGCTGTCCCAAGACCAAACCCGCCCCATCGGATGTCATTCCGCGTCAACAGCGGCATGCTGCTCCCGAACAACACGTGTGTGGACGGCGCAACGGAGATGCCTCGCAAGCTCGGCATGACAACAGGGTTGTTGGATGCAGCACAGGGTCTTTCTGCAAAGAGCCACGTGAGACAGCCCGGCAAGGCGGGACTGACCCAGCGACGAAGGAGCGGCCGGGCCTCTTGCCGCCTTGCGGCACGTCTCCTGTCACAAGGAACCGCGCCCTGCGGTCGTCGGCACGGAATGGCAAGACCAGCCCGTGCCCGCATGGATCCCGGTTTCCTCACCAGCCGGCCCGGTAGGTCCGGGACAGATAGGCGTTGGCCTCGGGCACGTTCGTGATGCGTTTCCTGCGCCCGTCCCAGTGGATCTTCTGCCCGGCGCGTACCGCCACGTTCCCCAAGAGCGCCATTTCGGTCAACGGCGCCGAGTATTCGAAGTTCGAACAGGCCGGGATGCCCTCCTTCGCCGCGCGGATCCAGTCGTGGTAGGGGCTGCGCAGCCGTTCCAGGTACGGGGCCGGGCTGACGTAGTCACGGGCGAGTTCCTCGGGCAGCAGCCGCGGAGTTTCGCCATAGCATCCGCACACCAACATGCCCTTGGTGCCGATGAAGAGCGACCCGTTCGAGCCAAAGGGCTTCGTGACGTCCTCGGGAAGCGCCGACCACTGCTCCGGCAGGAGCCCGCCTTCATACCAGTACACCGAGACCGGAGCGAATTTCCTGGTGACGCCCTTGTGGACCTCGGCCGTGCGCCCGGGAAACTCGTAGCGCACGCGGGCGCTTGTCGGCGCACAGTGCGCGGTGCAGCCGGTCTGTTCGAGGCATTCGACCGTGTCCGGCGCCCCCAACTGGAGCGCCCAGAAGGCGGGATCGAGGATATGGCAGGCCATGTCGCCAATGGCGCCGCAGCCGAAGGCCCACCAGCCGCGCCACTTGAAGGGATGGTAGCCGGGATTATACGCGTGCATTGGCGCGGAGCCGATCCAGCTGTCCCAGTCCAGATGCGCCGGAACCGGCTCGCCCGGCAGCGGCGCGTCCATGCCCTGCGGCCAGATGGGGCGGTTGGTGACCGCATGCACCTCGGTGACGTCGCCGATAGCGCCGTCCCAGATCCACTCGCACGTCTGGCGCACGCCGTCCTCGCAATGTCCCTGGTTGCCCATCTGGGTGGCGACCCCGTAGCGGCGCGCGGCCTGCAACATCTGCTGGGCCTCGTCGACGGTGATCGTGAGGGGTTTTTGTACGTAGACGTGCTTGCCCATCGCCATGGCGTACAGGGCTGCCGGGGTGTGGGTGTGGTCTGGCGTGGAAATGGTGACCATGTCGATCCCGCGCTCTTTGTCGAGCATCTTGCGGAAGTCGGAGTAGCGGGGGGCATTGGGCCACCAGTTGACGGCCTGGGCGGCAAACTCGAAATCGACGTCGCACAGTGCCACCACGCGGGCGCCGGCCTCCTCGGTCAGGACGATGTCGCTTTGCCCTTTTCCGGCACATCCGATGGCCGCGACGTGCGGGATCTCGTTGGGCGAGCGCACGCTGAGCTTTGCCGGGGCGCGCCGGCCCAGGGTGCTGCAACCCGCGACAGACGTCGCGGCGGCAAGCAGGAATGTCCTTCGAGTGAGATGTCCACTATCCTTACCCATGTTGGCCCTCCCGGTGGTTTCTTTCGATTTCCGTCTGGAGCATAGAGCATTCGGCGCGCGCCAGCAAGCATTTGCTTTCTTGACAGGTGTTCAGCGACTGCTATAGTGTTTAGAAGCTGATTTTCGCGATCAGCCGGAGTGTTTGGGCGCAACCCGCGACGGGCCGCAGGGGGCCGTGCGAGGATGAGGTGGGCTGGGATGAGTGGTACACGGGGCTCTGGACGGATGACGGTATGGGTCGCGGCTGCGGCCGTGGCGATGCTGGCCGTATTGCCGGTAACGGCCCAGGGCGGCGAGAATGTGCAGCCGCTCACCATCTCCGCGGCGCAGGTCGCCGGGACCCCGGGCGCCACGGCGTTCGTGCCGGTTTCGACTGTAACCGCCGGCACGGGGCCGTCGACGTTTGAGTTCCTGGTCATGGTGAGTCCGCTGCTGACCCTGGACGAATCGGCCACCGCGTTGGCGACCAACCTTACGGGCAAGGACCTGGGCATCTCCGCCCAGCCCGAACTGGGACGATACCGTCTCATCGTTTACGGCGGGCAGGATCAGATTCCCAACGGCGTGGTGGTGACGTTGGCGTTCACGGTGCCCGCGGGGGCGGCTGCGCAGGTGCTTCCGGTCGACCTCGACGATGCGTCGGCCGCGACGCCCTTGGGTACGGCCTTCGAGACCATCCTGTTGAACGATGGATCCATCATTCTTGGTTGCACGCCGCCCGCTGCGGCGGTTCCAAGCGCCTCGCAGGGGCGCTCGGACGGCGTCCTCATCGAGTGGGCGGCCGTGTCCGGCGCCCAGGAATACCGCGTGTACCGCAGCACGGTGAACGCCGCTGGCAGTGCTGTTCCGGTGAGCGACTGGCAGGCCGCCACCACGTTTCTCGACACCACCGCCGTGCCGCCCGCACAGGGGTCGTCGACGGGCTGCGGGAATTCGCGGACTCTTACCCACTATTACTACTGGGTGATTTCACGGAGCCAGATGGGCTGTGAGAGCGCATTCGGGCCGTCTGCGATGGGCTATCGCGGCAGTCCCCCGGAGGCCGCGAAGGCCTTGCCCGCGCTATCGCGGTCCGGTTTGGGTGAGGCCGCGGCCGATGCGCCGTTGGCGGTGCGTCTCCTGATCTCGGAGGCCATCGCCCCGGAAAGTGTGTGGGTCACGGTGGACACGGCCGGCGAGATCGCGTGGGAGGTTCAGTGGCAGCCGGGGTCCGTCGCGGGAGACGGCTGGGTGGTGGTTACCCCCGAGGAAGCGTGGCCGGCCGACGCCGTGGTGACGGTGACGGCGGGCGCGGAGACGGTGTCGGGCACCCCAGTGGCGCCGTCCCGGGCACAGTGGTCCATCCATACCGATAGCGAGGGCGGTTCACTGTTGTGGCAGCCGTCGTTCATTGATTTTGCAGCGATTCCGTACCGCGTGGGGGGCCAGAAGACGGTCGCCGCGCGTGTTTTCGAGCTCGACAGCGCCATAGGGCCGGGACGGGTGTTTCGCATCGCGCCCGAAGCGCCGTTAGTCACCCCCCAGCGCGTGTGGCTCCCGATTCCGGCGGGTGTTTCGCTGTCGGACGTGCGTGTGAGCTATCTGGACGGCGGTGTGTGGCTTGACGGCCGCAGCGTGGCCGGTTGGCTGGTGTCGGACACTTTCGAGGAAACAACCCAGGGTGGCCAGCGGATGGTGGGACTGGTCATGCGGCATGGGGGCACGGTGCGGCTTGCGACGGCGTCCGACGTACGGCCCGCCTCAATAGGCGCCGACAGCCTGCTCCTCCTGCTGGCGGCGGGAGTGTTGGCCGTGCGCGCCAGGCCGTCTTGGGGTGCGCGGGGACGGCGCTAGCCCATGCGTCCGGTCCTGTTTCGTCTCGGAGACCTGATCTTTCACTCCTATCCCACCATGCTGGCGCTTGCCTTTCTGGCAGGGACGTTGTTGTCGGTCCGCGCGGCCGAGCGGCGCACGCCCCCTCTCGACATCTCGCCGATATCCGGCATTGTCGCGCTCTTGGGCGCCTTGGTGGGGGCGCGGGTCTTCTTCATCCTTCAGTACGAGTCCTGGCGAGAGCTTTGGCGGGTCGTCCACCTGCTTGGCCCCGGGCTTGTCTTCTACGGCGGGCTGTTCGGCGGACTCGTGGCCATGACAGGGTATCTGCGCTTCAAGCACGTGCCGCTGGTGCCCGCAATGGATGTCATGGCCCCGCACCTGGCCTTGGGCGAGGCAATCACGCGGGTCGGGTGCTTTCTCAACGGCTGCTGCTACGGCGTGCCGTCGAGTGGCCCCCTGGCGGTGAGCTTCGGCCCCTACAGCCTGGCCTTCGAGGAGCACGTCCGCGCGGGCCTGTTATCCCCCGGCGAGGCGCACAGTCTGCCCGTCCACCCGACCCAACTGTACATGGCGGGCGGGCTTATCGTAATTTTCATATTATTGTGCCGGGCCCTCCGCGAGGGACGCCCCCTTGGCGCCGCCTCGGGAGGCTACCTTCTTTTATATGGCGCCCTGCGCTTCACCGTGGAGATTTTCCGGGGAGACAGCGCGCGTTCGGTGGCAGGCATGACCGTTTCGCAGGCGATCAGCGTGGTTTTAGTCGTGGCGGGCGTGATCTGGCTGCTGGCGCGGGGCCGGGCAGAGAACAAAAACGGCCCCGGAGTGTTGACAGGCCCATAGGGGCCCGTGTTAGCATGGTGTTGAGGTGGATGCGAGACAGCGGGTGTCTCCGGCATTCCCGGATGAACGATTCAGGGGGGTGCTGGGTTGACAGCCGTTGGCGTACCCTCTATAATGCACTCTTGAAAAACAAGTATAAGGTCCTATGCGCTTTGACCTTGAGCGGCACTAAATTGTTTACTTTTCGAACGAGGCGCTGTCCGTCGCGGGGCGCTGCAATCCCAAGGAACGCAGTAAAAACGGATACCCTTTACCACCATCTTTGTGTACAAAACGCTGTCTTGGCAGACCAACCGGGGCGGTGTTCGTTTGAACCGGTCAGTAACACGGAATAAGGAGAAACGCATCATGGGGAGCAGAACAAAGTTGGTTCTTGCGTCGACCATGGGCATCGCAATGGTTTTGGCCTTTGCGGTAGGCTTCCTGCCTTCGCCCAGTAATCTCGGCGCCGACGCGGCGCTCAGCCAGCTTTTTGCCAAGCAGGCACTGTCGTTCACGTTTCCGAACGTGGCGTCGGGTGGTTTTCTGACCGTCAAGATTGACGAGAACGCCACGCAGGCTGACCTGCCGGTGCAGATTGCGGGCGCGGTGGACAACGTTGCGGTGGCGGCCAATGGCTACCGCGTGAGTCCCACCCAGTGGCTGGAAGGTGTCGACGGTCTGTTCGCGGGCTTGGACGAGACGGCGCCGTTTGCGGTCACCATGAACGTGGCCGACCTGGCCTCGGGCGCGAACACCATCTACGCGTTTGGCGACGTCACGGTAGTCAGTGATGATCCCGCGGCGCTCCTCTTCGACCAGGACGCCCAGTTCACCTTGGACGTCGAGCGGCTCACGAATCCCGATGCGGATGGCAACGGCATTCCCGACGACCCGTTCTCGGTCGTGGGTCCCGGCCAGATCTGGATTGGCACCAACAGCGAGGGCGCCACGGTCATCATTGCCAACCTGAGCCCGAACATCGTCAAGCAGAACCTTGGCGTGCCGGTCACCATCGGCAACGTCACCGTTACCGCGCCGTCTCTGGCGACCTTGATCGATGCCGATGGCGGCGCCTCCCAGTTGAGCGACGCCGAGCAGGGCCTGCTGATTGTGTCGGCCGCGCCTGAACTGGCCGCGCTGCTGGCCGACGACGGCTGGACCGGCCGCCTGACCGATGCTCTGCCCCCGAACAGCCTTGCCGAGGTGGCGGACGCCCTGAACAAGTTTGCTGAGATCAGCATCATCTACGAATACAACGGCGGCACGCTCTTCGACGAGATCGAAGTGCTGCCTGGCGACACCACCGTTGACCTCGAGTGGCGGGATATTGTCGCGTCCGACGGCGACAGTGTGATGTTCTTCTCGGTCGCGACCGATATCGACAACAGCTTTGCGTTCACCGAGGTGGTGGACGCGGGTTGGGAACTCGCGGCGGGTACCACGGTTGCCAGCGGCATTGCCGTGGCGAACCTGACGGAGCTGTCCATTTTCGCTCCTTTCGCGTCCTCCTTTGACATTGAGAGCGTGATTCCGGGTGCGGGTCCGGTTGCCGGTGGCAACCAGGTTGCCGTGACGGGCGCCTTCTCCGTGTCGACCATCCAGTCCGTCATGGCGGCGCAGGCCATCTACGCGGTCTACTTCGGCGACCCGAACGATGCCAGCACGTTGGCGTCCTTTGTGGTGGACGGTGACTCTGGAAACGTCGTCACCACGTCGGCGATGTACGTGACCGTTCCCCCGGGACCGGCCGTCACCGTGCCGACTGCTGTTGACGTGTTCATCGTCAGCCGCGAGATGCCAGAGAACTTCGACGTCCTGCTGAATGGCTACGTCTACGTCCCCGAGCCCGTGCTCAACGCCATCAATCCGGCCACCGGTTCCGTGGCGGGTGGCGATGTGGTCACGCTTCAAGGTCTCAATCTGACGGGCGCGACGTCGGTGACCTTCGATGGTCTCGAAGCGACCATCATTGGCAATACCGACACGACCGTC
Organism: Candidatus Hydrogenedentota bacterium; assembly: GCA_052033955.1. Taxonomy (GTDB): domain Bacteria; phylum Hydrogenedentota; class Hydrogenedentia; order Hydrogenedentales; family SLHB01; genus JBPOJD01. Next base: position 7,026 of record JBPOJD010000054.1, read on the forward strand.
ACGGTCCAGACGCCGGCGCATGCCGCTGGCCTGGTCGATGTAGTCTTTGTTGGCGCCGGCGGTCAGGCAACCCTCGTGGGTGGCTTTACGTACGGCAATCCGCCCGAGGCGGCCTTCGTTGCTGATGACACAATGGGCGCCGCGCCCTTTACCGTGCAGTTCACCGACCAGTCCACCAACAGCCCGATTCTGTGGGCGTGGGACTTCGGTGACGGCAACGACAGCGACGAGCAGAATCCGTCGAATACCTATCAGAATCCGGGTGTCTACACCGTCACGCTGACCGCCACCAACGTCTATGGCAGCGACACCGTGACGCGCGTCGACTACATCACCGTGACGACCGATGTGCTCGCGCCCATCGCCGACTTCACGGCCTCGCCGCTCAACGGTGATGCGCCGCTCGAAGTGCAGTTCGAGGATGCCACGATTGGCAGCCCGACCGCGTGGGCGTGGGATTTCGAGAGCGACGGCACGGTGGACAGCACCGAGCAGAACCCGGTCTTCATCTATGAAGCTCCGGGCGTCTACACCGTCACCCTGGTCGCCAGCAATGCCGGCGGCAGCGACGCGATGGTGAAGGAAGACTACATCACCGTTACGACCCCGCCGCTGTTTGTCTTCGACATCACGCCCGACAACGCGTGGGCGTTCGGCGGTGTCGTGGCCCGCATCGACGGCGTCGGCTTCAATACCGACACGATTAGCGGCGACCTGACGGTCACCTTCGGCAACGTCGAAGCGGAGATCATCGACGGTACGGACACCGAACTGTTTGTGAAGGTGCCCCCGCGCGCCGTGGCCGGTGCGCAGGACGCGGTTGACATCACGGTCAGCCGCACGGGCGACGCCACGACTTCGTCGACCCGCACGAACTTCTTCACTTACGTGCGGTATACGGAGCGCAGCGAGAACTTCGGCGCCGGTGCATTCGCCGACGTCACGAGCACGGCGGCCCGCCTGGTGGGCGGTACCGGTGCGGTGAGCATCGTCCTCGATGCCGACGCTCCGGGGCAGACGGCGACCCTGCAGGTGACGGCCCCGGTGGCCGGCAAGCAGGCCGCTGATCGCTTCGTGCTGGCCCGTGCGACCAAGGCCGGTCATGTGTTCAACCTCGACGAGATCGATGCTGGCAATGAGATTGCCAACGTCTGGTACTTCGACATCCACGTATACGAGGCCACCGGCACCACGGCGCCTCTGACGGCCGGCACGCCGCTGTACACCGAAGTGCTGTTGACCTATCCGCGAGTGCAGGGCGCCAATCCGGCCACGTTGACCTTCCCGGTCGGTGACACTGACCTCACGGTTGACCAGTTCCAGGCCGGCGAGGTGGTCATGTACAGCCTCGACACCGACTATGCCTACGGCAGCCCGCTGGCGGCCTTCAACAGTGCGAACTACGTTGCCAGCGGCGGCGACACGTATCAGTCGCTACCGTATGTGTCCGAATACACGGCGGTCGGAAACGACGTGACGCAGGTCGCCTCGCGTCTGTACTCGCTGAGCGCCTTTGCGCTGCGCCAGGACGTCGTTATCGACCTCGAGGCGCTGGATCCCATGCTGGTGGGCACGAACCAGGGTCCGACCAGTGGTAACACGCAGGTCGTGATCGAGGGCAACGGCGGCTTGTCCTACATTGACCGCATCGTCTTCACCGACGACCTCGGCAACAAGGCGAGCGCGCAGGCCACGATTACGACGGTTGAGGGAACGAACGAGTTCCGCATCGACCTGCGTTCGCCGCGGTTCCCGAACACGGGTCCGGTGGACATCGTTATCTACCTGCAGTCGGATCCGAACAACCCGGCTGCGGTACTTGAGAACGCGTTCACGTACACCCGCTCGACCAACATCGTCGGCATCCTGCTGGCGGCGCTTCTGGCCGGTCTCGGCCTCATCGCCGGCGGCGACAGCGGCGGTGGCGGCGGCGGCCCGTGCTTCATCGCGACGGCTGCCTACGGCACGCCGCTGGCCGGTGAGATCGACACGTTGCGCGCGGTGCGTGACACGTTCCTGCTCGACAACGCAGCGGGTTCGGCCTTGGTCGACACCTACTACCGCCTGAGCCCGGCCATTGCCGACGCCGTGGCGAAGAGCCCGGTGCTCGCGGCGGCCGTCCGCCTGGCCCTGATTCCGGTCATCGCGCTGGCCAAGCTGGTGCTGGCCATGCCGCATGTGAGCCTGCTGCTCGCGGCGCTGGCCACCCTGCCGCTGCTGCGGCGGCGGGCCCGCAAGGGTGACGCGAAGGCCTAAAGGCCCCTCTGTAGACTGAACGACCGGCGGGAGCTCAGCTCCCGCCGGTCTTTGTTTGGTGTGTTGAAAACGAAGAGGCCCCGGTACGTCTGTACCGGGGCCTCTGTGCGATCAGGGGGATGCGGTCAATCGGCGGGAGGAGTGAAGGCGATGTTCTCGCCGGCAAACCGCTTCATCAGATCGTCGCGGTCGACGGCCTTGACGTAGGCCTCCTCGGGTTCGACGACTTCGTCCTTGACGAGCCGCAGCAGCTCCTCATTGAGCAGGGTCATGCCTTCGCGGCGGGCCGTCTGCATGATGCTCATGATCTGCGTCGTCTTGGCCTCGCGAATGAGCGCCGATACCGCGGAGTTCACCACCAGCACCTCGAGCGCGGCGACGCGTCCGCCACCCTTCTTGCGCAGGAGATTCTGCGCCACGATGCCCTTGAGGGCCGCGGACAGCATCGTGCGGATCTGCTGCTGCTCGTTCGCGGGGAACTGGTCGATGAGGCGGTCCACGGTGCTGATGGCCGTGGTGGTGTGCAGGGTGCCGAAGACGAGATGCCCGGTCTCGGCGGTTTCGATGGCGATGTGGGTGGTTTCCAGGTCGCGCATTTCGCCCACGAGCACGATGTCCGGGTCTTCGCGCAGGGCCGCGCGCAACGCCTGCTTGAAGCCCTTTGTATGCGTGTGGACCTCGCGCTGATTGACCAGACAACGCTTGTTGGGGTGGACAAACTCGACGGGGTCCTCGATCGTGAGGATATGGCAGTTGCGGGTCGCGTTAATCAGGTCGATCATCGCCGCCAGCGTCGTGGATTTCCCGCTTCCCGTCGGGCCCGTCACCAGCACGAGACCCTTGTGGAGCGTGCAGAATTTCTTCACCACCGCCGGGAGCCCCAGGTCTTCGACGCTGAGGATCTTGTCCGGGATCAGGCGAAAGACGCCGCAGATGCCGCGCTGATCGCGGTAGATGTTGCACCGGTAGCGGCCGAATCCTTCCAGTTCGTACGCAAAGTCCGTGTCGTGGGTCTCGTTGAACTCAGCCTCGCGTTCGCGGGGCATGATCTCGTACAGCATCTGGTTGGCGGTCATCGGGTCCAGCGTCTCCTCGTTGCGCAGGGCCACAATGACGCCGTCCTTCCGGAAGATCGGGCGGCAGCCCGTGCAGAAATGCAGGTCCGACGCGCCATGTTCCACCATCATCTGCAAAAACCGGTCAATCTTGGCCATGAGTACCCTCCGCTGAGTAGGCGACCCTAAAGAGTACCATGTGACCGCAGAACTGGCAACCGGCCGATTGACCTCTTCGCGCCCCAACGCTACAATAGTTGCGCAGTGTCGCAACCGGACGAGAGATCATGATCGCCACGCTGTACCACATTCTGTCCGTTCTCAACGGGCCGTTGCTGTGGCTGCTGGTTGTATTCCACGCCCTGGTAGGCGTGGTCGGGCTGGCAGCGCCCGGGCGATTGCGTGCGTTTGTGGCGGCCCTGATGACCAAGGCGCGCATCCGGGCGCTCGGGGCCGTGCTGCTCGTGCTCGGAGCCATGCTGTTCATCGGCGCGGAGACCAGCAGTGTCCCGTTTCTGGGCAAGTTTCTGGCCGTTCTGTTCTTCATCGACGGCGGTGTGCGCCTCATCATGCCCACGGTGAGCGTGGTCTACTCGGAGTGGATTGTGGGCTGGCCCGACGGTGCCCAGCGGCTGCTGGCGCTCGCCGCGCTGGCGCTGGCGGTGTTCTTTTATCTGGCGGCACAGGTTCCGCCCTTGCCGATCACCGATGTGGTCGACCCGGAACGCCTGACGGCGATGGCCGATTTCCGGGGGGACGGGGCTCCGTCCGGATCCGCCTGAAGCGACCGATTTTCTGTCTGCGAAAACCCTACCTGTTGCGCATCTTCATTGACACCTCCCATATGTTGTGGTAACGTGAGGCTGGGACACCACCCTGCCGCCCGCGCGTGCTGGCGTGCCTGCCGGGCGGTGGAGAAAGGCACATGCCATGACGGCCGACCAGATCGTCTACTTGGGACGGGATGCCATGATGGTGACGCTGCTCGCCGCGGCCCCGATGCTGCTTTCGGGGATGGTGGTGGGCCTGATCATCAGTGTGTTTCAGTCCGTGACGCAGATCCAGGAGATCACCCTGACCTTCGTCCCGAAGATCGTGGTGGTATTCATCTCCTTCATCGTGTTTTTGCCGTGGATCATGTCCACGGTCATCGGATTTGTGCGTCCGCTGTTTGCCAACGCCCACCTGCTGATGAGGTAGCCCGTGTTCTACGAGGTGGAGGTGTTCAAGGTGTTTGTGCTGGCGCTGGTGCGCGTCAGTGGGTTTCTGGTCGTCGCACCGGTGCTGGGCAGCCGCAATTTTCCCATGCGCAATAAGATAGGCTTCGCGGCGCTCATGGCGTTCATGTTGACGCCGTCCGTCGTGGTGGCCGGAGGCCCGTTGCCGGACGAGCCGGGCCCGTACATACTGCTGGTGGCGGGGGAACTGGTCATCGGCCTCATGATTGGGTTTGTCATGACCCTGTTCTTCGCCGCGATTCAGGTGGCCGGCCAGATCATGGACATGCAGACCGGCTTCGGGATGGTCAACGTGTTCAACCCGGCCCTGGAGACGCAGTTTCCGGTGTTTGGTTTTTTCTTCTTCCTTATCGCGGTGCTGTATCTGCTGGCGACCAACGGCCATCTGCTCATGATCCGGGCTTTGGCTCACAGTTACGACACCGTGCCGCTGGGAGGATTCGTGGCCCGTCCGCAACTGCTTCTCGAAGTGGCACGCTGGGGTCACGCCATGTTTTATGACGGTCTGCTGCTTGCGGCGCCCATTGCCGGGGCGATGCTGCTGGCCTACATCAGCATGGGGTTGCTTGGCCGGGTGGTGCCGCAGATTCACCTGTTCGTGGTGGGCTTCCCGGTGACCATCGCGCTGGGCCTGTTGCTTGCAGCGCTGGTCATGGGGATCTATGTGCGGACGTTGGACAGTCTGCTTCATCAGATGTTCCGGCAGGCGGGCGTGTTGATCCGCGGGATGGGTTAGGCGATGGCCGAGCAACCGGCTGGCGAGAAAACGCTACCGGCATCCGGGCGCAAGCGCCAGCGCGCCCGCGAAGAGGGCAATATTGCCCGCAGTCAGGACCTGAGCGCCGCAGTCACGATGCTGGCTGCCCTGATTGCCATGCAGCTCTTGGGCGAGTGGATGTTTGGCATCCTGGTCGAAACCGGCCGCTACTATTTCCAAAGCCTGGACGTGCTCCGCATTGAGGGGCCCCAGGCGCAGTGGTTTGCCCTGGACGCGCTCAGCCGCACGGCCTATTGCGTCCTGCCGGTCATGGTGTGTCTGCTGATTGCGGGCGTGTTTATCAATCTGGTGCAGGTGGGGTTTCTGTACGCGCCGAACATGCTGATCCCAAAGTTGGACAAGGTGAACCCGTTCACGGGTTTCGGCAAGTTTTTCAACATCAAGTCGCTGTTTGAGCTGATCAAGAGCATCATCAAGCTGGTGATCGTCGGCTGGATTGTATGGATCAGCGTGCGCAGCCGCACCCCGGAGCTGCTGCTCTTGATGCAGTCGACGCCGTGGGAAGCGAGCATGATCCTGAGCGGGCTGGTACTGATTGTCTGGTGGCGCGTCGTGCTGGCGATGTTTGTTCTGGGCCTGCTCGACTATGGTTTTCAGAAGTGGCAGTACGAGCGCAATCTGATGATGACCGCGCAGGAGGCCCGTGAGGAGAGCCGCGAGATGGAAGGCGACCCGAGGCTCAAGAGCCGTATTCGCCAGGTGCAGCGCGATCTCGCGATGCGGCGCATGATGGCGGCGGTGCCCGAGGCCGAAGTGGTGGTCACCAACCCGACCACCTATGCCGTCGCGCTGCGTTATGACCCGGACGCGATGGAGGCCCCGGTCGTGGTGGCCAAGGGGGCGCGGCTGATGGCCGAGCGCATTCGCGGCATCGCCGCGGAGAACAGCGTGCCCATCGTGGAGCGCCCGGAACTGGCCCGCACGCTGTTCCGGAACGTCGAGGTGGGGCAGTCGGTCCCGGAGAACCTGTTCCGGGCCGTCGCGGAGATTCTCGCATACGTGTATCAGATCGACCGGCGGCAGTCCAAACAGCAGATTCGCACCCGGGCCGTAGCCCAGGGGGCCTAGGAACCCGTAGCACACATTCATGGCGACACCAGCACAACCGATACCTCAGGCAAGCCTGTTCCGGCGCAGTCAGGATATCTTCCTGGCCGTGGGCGTTATCCTGATCCTGCTGGTGCTGATCATTCCCATCCCGACGTGGATGCTGGACCTGCTGCTTACCATCAACATCAGTCTGTCGGTGGTCGTCCTCCTCGGGACGCTCTATCTCCAGCAGCCCCTTGAGTTCGCCGTGTTCCCGTCGCTTCTGTTGATGCTGACGCTGTTTCGCCTGAGCCTGAACGTCGCCAGCACGCGCCTCATCCTGTCGCAGGCGAATGCCGGCAACGTCATCGATGCCTTTGGCGGCTTTGTGACATCCGGCAACTGGATCATCGGCTTGATCATCTTCGCGATCCTGGTTGTGATCCAGTTTGTGGTAATTACGAAGGGCGCAGGGCGCATTTCCGAGGTCGCGGCACGGTTCACGCTCGATGCCATGCCGGGCAAACAGATGGGCGTGGACGCCGATCTGAATGCCGGCCTGATCACTGAAGACCAGGCGCGCAAGCGCCGCCGCACCATCGAGTCCGAGGCGGACTTCTACGGGGCCATGGACGGCGCGACGAAATTTGTGCGCGGCGACGCCATCGCCGGGATCATCATCACCGTGGTGAACATCATCGGTGGACTGATCATCGGCGTCCTGACACAGGGCATGGGGTTGGGCGAGGCTGCGGAACTCTACACGCGCCTGACCGTGGGCGACGGGCTGGTCACGCAGATACCATCGCTCATCATCTCGACCTCGGCGGGCCTGATCGTGACGCGCACGGCGAGCGCAGACAACCTGGGTGTTGATCTGGGCGTGCAGTTGACGCGCTACCCGCGCGCGCTGTACATCGCCGCCGTGATGCTGACACTGTTCGGACTGGTTCCAGGCATGCCCACGTTGCCGTTTGCCTTTGTGGGGGGTGCGCTGGCGTTTGTCGGGTGGCGCGTGTCCCAGGCGCAGTTCCATCAGGAGCAGGTCCAACGGGCGATGGAAGAGGCCGAGGAAGAAGCCGCCGTCGAGCGTGAGCCGGCGCGCACCGAGGACCTGCTGGCCGTCGACCCCCTGAAGATCGAGCTGGGGTACGGTCTGATCGTGCTGGCCGACCCCAAGCACGGCGGCGATCTGCTGAGCCGGGTACAGGTGATCCGGCAACAAGTTGCGAGCAAGATGGGCTTCATCGTGCCCGTGGTGCGCATTGTGGACAACATGCGGCTGCGGCCCAACGAGTACCGCGTAAAGCTGCGCGAGGCCGAGATCGCCCGCTACGAACTGATGCCGGACCACTACCTGGCCATGAACCCGGGGCTGGTCGAGGAGGAGATCCCGGGCATTCCGACGACCGAGCCGGCTTTCGGATTGCAGGCCACGTGGGTGGCACATGGCGACCGGGATCGCGCCGAACGCCTTGGCTATACGATCGTCGAGCCAACGGCCGTGCTGGCCACGCATCTCACTGAACTCATTCTCAACTACTCCGACGAATTGCTGACGCGCCAGGACGTGCAGACGCTGGCCGGATACGTGCGCGAGACCTCGCCCGGCGTGGTCGACGAACTGATACCGAACGTACTGTCGTACGGCGAGGTCCAGAAGGTGCTGCACAATCTCCTGCGCGAGCGCGTGTCGATCCGCAACCTCGAGACCGTTCTCGAGGTGCTGGCCGATTACGGCACGCGCACCAAGGATACCGAAGTGCTCGCCGAGTACTGTCGGCACGCGCTGGCGCGGCAGATTTGCGAGGCCTACAAGGACGAGCGCAACCGCTTGCGCGTGGTGACGGTGGCGCCGGAACTCGAGAACGAGATACTCGAGGCCCTGCGCAATGCCCAGACGACGGATTACATCCCGCTTCCGCCGCAACGCGCCGACAGCATTGCCGCGCGCACGGTGGACGCCGTGCAGCCGCTCGTGCTTTCCGGGAGCGAGCCGATTGTGCTATGTTCAGCGCAGGTCCGGCGGTTCTTTCGCAGAATTGTCGAACGCCACTTACCGAAGATTGTCGTGCTGTCCTACAACGAGATAGACCCGTCCGTCACGCTCGAAGGCGAAGGGCAGGTGAGCGCATAGCATGGCCCAGCGGTTCCATACGTTTCGTGCGCCGACTCTGGACGCGGCTTACGCGCAGATGCGGCGTGCGCTTGGCGGCGATGCCGTCATCGTCCGCACCACTCAGGTGCGCGAGGGCGGCCTTTGGGGGCTGCTGGGACGCAGTGTCGTGGAAGTGACCGCCTCAGCGCCGGACCCGCTGCCTCCGGCCGCCCGCGTAAAGAGCCTCGCGGAGCGCGCCTACGCCGAGCAGGCCTCCGTCGGGTCCGACGAACGCGTGAGCGAGACGGTGGCCTACTTCCGCAAGCTCGTCGAGGACGCCCAGGAGCGCATGGCGCACCAGGCGCCGGACACCAGCCCGCCCGTCGATGCTCCCGAGGATAGTGGGGTTACCTTCCATATGCCGAAGAGCGCCGTGCAGAGCGATGCGAGCCTGCGCGGCGAGGTGCAGGAGATCCGGGAGATGCTCCAGGTGCTGATGGCCGAGGCGCCGGGCGCCGGACTCCCCGCGGCCTTCGCGCCGCACTACAAGCTGCTGATGGAGCGGGGCGTGTCGCGCCGCGCCGCGGCGGCCCTGGTCAACGCGGTGGTGAAGGGGAGCGATCCGGACATCGTGCGCGACCCGGCGGTGTTTGTCGAGCGCCTGAAGATGGAGATACGCAAGGTTGTGCCGGTGACGGGAGGCATATCGCTGTCGCCAGACCGCCGCAAGGTGGTGGCCCTGATCGGCGCGACGGGCGTGGGCAAAACCACGAACGTGGCGAAGCTGGCGGCGCACTTCGCCGTGCGGGAGCGCGCGCGGGTGGCCCTGTTGACGGCGGATACCTACCGCGTCGCCGCGCCCGAGCAGTTGCGGGTGTATGCGAACATCATCGGCCTGCCGATGGAGGTGGTCAGCGAGCCGCGGGACATGGCGGCGGCGTTGCAGCGTCTGGTGAACTACGACCTGGTGTTGATTGACACCGCGGGCGGCAGCCAGTTCAACGCCCGGCAGATCCACGAGCTTTCGCAGATGCTGCGGGCCGCCCAGCCGGATGAGACGATGCTCGTGATGGCCGCCAACACGCAGATCGAGGACCTCCGGCAGGTGGTGCACAACTTCCGCGCGGCCCGCCCGACGGCGCTCTTTTTCAGCAAACTGGACGAAACGCAGCGCTACGGCGTGTTCCTGAGCCTGTTGGCCGAGGTGGCGCTGCCGATGAGTTACTTCAGCATAGGGCAGAACGTACCGGATGACATCATGCTGGCGCGCCCCGCAACGGTGGCCAGACTCATCCTCGAAGGAAGAAACGGCCGTGGCAGCAGACCAAGCACAAAATCTGCGTGACTATGTGCGCAAGCACCAGAACCGGTCGCGCGTTATCGCCGTAACGAGCGGCAAGGGCGGCGTCGGCAAATCCAACACGAGCGTGAACCTGTCGATCGCGTTGGCCGCAGCGGGCCACCGGGTCGTACTGCTCGATGCCGATCTTGGTCTCGCCAATGTCGAGGTCCTGCTGGGCCTGAACTCGCTGTACAACCTCCAGCACGTGATCGACGGCGACAAGAAGATGTCGCAGATTCTCGTCAAAGGCCCCGGCGGGATCGAGGTCGTTCCGGGCAGTTCCGGTCTGGCCAAGCTCGCGGATCTCGATGCGGCGGCGCGGCAACGCGTGCTGGACGGGCTGGAAGAGCTGGATGGCCTCGCGGACTACATCATCATCGACACGATGGCCGGGATTGGCCAGAACGCCGTGTCCTTCGTCGCCGCAGCGGATGAGGTGCTGCTGATCACCACGCCCGAGCCGTCATCCATCATCGACGCCTACGCGATGATCAAGACCATTCACGCGCTGCGCCCGGACGCGGTGTTCCGGCTGGTCGTCAACATGGTGCTGAACGAGCAGCAGGCGCAGGCCGTGGCGAAGAAACTGTCGCTGGTGTCGCAGCAATACCTCGGGCGCCAGCTTCCCTACATCGGTTACATCCCCCGGGACGCCCACGTCTCGCGGTCGGTCATGCAGACCTATCCATTTTCGCTGCGATATCCCAACGCCCCGGCGACCAAGTGCCTGCAGGAGATCGCCCGGCGCGTGGTCCATTACCGGCCCACGGAGAAGCCGCAGGATCAGCCCAGTTTTCTGAGGCGTTTCGCGCAGAGCCTGGGGCTTGCCAGCTAATCGCGCGCGGAGCGGGTTACGGTGTTTTTTTGCGGCCTTTCGCGGCGGCAGCCATCGTGGCGGACTCGACGGTGTTCTTCATGAGCATCGTGATGGTCATCGGGCCAACCCCGCCCGGAACGGGAGTGATGGCCTTGGCCTTCTTGCGGACGTTCTCGAAGTCCACGTCGCCGACGAGCCGGTAGCCGCGTTCGGCCTTCGGATCCTCGACCCGGTTGACCCCCACATCGATAACCACGACGCCGTCCTTGACCATGTTCGCCTTGACAAACTCCGGCACGCCAATGGCGGCGATAAGGATGTCGGCCTGTTTGGTGACGGCGGACAGATTCTTCGTGCGTGAATGGCACACCGTGACCGTGGCGTTGGCGCCGGGGGCTTTCTGCATGAGGATGGCGGCCATGGGCTTGCCTACGATGTTGGAACGGCCCACGATGACCACGTGTTTGCCCTCGGGGCTGTGTCCGGACCGCACGAGCAGTTCCTGACAGCCCGCAGGGGTGCAGGGGAGGAACGCCTTCTCGCCGTTTAGCAGCTTGCCCACGTTCATCGGGTGAAACCCGTCGACGTCCTTGGCAGGATCGATGGCATTCAGCACGCGCTGCTCGTCGATCTGCTTCGGGAGCGGTAACTGCACCAGGATGCCGTGGACCTTCGGGTCTGCGTTCAGTTTGGCGATGAGGTTGAGCAGGCGCTTCTCCGTGCAACTCGCCGGCAGGTCGTGCGCGAACGACGCGACGCCGAGCTCGGCGCAGGCTTTCTTCTTCATCCGCACGTAGACCTGGCTGGCGGGATTCTCGCCGACCAGCACCACCGCGATGCCGGGCGTCACCCCGCGCCGGGCGAGCGCCTTGACCTCCTCGACCAGCTCGGAGCGTATCTCGGCGGCGACGGCCTTGCCGTCGATCAAGGCAGCGGTCTTCTTGCGTGCGGTGGGCATGGTGCGATCTCCTGTGCCAGGGTTTCCACGGTGCCGGATCCGGGTGAATGGGCGCATGATACCCAACAGGGGAGGAAGCTTCAAGGCATGGCGCGGCGCGCGTCAGTCCTTCAGGCCAAGATCCCGGATTCTCGCTCGCAACGCGGGGAGCACCTCGCGCTCGAACCAGGGGTTCCCCTGGAGCCAGGCGGTGTTGCGGAACGACGGGTGGGGCAGGGGAACGAACGCGGGCCCGTAGTCGCGCCAGTGGCGCACGGTTTCGGTGAGGGTCCGGCAGCACTGCGTGCCGAGGAAATGGCGCTGGGCATGCTGGCCCACGAGGAGGGTGGTCTGGATGCCGGGCAGGTGAGCGAGGAGGCGCGGCAGCCACAGTTGGGCGCACTCCTTGCGGGGCGGCCGGTCGCCGCCGCGCGTGTCGCGGCCGGGGTAACAATAGCCCATCGGAATGATGGCGATGCGGCGCTCGTCGTAGAAGGCGTCGCGATCGAGATCGAGCCATGCGCGCAGCCGGTTGCCGCTCGGGTCATTCCAAGGGATTCCGGTCTCGTGGACCTTGGTCCCGGGGGCCTGGCCGACGATCAGCAGGCGCGCGCATGCGCTGGCGCGCAACACCGGACGCGGTCCCAGCGGCAGGGCGGCCGCGCAGACGCGGCAGGCGCGGACCTCGGCCAGCAGCCGCTCCAGCGCTGCCTGGGTGTCCCGCTCCGCTTCAGATCGCGCGCACATGGACCCGAAGGCCGCCGGTCACGGCGCTGGGCGCGGGAGCGGGCGCGCAAGAATGCGAAACGCGAGGCGCAACAGGCCGTTGCTCCACCCGATCCATCGCGTCACGAAGACGGTGGCATACACGCTGCGCCGGCTGATTTTCACCTGGTTTCCCGAGGTGAAGGCCGGGTTGCGGTGGATGTTTCGCAGGGTCAGGAGGGCCATGCCGATGGCCCAGAGACAGAACGCGCGGATGCCCGGCTCCGACTTCGGGATTCGCAGCGTGTAGTCGAGGGCGTCTTCGAGGTGCCCGCGCGCGACGCCAACGAGGTCTGTCAATCCCTTCCGGTAGCGCGGATCGGCGCCCGACGACGGGGACAGCTCGCTCAGGTCGTACCCGTGGCCGTCGAACACGGCCCGGGGCAGCCAGCAGACGTCGCGGTCCTTGTCGTCCCAGATGTCCTTGAGGATGTTGGTCATCTGCAACCCCTGGCCAAAGGAGACCGCGAGGCGCATCAGCAGGTCGCGTTGCGGGGCCAGTCCCGGGATGTTGTTGCAGAAGAGTTCCGTCAGCATCTCGCCGACCACCCCGGCCACGTGATAACAGTAGGCGTCGAGATGCGCCAGATCGCGCAGGCCTGCGGTGAACTGGCCTTCCTGGAACTCTTCCATGCCATTGGACATGATCCGCACGCACCGTGTCAGCGCGGCGCGCTCCAGCTCGGAGAAGCTGCGGGTGATGCGCAGCACACCGGCCGCATGCTCGATCAGGTCGCGCTCACCGTCCGTGGTGCTTCCGAGGAGGCGCGGGGCCAGCCCGGCGCTGAATTCGTCCGCACGATCCGCCCCGGCGACCGCGTCCACGAACATGCGCGAGAAGGTCCGCTTCTCGTCCAGCGTCAGCGAGTCGGAGTCTTCGATGGTGTCCGCGATGCGGCACAGCAGGTAGGCATTGCCGACCACCTCCCGCAAACGCCCGGGCAGTTGCGGGATGGTCAGCGCAAAGGTCCGGGAGACAGCCTGGAGGCTGGATTCCTGGTACGCGCGATCCTCTGGAGAGGCGTGGGACACGTGAACGGCCGTCACAGCAGCACCCTATGCATTTGCGGTGTGCGATGCCCCGGTTGCACCGTCAACGCGCGGCATCAAAAAAACGGGCCGGAGTGGAAGCATGCTTCCTCTCCGGCCGCGAAGGACAGCGTTACGTCCTACCAGCTGAGCTCTTTGTCGCCCAGGAACGCGCTGGTGATGAAGCCCAGGATGTACTGGATGTGGGCATTCAGCACGCCGATCGGATCCTGCAGGAAACCGATGAGGCTGGGGACGCCAGCCGGATGCTCGTTGACCAGCGCCGCGGCAGGAACGTTCTTCGTGATGGTCGAGAAATGCTTCATTTGAGATTCTCCTTCCGTGTCCATGAGACACACACTTCCGCGTTATTGAACATGCTGACCCATGTGGGCCGCCCCTACTTTAAAGCAGGAAAATCCCGTTTGTCAAGTGAATAGTGTGGGCGCTGTTTTTCAGGTTGCGGACACCGTGCCACCGGGTCTCCCGCATGACGGGGAGGGGAGGCGAGGGGGAAGAAGAAAGATGGCGTCCCCAACGGGATTTGAACCCGTGTCTCCACCTTGAAAGAGTGGTGTCCTAGGCCAGGCTAGACGATAGGGACGCAATGACGTCACACAAGACGGCGCGTACCTTACCACATGCCGCGCGGCCAATGCAACTGCCCGTTGCCGTGCAAGGGCCGGTTCCGGACGGCGCCTCAGAAGGGGCGATAGTGGTCGTAGCGGCGGTTGTCGGGTCCCCTGCGGCGGACGACGAAGAGATTGGCCCGTCGCCAGGCGTCCGCCAGGCGCCAGCAGAAGGGATCCCAAGGATAATGGGCGATCATCCGCACGGTGCGCTTGATCCGGTCGAGGCGAGTTGCCGCGGGCAGGATCAGGTCCATGGCCGGCTCGTAGTTCATGTTGCGCAGGACGAAGGTGATCACCTTGCGGACGGATGGGAAGTACCGGATGTCGTGAAAGCATATGACGCCGCCGTCCTTGAGGATCTTCTCGCAGTAGTAGAAGTCGTTCATGGTGTCGTCGAAAGTGTGGTGGCCGTCGATGAAGATGAAATCGAACTTCTCTCCCGCGATCAGGAACTGGGGCAACAGGTCCTGCGAATAGTTTTGGTGAAAAGTAAAGCTGTCTTCGAAACCAGCCCGCTGGACGCTCCTCAATCCCACATTCCCGTAGCCGTCGGCTTCAAATGGGTCGATTGCGGTGTGGTGGCCGCCTCCGGATTCCTTCAACGCATCGAGGATGAACAGCGTGGATACCCCGTAGGCAAAACCGATTTCGAGGGTGCGCCTGGCGCCGGTGGCCTTGATCACCTTGGCGAGTGCTTCACCATCCTCCCGGGAAATGCTTGCCGTGAAGATCTGGACGGTGTTGCCATCCTCGCCGATGGCCGTACCTTCGGTGAGCATCTGCTCAAGCACGTCGTTCATCTTGTCCCCCTCCGATGGGTCCCCGTTTGACGCGGCGCATGGTCCGTGCCCCTGCGACCCGGCGTCGTTGTGCTGCATGGTCGTGCCCGGCCCCCCTTTGCACGGGCGGATAGAGTCTACAGCATCGCGGGATGCCCGGCAACAAATCGCCGTTGCCCGGGCTTTATGCTGTCCCCTCCGCATGGCTCTGGGGTATACTCGCGGCACGTCACTGCGAGGCGGGTTTCCATGCAAGGGGATAATTGCCAATGACGGTCGTGCTCTCGTTCTGCTGCCTGTCGCTGCTGTTGATCCTCGGGAAATTTCTGCGGGTCAAGGTGCGCTTGTTCCAACGTCTGTACCTGCCCGCGTCGGTGATCGGGGGGCTGGCGGGACTGGTCATCCTCCAGGCGGGCGGCGCTGCCGTGCCCGAGGCGGCCACGCTGGGCTGGAGCGCGCTGCCGGGTTTCCTGATCAACGTGGTGTTTGCGGCGCTGTTTCTCGGTGTGCACATCCCGCCGCTCGCCACGGTATGGCGGCGTTCGGGGCCGCAACTGGCGTACGGCCAGATTGTCGCGTGGGGACAATACACGGTCGGACTGGGGCTGACCATGGCGCTGCTGGTACCGCTGTTTTCGGTCCCGGCGGTCCTTGGCACGATCATACCGGTCGGGTTCGAGGGCGGCCACGGCACGGCGGGCGGGCTCAAACCAACCTTCGATCTGTTCGGCTGGTCCGAGGGTGGCGACTATGCCCTGGCCTCGGCGACGATGGGGATCATGTCGGCCATTATCGTGGGCATGGCGTTGATCAACTGGGCCGCCCGGCGCGGGATCACCCAACAACTGCGCCGCATTGAGGAACTGCCCGACAGCAGTGTTGTGGGGATCTACGAGGTCGAACAACGGCCCATCGCGGGCCGTCAGACCGTCTCGGCGGATTCCGTCGACACGCTGGCGCTGCATGTCGCGGTCATCGGGGCCGCGGTCTTTATCGGGTATCTGGCCAAGACGGGGCTGGTGGCCTTCGAGGCGCGGGTGCCGGCGCTTGCCGCGAGCCACTTCCTGACAGGTTTTCCGCTGTTTCCGCTGTGCATGCTGGGCGGACTGCTGATTCAGTTGTTTCTGGATCGCGTGGCCCGGATCAACCCGGTCGACCATCAGGTCATGCAGCGTCTGAGCGGCACGGCCATGGACTTTCTCGTCGTGGCGGCCATAGCCACGATCCGGCTGCCCGTCATCCTTCAGGGCCTGGCGCCCTTCCTGCTGCTCATCGCGGCGGGTATTGGGTGGAACGTCTTCTGCATTCTTTGGCTGGCGCCGCGGCTGCTGCCGCGCGATTCGTGGTTCGAGCGCGGAATCGCCGAGATGGGGCAGTCCATGGGGGTAACTGCCACGGGGTTGTTGCTGCTGCGCGTGGTGGACCCCGAAAACGAAACCGACGCGCTGTCGGCCTTCGGCTACAAGCAGCTGCTGCACGAACCCTTCATGGGCGGCGGGCTATGGACGTCCATGGCCATCCCGTTGCTCTTCACGCAAGGCCCGGTGCTCGTCTTCAGCATCAGCGTCGTCGCCATCGCCGCGTGGCTGATCGTGTGGGCGCTGCTGTTCCGGCGAAGTCTCGCAGGCGCCGGCTGACCCGCGGGAACCACGCCGATCCGTCACTCATATTTCTGCAGCGTGTCCTGCCGGAGTTGTTCCACCTCGGATTCACTCATGCCGCGGCGTTCGTTGCCGGGTATCGCGTTGTCCCGCGAGACGCCCGGATGCGCGGCGACCGCCATACCGGCGAGAATCAGCGCCACGACGGCCACGCCAAGGCCATAGAAGCTCTTCGAGCGGTCATCGACGTACCGCTCGCCCGTAAGGCCGACGATGGCCCAGACAATGGCCAGTACCGCGACGAGCCCCACGATGATCGACGTCCATGGTTGCAGCACGCCCGCGAACCATGGCAGGACCAGCACCGCCAGCCCCACGGCCACCGCCACACAGGCGGCGATCAGACTCAGCTTCCACGGCGGCGTTGGCTCCCACTGCCCCAGGACGCGCTCCTCGGACTCTTCTTCCTCGGGAACGGCCCTGTCGCTGCTGGGCGCTTCTTCAAACGCGGTGGACTCGTCGTCCGGCGTCTCCCGCTTGCGCCGGTGGTGGCGTTTGGTGTCGCGTTCTTTCATGCACGCCGTGCAGAGCCGCCGTCCGTGGGGCGTCACGTGGACGTGCTCGGGACAGATCATCTTCTCGCACCGGGCGCAGAGGGTGCCGCACTGCTCGCAGAGCAGCTTGCTGCAATCACAACAGAAGCTGACCGAGCTGCGGGTATCGCAAACTGCACATTCCATGGTCCCCACCTCATCCGGGCGGCAGCGCGAGGGCTGTCCGCCGCTGTGTTTGTTGCCAAAACAGCGAATACTGCACCGCTAGCCCATGCTATCACAGGTCGCCGGACTATGCAATGCCCGGTGCGGCCGCGCCGGGCCGTCAGATGCGGTTCTCGGTGCCCGTGAGGATGCGCTGGAGGTTGGTGCGGTGGCGGTAGACCACGAGGACGGCCACGAGGGTGGCGATGATGGGGAGGGCTGGTCCCGGGGCCAGGAGACGTCCGGGCCAGGCGACCAGGTCGTGCGGGAGCAGGCCAATCAACAGGGCCAAGGTGACGGCGGCGGCCATGGACCCGGCGCTGACCATCCGCGTCGCCGCCAGGGTCAGCAGGAAGACGGCCAAGGCGCCCAGCGTGGGCAGCGGACACAACGCGAGAAAGACCCCGGCACTGGTCGCGACGCCTTTGCCGCCTCGGAAACGCAGGAACACGGGGGCCATGTGGCCGACGATGGCCGCGAGGCCGCAGGCGAGCGGGGCATGCGGCCAGTCGCTGATCTGGCTCACGGCCACGGCCGCCAGCACACCCTTGAGGGCATCGGCGGCGAGGGCGACAGCACCCAGCTTCTTGCCGAGCACGCGCATGACGTTGGTGGCGCCGATATTGCGGCTGCCGTGTTCGCGGATGTCGATGCCGCGCAGGCGCATGCCGAGCCAGAGCCCGGTTGGTATCGAGCCCACAAGGTACGCGAGCAGCAGGGCGAGGGCGGTCATGGCCGGCGATCCCGGTTGCCCTCGCCGTCGCGCAGTTCGATGGTGATGGGGACACCCTCGAATCCGAAGCGTTCGCGGATGCGGTTTTCGAGGAAGCGCAGGTAGCTGAAATGGAACAGGCGCTTCTGGTTGACGAACAAGACGAAGGTCGTCGGCTTGACGCTGGTCTGTGTGCCATAGAGGATCTTGGCCCGGCTGCCCCGGTGGGCGGCCGCGCCGGTGTTATCGCGCAGTTCCTCGAGGAGCCGGTTGAGTTCGGCGGTCTGGATGCGCTTCTCGGCTTCGGCGGCGACCCGGTCGACGTACTCGAAGACCGAGAAGATCCGCCGCCGGGTGAGGTTGCTCACGGTGACGAAGGGCACGTACCGCACGAAGGGCACCTTGTGCTGGAGCTCCTCGGAGAGCGCCTTGAACCGCGCTTCCTTGTCTTCGACCAGGTCCCACTTGGTCCACACGAGGATCAGCGCCGTGCCGTTTTCCTCGACGTAGCCGAGAATGCGTTTGTCCTGTTCGGTGATGCCTTCGACCGCGTCGATCATGACCAGGCATACGTCGGCGCGGCGGACACTGCGCAGTGCGCGGCTCACGCTGAAATGCTCGACCTTCTCGGTGATGCCCGCCTTGCGCCGCATGCCCGCCGTGTCGATCAGCAGGTAATCCTTGTCCTTCCAGTGCAGATCGATGTCGACGGCGTCCCGGGTGGTCCCCGGGATGTCGGTGACGATCATGCGGTCCTCATTGAGCAGCGCGTTGATAAACGAGGACTTGCCCACGTTGGGTTTGCCGATGACGGCGACCTTGATGGTGTGGTCCACCGGCTCCTCGTGCTCAGAGGCCTCCTCGCTCTCCGCAGCGGGCGGCGGCAGATGCTGGCAGATGGCCTCCATCAGCGCTTCGATACCGAGGTTGTGGCCTGAACTGACCGGGATGGGATCGCCGATGCCGAGCACGTAAAAGTCGTTCACGTGCTGCTGGATGGCCGCGTTGTCCACTTTGTTCACGGCCAGCACGACGGGCTTGCCGTAACGGAACAGCTCATCGCGGAGTTCTTCGTCGATGCGCGTCAGCTCCTGCTGGCCGTCGACGACGAAGACAATGACGCGGGCATCACGCAGGGCCTTGCGGACCTGCTCCTGCATCTTCTGCAGGATGAGATCCATCGGGTCCTCGACGATGCCCCCGGTGTCGACAATCTGGAAGGTGTGGTCCTTCCACTGGGCCATGCGAAAGGCGCGGTCGCGCGTGATGCCTTCCTCGCTGTGCACGATGGCGTGCTGGCGCCCGGTCAGGCGGTTGAACAGGGTCGATTTGCCCACGTTGGGCCGGCCGCAGATGGCCACCAGGGGGTATTTTCGTCGCTTGGCCATCAGGCGTTGTCCTCGTTGCCGATCTGGCGTACCCCCGCGTAGAGGTAGTCAAAAAAGGAGATCACAGTTATCACAATCATGGTCATGAGCACGGCATGCGCGTGCTTCCACTGCAGCAGCACCAACACGACCGCCCCCATCTGCAGGGCAGTCGTCAGTTTGCCCAGTATCCGGGGCCGCGGGTGAATCGGGCCATGGAACTCATTCAACAGATAGTAGCCGATAACAATAATGGCGTCCCGGCTGATGATGATCACCGGCACCCATGCCGGCACGGGCGTCTCGAACTGGCGGTTTATGGCCAGAAACACATAGGACAGGTTGAGCATCAACTTGTCCGCCAAGGGGTCGAGCACGGCGCCCAGTTTCGTCTTCTGGTTGTAGGCCCGGGCGATGAATCCGTCCAGCGCATCCGACAGGGCCGCCACCACGAAGGTGCCCAAGGCTGCGAGCCTCAACCAGGGTTCCTCCGGCCGGTAGGCCATGACGAGTACCAGGAAGACCGGGATGAGTACGAGCCGCCCGATGGTAATCCAGTTCGCGAAGGTCACAAAACAGCCTTCCCCAGAGGACTGCGCGCCGCTCCGATGTCACTGCATGCCGCTCCCAGTATAGCGGCGGCTTTCGCAACGGATCAATGGAGCGAATCGCGCCATCTAAAATCTTACCGGAGGACATATCGTCAAGACATTTGCGATCTTACCGGACCAAGAAGGTCAAGGGAGGTCGCAAGATGGCTGGGGAGCGGTTGGAGAAGGCGCTGAAG
>JBPOJD010000049.1:0-9809 GCA_052033955.1 Candidatus Hydrogenedentota bacterium
GCTGTTCGCCGTGATGCTGGCCTTGGTGCTGGGCTTCGGTCTCTTCACCGGCTGTACCCAGCCGGGCGAACCTGCGGTCCTGCCGGAGGCGGAGGAGTCTGCCGCGCCGGATGTGGCGGCGGGTGACGGTCAGATGGATGCCATGGCCGAGGCCCCGGTGGTGCAACAGCCTGCCGCACGGCAGGAGGGCAAGACCTTCGTTATCGGAATGAGCCAATGCAACCTGGGCGAGCCGTGGCGCGTGCAGATGAACGCGGACATCAAGCAGGCCGCCGATCAGCATCCGGAACTGACGGTGGTATTCAAGGATGCCCAGAACGACACCTTGCGTCAGCGCGCGCATATCGAGGAATTCGTGAGCGCGGGCGTCGACCTGCTGATGGTGAGCCCGCTGGAAGCGGCCCCGCTCACCGAGCCGGTCGCGAAGGCGTACCAGGCGGGCATTCCGGTCATTGTGCTCGACCGGCAGGTCATGGGCGACCAGTACACCGTCTTCATCGGTGCGGACAACACGCTCATTGGGCGCGCGGCGGGCGAGTGGATTGTCAAGGCCCTCGGCGGCGAAGGCAATGTGGTGGAACTGAAGGGGCTGATGACCAGCACGCCGGGTCAGGAACGGCACCAGGGTTTCCGGCAGGCCATCGAGGGGAGCGGCATCAACGTGATCTTCGAGGCGGACATGAAGTGGCTTGAGCCGAACGCGCGCAAGGAGATGGAGTCGGCGCTGGCCCGTTTCGACGACATCGACCTCGTCTACGGCCACAACGACCCGGCGGCCCACGGGGCCTACCTGGCGGCGAGTGACGTCAACCGCGCCGATAACATCCTGTTTGTGGGCATTGACGGGCTGCCGCATGAGGGACAGGCCTACGTGCGCGCGGGGATGCTCGACGCCTGCTTCGAATATCCCACGGGCGGCAAGGAGGCCGTGGATATGGCCTTGGTACTGCTGAACGGCGGATCGGTACCGAAGACCATCGTGGTGCCGTCGCGCTTCTTCACCCCGGAAAACATCGACCAGGGAGGGGAGTGGCTCGGGGCTCTCGAGGAGAGTGTCCCAGCGGATGACGACCCGGCGGAGGCGCTGTGAGCGGCCTGCGGACGGGTAAGTCATTCATATTCATCGCCGGTCCGTGTGTCATCGAGACCGAGGCGGGCACGGTGGCCATTGCGCAGACGTTGCGCGCGATGACGGAGGCCCTGCCGGTCGAGTTTGTGTTCAAGGCAAGCTTTGACAAGGCGAACCGCACCTCGGTGGATGCCTACCGCGGTCCGGGACTGCGGGAGGGCTTGCGTATCCTGCAGCGGGTCAAGGACGAGGTGGGTGTCCCGGTGCTGAGCGACATCCACGAGGCCGGGCAAGCGGAACCGGCGGCCGAGGTGCTCGATATCCTCCAGATTCCGGCCTTCCTGTGCAGGCAGACGGACTTACTGACCGCCGCAGGCCGCACCGGGAAGCGTGTGAACCTGAAAAAGGCGCAGTTCATGGCGCCCGAAGACATGGAGTACGCCGTCCGGAAGGTCGAGTCCACCGGAAACCAGAACATCCTGCTCACCGAGCGCGGCACGTGCTTCGGGTATCACAATCTGGTCGTCGATTTCCGGAGCTTTGGCATCATGGGCCAATGGGGCTATCCGGTCATCTTTGACGCCACGCATTCCGTTCAGACACCGTCCAAGGGCGGCAAATCGGGCGGCCGGAGCGAGTTCGTGCCGCCCTTGGCGTGCGCGGCGGCCGGCTACGGCATTGACGGTCTGTTCTGCGAAGCGCACCCCAACCCGTCCGAGGCGTTGTCGGACGCGGCCAACAGCCTGCCGCTCGACCTGGTTCCGGGACTGCTGGAGAAGGTGCTGGCGATTCGCGAGGCGCGGGGCGGGGCGTGAAGCACGGCCCGGCTATACTGAAACCGAAGTGAAAGTTGAGTCCAGCGTGACGCAAAAACACGACGTGGTGGTTATCCATACGGACGGCGGCTGTGTGCCCAACCCCGGAGTCGGGGGGTGGGGCGCCGTGCTCGAGTGTAACGGCAAACGCCGGGAGCTGTCGGGCGGCGCCGATGAGACCACGAACAACCGCATGGAGATGACGGCCGCCATCGAGGCGCTGGAGGCGCTGAAGCGCCCGTGTGAGGTGGCGCTGTATACGGATTCCGAGTACCTGCGCAAGGGCATTACCGAATGGCTGGCGCGCTGGAAGCGCAACGGCTGGAAGACGCGCACGGGGCCTGTAAAGAATGTTGACCTGTGGAAACGGCTCGAGACCGCGCTCGCGCGGCACGACGTGCAGTGGCGCTGGGTGCGCGGGCATACGGGCATCCCGGAGAACGAACGGTGCGACCAGTTGGCGTTGATGGAAATCACGCGACGCCGCGGGATGCCCGGCCAGTAGCCTATCAATGGAAGGCGTGAGGCTGTGCCTGAACACGCACATAACACCAGACAGACGCGACTCCCTTTCTACCTCGTCCCTATCGTGATTGGACTCGCCGGGGTCCTGTTCTCCCGGCAGGTTCAGGATCCCTGGGAGCGGGGTTTCATTCTGCTTGTCAGCCTGAGCGTGCCGGTTTTTGCGAGCGGCCACCTGATGGCGCTGCTGCGCGGCCGCCTGCGCGAGCGCGTCTTCATCATGGCCGGTATCTTCCTGCTGCTGGCAGGGGCCGTGGCCAGTGTCCTGCACTCGTACGACCCGGTGGCCGAGCAGGACGTGACCTCGCAGGGCATCGAGATCTTCGCGCGCTGGCTGGGGACGATCAGCCTGCTCGTCGGGTTGCTGGTGACGGTGGTGTCGATTGTGCGTTCGGGGGAAGCCGCGGACGAACTGGCGGGGCGTTTCCGTAATCTCATCGACCAGATGGGCGAGGGCGTGGTGATTGCCGATGCCCAAGGGAAGATATTGCTGATTAACCAGCAGTTTCTGGATCTCAGCGGATTGTCGCGCGACGAGGTGGTTGGCAGGAACATCGCGCAGATGGCCGAGCAAATGCACATCGAGCCCATTCTCTGGCACTGGCGCCAGCGTATCAAGGGCGTGGCTTCGGAGTACGAGATTACCTACAACCTGAAGGGCGATGAGCGCCGTCTCTGGATCAGCGGCGCGCCGCTCTATGACCGGTACGGCAACAATGCCGGCACGCTTGCGACGATCCGCGACGTTACCGAACAGCACCGCATGAGCCGCCGGCTCGAACGCTACACGCAGGGCCTGCAAAAGCTGGTCGAAGAGCAGACCGAGAAGCTTCGCGCGTCCCAGCAGCGGTTTCGCGACTTGCTGCTTCACATGAGTGAGGGGTTCCTGACACTCGATGCAAGCTTCCGCGTGCGGTTCTCGAACGAGCGCATCCGCGAACTTCTGCAGGTACCCAAAGACGCCCTCAGCGGCAGGGATGTCTTCGATTTCGTCGATCCGAGGGCGCGGACGCGGTTGCTGGACGCCCTCGAATCGGCCCAGCACCGGCGGAGCGTGCGGGTGCAGCAGGAAATCAACTTCGTGCGGGCGGACGGCAGCGGTGTCCCGGCCGTGGTGACCATCGCGCAGGTTCAGGCGGGCAGCGACAGCGAAGGATCGCGCTATTCGCTCGTGATTACCGATGTGAGCGACATGAAACGCATGCAGCGCCAGTTGGAGGAGCGCGCGCGCGAACTCGAACGGGTGAACGAAGAACTCCGCGCGCACGGCCGGGCCAAGGACAGTTTTCTGTCGAATGTCAGCCATGAACTGCGCACCCCGCTCAGCACCATTCAGGGCTACGTGGAGATGCTCGATTCCGCGCACCTGGGCAACCTGGAAGGTCCGCAGAAGGGGGCACTCGACGTCATGTCGCGCAACGTCGAGCGGCTCGGCGCGCTGATCAACGAGATGATCGAGTTCAGCCGGATGGAGATCCGGGGGGTCCAGCTCAAACTGCGGCTTTTCGATCCCGGCAAGCTCGTCCAGGAGGCCGTGGCGAGCATCCGCCCGCATGTCCTGGCCAAGGACATCAGTCTGAGCAGTCACGTGGACGATACCTTGGGGCCGATGTGGGGCGACCGGCAGAAGATAGGGCAGGTCCTGGGGATTCTTCTGTCCAACGCCGCCAAGTTCAGTCCCAAGGGCGCGATGATTCAGGTGAGGGCGGCAACGGCCGGGGACGGCGGCGTCGCGTTCTCGGTGGCCGATACGGGCATTGGCATTCCGCGTCCCTACCAGGAGCAGATCTTTGCCAAGTTTTTCCAGATAGACAGTTCGCTGACGCGGCGCTACGAGGGCACCGGGATCGGCCTGTCAATTGCTAAGAGCATCGCCGAGGCCCACGGCGGGCGTATCGAGCTCGAAAGCCTGCCCGGCAAGGGCAGCACCTTCACCTTGGCCTTGCCGCGGGCCGCGTTCGCGCCGCAGGTGCCCGAGGAGGACGGCAGGGCGCTCCGGGACCGCCACATCCTGATCGCGGACGAGAGCGAGGACCTTCGCGCGACGCTCGCGGAGCTCCTGCGGGCATGCGGCGCCACGGTCGACCACATGCGCCACGGCTACGAGTGTGTGCGGAAGGCCGAGAGCGGGGAGGTCGACGTGGTGCTGCTTGACGAGACACTCCCGGATGTCACGGCCGTGACGGTTGTCACGCGGCTGCGCGAGAACCCGGCGAGCGAGGACGTACCCGTGGTAATTTCCCATGAGGGCGATGGGTCGGATTTTGAAAGGGAGGGCGGGTTGCCCTCCAATATATGGCTCCTGAAGAAGCCGTTTACGGCGCAGGCCCTTGCGGTGACCCTGCGGCAGGCGATCGACCGGGAGGTCCAGCTTCCATGCATCGAGCCGGTGGCGCCGCCTGCTCCGGAGGGCGGGGTCGTGGTCCGCGAGGCCTACGGTGCAGCGGTGCTGGTGATCGGGCCGGATGAGGACCTGCTGGGCTGGCTCGAGTTGGCATTGTCCCACAGGAAGGTAAACTGCCTGCCCCTGGTAGATGTGGACGAGGCGGTGCGCCGCGCCGGAGAACGCCCATTGACGGCGGTGTTGATTGACGTGGAAGGTGCGGAATCTGTGTATACGCATGCGGTTGAGCGTATTCGTGAAACCGCGTTTAACAAGGACGTGCCGATTTACGGCATGACGGGACTGGGTGACGACGACGCTCCGCCGACCGGGCTAACAAAACTCTTGACAAAGCCCTTCACGATCCAGGATGTTATGGATGCGGTTTTCGCAGAGCCGCGCCCTACAGTCAAATAAATAGCCGCAGCAGTCAAACGTGGAGTGGCACACGTGAGAGTCGCAGTCCTTGCCTTGGCCATTTGTCTCTTCCTTCTGCCGGCGCCGGTGGCGCTGGCGCAGAGTCTACCCCTCAGCACCATTTGCATCGAAGCCCAGAGCGGGCTGATCCTCACCCAATCCAACGCGGGCCTGGTGCGTCCGCCTGCCAGCATGGTCAAGATGATGCTCATGTACCTGGTCGCCGAAGGGCTGGAACAGGGTGCATGGCGTCTGGACACTCCCATCACGATCAGCACCCTCGCGCAGAGCATTGGCGGCACGCGGCTGGCGGTGAAGGCAGGGGACGTGTGGACCCTGGGCGACCTGATGCTCGGCGTGGCCGTTGCATCGGCCAATGACGGTGCGATGGCCGTGGCCGAGGGTCTGTGGGGAAGCAAGGACGCCTATCTGCAGGCGGCCAATGCGCGGGCCCGCGAACTGGGCCTGGTGCAGACGGTCATTCGCAGCGTGCATGGGCTGCCGCCGGACCCGGGTGAACTGCCCGACGAGACCACGGCGCGCGACATGGCGGTGCTGGCCCAGTGGTGTGTACTGTCGCCGCAGGTGATGGAGTGGGTCAGCCGCCAGCAGTGGACGCCACCCGGTGAATCGAGTCCCCGCCAGAACACGAACAAGCTTCTGACGCAGCTCGAAGGCTGTGACGGGCTGAAGACCGGTTACATCCGCGCGGCGGGATTCTGCCTGACGGCGACGGTGCTCCGGGACGATGTACGGCTGATCGCGGTGGTGATGGGGTGTGGCAGCAACGTTGAGCGCTTTGCCGCGACGCAGGCCGTGCTCGATACCGCCTACGCGAACATCGAACGGGTCCATGCGGTGGCGCAGGGAGCGGAACTGGCGCCGGTGGCTGTGGACAACTGCGAGACGCCCAACGTGCCCCTTCGGGCCGCGCAGGACGTCTGGGTCGTGGTGCCGCGCGGCGAGCGTGACCGCATCGAACTGCGGGTGGAGGCCCCGGAACGCATCGCGCCGCCGGTTGCCGCCGGGCGCGAACTGGGCTATGCGCGGATCTACCTCGACGACCGTCCCCTCGGTCGGACGGCGTTGGTGGCCCCGGTGGACTTGCAGCCGGCAGGCTGGAAGTGGAAGTTGCGGCAGAGCGTATCCGGCTGGTTGCAGCCGACGGTGACGGCGGGGGGCTAGGCCGCGCCGCCGGGACGCAGCGACTCGATCGCCTCGAGATACGACGGGCTGCGGAAGACGTAGGAACCCGCCACCAAGACGTTGGCCCCGGCCTCAATGACCAGCGGCGCCGTCGACGCGTCGATGCCGCCATCCACCTCGAGATCCCGGTCGCCGAGCATCGCCCGGATGTTCTGAATCTTCGGCAGCATCTCGGAGATGAACTTCTGTCCGCCGAATCCCGGATTCACCGTCATGACGAGCACCATGTCCACCTCGTCGATCAGGAACTCGATCTCGTCCTGCGACGTACCCGGATTGAGCACGATCCCGGCCTTGACGCCCAGATCGCGGAGGGTGTTGAGCAGGCGGTGCGGATGCCGGCTGGCCTCGACATGGAAGGTGACGATGTCCGCGCCGGCGTTGGCGTAATCCACGGCGAACTCGTCGGGGTTGTCGATCATCAGATGTACGTCCATCGGCACGGTACAATGCTGGCGCAGACTGGCGATGACCGGGGGACCGATGGTGAGGTTGGGCGTGAAATGGCCGTCCATGACGTCCACGTGGATCAGATCCGCGCCCGCTTCGATGACGGCAGCGATCTCTTCGCCCAGGCGGCTGAAATCACTGGAGAGGATGGACGGGGCGATCTTCACGGTGTGGTTGGACACGGCTGTCTCCTTGTCACGCGCCATGGTTGGTCACAACGGGCTCGGATTCGCCCTTGTAGTAATACGAGACGGATTTGGCGTCGTCCACGTAGAACTCGACGGTCACCTCGTCGATGTACAGCACCGGGATGTTGATCTGCGTTCCCGGCACATACGCGGGCGGCTTGCCGTCCTGGAAGTCCTCCTCGCGCGGGAAGACCGTGCGGCGGCTGCCGGCGCGGTCAATGAGGTCCACACGAACCGTGTGCGCGCCGTCCGTCCCCGGTACGACATACGCGGCCCAGACCCGCCGCCGGGCGTCCGGCAACGCAACCTCGCCCGAGGCACGCACGGTATATTCGATCGCCTGTCCCTCCTGGATGAGCGTGCCTGCCGGAGGGTGCTGGTCCAGCACGACGTCAAACGCTGCACCGGCCTGTTCCACGCGCTTCGGGATGGGAACGACATTCAGGGACGCCAGGACCTGAAGGGCCTGCGTTACCTGCATGTCGCGGAGGTCAGGCATGAACGTGCCCCGTTCGCGGCCCGCGCTGACCAGAAGATGAATCTCGCTTCCCGCCACGACGGCGCTGCCGACGGGGGGGTCCTGGCTGATCACGGTGTCCGCCGGGAGGTCGTGCGGGATGCGGCCGACGGTGCCGGGGGTGAAGCGGCTTTCCTGGAGCGCGTCGCGGGCCGCTTTCAGCGATTTGCCGACGAGTTCCGGGGTCTGGACGCGGTCGCGGCCGCCGCTGACGGTGAGATTGATCTTGCGTCCGGCGCGGACGACTTTGCCGGGGGCGGGGCGCTGTCCCAGGACGTAGTATTCGGGCACGTTCTCGCTGAAGACGTTGGTCTGTTTGCCCAGTTCGAGTCCTTCGCGGGCGATGATGTTGTGGGCCTCGGTGATGGGCCGGTTCGTGCAGTTGGGCACGGTGACCATCTCACCGCCGGAGATGGCCCGGAGAAACACGTAGGCGCCGGCCGCGCCCATGACCAGCAGCAAGAGAGCCGTGGCCGCAACCCACTTGAAGCACCAGGCGATGAACCCATAGACGAACAGGATTGCGCTCAGGATACTTTGCGCAACCGCGTCAAGAAGAACCCGTCCATACCCGCCTTTTCGGGGAGGGTTCGGTACTGACCTGTGCCTATCTTCCATTGATCCAGCCATTCCGGTCCGTCTTCCAGTTGGACGCGCCCCCCTTCGAGGAGGACGCGAATGAGTTCAGTGGTCTCGCGGGCGGTGATGGTGCATACAGAGTAGACCACGAGGCCCCCATTCTTGCAGAGTTCAATCGCGGATCGCAATAACCCCTCCTGCAACGCCGCCAACTCTTCGATGCGCGCTTCATCCGTCCGCCACTTCAGGTCCGGGTGTCGGCGCAAGGTCCCGAGCCCCGAGCAGGGGGCGTCCACCAACACGCGATCAAATCCGCACGCAAAGGGCGGCTTCCGGCCGTCTGCGCACGCCAGATGGATGCGATCGAGTGCCAGACGATCCGCCGCCTCCCGTGCCAACGCCAGCCGCCACGGATAGATATCCGTGGCGATGATGTCCGCCTCGCCGCCAACCAGTTGCGCGAGGTGCGTCGTCTTGCCACCCGGCGCCGCCGCCATATCCAATATCCGTTCGCCCCGCTGGGGTTCCATCAAGTGCGCCGGGAGCATCGAGGCCCCGTCCTGCAGCACAAACGCGCCTTTCTGGAAGAGCTTCGTCTTCGCAGGCGGCGGCCCATCCAGAATGGTCAGTTCCTCGGGAATGGGGGTGCATTTGTCCACCACAAACCCCGCCTTGAGCAGTTGATCCCGTACGTCGTCGGCCGAGAAACGTGTCAGGTTCATGCGGATCTGTGTCGGCGCCTCTTCGGACGACGCGACCGCAAGTTCAGCGGTCTTTTCCGGCCCAAAATCCGCCACCCACCGCTCGACAAGCCAGCGCGGCAGCGAATACCGCACTGCGAGATGGGCCACGGGATCCTTTTCGTACGAGGGAAGCCGTACATCGTCGAGCGTCTTGGGCAGACGTCGCAGCACGGCGTTGACCAGCCGCGCTGTGCCCGCGTGCCCGCGCCGTTTGGCGAGTTCCACGGAGGTGTGCACCAGCGCCGGGCGCGTCACCTGGTTCAGAAACAGCCCCTGGAAGACCGCCATCCGCAGGATCGTGTGGATGGGGCCGGGCAGATCCGCGAGCGGCTGATGGAGCAGCGGCGCGAGCACGTGGTCGCACAGCCCGAGGTGGCGCACCGTTCCGTAGGCCAGCGTCGTGAGAAAGCGGCGGCCACGATCGCCCAGGTCTTCCTTCCGGCGCAGCGTCTTGTCGAGGCTGCGGTCAAGGTAGGCGTCGCCTTCGAGCACGCGCAGGAGCACGTCCACTGCGGCATCACGCACGTTATCGACTGGCATGGTCAGCACCTCGGATCCAGGCAACATCTGCTCGGAGCGCAGATCTCTCGGCTTCGCTGCTAAGAAACACTCGTGTGGACAGCGGAACGGAGATCCCTCGGCTTCGCTCGGGATGACAATAGGGGTAAGTGATACCCCACGGGGTTTCTCCGTCCACTGAGCGGCGCGCCGCTTTGGACTCGGGATGACACAACAAACCGCTTGGTACGCAGCCCCTGGCCATTCTTGTCATTCTGAGCGAAGCGAAGAATCTCGTCGCTCGGAACACACTCCGCTCAGCAGGCGAGTCCCCAAACCCAGATTCCTCACTGCGTTCGGAATAACACAGGGGGATGTGTCGCTCAAGAGCTTTCGATGGGTTTCCGCGATGACAGACCTGC
>JBPOJD010000037.1:0-43503 GCA_052033955.1 Candidatus Hydrogenedentota bacterium
CTGGGCAGCCAGAGAACCGGTCTCCGCATCAGCGCGGCGCGCGCTTGGCGACCGGCAGGTCCTTGTTCGTCCCGCTCAGGTACTGGTCGATGCGCTGGATCCACGTCGTGGTCAGCGTCAACGGCCGGTCGGAGCGCTGGCTCGCGCCGGGGCGCACGTTCAGGGCGCTGCGCGCCTCGGCGGTGAGGGTACGGTAGATGTCGTCCGTGTCCTGTTGTTTGAGGCCGCCATCCGCCCGGATGGCGCGTTCGGCCAAGGTCGTCCTTTCGGCCCGCTTCATCAGGAAGGGGTTGGTGCCGTAAGCGTAGAGTGTCACCGGCCCGAGATCGCCCGTGCCGACATCGACCTCCTCAAAATAGATGTCCGTGCCGTCTTCATAGTCGAGCAAGGCGTCGTGCCAGTCGAACGGCAGCCCGGCCTCGTAGTCATATGCACCGAAGACGCGGCCTTCGGAGAACCCGTCGTTGTAGCCGTCGGCCCATCCGCCGTGCCGGAACTCCAGGTGGTCGTCGTCCTTCAGAAAGTTCAGGAAGCCCGGGAAGAAGGCGGCATCGTAGCCTTCGCTGAAGCCGATGACGAAGGCGTAGTGGTAGGCGACAAAGTAGCCGTCGTGGTAGGCGACCCAGACCCCGTCCCAATACCCGGCGTCGTACGGCGGGCTCACGACGTAGGGGATGGTGTCGCCCTGGTAATAGAGGTTCTGCGCATCGACGGTGTCGTAGCTGTCAAAGAAACCGTCCCAATACCAGTCGTCCTCGGCGAAACCGTCCAGATAGCCCTGATCATACGACGGGAGAGGTGGGGGTGGGGCAGGGCAACCCGCCACGGCAATGATGGCGGCAATGAGCGGCAGGCCGAGCCAGCCGTGTCTCCAGGTGCGGCGGTTCAGCATGTTTATTCTCCTCGGTTAGCGGCGGTTGCCGCGCACGACGCGCTCGCCAGCGGCGGGACCACTGCCCGGATCCGCCATGCGGGGCGCGGGTGATGTGTCTTGTAGCATTATACCCCGGGGTCCGGTCTCAACGGATCGCGGGGCCGGATCCATGCGCGGCTGGACCGGGGCCTCCGGCATCGGCGCGCGCGGCACGATCTGCGGTGTGGCCGGGGCGACACGCTGCGGAATGACTGGCGCTTCCGGCTGCATGGGCCGGGCCGGCGGCGTGATGGGATTGGGCAAGTCCGGCAGCGGCGACACCCGCGGTCCCTGGACCGGTTGCGGCGCGGGGCGCTGTTCGCGCGGGCTCAGGGACGGTGCCGAAGGGGTCACGGTCTGTGGTACGCGGGCGCCGGGCGCCGGGGCCGCGTCCTCACGAACAACGGGCGGGGCCGTTGTCCGGACCGACGGGCTGACCGTCTGGGCGCGCGACCCTGTATCCGGGCTGGTGCGCACCGGGGTGCGGTCAGGAACGCTGGCTGCGCCGTCACGAGCAGCAGGCGGCGCCGCGGTCCGGACCGTCGGGCTGATCGTCTGGATGCGCGACACGGTATCCGGGCCGATGCGTATCTGGGTGCGATCGGGGACGCTGCGCACGCGGGCCGGTGCTTCCGCCGGCGTCGCGGACGCGCGGCCCGTGTCGACGGTTCGTCCTGGGGCGACCACGTCCGGCACAGAGGGCGCCTGACCGGCGGTCCGCGTGCGCCCGCCGGTATCCGGGGTCAGGTAGTTGCGGGCCGCGTCGGGCTCATAGGTGCGGACGCGGGCTTGGCCCGGTTCGGTGGCGGTGGCGGCTTCCGGGACCGTGCGGCCAGTGCGTGCCATGTTCCGGATGTCCAGCGTGGTGTCCGGCGTGCGCACGGGGCGACCGTCGGACTGGGGTGTTTCACCTTGTGGCGCGATGATCGCGCGGCTGCGTTCGGGGCCGTTCGTCCTGGCCGATGCTTCGGCCCGTGCGGACCGTTCCTGATCAACGACAGGAGCGCCAGAACGCACCATGCGCTCCGAGGTGGCGGTAGTGGCGTCCTCGGCGCGTACCCTGCGGGTCGTCCCGGGCAGTGCCTGGCGCGTATCCGTGAGGGCCTGTTCACTCAGGCCCACCGAGCGCGCCCCGCCAAGCTGATCCGGGCGGTTGGCGGCCGTCCGCCGCACTTCGCGGCTCGCGGTCGTCTCGAAGCGGCTGCGGCCGGTCGAGGCTTCCAGGGACTGGACGCGCACCGCCGCCTGCGGACGCTGCGGGTTGACCGTGTCCGGCCCGCGGATCACCCGGCGCGGGGTGAAATCGCGGACCTCGAGGACGTTGTCATAGTTGGGTCCGGTGTGCCGCCCTCGCGCCGGAGGCGGCGTGGTGTAGATGTTCCAGATGTACACGTTGTTCGCGTAGATCGGGTTGATCACGGTCGGTGTCGTCGGATACACCCGCGTCGGGCCGTAGTACAGCAGGCTGTCGGCGGCGCACCACGAACTCGTGGCGTAGCTGAAGCGGATGCCGCCAGCCGTGAAGTACGCGTCGATGATAACCGGCCGGTCAAAGGGGTCCAGAGGCGCCCAGACGAAGTTCGGGCCGTAACGCACGGTCGCGACCCACGCGGGGCCCCAGGTATCCTGGTACATCCACAGCCAGCCGTAGCGGCTGTGATAGGTCCAACGGCCGTAGTGCGAGGTGACGTAGCAGAACGGATAGTCGCCAACCCAGGTGTAGCCGTAGGCCGGGGCATAGCTCCAGTGACCGTAGCGGTACGGGGTGTAGTTGACGACCACCGTCGGGCGCCAATAGGTGCGGTTGTCCACGTACACCCACTCGCCGTAACGGTCGAGGTCGCTGACGCCGAGCGGCTGGGTCTTGGCGGGGGTGACATAGGGGATCTGGCCGCCGGTGGCCAGCAGCGCCGCGCGCTCGCGGTTCCACCCGTCAAAGGCGTCCTCAACCGTCCGGTCGAACGCCACCGGGGTTGACGGCAGCAGGCCCGGGTCCACAAAGACCCGCTGGCCTTCGCGCACATCCACGGGCGATCCGTGCGGCGTGTAGACGCGCGCCGTGCCCCAGCGCACCGTCACGATTGTGGCGCCGCTATTGGCAACATCGATCCGGGTCTGGGTGTCACCGGGGATCGAAACCGTACCCGCCGGGGTCTCGACGAGGAAGTCGCCCGCCGCGCGGCTGGTCCGCTGAATGTAAAGCGCGCCAAACCAAGCCTTTACGGCACCAGACGGGGGCAGGGAGGTGATCTCGGTCTTGCTGCCGTCGGCGATCCGGAGGAAGGATCCGCCGGAAAACTCGACCTCCAGCGCGCCCTCACGGTCCAGCCAGAAGGTATCGCCCTGGAACACCAACGTGTTGACCGTGGCGTAACTCCAGTCGGCGTCGCTGGTTCCTCGTATCATAGCGCCGCCGTCGGTGTAACTGACCCGGGCATGCAGGAGGTACTCGCCCGTGTCAGCCGCGGCCACGGTGGCCACCAGCAGCGCCAGTGCACACATTAGCCTGTTCATGGTTCGTCTCCCAGATTGGTTGGCCTCATACGCCAAACCAGACGAGACGGTGGGGGCGGGCATTCATTCCCAAGTCTTCGTGCCTTGTGCTGCTGCGGCGCAACACGTTAGACTTACCCGGCTGAAACAAAAGGAGAGCTGGTCGCATGCTTGTTGCGCGCCGTATTCTAGCCGCTTGGGCGGTGATTCTGGTCGGGCCTGTCGTTGGCGGGGAGTGGATTAACCAAGCGGACTATTCGTCCGTCACGGTCGTGGCACCTGCGACCCTCCCGGAGCACGAGCAACTGGCCGTGGACACGTTCCGCGAGTACTGGGAGAAGACCACCGGCCATTTGCCCGCGCTCACCCCAGCACCGGCGGATGGCGCGATTGGCGTCTACGTGGGCAAGACCGCGCTTCCGGAGAGCTTGGCGGCGCGCCTTCCCTTTGACAAGCTTGGCACAGACGGCGTGATAATCCACACCTTCAGCGACGAAGGCGGCGCAACGGAGCGAGCGCTGGCGCTCGGGGGCGAAGGGGAACGCGGGACGCTGTACGCGGTATACGACTTCTTCGACCGCCACATGGGCGTGCGCTGGCTCGCGCCTGACGTGATCCATATCCCGGAGACGCCGCCGGCAACACTGCCCGAGATCGAGTACCACCACACGCCGCCGTTCCCGTGGCGCGAGAACGCCTATCACCGGGGCTACGACTCCACGGAAGCCGGGCAACTCTACCGCAGAGCGCACAAGTTCCCCGACAGGATTCAGTGGATGACGTGGGGCGGCCACAATCTGTTCCATCGTGTATCGCCAGAGGTCTATTTTGAGGAACACCCCGAATATTTTTCCGAGATTGATGGCGAACGCGTCGCGCCGGTGGGGCTTCCGTGGCAGGATTTCACAGAGTTCGTTCCCGACCACGCGGACAAAGCCGTCCAGCTCTGCATGAGCAACCCGGATGTTGCCAGGATTACCGCGGAAAGCATTCTTGACGAGCTGCGAGCCGATCCCGGGAAACTTGATCGCGATTCCGGCATCGTCAATGTGTCCATCATGGACTGGACTGGAGCCTGCACGTGTGCCGAGTGCGCCGCCATCGACGAATATGAGGGATCGCCTGCCGGCTCGTTTATGACAGGGCTGAATCGCATCGCTGAGCGTGTTGCGGCAGAGTATCCCGATATCCTCCTGCAAACCTTCGCCTACCTCCATGTCCAGAAGGCTCCGAAGCACCTCCAGCTCCACCCGAATATCGCCGTGCAGTTCGCGCCGATTGGCCTGGATTACTCGCGAGTGATGGGCGACCCGCTGATCCCTGAGAACAAGGCAGCACTCGATGATCTCCGGGCGTGGGCGCGCATCTGCAGGCACATGCACGGGTGGGAGTATGTGGTCAACTTCAAGAACCCCAATGGACCGCATCCGAATCTCCACGTAATCCAGCCCAACATCAAGCTGTTCGCCGACAACGGCGTCGACCTTCTCTTCGTTCAGGGGTGGGGTACCAATGAGCCTGGTATCAACGAGTTCGACTGGCTGCGGGCCTATGTGGTGAACAAGGCGGTGTGGAATCCCGACGAAGACGGCGACGCCCATATGCGCGAGTTCGTTACCCTCTATTACGGCGCTGCCGCGCCCCACATCCTGCAGTACATCGACCTAATGCGCGAGCACATCGAAGATCCGCTCCGTCCTCTGTACTGCTTTAATGATCAGGGATGGCTGACCTACGACCTGGTGGTGCGTGCCCAAGAACTGTGGGCGCAGGCCTTGGCTGCGACGCAAGACGATCCAGAGGTTCATTCTCGTGTCGAGCGCGCCCACGTAGCGGTGGAAGACGCGGCGCTTGTATGCCCGCCCAAAGTGGTGCATGAAGGGGACCGGATTGCTCTTATCCGCCCGCCCAGCGTGACCTTGGAAGAACATATCGCGACCCTGGAGCGCAACGGAGCCCAAGCGCGTCCCTATGAAGGCTATTTCCCGATCAAGTACATCACCGAGCGATGCAAGGGCGAGACGCCGTCGCGCCGACAGACTTCGCCTGTGGTGAAGCTGGAGAATGCGCGCAGCCTCGTGTGGGCCACCCCCGAGCTCCAGGGTGCCATCGTCCGTTGGCAGGACAAGGCGTCCGGCGTTGAGCTCCTGCAGGGCTACGAAGAAGGCAGCGACCTCCACGGCACGATAGAGGAGTGGAATGTTGCCCAGAAAGAAGGAAAAGAGGAGTCCTGGGTGGCAAAGGCGTGGGAGGTCCGAGAGCAGTCCGACGCGAAAGCGGTCTTTGGCGCAACAATGGCGGATGGATTGCAGTTGGAGAAAACGATCATGTTGGACGAAACCGGCGCGATGCATTACACGCTGCGGATGCACAATCCCACCGACGCGCCGCTTCAGCCCAATGTGAAGATTCACCCCGAGTTCACCGCGCGGTTACCCCAGCGCCCTGAGGTATGGGTAGAACGTGACGGCAGTTGGTCTCAGGTGAAAGCAGAGGAGTTGAACGAAGCGCCGATAGCCGGCGGCCCCATCGCCCCCGTGGCGTTTGGCCGGTGGCAGGTGTGGTTGCCCGGAAGCGGTGTGGGTGTGCTCAACACCTTTGACCCCAGCCAGGTCGGCGGCGTGTTCTGGTTCTACAACCTCCAGCCCCGCCGGGAGCACGTGAATCTGGAGCTCTTGCCCGTTGGCGACGTATTGGAGCCCGGCGCGACCCGGACCGTGGCGACGCGGTATGAGGTGAGTACGGCCCGGCCCTAGGCAGGACCAGAGTCTGCGCGAAAGGGCCGACGCTTTGTGAACAAGGGGGGTGATGCCCCTTGTCCGGCCACGTCTACTGTCCCTCGCGCTCCTGCTGCTTGATGCGGTTCCACATCTCGACGGCTTCCTCGGGGGTGGCCGCGCGATTCTCGCCGAACACGTGGTCGTGACGGCGGATCATCTTCTCATGGGCGCGTTCGAGCGCTGTCCTGAGCTGGAAGCGTCCTTCGGCCTCGGAAGCGGCGGCCATGGCGAGCAGGGTGAACAGCGTGTCGCCCCACTCTTCCTCGGTATGGGCGTGATCGCCGTGTGCGCAGGCCTCGCGCAGTTCCTCGGCCTCCTCGACGGCATAGCGCGCGAAGTCGCCGGGACCCTGTTTGGCATCCCACGGACACCCCTCGGGGCTGCGCAGAAACCGGGCCAAGTCGGCCAGAGCCTGAAACCAGTCCTTCTCCGTCTCGGGGAGGTGATCAAGGTGCGGGTACATGGACAGTCTCCTCCAGACGGCACGGACGGGGGTTAAGGTCCATCCCCCCCGCGCCGATAGAGTCCCAGGATCATGGCGATGACACGGAGGTCACAACATGACAGTTCAGTGCTGCAAATGCAAGTGCATCCGGCACAAGGACGGCTGGGTACACCCAGGAGATGAGCGATTCGACGCCGTGAGTTCCACCTATTGTCCGGAGTGCCTCGCGACGAGTGTCCGGGACATGCGGCACGAGCGCGCCATGCTCGACCGCTTGGCCGCGGTGGGCTGAGGCGTCTGCTCCGGCTTCAGTTCACCGGCGCCGGGGGATCGGGCGCGGCAGTGCCGGTCAAGGGGTTTCCGCACCGCGTGCAGCGCGTGGACGGCCCGTACTTCATCGACATGTCCCACCAGCCGCATGCGGCGCACTGCATGGTGGTCTTCACTGTGTTCTGCCTGTCTTCCTGCTGTTCGATCTGAATGCTCATGGCGTGTACTTCCTGCCACCTTGCTTCAATGACGCCCACGACTCGTCCGGATCTGCCCAACACGCGTACGGGAGAGCATGCAGCGTGCCATCCTCGTTCCGGGCGCGATAACCTTCTGCCTAAAAGGCACTTATGCCCTGTGTTCTTGCCCCGGCGCGCCGTCCGGGCCGACGCGGATTACTCAATACTGATCACGTCTTGAACCGGTGCCGTTGTCACTTCCACCACTTGAGCACGAGCGGGAACCGCGTTGGCGATATGAAGTCCAGGGCGAACCGGAACGCCCCCGGGACCCTCGACACCTTGACCAGGACCGCGTTGCGCCCCTGCTTGAGATGAACGGTCACCTCGTCGTCCTTCCAGTCGTCCGCGGCGACGTGCCCGCGGAACTCGAAGACCAGCCGGCCGTTCAGCCAGACCTTGGTGTCGTCCCACAGCCGCAGCCGGAGCAGCGCCTCTTGCCGCCGGTCGCTCGTGAGTTCGGCGTAGGCATAGGCCGTGGCATAGCTCGACTCCCCCTGCTCGGGGGCGAGGGCCTCGTGCAGGTCGACCAGGTTGCTGGCGTCCTGGCGGGCGTACCACCGCTGCCACGGCGCGGGACGGCACCAGCCGGGGTAGGTGGCGTCGAGGTCGATGCGCTCTTCCGGCGGGCAGGCGCGGTCGTGGCCGCCGCCGTCCCAGTTGGCGAAGGGGCCGATCACCATCCATCGTCGTACTTGGTTTTCGCGTTCCTGGCGCAGCCACTCGACGGCGGGTTGATGCACGCGGACATCGGTGTCCGCGGGTACCGACCGGCGCGCGAAATGGGTCAGCATGTTGACGAAGAGCCGGTCGGCCACGGGATCGAGACCGAGATGCTGCATCACCCGCAGATGCGTGAAGATGATGCGCCCGGTGCCGTAACGGCGGACCAGGATGTTGCTGCCCCACGGCGACGTCTCGTCCGTGTGCAGCAGCGCGGTGTTCAGGCACCCGCAGATATCCTCGTCCGAGGCCTCCGCGAAGGTTTTCCACGGCACGGCGTTGCGGTAGGGAAGTCCCATCATGCCGCGCGCCGGGAGGCCGTCGAACACCGGATGCAACTTGGCATAGTGGCATGCGCCAAAGGCGCCGCCCAAGGCATCGCGCGGCGTGGCCTGAATAGCCGGGTCCACCCATTGGGCCAACTCGTTCCAGTCATCCGGCGGACAGAATACGAGCGCCACCGCCCCGTTGTTGACCTCGGCCAGCACGTGTGCCAGCTCATTGTCCGGGTAGGCGCCGACCGTGTTGGCGATCGGCGGCACGACGTGCACGGGCGCCCGGACCGATCCCTGGCGCGCCAGCCGCAGGCACTGCTGCGTCCACTGACCGAAGGGGTCGACCACGTTGATCTCGACGTCGCAGGGGGTCACCGGCTCGAATACGTGAAACTCGGCGCTGCTCTCGGCCAGGACGGTGATGCCCTGCATCAGGCGCACAGTAAAGCGGTGGACACCGGACGACCCGGATGCGGATATGCTGCCGGTCCACAGTTCCTTGCGCGACTTGGGGATCTTGATGTTGCGTTTCTTCTTCCACAGCACCTGATTGGTCGGGCCGACGACTTGCAGGCTGAGATCGGCGCGGCCCTCGACGCGTTGCTCGTTCAGGAGCATCACGGCGACGTTCACGTCTTCGCGGGGGACCAGATTGGTCCGCGCGAGCGTGATGAGCGGCCGGAGAGCGGACTGGGTGTCGGACACGGCCTGCACCACGGCCTTCGGACGGCCCCACCGGTCCAGGAGTCCCGGTCCGGTCAGGTCGCCGCCGTCCCGGAGCGAGGTCCAGCAGTAGCCGCCGAACGCGGAGGATCCACGCAGGGCATCGAGCTGCAGCAACAGGCCCTGTGCCTGGTTCTGCTGAGCGGCCAGGCAGAAGGCGCTGAACGAACCAAACACACGTTCGAGGTCGCGCGCGGCGAACTCGTCCCGCAGCCGCGCGAATGTCTCGGGAAGGGGAGCGCCGTCGTCGGCGCGACTGTCCACGTCCTCGATGCCGCCCGCGCCGAATGCGGTGATCGTGCCCGTCACGCCCTCTGCGCCCGCATGGGCGAGGAAGCGGTCTGCGTTGCGATCCGGCGGGACCGGCAGGAAGGTCTGCAAGGCATCCATGGGTTCGGGCGCGGCATGGTAGGGCCGCGTACAGGTCATCCGGGAGCGTGTGCGGTGCTGTGGCCCGGCTGCCGTGATGACGAGGCGCGACGGATCGGCCTGGGCGAACACCGCGCCCCAGGCTGCCGCCGTTTCCGGATGGCCGGTGCCCGCGTCGATTTCCCACGCCACGAGCGAGGGATGATGCGCGTCGCGCGCGACGAGCCGGGCCGCGGCATGTTCGAGGGAGGCATCCGGCCTGCGGACCGCCGCCGGGGCGATGGTCTCGAAGACGAGTAGGCCCACCTCATCTGCCGCGTCGAGCAATTCCGGCGCAGTGGGCGCGCCAAGAAGGCGCACGGCGTTGAGGCCGGCGGCCTTGGCGGCGCAGAGATCGGCGCGGATCCCGGCAGCCGGGCGTCCCGCAACCGATTCCGGGGTGATCGCGGCGCACTGGACCGGGAACGTGTGTCCGTTGAGGTGAAAACGCTGGTCCCGGATGGTGAACTCGCGCATGCCAAATCGCAGCGACAGGGTATCCACCGTGCCGTCGCCGTCGAGGAGGGTCACGTCGAGGGTGTAGCGCACCGGCGCATCGGGCGACCATGGTTCGAGCTGGTCGGCTTGCAGGGTCAGCTCGCCGGGCGCTCCCGAGGCGTCGCGGCCGGTCTCGCGGATGCAGGCGTGGACGGTCCCGGTGCCTGCGGCGTTCACGCGGACCACCAAACGCCTGCGGCGAAGGTCGGGCACGAGTGCGACGGCCTGGATGCCCGCGCCGGGGCGGTGCTCCAGGGTGACGCTTCCCAGGCACGGGCTCAGGGGCAGCGGCGAGAAGGCGTGCGGCGACGGCGCTGGGCCGTCATCGGCCGGGAGCCGCACGGCCAAGGTATTGGCGCCCGAGGTCAGGGCGGCGGTGGCGTTGTAAACGGACGGTGCCCAGGGTGCCGCGCCGGTGCCCAGCGCCGTGCCGTTCAACCAGACCTGCGCGCTCGACGGCAGACCATTCACGGTCAGAAAGGCCTCAGGGGGCGCCCCCTCCGGGGCGTGGTCGAAGGTATGCAGGAGCCACGCGATCCCTGTGCGGGTGTCCGGAAGCGGGCCTGGAACAGGGATGGGCCGGGCAGGCGCCGCTGGCGTGTGCGCGAACCACGCGTCACGTATCCCGGCATCTCCTGGATCCGGGATCCAGTGCCAGACGCCGTCGAGGGTTTGCAGCCTACGCCTCTTGTCCATGCCTGCTTCAAATGCTCCTGCCGTGGCGGAATCCTACCCGCCCCATCCCTCGTTTTCAAGCTTTGCGAGCGTAGTGTGAGGGATCAGCGGGTTTGTAGCAATGCAGCAAC
The DNA here is from genome assembly GCA_052033955.1 of Candidatus Hydrogenedentota bacterium. Classification (GTDB taxonomy): domain Bacteria; phylum Hydrogenedentota; class Hydrogenedentia; order Hydrogenedentales; family SLHB01; genus JBPOJD01. The sequence continues at coordinate 10,574 of JBPOJD010000037.1, forward strand.
GATGGCGAGGACCATGGCCACGCCCACCGCGAGTTTGCCGAGCATGCCGGCGACCTTGCCGAGCGCCGCGCCAAAGCCCGTGCGCACCGAGGCGTCCAGGTTCTTGCGGACGACGGCCACTTCGTAGGCTGTCGCGGCCAGAAAGGCGCCCAGGCACGCCCCGAGCAGGGTTCCGACGAGCGGCATCCAAGGTGTACCGAGGATCGCCCCGGCGATGCAGCCAATGACCGCTGCGATCATCGCTCCCTTGCCGCCGCCGAAGCGGGACGCGCCGTATCCGGCCGCCACGGCCTCGATGACTTCGCCGGCCACCGCGAGCACGAGGAGGATGGCCAGCAGCCAGAGGCCGAAGATCTCGAAGCCGCTGATCACCCACACGGCCGCGGCCGCGCCGAGAATGAGCCAGTTGCCGAACAGCCCGACCAGGTCCAGCAGCAGTCCGGCAACGATGACCAGCACAAACGCCGTCCAACCCAGTATGATCAAGAATGTCGCCATGGTGTGTCTCGTTCCTTCCCGTTCTCCCGGGCGCTCCAGCATACCAGACGTGGCCGGGGGGCGGAAGCGCCGCGCTATGCCGACGGGTCCTCGGTGAAAGCGCGGGCGGGCGCGACCGGTGAATCGGGATGCCGGACGTGCTATGCTACGCGCCCCACAGGTCTGCTGCACAAGGAGTACCCTCTTGAAAGCTTCCATCGACTGCCTGGAATGCATTGCCAAACAGGCCCTGCGGGCCGCGCGGGTTGCCACGGACAGCCCGGCGCTCCAGCGCCGGATCTTCGAGGAGGCGCTTGCCCGCATTCCGGAGATGGATCTCCGGGAATCGCCGGCGGTGCTTTCGCTGGTCTGTTACCAGGCCGCGGCGGAGGTGACGGGCAACCATGACCCCTACCGCGAACTCAAGCGGGCGCAGAACGCGATGGCCCTTGCGCTGGAACCCGAGCTGCGCGCCCTGATCGAGCGGAGCGACGATCCCCTGACGGCGGCGCTTCATCTGGCCGCAGCGGGCAACGTCATCGACCTGGGCACCACGCATGCCGAAGACATCGACATTCGCGCGGCGGTTGAACAGGTGATGCGCGAGCGCTTTGCCGTCGACCACACCGAGGTGTTCAAGAAAGCCCTCAAGGGGTGCGGCGACCTGCTCTATCTGCTCGACAACGCGGGCGAGATCGTGTTCGACAAGCTTTTGATCGAGCAACTGCTGGCCTATACCCCGGTGACCGCGGTGGTGAAGCGGGGTCCGATCATCAACGATGTCCTGATCGAGGATGCCGAGCAGACCGGGCTGACCGCGTTGTGCCCGGTGATCGACAACGGTGGCGCGTTCGTGGGATCCCCGCTGGACCTCGTGCCGCCGCGTTTCCTCGATCGGATGCGGCAGGCCGACGTGATCGTCGGGAAGGGCCAGGGCAACTACGAAACGGTGGATACGTTTCCGGGCAACGTGTTCCTGATCCTTCGGGCGAAGTGTGAAGTCATTGCGCGGCACATGGGTGTGCAGTTCGGTCAGGTCGCGTTGATCTCGGTGCGGGCCCGCCGCCGGGCGGGCCGGACGGCCCAGCATCCCGCCCGTTAAGCTGTTTCCGCGCTGCTTTCGCCGCCCGGCGTCCGCTTGCGCCTGGCCGGGGTCTTTTTCGGGGCTGCCGCGGCCTTCTTTTTCGCGGGCGCCTTACGCTTGCGCGGCGGCTTTTCCTTGACGCTGTCTTTGGCGGCCGGCGTGCCGGCCATCGGATGTGCCGCGAACCACTCGGCAACAGGCTCGTACACGTCCTGTTCACCGTTGCGGCCGAAGGCGAGATCGCAGTGGCTGTATTCGGGCAGGATGCGCAGGTCCTTGTCGATGCCGGGCAGTCCATCGAAGAACGCGCGGGCCGTCTCGACGGCGATGAAGGGGTCGCGCTGTCCGAAGATCGCCAGCAGCGGCAGCTTCAGCCTGCGCAATCCCTCCAGGACGTCGACCTGACTGTGGTCGGCGTGCCACGTGTTGCTCTCGGCCCAGTATGCGAGCTGGCTGATCACCTGCGGGGGCTGCGAATCGAGCAGGTTGAAGAAGTCGGTGATGCCGATGCCCGGGTGCATCGTGTGCCAGTTGAGCGGAAGGAAGCGCAGACCGGGCCGGTACAGGGCAAGCAGGGGCGTCAGGGCGCGCAGGAGCTTCGCCGTAAACCTCGGTAAGGTCTTGTAGACGCCAAGGAGCGTGTACGACGGGCGGATGTTTGCCTGGGCAAAGCCCGGGGGCGCTCCAAGGGTAGCAGCGCTGGCGATGCCGGGATCCTGGTGGATCAGGCAGTAGGCATACAGCACCATGCCGCCGAGGGAATGGCCTGCGTAGTGGACGCGGTCAAAGCCGGTGACCGACGTGACGGCCTCCACGGCCGCGGGCAGATCGTGGAGGATGTAGTCGTCGAAGACGACTTCCCACGGCTGCCTGCCGTGCGGCGGCTCGGAGCTGCGCGTGCCGCGGAGTTCGAGCACCCAGCAGTCGTAGCCGCGCGCGGTGAGGGTCTTCACGAGGTTCATCTGGCCTGGGGTGGTGAAGTTGCGGTGGTTGGCCAGGGCACTGTGGACCAGCACTACGGGCTCGTTGGGCGCGGAGGCGCTCCGGTAGCGGTAGAGGCGAAGTTTCCACAGGTCGTCCGTTGTCACCTCGAAGATCTCGTCGGCATCCGTGGGGCGGGCCAGGGCCCGGTTGAGGAGCCGCCAGTACAGCACGGCGAGCACGGTCAAGACGACCAGCGCCGCGACGATGGTATAGAAGACGGTCATTCGGTGTCCTTCCGTGGCGCGGTCTGACGGCGTTTGGCGAGGTGCTCCATGACGATGCGGGCAAGCCCTTCGCTGAAACCCGGTACCGCCGCGATCTCTTCCATGGTAGCATCCTCGATCTTCTTGAGGCTACCCAGGGTCCGCAGCAGCACCTTGGCGCGATGCTCGCCGATGCCTGGGATGTCCGTCAGGCGGGTGTGCAGGGCGCCTTTGCCGCGCCGTTTGCGGTGATGCGTGATGGCGAAGCGGTGGGCCTCGTCGCGGATGCGTGCAAGCAGGTGCACGACCGGCGAGTCCTGGCGAAGGATCACGGGATTGACGCGTCCCGGAAGGAAGAAACGCTCCGGGGAGCGGTCCCCGTCTTCGTAGCGCGACTTGGCGATGCCGGCCGCGCTGAGGTCTTCGATCCCGAGGTCTTTCAGGACGGCGGTGGCCACATTGAGCTGCCCCCTGCCGCCGTCGATGAGCAGCAGGTCCGGCAGGTCGTTCTCGGCGACGGCCCGGGTCAGGCGGCGCATGAGGACCTCGCGCATCATCGCGAAGTCGTCCTGGCCTTCCACCTCGCGGATGGCGAAGTGCCGGTAACGGGCCTTTGCGGGCTCGCCGCCCTCGAATACCACCATGGACCCGACGGGCTTGGCACCCTGGGTGGTGGAAATGTCGAAGCACTCGATCCGGTGCGGGGGTACCGGCAGCCGCAGGTGCCGCTGGACCTGTTCGAGCAGGTCCTGCCGGGCCTGGGACGCGAGCTGTTTTTCCTCGAAGCTGCTGCGGGCATTGCGTTCGGCCATCGCGACCAGGGCCTTCTTGTCGCCGCGTTGCGGGCACAGCACGCGCACCGCCGTCCCGCGCTGCTCGCTCAGTATCTCGGCCAGCACGTCGCCTTCTTCGATCGGCAACGGCACCAGCACCTCGGGCGGCACGAAGGGTGCTTCGGCGTAGTATTGCAGCAAGAAGCTTCCCATGAGTTCATCCAGCGGCATTTCCCGTTCCTTGAACGAGTACGAGCGGCCTCCGGTCATCTTGCCGCCGCGGAAGAAGAGCACCTGAACCTCCGTGAAGCGGCCGTGCGTGTGGAGTCCGAAGACATCACGGTCTTCCGCGCCCGGTACCGCGACGGTGCGCTGCCGTTCGAGCGTCTGGCGCAAGGCGGCCAGGCGGTCGCGCAGCACGGCGGCCTCCTCGAAACGCAAAGCGTCCGACGCGGCCTGGATCTGCGCGAGGAGGCGCCGCTCAAGTTCGTCGCTGCGGCCCTCGAGGACCAGAATCACCTGGTTGACAATCTCGTGGTAGCCGTCCCGGTCCACGCAGCCCACACAGGGTGCCACGCATTGCTTCATCTGGTAGTAGAGACAGGGCCGGGCGCGGTTGCGCAGGACGGCGTCGCTGCACGTGCGCAGGGGAAACAGCCGCTGGAGTTGGCGCAGGGTCTGGCGCACGCCCTGGGCGCTGCTGTAGGGGCCGAAATAGCGCGCGCCGTCTTTCTTGTGGCGGCGGACGATCGTCAGGCGCGGGAAATCCTCGCGCACGTTCAGGCGCACGCTGACGTAGTTCTTGTCGTCTTTCAGGCGCAGGTTGTAACGCGGCGCGTGTTTCTTGATGAGGCTGTTCTCGAGGAGCAGGGCCTCCTTCTCATTGGTCGTGACAAGGAAATCCATGCTCGCGACGTGCCGCATCAGGAACTTCACGCTGTAACGCGAATCCTGCTCGTTGATGTACGTGCGGACGCGCGCGCGGAGGTTCTTGGCCTTGCCTATATAGATGATCTTTCCCTTGGCGTCCTTCATGAGGTAGCAGCCCGGCGCGGTGGGGACCCGTCCGGGATCGAACTCGCGCAGGAAGGCCTCCGGATCGTGCCGCTGCCGGGCCGACTGGTCCAGGGTGTAGCGTTCGTGCTGGGTGACGTGGCCGGGTTCTGCCATGGTGCGCCTGCTGTCCGGGTTGCTGCTTTGCCTGTACGCTCACCATATACCGTGACTATACCGTGATTCCAACGGCCGGAGCGGCCGCCGGTGTCCGGGGGTGCGGGAATTGTCAGTGTCCGGCATAAATCCCCTGAGCGGTGTGTTTAGCGCAAGTGATCACGGCGAGAGTAGTGGAAAAACGGGCGAAGTGTTGGCAAGCGGGCCCTGGCCGGGCCGGACAAGGGGATATGGCGAGCGATTCCTCAGACGTGCAACCAGTAGCGGCGGCAGCCGGGGGCGCCGCCGCCCATACTCCCGCATCCGCGCCGCGCGAACGCTCGATGATCGCCGTGGTTGTCCATTCGTTTTTCGTCGTGCCCCTCCTCATCGCGTTGGCCAGCGTGCTGACCTTCCTGGCGGTGCGTATGCTGACCGCGGACCGGCGGACCGCCTTCGACCATCTCAACGACATCCGCGCGGGCGGCGTCTCGACGCGCTGGCAGTCGGCCTTCGAGCTTTCCGCGGTGCTTGGACGGGATCCGGCGCTTGCGGCGGACCCGCGCTTCAACGAGCAACTTGCCGCGACGTTCGTGGCCTCCCGCCACGACGCGAATGCGCAGGTCCGCCATTACCTGGCGCTCGCGATGGGGCGCACGGGCAATGCATCGCACCTGCCGGTGCTGCTGGAGGCCTTGGAGGCCTCGCCGCAGGAAGACCTGCCGTATGTCATCCATGCCCTCGGGCTGCTGGGTCAGCCCGGCGCGGCCCCGGCGCTTCAGGGCTATGTGACGCACCCGCTGGCGCCCGTGCGGTTGCAGGCAGTCATCGGGCTGGGACGCGTCGGCGGTGCCGAGAGCATCGCGGTATTGCAGCCTGCCCTCAGCGACCCCGAGCCGAACATCCGCTGGGATGCCGCGGTGGCGCTGGCGAAGCTCGGCGACGACGCGGGCCGGGAGGTGCTGCTGGACCTGATGCGGCGCGACTACTACGACGCCTTTGCCGAGGTGGACGGGTACGAGCAGAGCCGGGCGATGGTAACGGCCGTGTTCGCGGCGGCTCCGTTGAATGACCCCGTACTGAACGCGGCGATACGCGCGCTGGCTGAGGGCGATCGCAACATGGAGGTACGCAGGGCCGCGATAGAGGCCCTCGAGTGAAACGGAATCATCAGGACGAGGAAGCGCAGACGATGACGGATTCCCGACGAAGCACGGATCGTTTACCGGAAACCGAGGGGGTTGGCACGGCCCAAGCGCCCGTGCCGGGAAGGCAGCCCGGGGGAGCGGGGGATGCAGCCGGCCGCCGGACGGCGCTGAACGATCCGATGCCGCGCCGGGCCTTTTTCTCGTGGATGCTGGTGGGGTGGGGAGGCTTCCTCACTTCGCTGCTGCTGTTCAAGGTGCTTTTTCTACAGTATTTCTTCCCGCGGGTGTTGTTCGAGCCGCCGCAGACCTTCAAGGCAGGGTTTCCGGGCGAATATGCCGTGGGCGAGGTGTCCGAACGGTGGAAGGATGCCTACGGCGTGTGGCTGGTGCGCACGCCCACCGAGATCTACGCGCTGTCCACGGTCTGCACGCATCTCGGGTGCACGCCGAACTGGCTGGCCTCGGAGCGGAAGTTCAAGTGCCCCTGCCACGGCAGCGGATTCTTTGACACCGGCGTGAACTTCGAGGGACCTGCCCCGCGGCCGCTCGAGCGTTTCAAGATCAGCCTGGCCGACGACGGCCAGATCCTCGTCGACAAGACGCAGAAGTTCCAGCAGGAAAAGGGGCAGTGGGACGACCCGGACAGCCGTCTGGTGGTGTAAGGCCGTGAAAGAGGGCGATTCATGCTACAGCGATTGATACAGCAGCTCGACCAGGTGCGCAGTTCGCAGATCTACCGGTCCGTGTTCCGGTCGGGTCTGGCGCCGACGCGCCGCAACCGCATGATGGTCATGCTCAACAGTTTCTTCATGCATCTGCACCCGGTCAGCGTGCCCAAACACGCGGTCAAGGTGAAGTACACATGGTGCATGGGCGGGCTGTCGTTCTTCCTGTTCCTGGTGCTGGCGGTGACCGGCATGCTGTTGATGTTCTACTACCGTCCGACGGTGCAGCATGCCTATATGGACATCGTGGACATGGGCGAGCAGGTGCCGCTGGGGATCATGCGCGAACTGCACCGGTGGAGTGCGCACGCGATGGTGATCACGGTGTGGCTGCACATGTTCCGGGTGTTCATGACGGGCTCGTACAAGCCGCCGCGCGAATTCAACTGGGTGATTGGCGTCGTGCTGCTGATTCTTACCATGTTCCTGAGTTTCACCGGCTACCTGTTGCCGTGGGACCAGCTCGCGATCTGGGCGATCACGGTGGGCTCGAACATGGGCGCCGCGACGCCGTTCCTGGGCAGTGAAGGGCCGGGTTCGTCGCTGCTGAGTATTGGCGACATCAACCTGGTTCACAAGGGGGCCGACGCCCGCTTCGGGTTGCTGGCGGGACGCTTTGTGGGAGAGGGGGCGCTTCTGCGCTTCTATGTGCTGCACTGCATCGGGATTCCCTTCATCGTGATGATCTTCATGGCGGTCCATTTCTGGCGTGTCCGCAAGGATGGCGGCATTTCGGGGCCGGTTTGAGGCAGAGGAGCGAGGTATGACAGGCGCTGATCGACTGAGGGCCCATGGATGGACGTAATCAAGGACATCATCAACGCGGTATCCGATCCCCGCATTTCCTTCACGGTGGCGGTGATCCTGTTTCCATTCATTATCCCGCCCTCGGCCTGGTTCGAGAAGTGGCACCGGCGTCTGCGGCTGGACCTCCTGTGGACCACGGGCGGCGCGGTCGTTCTGTTCGGCGGGCTCACGCTGTTCTTTGCGCTGGGCATGATGGACGCCAACTTCCGGTCCATCGTGACCAAGCCGGACAACGTGCCAATCGTGCTGTTGCTCTATCTCATGTTCTTCTTTCTGTGGCTCAGCATCCGGCAGGGCCGGGCGAACGACGCGCGGGTCAGCGCCGGGCAGAAACCGGACGAGTACAGCGATCCGCGTGACAAGGTGCTGGTCTGGCCGGACCTCGTATACATCGAATTGATCGCGATGGTGCTGGTGCTGGCGGGGCTCGTCGTGTGGTCGCTGCTGTTGCCGGCGCCGCTCGAGGAGCCGGCGAATCCCGCGGTCTCGCCGAATCCCGCCAAGGCCCCGTGGTACTTCCTGGGTCTTCAGGAGATGCTGGTGTACTTCGATCCGTGGCTGGCCGGCGTGGTCCTGCCGACGGTCATCGTCATCGGCCTGATGTCGTTTCCCTACATCGATCCGAACCCGCGCAGCGGGTACTACACCTTTGCGGGACGCCGCACGGCGGTGTCGATGTTCCTGTTCTGCTTCTTCCTGTTGTGGATCTACCTTATCAGCGTCGGCACCTTCCTTCGCGGGCCGAACTGGAACTTCTATGGTCCATTCGAATACTGGGACGCCTACAAACAGGTTCCGCTCAACAATGTCAACCTGTCGGAGTACATCTACATCCTGGGCTTGAAGACAGGCATGCCGGGGAACATCATCCTGCGCGAGATCTGGGGCATCCTGCTGGTACTGGGCTATTTCCTGGTCCTGCCGCCGCTGCTGACCGCGACGGTGTTCAAGCGAATCTACCGCCGTCTGGACCTGGTCCGGTACAGCGTGTTCATCGTGTTGACGCTGACCCTGCTGGCGATTCCGATCAAGATGTACCTGCGGTGGACGTTGAACCTGAAGTATATCGTCGCTATTCCGGAGTATTTTCTGAACATTTGAGGTAGGCCGTGAGCAACGAGCAACGCTACTACAACGTCAACTCTCTCCACAAGTGGTTCGCGGCGGGCAGCATCCTGCTGGTGCTGGTGCTGATAGGGGTGGTGCTGAACGACTACGCGCAGGAGTTCAAAAAGTACCAGCGCCGGTTTCGCTCCCTCGAGGCCGCCAAGGTCCGCGAGCTATACGGCGAAAGGAACGAGCTCCTGAAGACCGACGCGGGCTACTTGGCCTTGCAGCAACAGCTCTCGGAGGCCCAGCAGGCCGTTGCGGCCCGGCGCGACGAGGTGGAACAGGCCCAAGTGCGGCTCCGGGAGAAGCAGGCCGCGTTCACGCTGGCCGACAAGGAATTCCAGGCCGCCAAGGCCCAGGCGGACGCCGCCCGGTACCGTTACGAGGAGGAGCTTGCGCGGGAGGGCGACGTGCAGGAAGCCCGCGAGGCGATGCTCAGATGGGACACGACGCGCGAGCAGCGCCGCCGCGCGGCGGAGGAAGCCGATGCCGCCGTCGAGGCGGAGAGGACGGCGATCGACGCCGTGCTCGAACAAGTGGCGGTGCTGGAACGGCAGGCGAACCGGGTTGCATTTGACGTGGACGTGCTCGAGCGCAGGCTCCAGCGGGTGGACCGCGAGGCCATGTCGCTGCCGAACAAGGTGGCGGACATGATTCGTGACCTGCCGGTGCTGAACATTACGCAACCGTATTACAAGATCGACCAGGTCGTGGTGACGGGCGTCGGCGACGACGTCGTCTTTGCCAGCGTGCCTAAGGTGGACCGCTGTACGACGTGTCACCAGGGTATTCTGAATCCGATGTTCGAGGGCGCGCCGCAGCCCTACGGTGCGCACCCGAATCTGGACCTTTTCCTCTCGAGCCAGTCGCCGCACCCGATCGAGGACTTCGGCTGTACGGTCTGCCACAGCGGCCGGGGCCGCGGGACAACCTTCGTGTCGGCGGGGCATACGCCGTCGGACGACGCTGAGCGCGAGCGCTGGGAGGCGGAATACGGCTGGGAACGAATTCACCATTGGGACGAACCGATGCTCCCGCTCAACCACACCGAGGCGGGCTGCTTCCAGTGTCACGGCACGCAGACCACGGTGCCGGGCGCGGACCGGCTCAATCTCGGGATGGCGCTCATCGAGAAGGCCTCCTGCAACAGTTGTCACCTGATCGATGTGCCGAAGTGGCGGGACACGCCAAAGTCCGGTCCGGGGCTGACGCACGTCGCCTCGAAGACCACACCCGACTGGACCTTCAACTGGATCCGCGATCCGATGGGTTTCCGCGCGAACACGTGGATGCCGCATTTCTACGGGTTGCTCAACAACAGCGATCCGGCGTCGCAGGAACGTGCGAGCCAGGAAATCCATGCGATGGTGCGGTACCTGTTTGCCCACAGCACCGAGTACGCGATGGAACCGGTCCCGGTACCTGGAAATGCGGACCGCGGCCGGGAACTGGTCGCGTCGGTCGGGTGCACGGGCTGCCACCGGCTGGACGACGCGGATGTGCCCACGACGCTTCAAAGTCTGCGTCTGGACCACGGGCCAGGCCTCGTGGGATTGGGAACCAAGACGACGGAGCAGTGGCTGTACAACTGGCTCAAAAACCCCGCGCGCTATCACGCGTCGACGCTGATGCCGAACATGAGACTGTCGGACCAGGAAGCGGCGGACATCGCGTCCTACCTCGTGCTGGACAAACGGGACGCCTTTGTCGAGGACGGCACGGCGCCCCTGGATGAGAGTGTTCTGGATCAGATCGTGTTTGGGTACCTGCACAAGACGCAGCGCGCGTCCGAGGCCCAGGCGCGCATGGATGCGATGTCCACGGACGACAAGCTCTTGTATGCCGGCGAGACGCTCATACGGCAGTACGGCTGCTTTGCCTGTCACGACATCCCCGGCTTCGAGAACGAGCTGCCCATCGGGACGGAGTTGACCGCGGAGGGCCGGAAGTCGGTCCATGCCTTCGATTTTGGGTATGCGGACATTCCGCACACGCTGCACGACTGGTTCTCGACCAAGCTCAAGTCGCCGCGCATCTTCGACGTGAACAAGGTCAAGGAGCCCGAAGACAAGCTGCGGATGCCCAAATTCTACTTTACGGAAGAGGAAACGACCGCGCTGGTGACGGTCCTGCTCGGGCTGGTAGGCGACGATCCGCACAACCAATTGAAGATGGCGCGTTCGGCGGAAAACCTCCACATCGAGCGCGGGCAGGCGCTGGTGCGGCAGCACAACTGCCAGGGTTGTCACGTCATTGAAGGCGATGGCGGCGCGATGCTTCCGTCCGTGGCGGACTGGTTGCGCGCGCATCAGGGGTATACCGAGTCCGATGCCAACACACTGGCGGCCAGTTTCGGGCCGCCGAGTCTGGAGGGCGAGGGCAGCAAGGTGCAGAGCCGCTGGCTCTTCGACTTCCTGCATCAGCCCGAGATCATCCGGCCGTGGCTGAAGGCGCGCATGCCCACGTTCAACCTGTCCGAGAGCGACAACAACGACCTGGTCAGCTACTTCTCATATCTGGACCGCGCGTCGTTCCCGTTCCAGACGGTGGTGAATCCGATGCTCGAGGGTCCCTTCTTCGAGGCCGGGCACGAGCTGTTCTCGCCGGAGGTGTTCAATTGCGGCACGTGCCACATTCAGGGCGACCAGCTTCCGCCGGGCACGCCGGACCGGTGGGCGCCCAACCTTGCGATGTCCGCGCGGCGGTTGAAACCGGACTGGATTACGGCCTGGCTGCGCGACCCGCAGGCGATCAGCCCTGGAACCAAGATGCCAACCTATTTTGACCCGAACTTCTTTGACGAATCCGGACCGCCGCACATCCTCGACGGCAACGAGAACGCCCAGATCCTGGCGTTGCGCGACTATACGCTGGCGATTGGCGTGCTCCAGCCCTCGGCGCCGATCTATGAGCCGCTGACCCTCGAGCCCCTGATTGCGCCGTCGCCGGTGACCGGCGAGGAGACGGTCGAAGAGGACTTCTGGGCAGACGAACAGGGTGCCGATCCCGCTGCGAGTGCGGCGGAAGACGACTTCTGGGGCGATTAGGAGGCCCCGCAGGATGGTAGCGACGATAGCCGCCCTCAGTCTTCTGGGCTTCGGCGCCTGCTATCCGGTGCTGCACCTTGTCGTGCGCGGGGCCCGCATCGCGGCGAATTTCTACCGCTTCAATGCTGTCATGGCCTTTCTGTGCATCGCCGGGGGGTGCTACATTCTGTGGAACAGTCCCGCGCGGGTGCATGCGGATCATTGGCTGGCCGCGTGGCCGCTGGCCGCGCTGATGGCCGCGGGCTGGGCGTGGCGCCGGCCCCAGCAGGCCGCCATCGTCCTGCCTGTGCCGTCGCTGTTGGGGCTCCCGATGCTTGCCGGCACGCTCTGGCAAGTAGCGGGCGGGGACCTTCTGGCAGTCGCCATGGCCGTGCTGGGCTGTCTTGTGCTCAGCATGACCGTGTTTGCCACGTCGCTTGGGCACTGGTACTTCGACGGCTACCGGCTTTCGCTGCGCTACTTCTACCGCGCGGTCTACATTCTATGGGCCCTGCTGGCCGTGCGCGTGCTCGGCGATTTCGGCGTCTTGTTCAGCGACACGGTGCTGCGCTACGGCGAACCGGTGCGGCTGATCGAGTTTGCGGGCCACATCGACGGCATTTACCTGCTCATCGGCCTTGTCCTGGCGAGCGTCTTCCCGCTGCTCGCGATGCCCTTCGTCAAAAAGACCCTCGATGCGGGGTCCAACACCTCGGCGACCGGACTGCTTTATGTCGCGCTGATCGGGGTGCTCATGGGCGACCTGGGATTCAAGTACATGCTCGTGCAGCACGGAGTCGGACTGTGAAGCCGGCCGGGACCATCGGCGCGGCATGCCGCTACGATACCTGCCCATTCTGCCAGTGCACGGCATTCTACCGCCAGAAGGACTTCAATCACGCGCTGGGATGCGTGTTTCTCGCCGTGGGGTTTGTGCTGGTGCCCTGGACCTACGGATTGAGTCTCCCGGCGCTCTGGTTGCTGGATATGGCGCTGCGGCGGCGCGTGCCGGATATGGCGGTGTGCTACCGGTGCCGCGCGGTGTTTCGCGGCGGCGATATCCCCGCCCACATAGGTCCCTTTGAGCACTTCACCGCGATGAAATGGGAACCCAGGGACCGCACGGACCTGCGCCAGGCCCGGCCCGCGGACGCTCCGGTCTCCACGGACTCCGGGTCGGGAATGAAGAATTCTTCGAGTGTGTTGAACGGGTAGTGATTGGATGGCACGGCGTGTAGTGGGGAGATGAACAGGCTGGCACACCGGTCAGGAGGTGTGTGTGGACACATTGGAGGAGTTGGCAGATGCTTTCAGGACGAAATATCGCGGTAGCCGCGCTGGCGGTGTGTCTGGCGAGCGGCGCGTGGGGCGGCACCATCACGGGGGTGGTGAAGTTCGAGGGCAATGCCCCGCCGGCGAGACCGATTCAGATGACGGCGGATCCGGTCTGCGCGGCCAAGCACGAGGCCGAACCGGCTCTTGATGAACGGCTGGTGCTGGGGGAAGGCCAGACGCTTGCAAACGTGTTCGTCTACGTCAAGAGCGGGTTGCCGCAACAGGACTGGCCCGTGCCCTCGGAGCCACTGACGTTGACCCAGGAGGGCTGCATGTACGCACCGCGCGTATTCGGTGTACGGCCCGGGCAGGAGATCAAGATCCTCAATCCTGACGGCACGCTGCACAACGTGCATGCCATGCCGTCGGCCAATGCGCCGTTCAACATCGCGATGCCGAAGTTCAAGACCGAGACCACGGCGAAGTTCGACAAGACGGAGTTCATGTTTCCGATCAAGTGCGACGTGCATCCGTGGATGACGGCGTACTGCGCGGTCATGGAGCACAGTTTCTTCGCCACAACCGGCAAGGACGGCGCCTTTACGATCGAGGGTCTTCCTGCCGGGACCTATGAGGTCGAGGCGTGGCACGAGCTGTCGGACCGGCTTCCGGCGCAGACGCTCGAGGTGACCGTCGCCGAAGGGGAAACGCAGGAGATTGCGTTCACCTTCGCGCGGCCGTAACAGAAATCAGTATTCACGGGGCCGCGCGGTTGCGGCCCCCGCTTTTTTAGAAGGGGATAGCGCCAGTGGGACACGGTCCTGACGAGATCGAACACCGGGAGCCTTTCATCCGACGCTGGGTCTTCTCGACGGACCACAAGGTGATCGGCATCCAGTACGGGGTCACTTCACTTGCCTTTCTGCTGCTGGGGTTCCTGCTCATTCTGCTGATGAGGTGGCAGCTCGCGTACCCGGAGACGGCCATACCGATCATCGGGCGCTTCTTCAGCGAGTCCAGTCTGTCCATGCCGATGGGCATCATGCTGCCTGAGTTCTACAACCAGCTCGGCGCGATGCACGGGACCATCATGATCTTCCTCGGCGTGGTGCCGCTTGCCGTGGGCGCCTTCGGAAACTACCTCATCCCGCTTCAGATAGGCGCACCGGACATGGCGTTTCCGCGCCTGAACATGGCCAGCTACTGGGTGTATCTGGCCGGCGGCATCGTGATGATCGCCGGCTTCTTTGCGCCGGGCGGCGCCGCCAACTCCGGCTGGACCTCCTATCCGCCGCTGTCTATCGTGGCGACCTCGGGGCAGACCTTCTGGCTGGCGGGCATGTTCTTGCTCATCGTGTCGTCGCTGCTGGGCAGCATCAACATCATTACCACCATCATCCAGCTTCGTGCGCCAGGCATGACCTTCATGCGCATGCCGTTCTTCATCTGGTCGCAGTTGATCACGGCTTTCCTGCTGTTGCTGGCGTTTCCGCCGCTTCAGGGCGCCGCCGTCATGCAGCTCATGGACCGCCTGCTGGGCACGAGCTTCTTCCTGCCGAGCGGCCTGGTCATCAGCGGCAAGGCGCTCGAGGTCAGCGGCGGCGGAAGCGCCCTGTTGTGGCAGCACCTGTTCTGGTTTCTTGCACATCCCGAGGTGTATGTGCTTATCCTGCCCGCTTTCGGCATCGTCGCAGAAGTGTTGACCAACAATATCCGGAAACCCCTCTGGGGCTATCGCATGATGGTGTATTCCGCGCTTTTCCTGGGCGTGATGTCCTTCGCGGTGTGGGCACATCACATGTTCCTGACCGGCATGGGCACCGCCATCAGCGCGTTCTTCCAGACGACCACCATGATTATCTCCGTGCCGTCCGTGGTCATCCTGACGGCGCTGGTCATTTCGCTGTGGGGCGGCTCGATCCGCTTCACAGTGCCGATGCTGTTTGCGCTGGCTTTCCTGCCGATGTTCGGGATAGGCGGCCTGACGGGCCTGCCGCTCGGGCTGGCCACCAGCGACATCCATCTGCACGACACCTACTATGTCATCGGGCATTTCCATTATGTGGTCGCGCCCGGGACCATTTTCGCTCTGTTTGCGGGCATCTACTACTGGTTCCCGAAGGCGACCGGCCGCAGGATGAACACCGTGCTTGGCCACCTGCACTTCTGGCCGTCGTTGATACTGATGAACGGCATCTTTCTCCCGATGTTCCTGCAGGGACTGGCGGGTGTATCGCGACGCCTCTATGACGGCGGCCTCCAGTATGCGCACGCGCAGGACATCGACGTGCAGTTCCTCAACGTCATCATGTCGCACTCGGCCTTTGCGCTCGCGGTAGTGCAGATCTTCTTCGTTGTGAACCTGGTGTGGAGTTTTGCCTTCGGCAAGGCCGCCGTCGCGAACGAGTGGCAGGCTACGACGATAGAGTGGTCCGCGCCGTCGCCGCCCTTGCCGCACCGCAACTTCGAGTCCCTGCCGGTTTGCTACCGGGGGCCCTACGAATACAGCGTGCCCGGTGCGGCGCAGGATTACAGCCCGCAGTGTGAGCCACAGGAGGCCTAGCGCGATGGATATCCCCTATACCTCGGCGCCGCGCGACGACACGGGGCTGTACAATGGCAAACTCGGGATCTGGCTGTTCATCGCGTCCGAAACGATGCTGTTCGGCGCGTTGTTTTCCAGCTACGTTTTCCTGAGGCTCGGCGCGGCCGAGTGGCCCGTGGCCGCCACGGTGCTCAACGTCCCGCTTGCCACGCTGAATACCGTGGTGCTGATCACGTCGAGCATGACGATGGTGATGTCGTGGGCCGCGCTCAAGGAGAACCGGCCAGACCGGTTCCGGCTGTTCATGTGGTCCACGGTCGCCTTGGGGCTTGTCTTTCTCGTCATCAAGGGCATCGAGTACAACGCGAAGCTCGGACACGGCCTGTATCCGTCGACGAGCACGTTCTACGCGGTCTATTTCGCGCTGACGGGCCTGCACGCGCTGCACGTCATCGGCGGGCTGGTGGTCAATGTGTGGCTGGGCGGCCCCGGTACGCGCATGTGGGCCAAGCAGCCGGAGCGCTTCACGAATCGCGTCGAGGTGGCGGGATTGTATTGGCATTTTGTCGATCTGGTGTGGATCTTTCTGTTCCCGACGCTCTACTTGTTGTAGGAGGCTGTCATGCAGACCGAGCACGTGGATATCCGAAAGCACGTCCGGCTTTACCTCGCGGTATTCGCCGCCCTGCTCGCGTTGACGCTCGTCACGGTAGGGGTGAGCTATGTCGAGGCGAGTCTGGCGGTGGCCGTGGCGATTGCTCTGGTGATAGCGACGCTCAAGGGGTCGCTGGTAGCGGGCGTTTTCATGCATCTGGCCGGGGAGCGGCCCTATGTCGTGTGGTGCGTTCTGGGTGTCACGGTCACGGCGGTGGCGCTCATCGCGTTCATGGCGCTTTCCTTCCACGACACGATTACCGGCACCGAGATGGGCGTGGGCATCTCGCATGGGCCGGCAGAAATGGTGCAGTGACATGTCGCTGAAGACCTTCCACATAGTCTTTGTCGCGTGCGCGGGGATACTGGCCGTGGTCATGGCCGTGTGGCTGATGCGCCTTCCCGAGGCAGGCATGCTGCACGCGCTGGCGGCCGGTGTGGCGCTGGCGGTGGCGGCCGGTTTGGCCTTGTACGAGGCGCGTTTCCTCAAGCGGACGCGGCACATGGGGTACCTGTGATGCACGCGGCAGGCAACCTGATGCGGGTGGTATTTATCGCCGCGCCGGGCGTGGCGCAGGCCTGTCCCGTGTGTTTTGGCGATCCGAATGATCCGCAGACCGCGGCGCTCAACGCGGCCATCCTGACCCTGCTGGGTGTCACGGGCTTCATGCTGAGCGCGATAGGCGGCGGCGCGGCGTACTTCGTGGTGCGCGCGCGGCGCCGGGCGAATTGCAGCGTCGAGACGAGCGTCGTCGCGCACGGCGGGGAGGTGCAGGCGCAATGAGAGAGTTGTTCTGGCTTCCGGTGCAGGCATCCGCCCATGGCGGGAAGATCGACTTGGTGATCTATCTCGTGCACCTGTTGATGCTGATCCTGTTCGTGGGATGGACCACGTTCTTCCTTTACTGCATCTGGCGCTTTCGCCGGAGCCGCCAGCCCAAGGCGGACTATACCGGGGTGCGGCGCCACACGAGCGCCTACGCGGAGGCGGGCGTCGTCATCTTCGAGGCCGTGCTGCTGGTGGGATTCTCGATTCCCTTCTGGGCCCAACAGGTCAACGCGCTGCCCACCCCGGAAGACAACCCGGTGGAGGTGCGGATCGTCGCCCAGCAGTTCGCGTGGAACATTCACTACCCTGGCCCGGACGGTGTGTTTGGGCGTGCGGACGCGTCGCTGGTGGATGAGCAGGTGAATCCGATGGGGCTGGACCCGAAGGATCCCTACGGCCTGGACGACGTGACCACGATCAACCTGCTTCATCTGCCGGTGGATCGCGACGCGCTCATCTACCTCAGCACGAAGGACGTGATCCACAGCTTCGCGCTGCCCGAGTTTCGCGTCAAACAGGATACGATTCCCGGAATGAGCATTCCTACCTCGTTCCGTCCTACCATGACCACCGAGCAATTCCGGGAGAAGATGGGTAATCCGGAGCGTAATTTCGAGATTGCCTGCGCACAGCTCTGCGGGCTTGGGCACTACCGCATGCGCGGCTACGTGACGGTGCACACACAGGAAGACTTCGACGCTTGGATGGCTGAACAGGTCGAGGCGAAGCAGAGCGCCGCCAGCGACGACTTCTGGGGGGACTAGTAATGCAGGCAACGGAGAAGGTTCCGGGGGCGGCCCTGCGAGGGTTCGCGGCAGTTCTGGTGGTCGCGACCCTGTTTCTGGTGTTCATGGGGGGGCAGGTGAAAAGCCATGACGCCGGACTTGCCGTGCCGGACTGGCCGACGACCTACGGCGAGAACATGTTCACGTTTCCCCCCGCGCAATGGATTGGCAACATCTTCCATGAGCACGTGCACCGCCTTCTCGCCTCCGGCGTGGGGCTGATGACGGTCATTCTTGCGGCGTGGCTTTTCGTGTCGGATCGCCGCCGCTGGGTGAAGGGACTCGGGCTGCTTGCCGTGGTGCTCGTCATCGCGCAGGGCGTTCTTGGCGGCCTTACGGTCCTCTATCTGTTGCCGACCGGCGTGTCGGTGGCCCATGGCGTGCTCGCGCAGTCGTTCCTGGCGCTCACGATCGTCCTCGCCTATGCGCTGTCCCGCGAGTGGTTCCGCCGCCGGAAGCAGGAAGACGCGGCCTCCGGAACGGCCGCACGCCTGGCCATGATGGTTATTGGACTCATCTTCGTGCAGTTGGTGATTGGCGCCTTTGTGCGGCACACGGATTCCGAACTGGCGATTCCGGACTTCCCGACGACCGGCGGTCAGTGGCTGCCTGTCGCCACAACGGACACGCTCGCGTGG
The DNA here is from genome assembly GCA_052033955.1 of Candidatus Hydrogenedentota bacterium. GTDB lineage: Bacteria > Hydrogenedentota > Hydrogenedentia > Hydrogenedentales > SLHB01 > JBPOJD01. The sequence goes on from JBPOJD010000037.1 coordinate 28,786, forward strand.
GTAAACACCTGGCGGGCCGATACCGCGTGGGAGACCGGGCGGAACCTTCCCCCGGCGACGATGGGCCAGGTCTGGCTGCATCTGACGCACCGGTGGGCCGCCGTGGCGGTGTTGGCGGCAGCGTTGGCCTTCGCGTGGGCGACGCGGCGCGTGCGCGCGGCCCAGCCCCGGCTTTGGCGGACCGCGCTGGCGCTTGCGGCGGGCGTGACCGTCCAAGCGGCCTTGGGCGCGTGGACGGTGCTCAGCGGCGTGACGCCGCTGGTGGCGACGTTCCATGTCGTGGGCGGCGCTGCGGTGCTGGCACTGGCGACACTGGCCGTGCTGCGCGCGTGGCCCGTGCGGCTCCCGCGGCGGGAACATCTGTCCGGCGTGCTGGAGGGCGTGAGACCATGAGCAGTCACGCGACGTCCCTGACCCAGACGCAGGTCGCCTCCGCGTATGTGGAACTGATCAAACCGCGGATCGTGACCTTGGTGCTGGTTACCTGCGCGATCGGATTCGTGGCAGGCAGCCATGGCACGGCGGCCCCGGCGGCCCTGTTCTGGGCCTTGGCCGGCACCGGCTTGGTCGCGGGCGGCGCGGCCACCCTCAACCATTACCTGGAACGCGACGTGGACAAGCGCATGGTGCGCACCCGGTCGCGGCCACTGCCTTCGGGCGCCATTTCACCGCCGGCGGCGCTCATGCTGGGCGCCTACGCCGTGCTGGGCGGCTGCCTGGTGCTCGTGTGGCAGGTGAACCTGCTGACGGCTTTTCTGGGACTGCTCAGTGCGTTCCTCTACGTGCTGGTGTACACGCCGCTCAAGCGGCACACGTGGCTCAATACGCCGATCGGGGCCATCCCGGGCGCCATTCCGCCCATGATGGGATGGACGGCCGCGACGGGCGAGATCGGTGCCGGGGCGTGGGTGCTTTTCGGCATCCTGTTCCTGTGGCAGCACCCGCATTTCTTCGCGATTGCCTGGATGTTTCGCGACGACTACCGGCGCGGCGGCTTTCAGATGCTTCCGGTCACCGATCGCACCGGGACGCGGACCTTTGCGGCGGTGCTTGTGACGAGTCTGCTGCTGTTTCCCGTCGTGGCGCTGCCCTACGCGCTTGGCTTGTTTGGGGTCCTGTACCTGGCGGGGGCGCTGGTGTTGACGGTCCTGATGTTTCGCGCGAGCTGGCGCTTCTGCAAGCGCGCAACGGATGCCGCGGCACGCGAGCTGTTGCGAGCCTCGGTGTTGTATCTGCCGTGCCTCCTGGCGGCCATCGTGGCCGACCTCCTGGTTGCGGCGTAGGAGACCAGTCATGCTGAGCAAACGCGGCACCGCCTATGCGGCCATTTTCGGTGCGTTCGCGCTCATAGTGGCAGCGCCGCTGGGGGTGCAGGCGCTCAGGCAACCCGAACCGCTGCCGGTGCTGGGCGCGGTCACGCCATTCGACCTGATCAATCAGGACGACGTTGCATTCACGAACAACGACGTGACCGGCCGGGTGTGGGTTGCCGATTTCATCTTTGCCACCTGCTCGGGGCCGTGTCCGACGATGTCCAGCCGGATGCGCGATTTGCACCACCGGTTTGCGGGGCGCGATGACCTGCGCTTCGTCACGATCACGGTCAACCCGGATCAGGACACCCCCGAAGTGCTGCGCGATTACGCCCGGCGCTTCGATGCCGACACGCGGCAATGGCACTTCCTCACAGGAACCAGCGAGGCGATTCACCGGCTTGCGGTGGACGGGTTCCACCTCGGTTCGGTCGAGGAACCGGTGTTCCACAGCACGTCATTCGTCCTCGTGGACGGCACAGGGCAGATCCGGGGGTACTACGACGGGTTGAAGGAGCGCGAGGTCCACCAGTTGGCGGCAGACCTGAAGCGTCTGCTCTAGCCATGGACTGGCCGCCGGTGCAGCCGACGTTCAACGCCGCGATGAACGGTTGTGCCGCGCTCATGCTGATCCTGGGCTGGCGGGCGATCCGCCGCCACGATCAGCAGCGCCACCGGAATTTCATGCTGGCCGCGCTGGCTTTTTCGGCGGTCTTTCTGGCCAGTTACCTGACCTACCACTTTACCGCGGGCGCCGTTACGCGCTACGAGGGCGAAGGCTGGATGCGCCGCCTCTACTTCGCGGTGCTGCTGACGCACACGCCGCTGGCGACGCTGATGGTCCCGGCAATCGTCGCCGCGCTGTGGTTCGCCTATCGCCGGCGTTTTGCGGTCCATGCCCGCATCACCCGCTGGCTGTGGCCCGTCTGGCTGTACGTATCGGTGACGGGCGTCGTGATCTACCTGATGCTGTACATTCTCTAGCGCGCCGTCAGGGAAGGCGGCGGAAGGTGCCCGATCGCGGCATGTCCTCCGCGCTGCTCCATTCCGGCCGCCACCAGATCGCCGCATGCGGCGCGGCAAAGATGTCGTCGTAGTCGGACACCGACAGATTCAGGCGGAATCCGTCCCAGTCCTTGCCTTGGCGTTCTTCGATGTAGCTCACCGGAATGGCCACCTCGGCCGTGTAGCCGTCCGGCGCGGGGGCGCAAATACACAGGACACCCTCCGGAAGCCGTTCAGGCTGGTAGACCGTGGTGACTTCGGGCGTGGCGCCCAGCGAAATGCCCAGAAACAGGTAGTCGTCAAACGCGCCGGGTCCCGGATACTTGCCGAAGTAGCGGGCGAACTCGCCGTCCATCTGGGTATTCATCCAGCGCTGCTGCGGAATCTGCCGCGCGGGTTCGGGGCGCGCATCGAAGCGGATGATGATACCGTCCTTGCGCCACGGCTCGGTGCGGCCACGAAAACGCAGGTCCTGATCGTGAACACGCACGGCCACGTACACGTACGCGTCGTCATAGGCCACGCCAAAATCGAAGGATGCATCGGCGGGTCCTTGCCACTCGTCGGGCGTCTGCTGGATCTGCCCGGGCTCGATGCAGCGCCACGGGAGCGCTGGCCAGTCGCGGATGCGACCGTCAAGCTGGACCGGCCACGTGCGGCGGGGGCAGCCGTGGAGGCCGTCGATAACGAGCCGGTGGGTGCCGCGCTGGGTCACGTCCTCGCGGCCGGGATAGGGGAACTGGAACTGCCAGTCCACGCGGACGGGATCGACGTCTTTGACCGGTGTAGCGATAGGCGCGTGCAACTGGAGCGTCAGGGTGTGCCGTTGGCCGGGTTGGAGGCGGCCGGTCCAGGACGTGGGCGTCACGCACACCTGCCGCGTCGGGTGCGCCAGGATCTGCGCCTTCACCTCGCGTTGCAGCGGGTTATGGATCTCGACGACCGCCGTGCCCTGCTCGAAGGCGGGCGTGTCCACCCACAACCCGCGGGACGTGACGGCCTCGCCCCAGTGCAGTGGTTCCAGTTCGTTGCGCAGCTCGACGGTGTGCACGTTTTCGTTCCAGATGCCATCGAGCGCGAGGTTGGTGATGCGCGGGCCTTCGTCCGACATGGCGACCCAGGTAATGTGGTCAAACTCGCCCCAGGCTGTGCCGCGGCCGAAGGTCCAGGCGCCACTGGCGGCCAGGACGATGTAGTGCATGTCCTGGCGGGTATGCTTCGTGTACTCGTGCATATGCCCGGCGAACACCGTGTACTTCCGGTCGCGCAGCAGCGCCTCGACGCGGTCCCAGTTGTGGGGATGGTCGTAGATCCAGAGCGGCACGTGGACGAACAGGAAGGTCCACCGGGCACTCGCGTTTTCGCGAAGTGTCCGCTCGACGAAGGCCACCTGCTCGTCGCTCAACTGCTTGCCCGGGGGGTCCTCGGAATTGAGGATGATGAACAGCACGTCCTCGTAGACGAAACTGTAGTACAGCGGTCCGAAACGCTGCTTCCATACCTCGATCTGCGCCAGATTGTTCACGTCATGGTTGCCCGGCACGAGAAAGAGCGGCGCTTCGACCTGGGCTACCATGCCGAGGGCCTCGTCCCACTGGGCGTTGACCGCCTCCATGTCGTTGGGCGCGCCTTCGATGATATCGCCGATGTGGAGGATGAACTCGGGGCGCAGGCCGTTCATCTGGCGCACCGCCTGCTCGAAGCGGCCGGCCCGCGTGCCGCCGGTGCGGTCGGCGAAGAGGGCAAAGCGAAAGTCCCGGCGGCTGTTTTGGGCGGCCAGGTGTGTCCAGGGATAGGGGCCTCCCGTCGAGGGGAGGCCGAAGGGATTGCTGGGCATGTGTCTACAACTCCTGAGAATGGTGGGATGGGATATTCAATCGCCGCCGCCTTCGCGCGGGCGTCCAGAAATGCCGAACTGCTGCATGGCCTCCGGTGCGACCGGGTCCTCGTTGTCGGCCATGCGCGCGCGGCCCCCGGTTTCATCGAGAATGCGCACGCCGTTGACGCCGTTGTTGCCGCGTACGACGGCGTGGGCGACGCCCGGTCCGAGGCGGATGGCCGGGTGATGCGTGTCAAAGGTCGAGGAGTTGATCTGTACCCGGCCGGACTCCACGACGATCAGCGGGCTGTCGTCCACTTCCTTCTTCCAGTTCGTGAAATAACAGTCGCTGAACGACACGTAGCCGTTGCCCTTGATATGGGCGATGTGGTTGGACAGCCCCCAGAAGGCGGTGTTGACGAAACGGACCGTACCCTGGTCGAGACTCTCCGCGACGCGCACCTGGCAGGGGTCGGGCCCGGCCAGCGAGACGAATTCGCCGCCGGTGACAAGCAGCCCCATCCGCTGGAGGCGGTCGATCTGCACGGCGGTCTGACTGCCGTCGGCGCCGCAGCCGGTCAGGTGGCCGTTGAAGTCGCCGTTCGGGGTGTGGATGAAGCGGTAGCCCGCCTTGGCGCCGTAGATGAAGTTGTTCGTGACGTATTCCCAGTCGGTGCGCCCGAATACGAAGCATTCGAGATTATCCATCATGAACGTGACGGCCTTGGTCCCGTCGCCGCCGAGCTCGGGCTTGGACCACCAGTGCGGGTGCAATTGGCAATTCTCGACGCGCCCAATTTCCCAGCAGTTGTCCACCCACACGCCGTTGCGCAGCACGCAGCCATGAATGCTGCGGATGCGGTGGCGGCAGTTCCACTCGGGGCCGACGCGGATGCCCTTGTAGCTGTTGATGAGCGTCACGCATTCGACGGTGTTGTCCGAATCGTAGAGGTGAAAGGTCCACGGGTACGGCTGGATGTCATCGGGATGCTGTTCGGGGTAGTAGATGGACAGATTGCGCACGGCTGTCGAATCGCCCATCTCGAAGAGGGCGGGCGCCGTGTCGCTGTCATCGCCGCGACCGCCGGTCGCGAGGATCACTGTGCCGGTAAGCTGGCTGAAACCCACCGGGGCCGGATGCACCCCGGTGATCGTGACGCCGTGCTTCACCGCGATACTCCCACAGACGCGGTACTGCCCGGGCGGCAGATGAACCACGCCCCCCTTCTCCGCGGCCTTGTCCACAGCCCGCTGAATGGCGGCCGTGTCGTCGCCGCGCCCGTCTCCAGACGCGCCAAAACCCTTCACGCCGTAATAGCCTTCGAGCCGGTCCATGGTGGTCCCTCCCGGGGTTGACGACATGTCGTGTCACAGCCTTCGTATCTCGTTGGGGAAACCGGTGATACTACGATGGTAATGGCCCGTCCAACCGAAAAGCAAAGAGTGCCGCCGTGACGGTGAAAACTGAATAGGAAGCGGCGCAGTCGCGTGTTATAGGGAAAGAAAGAAGCTGGGCCAAGGTGTCAGCAGTGACGTCGGAAGTCACGCCGATGCAAAAGGAGATGCACCATGAGCTACAGGAATGTGGTGGCAGGGGTTCTCGCTGTCGGACTTCTCATCCTTGCCGGTGCCGGGTGCGAGCGGGCGGAGCGCCAGCCTGCTGCACCAGCGGGCAGTCCGGCGGAGGTGACGCCGAGGGACTTGGGCGAAACGGGGATGGACATGCCGGTCGAGCGGCCGGTTGCGCCGGAAGAGGCGGTGGAGGCGCCGGCGACGGAGTATCCAGCTACGGAGGAGCCGCAGGAGTAAGCCAAACCAGTGACGGACAGCGGCGTTTCAACGGATAACGGCAGTAACTACGACGGGAGGAACGCATCGTGCAGATCCCACTGGAACTGGCCTTCAATGATCTTCCCCGGGACGAGGCCGTCGTGGCCATGATTAACCAGAAGGTTGACAAAATTGAGAAAATCTGCGATTACATTATTAGTTGTCGCATCATCATGGATAGGCCGCAGGGCAACGGCAATCCCTACCGGGTGACCCTGCTGATCCGGGTGCCGCCGGAGAACGAGGTCGTCGTGCGGCGCGAGTCCGCGCGGGGCGACACGCTCGACGCGCTCCCGGTGCTGGTGCGCGATGTCTTTGATGTCGCGCAGCGCCAGTTGAAGGAGTTGGTGGAACGGCAGCGCGGCCGCGTCAAGCGTCATCCTGAACAGCAGCTGACGGCGGTCGTGTCCAAGCTCTTCGCGGAGGGCGGCTACGGGTTCATCCGCACCATCCACGGGAGGGACGTCTACTTTCACAAGAACAGCGTGTTGCACGACGGCTTTGATCGGCTGCGGTTGGGGACCGGCGTGCGGTTTGAGGAGGAGCCGGGCGAGAAGGGTCCCCAGGCGACCACGGTCGAGATCGTCGACCAGCCCAGCGCCTGAGAGAGGGGCCGGAGTGCTCTTTGTGCTGGAGCCCGGGCAGGAGACAGGGGAGACCTGCGATGACTACAGCAGCGACACAGGTGCGTGCCGTGCGCAGGGGTGCGGCGCGCCGGGTGGTGGAGGATCTGTTTTCACGCGCCGGCGTCGCGGTCAACGGCGACCAGCCTTGGGATGTGCACGTCCACGACGGGCGGTTCTTCGACCGCATCTTGTCAGGGGGATCGCTGGGGTTCGGCGAGTCCTATATGGATGCGTGGTGGGACTGCGCGCGCATCGACGAATGCGTGGCACGGTTGCTGCGCCATCATGTCAACGAGCGGGTGATGTGGAACGCCGCGGCGGTGTGGGCGGTCGTGCGGGCGCAGATTCTGAACCTCCAAAGCCGGCGGCGGGCCTTCGAGGTGGGCGAGCGGCACTATGACCTCGGCAACGACCTGTTTCGCGCGATGCTGGACCGGCGGATGGTCTACAGTTGTGCGTACTGGAAGGACGCCGCCGACCTCGATGCCGCGCAGGAAGCCAAACTCGACCTGGTGTGCCGCAAGCTGCATCTGCGTCCGGGCATGGCTGTACTCGACATCGGGTGCGGGTGGGGCAGCCTGGCGCAGTTTGCCGCCGAGCGCTACGGCGTCGAAGTGACCGGCATCACCGTCTCCCGCGAACAGGCGGCGCTGGCGCGCGAGCGTTGCCAGGGGCTTCCCGTGACGATCGCGCTGCACGACTACCGCGATATCCAAGGGCACTTCGACCGTGTCGTGTCCATCGGCATGTTCGAGCACGTCGGCCGGAAGAACTACCCCACCTACTTCGAGACGGTGCGCCGTGTGCTGAAGCACGGCGGTCTGACCTTGCTCCACACGATCGGCCTGGACAAGGCCAGCCGGTTGCGCGGGACGGACCCGTGGATCGAGAAATACATCTTCCCGAACGGGCAATTGCCGTCCATGGGGGAGATCCTCTCCGCCGTGTGCCCGCGTTTCGTGCTCGAGGATTGCCACAACATCGGGCCGGACTACGACACGACGCTGATGGCATGGCAGCGGAATTTCACCGCCCATTGGGATCAGCTCTCAGGGCGTTACGGCGACCGTTTTTACCGTATGTGGAGCTACTACCTTCAGTGTTGTGCCGGGATGTTCCGCGCCCGCCGTGCTCACGTATGGCAAATCGTGTTCGCGCCGCCCGGCGGCCAGGACGTCTACCACGGCGTCCGCTGAGCCCCATTTCGAGGCCTTGAGGGGGCCGGTCTGGCGTGTGCATGGCAACGTTGACATATTCCGGCGCGTGTGTTACGGTTCCCGCGCCAACTTGGGAGAGGCGCGGCATGGCGGGAGACCGATTGCAGTACAAGCCGGATTTCGAGCGCGCCCGGACTTATTGGGACGCGCTTTGGAACCACGAGGTCATCGATCGCGCGTGCGCGATGGCGACGGCGGCCGCGACACATACTATTCTGAAGGCGATGGCACAGGCGCGCGCGCTTTACCGGCAGGTCTACGAGACGTTTTATCAGTACGGCAACAAGCCGAAGCGGGGACGACCAGTAATCTGCTCATGTATGACCGGGGCCGCTACAACCGGATTCAGGAGGCGGGCAAGATCGTCATACTGCATCTGTCCATCGACGACGTCAAAGGTATCCACGGAGAATACGACCCGGCGCTGCTTGTGTACGACGTGGGTGCCGCGAGTGTCGACGAGGGCTTGGCATTCCTGGAATGGATGGTTGACCACACATGAACACGCGTGAACGCTTTCATGCCGTTATGAGTTTCAAGCCCTTCGACCGGCTGCCACTGCTGGAATGGGCAGGCTGGTGGGACAAGACCATCGAGCGTTGGCATGCCGAGGGGCTGCCCGCCGACGTGGCGGATCGCTACGCGATCTGTCGGCATTTCGGCCTCGACGTCTACAAGCAGGACTGGTTCGCGGTGACTGGCCCGGGCTGTCCTGAGCCGCCGTCGCACGGCGCCGGCATCGTGGCGACCGACGCGGACTATGAGCGGATCTTGCCGCATCTGTATCTTGCGCAGCCGGTGGACGCCGCCCGGTGGACGGCCTGGGCCGAGGAGCAGCAGCGCGGCGAGGTGGTGCTCTGGTTCAGTCTCGATGGGTTCTTCTGGTTCGCGCGGCGCCTGCTCGGGATCGAGCGGCACCTGTACGCCTTCTACGAGCAGCCGGAGCTGATGCACCGGATCAACGGGGATTTGGCCGAATGGATGCTGCGGGTGATCGAGCAGGTCTGCGCGATCTGCACACCGGATTTCATGACCTTCGGCGAGGACATGAGCTACAACAACGGGCCGATGCTGTCCAAAGATCTGTTCGACGAGTTCATGCGGCCCCACTACGACCGGGTCATTCCCGCCTTGCGCCGCCATGGGGTCATCCCCATCATCGACTCCGACGGCGACGTCGCCATCCCTGCGCACTGGTTCGCCGAGGCGGGACTCGACGGCATTCTGCCGCTTGAGCGGCAGGCGGGTGTGGACATCGCGGCCCTGCGCGCGGCGCACCCGCGCATGCGCTTCATCGGGCACTTCGACAAGATGACGATGGACAAGGGCGTCGAGGCCATGCGCACGGAGTTTGAACGGCTGCTGCCGACAGCCGCGCGCGGCGGGTACTTGATCAGTTGCGATCATCAGACGCCGCCCGGCGTTTCGTGCGCGGCCTACCGGGACTATGTCGCGCTTTTCCGTGAGTACGCGGAGAGAGCGGGGGCGCTGTCGCGGGAGGGTGTCATCCCATCAGGTGTTTCTTCAACCACGGAATTGCCTTGACACCGTTCCAGCGATGCGGTCCCTCAAAGATGTCGTGAACAAGCATCTTGGGGGTCCCCAGCGCACGGTATGCCTTTTTGATCGTGTTCACTTGCGGGCGCACAGTGCCAAGTCCGCTGGCTCCGTTCAGGCCGTCCCTTGCGCCCGTCTCGATCACCAGCGGACGGGGCGCGATCAGCGCGGCGATGTCGCCCATGTCCACGTATTCATACAGGTGCGGCACGAAATTGCATTGGCAACAGTTGATGTCGAGCAGGGATTCCTTGAAGCCGTACATGTAGCCGCTGACGACCGCGCACCGGATGCGCTCGTCGAGCGCTGCCGCCCAAAGGGTCTGCAGGCCGCCGCCGGACAGTCCCGCGCAGCCTACAGCGTTTTCAATAATTCCATAGCCGCGTTCCGCCGCGTTTCTGGCGCGAATCCTCGCAGTCTGCGGCCAGAAACGGCCACAGTTCAATTGAAAACGGCCTATGCGGCCGGACATGCAGTCATCGCGGGTTTCGATGTAGTCGATCAGGCGGTGGAGATCCCAGGTCCACATGCCGGTAACAGTCTGCCCCTGGGGCATTCCCATGTTATTAAACCAGAGACACGACGCCTTGAGGATGTTTCCTTCGTTGTCCGCTTCTTGACGTTCGCCTTGCCCGCGGGCGTCGGGGCAAAACACGATGAAACCTTCGCGTACGAGTTGCACGCCGTAATCGTAGTTGTGGGCCTCGATGGTCTCGGCCAGCTCGGGTATGTCACGGCGGCCCGCCGCGGATGCCTTTCCGCCGCTGACGTGGCCGTGCGGCGCTATCACCACACGATACGGTGCGGAAGAGATCTTGGGAGTCAGCACGTAGAGGCCCACCAGCACTTCCGGCTCGGTAAATACTTCGAGACGCCGGCGCCAATGGTCGCCGCAATCCGTCGCCTCGGTGACGCGGGGTCTCAACCATAGTTCCGTAGCCGGTCAGATCCCGGAGTTTTCGGCGCGTCTTGCGCTGCCATGCGCGCACCTCCTCCAGGGATCCTGCGCAGAAGGCCAGCTTTTTTTCTCAACGTCCTGAAACCGTTTTGCAGGATGACTTTGTGTCTGGAGGTAGTCCGACCTGTCGCTCATGTCTCGTGCCTTCTGTCTTGCCTTGGGGTTATGAATAGGTCTCGGCGGCGTCCTTGGCAAGGCGCGTCCAATCGTGGAGGCGGTTGGGGTGGCCGGAGAGCGTTTCCAGTTCACGCAGCACAATCTGGTACGAGCAGCCTTGAAGTCTGCGGACGCCGTCCATGAGGTCGTCGCGGATCGTGCGCACGTCGTCGGGGAAGACCACGTCGCTCGCCTTCTGGCGCCACATGATGCAGCAGCGGTTTCCGGCCTGTTCGATGACCGTATCCAGATTGGTCCACGCGCTGCACGTGAGAATGCGCAGGTTGGGCACGGACAGGACGCGGCCCATCTTCAGGGTCAGGTTTTCGCAGCAGCCGTAGCCGATGAGGCCGAAACGCTCGAAGATGGGTCGCTGGTATTCGAGGCAGTACTCGTCCCACATGTCCGGCGACACCTGGTCAAATTCCTGTGAGTTGGCCATGCACCACAGATTCCGGGCTGTGAGGCTGCCGTCCGGTGAAGGCCAGCCGATCGGGTCGCTGCACGTCATCGCCTCGTTGTTGTTCGGGGTGAGCATGCCTGTGGCCTCGACTGCGTCCAGGGCCGAGAGCGCGGCATCGCGCAGATACGCCATGAGATCGTGCATGAACGCGGGCTCGATGGCCATGTCCAACATGATCTGCTGGAGACCTCGAAGATCGGCGGCGTAGGTGCCCAGGGTCGCGCTGAGGATGGGCTGCACAACGATGCGGACCGGCATAATGCCGTCTAGGATCTCCTCGACGTGCGCCTTGACGGTGAGCGTCTGCGCCGCGTCGTAGGAGAAGACCGGCATGCGAAGCTTCTGGAAATCCCGCGTCTCTTTCAGGGGTGGATCATAGGCCCACGCGCCGCCGGGCGTATTGGTCGAGTGTCTTCCGGTCTCCACCCCCCACATGTTCGGCGGATCGCAGCGGAACGCCGCCGGGAGCGGATAGAACGCGTCAACAGGCTGGTCATCGTCGATGTCCCGCTTGTGGAGTATCTGGAGAAAGCCGTACTCCATGTGACGGAGCAGGGGGTCGGTGCACTCGCGCATCCGGGGAGTGATGATCTCGCTCCAGCAGCCGACCGGCCTGCACCAGACCGGTGCGCGGTCGGGTTTGCGCAGCGCATTGACGTCGGCCCACCGTTTCCGGATCGCCGCCATGCGCGGTTCGCGCGCAATCGCCGCGACCCGTTCCGCCAGTATCCGTACCCGTTCGACATCACGTGGAGGGAATGCCATGGCCGTGCTCCGTCTGGTTTGTGGCCTGTTCAGTGCCTTGTTCCGGCGCGGCGGCATTATACGGCTTCGGGCGGGATATGGCAACGTTGCCATTTCCCGCGCCATGTGGTATATGTTGTGCCCGGAACCGCCCCAGAACTCACGATCGCACGTACAGGAGACCGGCCGCATGACCCCGCGAGAACGCTATCTGGAGACCCTGTTGTTTGGCGCCCCGGACCGCATCCCGTTCCAACCGGGCGGGCCGCGTGAGAAGACCTTCCGGCGCTGGCGGCAGGAGGGGTTGCCCGCCGAGGGTGACTGGTTCGAACACCTGTGCCGAGAGATCGGCATGGAGCCCGAGCGTTGTCACAAACCGTTCTCCCACCCCGGGGTGAGCTTCCGCATGAACCCGGTGTTCGAGGAGAAGGTGCTCGAGCACAAAGACGGGCACTATATTGTGCAGGACTGGATGGGGAACATCACCGAGATTTCTGACGAGTACGACTACACCTACATCCGTGAGGCCAAGGACTTCGTTACCCGCAAATGGCACGCCTTTCCCGTTGCGACGCCGGCCGACTTCGAGGAGATGAAGAAACGCTACAACCCGGACGATCCCGTGCGGTATCCGGCAGACTTCGATGACCGGGTACGCATCATGCGCGAGCGGGACTACGTGGTGTCGATCGGATTCGCGGGGCCGTTCTGGCAGTTGCGCGAGTGGTGCGGCTTTGAGCCCCTTTGCATGCTGTTTCTGGAGGCCCCGGAGTTTGTGCGCGAGATGACTCAGTTCTGGACGGACTTCGTATCCCGCACGATGGCGCGCGTGCTGGATGCGGGTGTCGTGGACGCAATCTGGATCAGCGAGGACATGGCCTACAAAGAGAAGAGCATGATCAGCCCCGAGATGTCGCGCGAGTTTCTGCTGCCCGCGTGGTCGCGGTGGGTATCCGAGGCGCGGCAGGCCGGGGTGCAGATCTTCGATATGGATTCGGACGGCCGCATTGACGATCTCATCCCTGTATGGATGGAGGCGGGCATCAACGTGTGTGATCCCATCGAGGTGGCCGCGGGGTGCGACATCAATACCTACCGCACGCGCTTCGGGAAGCGGATGGGTTACCGGCAGGGCGTGGACAAGCGGTGTATCGCTGCGGGCGGCAGCGCCATCGAGGACGAACTGGCACGCATTGCGCCGGTTGTAAAGGGAGGGGGCTACATCCCGGGCTGCGACCACGGTGTGCCCCACGACATCTCGTGGCCCGACTTTGTGCGTTACGCGCGGCTGCTCGCGGAGATGACCGGCTGGCTGTAGGCGGGCGCGGCCCGTCTTGGGGTGGCCTCTAGGAAGCTTCGGGGGAGCTGTCCTCCGGCCTGTTCGTGCCGAACTGCTTCTGGCTGCACTCGGGGCAGATGCCGTGGCTGAAGGCGGCCTCGGAATGCTCCTGGACGTAGGCCTCGATCTGCTTCCAGTAGCCCTTGTCGTCGCGCACCTTCTTGCACCACGCGCAGATGGGCAGCAACCCGCTCAGACGCCGCACCTCGGCCAAGGCACGCTGGAGTTCGGCGTTCCGGGCGATCAGATCGTCGTGTTGCTGCAGGATCTTGTCCTGTTGATCAAGCGTCACCCGCTGATAGGACCCGATGGTCAGTGTCGTCAGCGCGATCGCCACGAAGGCAATCACGGCGCACAGCAGCAGGTTGGTGACAAGCGCGCGGTGGATCTGGTTTACCTCGTGCCCTTCGGTCTGTTCCACCATCAGGTACCACTTCAGCTCGGGAATGTACCGCGTGTTCAAGTGGACCGTCTTGCGGCCATCGCGGTAATTCCGCGTGCTTCCCTCGGCGGAAAGAATACTGTCCGCGTCGGACGCGAGCCCTTCGATATCGCGGATGCTGCGCAGGTGATCAGGAAAGTCGCTCGAGTGCAGCGTAATCGTTCCGTCCGGGTCGGTGAAATAGACCCGCCGGTCGTACTTCTCGCTGTAGTGGTTGATGAGCCCGACGACCTCGCCGGTGGTCAACCCGACCCCGGTGGCGCCAATGTAGTTGCCGTCGTAGTCGAGTACGCGGTGGTTGATGAAGATCGTCATCGTATCCCGGTTCGCGAGATCCGGGTCCACGTTGATCTCGTAGTCATCGGTCATCTCGCGCACGCGGAAGTACCAGATGTCGCGTTCGGCATCCGGCGAGACCTGCTTGAGTATGCCGTCGCCGTAGTAGTAGTTGCGGGTGACTTCTGACACGAAAAAGGCCGTCACCGCGCCGTACTTCTCTTTGATCTCGTTCAGGTACCGGGCGGTGCGCTGCGGGTCCAGTTCGCCCTCGATGACCCAGTCCCGGAGAAACGTGTCGTTGGCCATCAACGACGAGATAAAAACCGGTTTGAGGAGGTCGCGCTGTATCTCGGAGTAGATGTTGTCGCTTGTGAGGGGCAGCGTTTCACGGTCGATCTGGCCGCGCACGGCCGACAGCGAGACGAAGTAACTCACCAGACTGGTCGTGACGAATCCCGCGAACAGCAGCAGGCTCAGGGTAACCAGAAACCGTACCTTGTGATGCACGATGTGTTTGACCATGGCGCACGAGTGTACCGCACGCCGACGGCGTGCGCAACCGCCCGGCAGCCGTATGTTAGAGATAATGCAGCGGAAATGTGCGGATCTGATACGGTGTCACGTAGATCGATATCCCGCTGCCGTCCAGCTCGACCGGGACGTTGTTCTCTTTCATGAGGTCGCACTCAAAGGCCGCTGGCGGCTGCGTGAAGCTCCTCCTGCGAATCCGTCCATGCCGATTCAATGCCTCGTCGACGGCTGTGCTGAAACGTCGCTTATGCGGTTGGCGCGGAATCGAAGGGTCGAAAGGACGGGCAAGGCGGTGCAACGGCCCGGTGGCTGCCTCAGTGCTCCCCAGTTTTAGGTAGGCAACGCTTGCAGGGAGCGAAATGCGTGGTTGAGTGAGCATTGGTATAGCTGTAGGAAGTAGTTGCCGATTCTTGCCAGGTTCATGACGCGGTCTGCTCGT
>JBPOJD010000061.1:0-58397 GCA_052033955.1 Candidatus Hydrogenedentota bacterium
CCTACATACCCCACCCCATCACGTTGCCCACCGTAAGGGGCGGGTCTCAGACCCGCCCCCGCACAACCACCACATCACGCACCCCAGGGGCGGGTCTCAGACGCACCCCCCCGCACAACCACCACATTCCGCACCGTAGGGGCGGGTCTCAGACCCGCCCCCGCACAACCACCACATCACGCACCCCAGGGGCGGGTCTCAGACCCGCCCCCGCACAACCGCCACATTCCGCACCGTAGGGGCAGGTCTCAGACCCGCCCCTACTAGTACATCCCATAGGGGTCAAGATCGACCTTAAGCTGCAGCCGCCCGGCATTCGCCTGTTCCGCGAAGGCCTGCCGGATGGCGCGGGCCAGCGTATTTAAACGGGCCGGACTCTTCGAAAGCAAGGCTAAATGCCAGCGGTATTTCCTCATGACGCGCCGCACGGCCGCGGGGGCGGGACCGAGCCGCTCGACGCCCTTGAAACCGTGAACGCCGATCTGGTCCGCCGCAATCCGCGCCAGCAAGGCCGCGCCCCGCTCGGCCTCGTGCGGATCGCCTGCCTCGAGCAGGAAACTCGCCATGCGGCGGAACGGCGGGTAGCCCGCGGCCTCGCGCTCGGCGATCTCGCGCTGGAAGAACGCATCGAAGTCGTGCTTCGCGGCGCACTGGACCGCATAGTGATTCGGCCGGAAGGTCTGCACCACCACCCGGCCCGGCTTGTCGCCGCGCCCGGCGCGGCCCGCCACCTGCGTCAACAACTGAAAGGTCTGTTCGGCCGCGCGGAAATCCGGCACGCTCAGTCCCGTATCAGCGTTCACGACGCCCACCAGCGTCACCCCCGGATAGTCGTGCCCTTTCGCGAGCATCTGCGTGCCCACGAGGATATCGATCTCCCCCGCCGCGAAACTCCCCAGAATCTTCGCGTGCCCGCCCTTGCCCGCGGTCGTGTCCGCATCCATGCGCGCGATCCGCGCATCGGGAAAGGTGCGGGCGAGGTAGTCCTCGATCTTCTGCGTGCCGGCCCCCAGAAACAGGAGCGGGTTGAAGTTGCAGGCGTCGCAGATCTCGGGCACCTCGCGGCGCTGATTGCAGTAGTGGCAGTTCAGGTAGTGCCCGCTGGCATGGTAGGTCAGCGAAACCTGGCAGTCGCGGCATTCGGCCACCCAGCCGCATTGCGGGCACAGCACGAACGGCGCGTAACCGCGGCGGTTCAGCAGCAGGATGCTCTGATCGCCGCGACGCAGGGTCTCGGTAAGCTCGGCCTCGAGGTGACGCGACAGGGTCACTTGCCCGCTGACTTCCCGGGTCTCCTCGCGCATGTCGATAACGGTGACTTCGGCCAGTGTGGCGTGTGTGGCCCGGCGCATGAGATCCAGGCGCACGGATTTCCCGATGGACGCGTTGTGGTACGACTCGAGCGACGGCGTCGCCGATCCCAGCACGCACACGGCGTTGTTCAACAGCGCGCGCATGATGGCGACGTCGCGGCCATGGTAGCGCGGACTCTCGCCCTGCTTGTACGACGTGTCGTGTTCCTCGTCCACGACCACCAGGCCCACGTTGGGCAGCGGCGCGAAGATCGCCGAGCGTGCGCCGACCACGATGCGCACCTCGCCGCGCTGGGCACGCCGCCACTCGTCGTAGCGTTCGCCCTTGCCAAGTCCGCTGTGCAGCACCGCGATCTGTTCGTGGAAGCGTCCTTTCAGGCGCGCCACCGTCTGCGGCGTGAGCGAGATCTCGGGCACGAGCAGGATCGCGTCGCGCCCTGTCTGGAGCGTGTGCTCAATGGCCTGCAAGTAGACCTCGGTCTTGCCCGAGCCGGTGATGCCCCTGAGAAGAAAGGTCTGGAAGGTGCGCGCGTCGAGGGCATCCGTGATGGTCGTGAAGGCGCGCGCCTGCTCCTCGTTGAGACGGTGCTTGATGCGCGAGCGCTCATCGGCCTCGATATCCGGCCGGCGCAATAGTTCGCGCTCTTCGCGCTCAATGAGTCCCTTCTCGGCCAGCGTCTTGAGGATAGCGGCATTCACCCCGTGCCGTTCGTACAACTCCGCCGCGCGCCGTTCGGGCAAATCGTGGAGCAGGTCGAGGTACACGGCCGCTTGGCGCGGCGCGCGCCGTTGCAGCGCCTCACATGCCTCCGGTGCCAATACCGCGTCCTCGCGCAACCGCACCCACGTCTCCGTGCGCAGGCCGACGCCCGGATCCGGCACCATCGGCTCGGCCAGCAGCACGCCCCGCCGCAGCAGCGACTGGAGCGTCGCGGAAAGTGCCTGACGGCCTGCCACCGTGGCCAGTTGTCCCTCCGTCAACGGCCCGCGCTGGTACAACTCGGCGATGACGCGCCGCTGGCGGTCCGTGAAACGTCCCGCCGTGAGCTGTTCGGCCACCAAGCGATAGCGCATCTTGCTGCGCACGGCGATCCCCGACGGCACCGCACACTGGAGCGCCTCGCCCCATGAGCAGCAATAGTAGTCCGCCATCCAGCGGCACAGCTTGAGCATGTCGGCGGTGAAAAGCGGATAGTCGTCGGGCAGGTCGATGATGGACCGCACGGCGGCCAGATCCGTCTTCGATGTCAGGCCCACCACATAACCGGTGATCTGACGCCGCTGAAACGGGACCAGGACGCGCATGCCGGGCTGTACGCGTGCACGGAGCGACTCGGGCACGTCATAGGTGAAGGTGTGATCGACGGGAACCGGAAGCGCCACGTCTGCGTAAAGCGCCGAAGGAGTCACTCTCGCAGCTCTGCATCCCAGTACGCCGCGTCAACGAAACGCTGCCAACTGATGAACTGGTCACGCGGCACGCGCGTGCCAAACGTGGGCAGCCACGCCGGTTTGACCGGTTGCCGGATCAGCCGCATGCTGGCCTCGCCCGGGGTGCGGCTGCCCTTGCGGACGTTGCACGGCATGCAGGCCAGCACGAGGAACTCCCACGAATCGCGCCCGCCGCGGGACCGCGGCACGACGTGATCGAGGGTCAGATCGTTTTTGACCAGACGCTTGCCGCAGTACTGGCAGGTGTTCTTGTCGCGTTCGAAGATGTTGCGCCGCGAGAACCGTACCTCGCGCCGGACAAAGCCGTTGAAGGCGCTCAGCAGGATGACCTCGGGCACGCGGACGTCCATCGTGGGGGTGTGGATGTAGCGGCCTTCGCGGCCGAAACGGGACAGGGCACACCAGTCGTCGAAGTCATACAACGCGTAGTCTTCGGGATGCACCGCCCGCGCCAATCCCTGATAAAGCAGGGTCATTGCCCGCCGTACCGGGGCGATGTGGACGGCGACCCAGGACTTGTTGAGTACCAGGACGTGCCCGTCAACCATGGCTGCCTCCACCGTAGATTTCACTAAGTATAGTGAGCGTCCGGTTGGCAGTCAAATTAGCTTTTCGTGAGTTTTTGCTGGGGAAATGGGGTATCCGGGGCGTTGATCACGCGCGTTTGGCGTGACTCGCCAGCACCACGCAACGGAACCCGACCGTGGTGAGCTGCATGTCCGGGAAGAGCCCTTTGCGATGCGAACAGCGGAGATCGGGCGGGTCCGAATGCCACGATCCCCCCCGCGCGACGCGGCGCGGTGCATGCGCGCTGGCCGCCGGATCGCGCCGGCCCGGTTTGTAGGGCAGGTAGCCGTCCAACGTCCACTCGTAGACGTTGCCCGCCAGGTCGAGGATGCCCTCGGGCGTGCTGCCCGCCTCGTGCATGCTGACCATCGACGGCATGCCCAGGTAGTCGCCGAAATTGCAGCGGGTGGTGTCCGGTTCCACCGGCCCCCACGGATAGCGCCGGTTCTCCTTGCCGCGCGCGGCGAACTCCCACTGGGCCTCGGTCGGCAGTTCCTTGCCCGCCCACGCGGCAAAGGCCACCGCGTCCTTCCACGTCACCCCGACCACCGGCTGGTCGTCGCCGTTCAACTCGGGGACGCGCCAGTACTTGGGCTCGGGATGCCCGGTGGACTCCAGAAAACGCCGGTACTGGCGCACGGTCACCGGGCTCCGGTCCATGTAGAACGGCTCGACAAAGGCCTCGAACTCGGGCGTCTCCTCGCGGGCCTCGTTGCTCCCCATCAGGAAGCTGCCGCCTTCGAGAAACACCATGTCCTCCGTGGACACCTCGACGTCGGACGCGGCATAGACCCCGCTCGGCACCGAAATGCGCCGGTAACTGTCCTCGAAGACCTGGAGCAGGCGTTCGTAGAAACTGCGCGCCGACTGCCACCGCTCCTCACGGTTGGGCTCGAGCGCCTTGCTCAGCACATCGAGCAGCCCCGGCGCCACGTCGCTGCGGACGCGGTCGACGTCCACCGGCTCCTCCATCGGCGTGCGCAGGGTCAACAGCTCCCGGAACACGAGCCCGGTCGAGTAGATGTCCGTGCGCAGGTCAATCGCGGCGTGCCGGTGCTGCTCGGGCGAGGCATAGGCCAGGGTGCCGACCACCCGCTTCTTCTTTTCCCCGGCCGCGACCGTGTCCTCGACCTCGGTGACGGCCTTCGCCAGACCGAAATCGAGCACCTTGACGCGTTCGCCGGGCAGCAACATGATGTTTTCGGGCTTGATGTCCCGGTGGATCACCGTGCGGTGGGCGTATTCGAGCGCTTTGAGCGTCTGCGCCGTGATCGCGACGGCCAGGCGCACGTCCACCGGCTGGCGCATCTTGCGGTGCTGGCGCAGCATCGCGCGCAGCGATCGCCCCCGGAGGAATTCCATCGACAGGTACATGACGCCTTCGGTGGTCGTGCTGACATCGTGGACGGCCACGATATTCTCGTGCCGCAGGCGCCGGGCAATCTGCGCCTCCTGGATGAACATCCGCTGCCCCTTCTGAGTACGGAGCATCTGCGGATTGAGGAACTTCAGCGCCACTTCCTCGTCGACGAGTTCATCATGGGCCCGGTAGACAACCCCCATGCCGCCCTCGCCCACCGGCTCGTCGATCGTGTAGCGCCCCGCCACCAGGACGCCCTTCTCGAAACGCAGGTCAACCTGGTCCGACCCTTCGGCGAGCATCGGCACCGCCAGCGCCGCCCCGCAGGCAAAGCACAGCCCGGCCCGGCCTTGCAGCGTCGACGGCACCAGGATGGTGGTGGAACAGTTCTGACAGGTCACGTTGATCATGGCGCGTAGACTGTACCACGCGGAAAAAACACTTGGCAATGAACCGGCTGCGGCCGGCTCAATCGCCCCCGCGCCCCGCGCGACATCTTGACAAACTTCTCTTTGTGTGGCAAAGTACTCAACAGAGAGAGCAACACTGGAGGCCGCGCCATGGGGACCATCATACCGCTCCGCGACGAGCCGCCCGAACCGGGGCCGGCGCCGCTGCACGGCCGGGCCGTCGATGACCTTGCGTTCATCCGCCAGACCATGGCCCGCTCGGGCACCTTCACGGCCATTCCCGGATGGGGCATGGTCGCCATGGGCGTTGTCGCGATCCTTGGCTCGTGGCTGGCCTCGACGCGCATCACGCTGGAGGGCTGGATCTTCACGTGGCTTGGCGTCGCGGTCCTCGGGTGCGGCGTGGGGGTCGCGGGGTCCATGATCAAGGCCCGCCGCCAGCGACTGCCGCTGTGGAACAGTCACGGCCGCCGTTTCGTGATGAGTTTCCTTCCCGCCATCCTCGCGGGCTGCGTGATCACCGAGGTGCTCTACGAGACGACCCTGCTCGGGCAGGACCTGCGGGCCCTGATGCCCGGCATGTGGCTGCTGCTCTACGGCGTCGGCGTGGTAGGTGCGGGGGTCTTCAGCATCCGGCTCGTCCCCCTGTTGGGCCTGCTGTTCATGCTGTACGGGGTCGCCGTCTTCTTCGCGCCGGTGCCGCTGAATCTGGTGGTCTTCGGCGGCTACCAGGTGGCCGACGCGCTGCTCGCCGTGGGATTCGGCGGCCTGCACATCCTGTTTGGGCTGATCATCGCCCTCAGACACGGAGGATAACGAAATGAAGGAAAACGCCGCGCCGAAACGCACCCGGAAGGGCGCACCGCTGCGCGTCATCGCGGGAGGCCGCGAGGAAGCGGGCGATCCCTCGCTGGACAAGGTCATCCACGAGCGCAAGCGCCTCGCCATCGTCAGCGCGCTCGCCGTGAACGACGTCATGACGTTCAACGAGCTGAAGCAGCTCCTCGACCTGAGCGACGGCAACCTCAGCGTGCATGCCCAGAAGCTCGAGGCCGCCGGATATGTCGAGTGCACCAAGACCTTCGAGGGCCGCATGCCCAGGACCGAGTTCCGCCTGACCAAGGCGGGCCGGACGGCCCTGGAACGGTATTTGAGTCACATGGAGTCGCTGATCGACGCCGTGCGGAGGAAATGAGCATGAGGAAGGCCGGACACACGAACACATTGGTTCGTGTTCTTCACAAGTACGCGTCGCAAGGGGGGGACAGACCCGGCCGCTCCTTCGTCGCTGGGTCAGTCCCTCCTTGCTGGGTTGCCACACATGGTTCTGGGAGACGTCCTGTGGCATACGGCCTCGCCGCTCGTCCCTGTGGCGGCCGTTCTCCTTCGCGGATCCGTCTCTCTTTTTTGCTCGTGTACTTTGTTCTATAAAGCGCTTTGAACAACCACAAGGAGGCTCCCATGTTCGCATCCACCTGCCATCGCCTGCTCCGGGCCTGCAGAAAGGCCAATGCGGTCATCGGCCTCGCCCTTGCCGCGTGGTTTCTGCTGCTGCCGGTGCTGATCACGTTGTACTTCCTCCACGACCCCAACCTGCGCACCGGCCAGCCGCCGCGGGCGGCCTTCTGGCTGCATCAGCGGCTGTCGCCGCGCTATGAGCACTGGGCTCGCGAGCGGGTGGCCTCGGACCGGGCCGCCGAACTCGCCACCACCGACCTCGTCGAGACCGAGTGGCCGGTCTTTGGCTCGATGTTCTATCTCTGGAGTACGGAGGCCCTGCAGGCGGCATGGGAACAGGACCCCACCCTCGGCCGGGAACCGATGGCCTATGCGCGCGGAACGGTGGACGCGGCCACGGCCCTGATCCTCGACCCGAATCACGGGACGTGGGTCCGCAAGCACTGGGGCGAGGACTACCTGCATCGCGAGAACTGCTTCTATCGCATGTTGCTCATCGGGGCGATGACGGTCAACACCAAACTGACGGGCACGACCGACTACCTGCCGCGCCTGCGCGAGACCGTCGAGGCGCTCGCCGCCGACATCGATGCGTCGCCGCGCGGGCTTATCGAGGACTACCCGGGCGAGTGCTACCCGAGCGACGTTGTGGCTGCGGTGGCGTGCATCCTGCGCGCCGACGCCGTGCTCGGCACGGACCACCGGGCCTTTGCGGCGCGCGCCTTGCGCGGCTTCGAGGGGAACGCGCTCGACCACGGCCTGCCCCCCTTCCTCTCGGATCGGAACCATGGCACGCCCATCGACCCGGCGCGCGGGTGCTCGAACTCGTACACCCTCCTCTTCGCCCCTGAGGTGTGGCCCGATGCCGCGCACGGGTGGTACGACGCGTATGACCGTCACTTCTGGAGCGCCGGGCCGATGACCGCGGGCTTTCGCGAGTACCCGCGCGGGCACGCCGCGCCGGACTGGGGCATGAACGACATGGACGCCGGGCCGGTGGTGAACGGGCTCGGCGTGGCCGCGAGCGCCTTTGGTCTCGGCGCGGCCCGCGCGAACGGCCGCCTCGACCATGCTTATACGCTGACCGTGCAGATGCTCGCCGCGTCCTGGATCCTGCCGGACGGCATGCTCCTGTTCCCGCGCGCGCTCTCGCGCACCCTGGACGCGCCGCTCTTGGGCGAGGCGTGCATCGTGTACAACCTGTCCCGCACGGTCGTGGCCACCGGCGGAGACCCCGCGCGCGGGTACACGCCGCTGCTCGTCTGGCTGATGCTTGGCGGAGGACTCTTCGCCGCGATGGTCGTCATCTTCGCGGCTGTGGGCGTGTTTCGCGAACCCATACCGTCGGCGATCACCTTCCCGCAGGCACAGATTGGCGTCTGGGCCGCCCTGGCGTGCGCGGGCCTGGCGCTGATGGCCGCCGGCCAGCTCGCGGCGGGCGTCACCTGCCTGCTCCTGATGCAGCTCCTGCCGTTGCGGCGCCACCGGCTCCCCCGGCTTGTCCTGAACTGGCTCGGCAAGCGCCCGGCGATCGCCCATGCGGTGGACAGCAAGTGGCTGAGTTGAAGTCTTCCTCCCCTGCCATCCGCAGAGGACCTTCGGGGGCGGGCCGGGAACGGTCCGTCCTCGCTGGAATATAGTGTGCGTGGGGACCAACCGTGAAGGATGACACCATGAAGGACGCGTTTACCCGGCCGCTGACGCTGACCGCGTTGATGCTTGCATTGGGGCTGCTCGGAGACGGACTCCTGCGGGCCTTTCCGTGGGGACTGAACGTCACGATCTGGATCACCGCGCTCATCGCGGCGGCCGTCTACATGGCCCGCGTGTCCAAAACGGCCCTGCCACCGGGCGCGTGGGTCCTGCTGGCGACCGCGTGGCTGTTCTCGCTGGGCTTCACGCTCTGGGACGCCCCGCATCTGCGCACCTTTGATGCCCTCGCGGTGCTGGGATGCCTTGGGATGGCCCTCGGAACGCTCGGCGCCCCCGCCTACTGGCACGCAACGCTGACGCAGGTCTTGGCGCGCGCCATGTTCCTGCCCCTTCACGCGCTCATTGGCATGCACCACCTCGGGACCGCCGTCAACGAGGCCGCGCAGCGCGAAGACACCGGCCGCCTGGTGCGGCGCGTCCTCTTCGGGCTGGTGTTGGCGGCGCCTTTCCTGGTGGTCTTCACGACCCTGTTCTCCCTGGCGGACGCAACGATGGAGAGCTTCCTGCGCAACTTCTGGGACAACGTGGCCCGGCTCGAACCCCTGTCGCACGCCGGGTGGACGGCGGCCCTGGCCCTGGCCGCCGCCGCCGTTCTGGTGCATTGCGTGCGCCCCGTGAAGCTCTCGGAAACGCCCCCGCCCGAGACGTGGCCCGCGGGCGCCCGCGTCGTGGAGGCGACCGCCGCGCTTGCCGTGATCGACCTGCTTTTCCTGATCTTCGTTGTGCTGCAACTGCACTACCTCTTCGGCCGCGACGCCGCCGTGCAGCACACGGCCAACCTCAGCTACGCGGATTACGCCAAACGCGGCTTCTTCGAGCTACTCGTCGTCGCGGGCGTCACCTTGGCGGAACTCCTGTTCCTTCAGCTACTCGTGGCGGGTGCGACGGCCCGGCAGAAGCGGGCCTTCCACGTCGCGGCCGGGCTGCAAGTCCTGCTGACCCTTCTCGTGCTGGCCTCGGCGGTCCACCGTCTCGCGCTCTACGTCGAGGCGTACGGGCTGACCGTGTCGCGCGTGTACGGGCTGGCCGGGCTGCTGTGGGTGGGCATCCTCCTCACCTGGCTGGGCTACACCAGTCTGCGCGATCAGCGCGACCATTTCTTCATCGGCGGGGCCTGGGCCGCGATAGTGCTGCTGCTGGCGCTCAACGTGCAATCGCCCGACGCAGTCGTCGCGCGCGTGAACCTGGCCCGCGCGGACGCGACTGGGAAAATCGACGAGAACTATCTGGCCCGCCTCGGCGCGGAGGCCCTTCCCCTGATCGCCCGCCACTACGGCGAAGCGAATCTCCCGGAGCCCGTTTCACAGAAGTGGGAACAAGACCGGATGCGCCATGCGCGAAACGGCCTCCGGTCCTTCAATCTTTCCCGCTGGCGGGCGTACAGATAAAGGGGAACCATGGAAGGGATGGGAACACCCACTCCCATGCTTCCATCACTCCCCGGCTTCGCGTCGCCTAGAACTGGTCGCCGGGATACGGCAGGGGCTCCCAGATGAGCAGGCGTGCCGGCTGGGCATGACGTTTGATGATCAGCACATCGCCTTCGTGCAGGTCGAAATAGTCCGGGCTGTTGTCCCACGCGAGCGTGGCCGGGCCGCGCAGCATCTCGATCTTCACCTCGGTATCTTCGGGCATGACCATGTGGTTGGTGTGCTCGGAGGTGTACTTGAAGGCGATGCCCAGGCCGACATGGAACACGCCGCGCGTAATCTGGTTGTAGTAGGCCGTGCTGCCGAAGGGGGTACTGACAACAAATCCGTCGCCGATGATCTCGATGCCGTCGTCATAGGGCCGCCCGTTGAGCCACATCCGGAAACGCACGGCCAGGTTCACGTGCCCCATGTGCACGTTCACCTCGTTCATGGCGGTGACGTAGCAATTGGGCTCTTCGTGCCCCTGGTGATGCACCGCCGCCTCGACCTTCATGAACTGGGCGGGCACAAGCGTTCCCGCCGCCAGCCGTTCGAAGACCTGCGCGGGCGGATGCGGCATCAGGCGATGGCCCCGGCGGCTGTTGCGAATGGGCACCTTGGGCAGGCCCGGCCACATCAGTTCGGCGGACAGCAGCGTGCCGTCGCCGCCGTAGCACACGATGGCCTCCGGGCGTTCGGTGACGATGTCGAGTTCGTCGAAACGCTCCGCGATGGCGAGCAGTTTTTCGGCCTCGCGGCCAAACATCTGTATTCTCAAGGTAGTTCTTCCCTGCTGGTCGAGCCCGTGCTAAGCATGGCATTCACGTCGCGCGCGATGCAACCCGCCGCGCCGCCGCGAAGGTGACCGTGACCAGCGCGACGAGAAAGACGCTGTAGGCGAAAGCCGCCCCGACGTCTCCGCGCCATTCCATGTTGATCTTGACCGCAATGGGCACGTTGGCGGGCGTGTAGAGCAGAATCGAGGCCACGAACTCGCCCAGACTCAGCGCGAAGGCCAGTCCCGCCGCGGCCACGACCCCCGGCAGGATCAGCGGCAACGCGACGCGCCTCAGCACGTACAGCGGCGTGGCGCCAAGGGTCTGCCCGGCCTCCATCAGCCCGGCGTCAAAGGGTTCAATCGCGGCGGCGGCCATCCTCGCAAACAGGGGCATCCCGCGCACGAAATAGGCCAGCGGCAGCATCCACACGACGCCGTAGGCGGGCACCCAGGGGTCGTTGAACGCGACAATGAGATTCATCGCGATGACCGTGCCCGGCAGGGCCCAGGGCAGCATCACGAGGACATTGATCCAGCGATGCCCGGTCCGGCGGCGGGCGATCAGGTACGCCGCGGGCAGCCCCGCGGCCAGCATGGCCGCCACGGCCGCCGCGCTCATCCAGAGGCTGTTGCGGATGGGTTCAAAGGCCCGGGCGTCGGCCAGGATCGTCCGGAAATTTCCCAGGGTGTATACCGGCGGCGCCCATTCCGTGTGCCACGCCCGGTGGTCGGCAAAGGCCAGCCACACGACGATCGCGTGCGGCACCACCAGCAGCGCCGTGATGCCCCACGCCCCCAGCGTGATCAGCCAGCGGCCGCGGCGCACGGCTGCGGGCGGCGCCACGCCCTTGCCGCCGCCGGTCCCGGTCCGTCGCGCCCGCAGCACCACGACACCGGCAAGCGCCACCGCCGCCAGCACCAGCGTCAGCGACAGCGCCCGCGCCTCGTTGAACGCCGTCTGCTCCTCGTAGATCTGCACCGTCAGGACACGAAAGCCTTTTCCGAAGAAGAAGGGGGCACTGAATGATGCCGCGGCGGACATATAGGTGAGCAACGCGGCCGCAAGCAACGCCGGGCGCAGCGCAGGCAGGGTCACGCGCCAGAACACACGCGCGCGCGACGCGCCGAGGGTGCGCGCGGCCTCCACCTGCGACCGGTCCAGTCCCTGCAGGGCGGCCGATACGGCGGCGTAGAAGAACACGGAGAAGCTGTAGGTGTGGATGACCAGGATCGCCAGCGGCCCGGTCAGGCCCTGTTCCGCGACGCCGAACGCCGCTTGCAGCCCGCGGCTGACAAACCCGTCCGGGCCGATCAGGTAGTAGAAACTCAGCACGCCCACCAACGGCGGCAATGCGAAGGGCAGGTACGCCAACCCCGCGGCGGCGGCCCGGCCGGGAAACGCAACCCGCGTCATCAGAAAGGCGAGCAGCGTCCCCGCAAGACCGGAAGTCACCACCGACCCGACGGTGATCAGGAGCGTATTCGCGACGGTTGCCCACGTGCGGCCATCGAGGATCGAGGCGTCCCAGAGCGGCACGGCGCGAACGAGCAGGCGCAGGGCGGGGTAAAGGATGGAAGCGCCGAGGACGAGCCCCGTCGCTAGCAGGAGAAACCGGTCGGCACGGCGCGGCGGAACACTCACCGGCTAACGCTCTTCCTCCATGGCGGCGAGGTCTTCGTCAACGAACTCGCGGATGGCGTGGT
Organism: Candidatus Hydrogenedentota bacterium; assembly: GCA_052033955.1. Classification (GTDB taxonomy): domain Bacteria; phylum Hydrogenedentota; class Hydrogenedentia; order Hydrogenedentales; family SLHB01; genus JBPOJD01. The sequence goes on from JBPOJD010000061.1 coordinate 12,168, forward strand.
GGTCTTCATCCCGCAACTTGGTGAAGAGAATCGCGACGCGGAACTTGTCGTCGCCCTGCGCGTCCGGGTCGCAGCGGACGACGATGCCCTCGGCCTCGATGCGGTGCCCCTCGGGGTGCGGAAGCTCGAGCACGACGCTCATCTTGGTCATCATCGGCACGGGCTTGACGGTGTGGCACAGGACGCCGTTGGCGCTGACATTGTCGATGTGATTGAGCACACCCGGCCCCGAGTGGTCGAAATACCCCGTCAGCGCGCGCCGGCTGCGCGGATAACGGCGCCGTTCATCGGATAGGTTCTTCATCGGACTCCCTGCGCTCCCGTAGCCACCTTCTGGAATCATGTTAGATCACTTGCGGGGATTTTGCAACGCGACAGCACAGGCCGAAAGGAAGTGAACAGGAATGGGGTTCGGCCCTTCCAATGCGCTCTTGTTACGGGGAACTGTCGCGACTTCCAGGGCACAGGGTCTTTGACCCGCTCCGGAGCCCTTGCTACAATTCGCCTCAGGTGGAGGAACATTCCGTGCGCGCAGTCATCCAGCGGGTATCCGAGGCGGCGGTGCGGGTTGATCGGCGCGTCGTCGGCGAGATCGGCCCGGGGCTGCTGGTGCTGCTGGGGGTTGACAGCGATGACACCCCCGACGACGCAGACGCCATGGTGAAGAAAATCACCGGTCTGCGCTGTTTCAACGATGAGGACGGAAAGTTCAACCTGTCGCTGCTGGACGTCGGGGGCGCGGTGCTGCTGATCAGTCAGTTCACCCTGCACGGCGACTGCCGCCGCGGCCGCCGTCCATCCTTCACCCAGGCCGCCCCGCCGGAGCAGGCCGTGCCGCTCTACGAGAAGGTCGCGGATCTGTTGCGCCACCGGGGCATATCCGTGGCGACCGGATCCTTCGGCGCCCACATGCACGTCCACCTGGTCAACGACGGGCCGGTCACGCTGCTGGTTGACACGAAGAAGGTGTTCTGATGGGACTCCTGTGCGGGATCATCGGCAAACCGGACAAGGCCGCCGTGGCCGCAATGGCCAAGGCCATCGCCCATCGCGGCCCCGCGCGCTTCGTCGAAGACCGCGGGTTTGTCGCCGCCGGGCCGCCGGAACATGGTGACCGCCTCTTCTTGGACGGCTCGCCGCGCACGCGGCAGGGCGATCTCATCCCGCCCGGGAGCTTTCTCGCACAATGCACCGCGCACGCCAAAGACCCCGCCGGTCTCGACCTCCGCGGCATGTTTGCGGCCGCGGTCCACGTGGAGGACGATCGCTGGTGGCTGGTGCGGGACCGGCTGGGCGGCAAGCCGCTCTATTACTACGCCGCGAACGGTTTTCTGCTCTTTGCGAGCGAGTTGCGCGCGCTGTTGGCATCCGGGCTGGTGCCGCGCCATCTGAATCTCGTCAGCCTCGACCGCTACCTGACCCTGCGCTGCGTGCCGGGCGTCCAGTCCATCGTGCAGAACGTCTACCGCGTGGCTCCCGGCAGTGTGATCGAGTACCACCAGGGAGCATTGAGCCAGCACCGCTTCGCCGACTGGGCCCTCGATACCGTCCGGACTACGCGGCAGCAGGCCGTGGAGCAGGTGTCGGAGCTGATCGAGAATGCCGCCGCCCGCCGCGAGGCCGACGCGCTGTTGTGGACCGGCGGCATCGACTCCGCAGCCATCGCCGCCGTCAGAGGGCAGTCGCGGGCCTTCTTCACGCGCCTCGACCGCGCGTGGCAGGATGAGGAACGCTGGGCAGTGGACAAGGCCAAGCGCATGCAATTGTCGCTCTCCACGCTGCCGGCGAAGAGGCTGGACGAACAACTATTCACCCACATCGCCGCCCAGTTGGACGAGCCCATCGCCGACCCGGCCGTCTTTCCACTTTGGCTCATCTTCGAGCAGGTCGCCCGCCATGCCAAGACGGTGTACACCGGTCACGGCGCGGACGAGATCCTGGCCGGCTACCCGCGCTACCACTTTCTCCAGAAGGCCGGGCGCGGCGCCAACAAGGTCGTGCCGCCGAGTTTTCTCAACGGTCTGACACCGGTCTTGCCGCCCAACGCCTTCGTCCGCCGGGCCAGCCGCTATCTGCAGTCCATTCGCGACAACCTCGAGGTCTACTTGGCGCTGGTGTCCATCTTCGACCAGGAAGAGCGCGACAGCCTGTACACGGACGCCATGCAGTCGGCCATTCTCGACCAGGGCGGGTCCGCGTCGCTCATCCGCGAGCATTTCTCCGAGCGGGATCTGACGCGCAACCTCGTGACCCTCGACGTCAACATCGGCATCCCGTACGTGTTGCTGCACAAGTGCGACCGGATGTCGTCGTGTCACGGCCTGACCCTTCAGTACCCCTACCTCGACGACGCGCTGCTCGACTGCGTGCTCGCCCTGCCCAGTGCGGTGAAATACGGCGTGCGCAGCAAGCCGCTGCTGCGCATGGCCATGAAAGGCCGGCTTCCGGGCCGCATGCGGCTGCGCGCGCAGCGCGGATTCCATACGCCACAGCAAGGGCGCGTCGTCCGCGTCATCGAAAATGTGGCGCGGGACGTCATCTCGCAGGATCGCGTCGAGGCCACCGGGCTGTTCCGCTGGAGCCACGTCAGTCACGTGCTGCGCTCGGCAAACCACAATGTCTACCGGCGGCGTCAGTTCTGGGCCTTGCTGATGTTCTTCGCGTGGTACCGCGAGAACATGGAGCGCTAGCCCGATGCGCGTCGCCATCGCGGGCAGCGGCGGGTTTGCCGTATCGGCCATCCTGCCCCTGCTGGACTCCCACCACGAGGTCGTCGCCTTCCTCCAAAACGGGCGCCGCACCCGCGGCATGCAGCGCGTCCTGAGTCCCCTGTTGAGCCTGTCCCCCTCGGCCTCGGGCGGCGTGGTCCGGATGGGCTGGCGTCGCGGCATTCCCACTGTCTGGTTGGACAAAATGGATGCGCGTGAACTCGAACCGCTCCGCAGACTCGAACCCGATGCGATCATCGTCGCGGGGTTCGGCATCATCCTCAAGCCGGCCCTTCTTGAACTCCCCCGCCTGGGCTGCGTGAACGTCCACCCGTCCTTGCTGCCCCGGCACCGTGGCCCCAACCCTTTCGTCGCCGTCGTGCTGACGGGTGACCGCGATTCGGGCGTGTCGTTCCATCGGATGGACACCGGTATCGACACCGGCCCGGTTCTCGCCCAGTTCCCTTTCTCCCTCGGCCCGCGCGAGACCGCCGCGACCGTCTACGGCAAGGCGTGCGCGGCGGCGAGCGAGCATGTCGTCGATGTATTGGACGCGCTGGAACGGGGTGATCTCACGCCGCAGGCGCAGGACGAGTCCCGTGCCACCTATGACCCGCGTCCGGCGAACGCCGCGCGCGAGTTGGACTGGACCCGGCCCGCGGCATGCCTCGACCGGCAGGTGCGGGCGTTCTCGGCGTTCAACCCGGCCTGGTTCCGGACGGGACGCCGCACCATACACGTCATCGCGACCCATGCGGACCACCGGCCCGTGTCCGCACCGCCGGGGACGGTCGTTCAAGTCCGCCCTTGGCTGCGCGTCGCCACCGGCGAAGGCAGCCTGCGGGTGGTGCATGCCGTGGAGGCGCTGCTGCCGTCCCTGCGCTGGCCCGCGCGCTGGACGCGTCTACGACCGGGGGACCGGCTATGAGCACCCCGCCTCTGGTAAGCATCATCATCCCCGCGTTCAACCAGGTGGAGTGCTGCACGCAATGCCTGACCACCCTCGCCGCGGCCACGCGCACGCCCTACGAACTCATTCTCATCGACAACGGCTCGACCGACGGTGTCGCCGCGCTGTTCGACAGCATCGAGGGTGCCCAGGTGATACACAACACGGAGAACCTCGGCTTCGCCAGGGCCGTCAATCAGGGACTCGAACGGGCCTCGGGTCATCCGTTGCTCCTGAACAGCGACACACTGCTTCCCAAGGGCTGGCTGGAGCGCCTCGAATCGGCCTTGTTCGCATCGGACGATATCGGCGCCGTGGGCCCGATGACCAACTGCGCCCCGGGTCCGCAGCAGCTCGATGGGCTCGAGTTCTCCTCATGGGATGCGATAAACGCCTATGCGGACGAGCGCCACCGGACCCATGCCGGACAACGCTCGGACACCTTCCGCCTCGTGGGTTTCTGCATGCTGATTCGCGACCGCGTCGCCCGCGAGGTCGGCCTTTTCGACGACCGGTTCGGCACGGGCAACTATGAGGACGATGATTACTGCCTTCGAATTGTCCGAGCAGGCTACCGGCTGCGCATTGCCGAGGACTGCTTCGTCTTTCACTACGGCAGCCGCACCTTCGCGGGGATGGGATTGACCGGCGAGGCATTCAGGGGCCTCCTGGCCGACAACCTGCGGCGCCTGGAACAGAAATGGGGACGCCAGGCAGCCGAGCACTCGCCCCAGGCCCTTCGTTCGCGCCAGCTCAATCGCGAGGCGCGCATCGCGCTGGAGCGCGGCGACGCCGTCGCCGCCATGCGCCTGCTGCGCGACGCCATCCAGGCCTTTCCGGCACTGGCCGTGAATCACAGCGATCTCGGCGCGATACTCTGGCAACTGGGTGAGAAGGAGCGTGCCTACACCGCCTTTCAGCGGGCAGTCGAAGCGGATCGGCACTTCACCGACGCCCGCGACAACCTCCTGGCGGCCGCAAAGAAGATGGGGCGCGAGCCCGAGGCCCGCGCCCTCCTGGATACCACAGAACCGTCGTAATGGCGGCTATTCCGCGGCCTTCCCGCTGGTCCCGCCATCAATGATGCCGTACGCGCGGCCCATCCAGTACGGCAGCAGCACATCCAGCCCTGCATATTCGTACGGAACATCGACGCTGTCGTAGATCCTGGTCGGCGACCGCTGCCAGACGAAGTCGTTCAGCGCCCGCTCGCTCGGGATCAGCGCGTACTTCACGTGCTCACTGTTCCCGTCGAGCCGCTCCAGGCCGTCGTAGCTGACCTTCTTCATCCACTTCGGCGGCGCGGGCAGATCGATGATCCCGCCCAGGGCCGTGGCACGCGCCACCTCGCTCTCGTCGCCGGTCACGCCGAGGTACATCATGGCGAAGTAGCCGTTCAGGTGATCCTTCATGGCCAGGTAACGCTGGCGGATGTTGTCGGCGTACTTCTGTTTGCGCTCCGGATCCTGTTCCATCGCATACAGGCTGTACCCCAAGGCAAAACCAAGGTTGTTGGCGAAATAGTCGCCAAACGTCATCGGATACGTGCGGTCACCGCCCATTGCGAGCGCGGCATCCGCGGCCACTTTGTACTCCTCGGCGACCTGCGCGAACTTCTCGGGCGCCACAGTCGCCACGGCGCACATCCACGCCAGCTTGAACCACGGCACCGGACGCGTCCGAAATCCGTTGATGGAATCCACGATATACCAGTCGTCCGCAATCATCCGTTCGCCGACGCGCGTCACCATCACGCGAATCTTCTCGCGAACCTGCGGATCGTCGACATGCGCCCACGCCGAGGCCACGCCAAAAACAAAGCCCGTGTAGGTGTCACGCGAGCTGTTGCCAAGCCATATTTCCGTCTCGTTGGGCGGAGCCGCACGATAGGCCCACTTGCCCAGCCCGGGGCGGTTCGGGTCCTCACCACGCCCGTAGACCTTATAGTACTCGCGGTACGCCGGGTCGTCCTCCGGGCCAACATACCGCACGATGTACCCGTCGATGCCGCTGGCAACCGTCAGCTTGTCGAAGATGTCCAACGTCTTGTTGATCTGCTCGAGAACCGCCGGTTCGCGCTCGGCCTTGTAGCGCAGGGCCAGCATGGTCAGGTAGTGACCCGTCCAGCACGTCGCGTCCCCGATCGTCTCATAGCGCTCGATGCCGTTGCGCTCGTAGTTCTTCCAGTACACATCCACGACCTGGCCGTGCGGCAGCATGTACTGGTGCATGACGTCCCAATACGCGGCGGCCTTCTTGTGCAAGGCGTCCATCTGTTCCGGCGAGACCGCCGGCCACGGTGTCTCCTCGCCGCGCGCCAGCGCCCGCAGCATGTCTTTCTGGGCGTCGGTCAGACTCCCTTCCCCGGCGGCATGCGCCACCGCGCCCGCCAGCAGAAGGATCACGGTCACCACAGTCGACACGATCTTCATGGTGCATCCCTTTCCTGGGTTCGCTGACGGAAAAACCTACTCGCTGGCCGCCGGCGCACCGAGGATCCCGTACGCACGGCCCATCCAATACGGCAACACCAGATCGAGCCCCGGGAACTCGTAGGACGCGTCCCCGCTGCCTGAACTGACCGTCGGCGAACGCTGCCAGAGGAAATCGGTCGGCACCTGTTCACTGGCCAGCATCGCGTACCGCAGGTGCTTGCCGCCCTCGATCAGGTCCAGATCCGGATTGGTGCTGTAGTCCACACGCCTGGTCCAGCGCGGCGGTCCCGGCAAGTCGATGAGCTGCCCGATGGCGGTAGCCCGCGCCGGCTCATTGTCGTCGCCCGTCACGGCCAGGTACATCATGGCAAAATAGGCGTTCAGGTGGTCCTGCATGTCGCTATACATCTTCCGGATGCCGTCGGCATACTGTCCCTTGCGCTGCGCGTCCGGCTCCATCAGGTACAGGCTGTAGGCAATCGCAAAACGCAGGTTGTTGGCGAAATACTCGCCGTAGGTCTTCGGCGATATGCGCTGATAGCCAGCCTCGAGCGCGTCCGCCGCGGCCTTCTCATACTCCTCGGCCACCTGCGGGAACTTGTCCGGCGCCACCGTCACCATGGTACGCATCCAGGACAGCTTGAACCACGGTGTCGACCGGGTAGTGTGACCGTGGGCACTGTCCTTGATGGTCCAGTCGTCGGCGATAAGCCGCTCACCGACGCGGGTCACCATCTCGGTGATCTTCTCGCGAACCTGAGGGTCGTCCACGAGTGCCCACGCCGCCGACACACCCAGGTTGAATCCAATGTAGGTATCGCGCGAGCTGTTGCCCAGCCAGATCTCATCCTCATACGGCGCGGCCGCCCGGTAGGCCCACTTGCCCAGTCCGGGCCGCTCGGGATCCTCGCCCCGACCGTACACCTTGTAGTACTCACGATAGGGCTCGCTGTCCGCAGGGCCGACGTAGCGCACGATGTAGCCGTCCACGCCGCTCGCAACCGTCAGCTTGTTGAAGATATCCAGTGTGCGCTGAATGCGCTCGAGCACCTCGGGCTCCTGCAGCACCTTGTAGCGCAGCGCAAGCGCCGCCAGGTAGTGCCCCGTCCAGCAGGTCGCGTCGCCGACGGTCTCGTAGCGCATCGGCGAAGTGCGCTCGTAGTCGTTCCAGAACACATCCACCACCTGACCGTGGGGGAGCATGTCGCGGTGAAGCACGTCCCACTGCTTGGCCGCCTTCTCGTGCAAGCCGCCGAGCTGGACCGCCGTCGCCGGCGGCCACGGCTTCACGTCGCCGCGCGCCAGCGCCCGCAGCATGTCCTTCTGGGCATCCGTCAGCCCGGTCTCCTCCGCGGCCTGCACCACCGTGCCAGCCAGCATCAGAACGGCCACAAGTCCCGTCACCATGAACCTCTTCATGTCTTGTTTCTCCTTCTTTCCTGACCGCGCGGCCACAGAACGGTTGAAGACGCTTGGGACTGCATGCAACCCAAGCCATCATGATACCAAATGGCATTACAGGCCGCCAGAGCACGCCTTGACTCATCTTTGCCGGACGGGCATAGTTAAGAGAGCATCCGTTAACATGTGAGGAGTCTCTGCCATGCGGCTGTACGAAGAGCTCGGACTGAAAAAGGACTTCACGCATCTGCCCCATGAGGCCCTGCTGAACCTCTACTACACGTCCTCGCTGTTGAAAAAGACCGCGGATGCCTTCTTCCGGGACCATGGCCTGACGGATGTGCAGTTCAACCTGATGATGCTGCTGTATCACCAGGCGGACCTGGACGAGGGCCTGACACAGGTCGAGTTGAGCCACATGATGCTGGTCAACCGGGCCAACATCACGGGACTGGTGGACCGCATGGAAAAGGCGGGACTGGTCGAGCGCAGGGCCGTGCCGGGCGACCGGCGCTACAACACGGTCGTCTTGACGCCGCATGGAAAGGACCTGCTCGTGAAGGTGCAGGACGATTACCGCCAGACGGTCGAGCGGTTGATGGGCGGGATCACGTCAACCGAGATGCGCCAGCTCACCGATCTGCTGGGGCGTGTGCGCGAGCACCTGGCCGGGGGCGATTAGACCGCCCGCGGGTCGCGCCGTCAGTCGTCCGGGCCGGTGTGATCGCCCGTGAGGCGCCGTTCGCGGGCGTAGTCGTAGAGCCGCTGGCGCAACAGCTTGCGGCCGCGGTACAGGCGGGACATCACGGTGCCAAGCGGACAGTCCATCGCCTCCGCGATCTCCTTGTAGGACCGGTCCTCGAGGTCCGCCATGACCACCGCCATCCGGAAATCATGCGGCAGGCTTTCGACGGCCATCTTCACCTCGTCGTCCAAGAGTTCCATCAGGGAACGCGTGTCGTCCAGGTCGGCCTCGAAACGCACTTCCGGATCGGGCGAACCGCCTTCGGCAGCCTCCATCCCCGACAGCTCAACAAACGTGGGACGGCGCGCCTTGCGGCGGTACTCGTTGATGAAGGTGTTGCGCAGGATCGTCAGCAGCCACGCCTTTATGTACGTGCCTTCCTTGAACTTGTCGTGAAAACGCAGCGCTTTGACGACGGTGTTCTGGGTCAGATCCTGGGCATCGGCCGTGTTGCGCGTCAGGCGCAGCGCCACGGCATACAGCATGTCCAGGTGCTCGAGAACCTGCTGCTCAAATTCCCTGGAACGGGTGTGGCATTCGATGGTCTGACTCGTCACTCTTCGTCTCGCTTGTCGTCTCGGTGCGCCCCCCGCGGCGCAGCCGTCAAAGGCACATGCCCGCTTCCAGATCCTACCAAGCCCCGCAGGAAGAATCAACGTTCAGCGGACCTCTCGCAGGGCCAATGTACCATATGCTTATCACCGTTGTAAAGTATCTGTCCGCGCCAACCCGGGTGCTATACTTCACCACGCCATGCCACACCCCCCGCCACAGCAGGATGCCGCCGCGGACCACGCCGGTTCCGTCAAGGCCCAGGCCCAGCGCCTCGGCTTCGACGCGTGCGGCATCGCGGCCGCCGGTCCCGCCGACCCTGCGGACAACCTCGGCCGCTGGCTGGCCCAGGGGTACCACGCGGACATGGCCTGGATGGCCCGGTCACGTGCCGTGCGCCAGGATGTGCGCCTCAAAGTGCCCGGCGCGGCGGCCGTGGTCGTCGTGGCGCGCAACTACTTCCATCCGGCCCGGGACACCGGACCGGGTTGCGGCCGTGTCGCCCGCTATGCGTGGGGACGCGATTACCACCGGGTGCTGCGCCGTCCGTTGCAGGCCCTGGCGCGGCACATCGAAGGGCTGACCCAGGGTGTTCAGGCGTATTGCAGCATCGATTCGGGACCGGTAATGGAGCGCACGTGGGCCGAGCGCGCCGGAGTCGGCTGGGTGGGCCGGAACGGCCTGATCCTGCGCCGCGACCTCGGATCGTGGTTCCTTCTGGGTACCGTCATCACGACGTTGCCGCTGACGCCGGACACCCCGGTCGAGGCGCGATGCGGGACGTGTACCCGTTGCGTGGACGCCTGCCCGACCGCAGCCATCGTGGAGGACGGAGTGGTCGATGCCAACCGGTGCATCGCCTACCACACCATCGAGAACCGTGGAGACATCCCGCCGGCCATTGAGCGGGACATGGGCGACTGGGTCTTCGGCTGCGACGTCTGCCAGGAGGTGTGCCCGTGGAACCGCTTCGCGCGCACGACGGATGAGCCGGACTTCGCGCCGCGCCCCGGACACGATGCGCCGCGTCTGGCTGCCCTGTGCACGATAACCGACGACGATTTCGCCGCAGCCTACGCCGGGACACCCCTCATGCGCGCCAAGGCCGCGGGCATGCGCCGGAACGCGGCCATCGCCCTCGACAACGCACGCCGGGACCTTACCCCCCCCGAGGCCGCCCCTTAGGACTCCCCGCACGCCTGGCGCCGCCGTGCCCGCGCCGCCAGCAACACCGCCAGCAACAGGACGGCGATCGCATCGCCCGGTCCCGCTGCGGTCCGTCCGGCACACCCGGCCGACGCGGGCAGCGGGTCTGGATTGCGTGGGACGACCGGGGGCGGAGGCGGATTCCCGGGCCCGGGTTCATCGGGCACAGTCGGAACCACCGGAGGCGGAGCCTCGCACGAAATGTCCACATCAACGCTGACCCCGCGTTCGCGCAACTGCGTCACGACGGAGCATGCCGCCGCGTCCAGGGGGTTGCTGCGCGCGAAGACCTTTCGCAGCGAATAGTTCGCCAGCAGCGGCGACAGGTCGCGCACGTCGTTGCCCGTCAAGTTGACCTCGCGCAGCGCGGTGAGCCCCGCAAGCGGCGCAAGGTCGCGCACACTGTTGTAGCCGATCCCGAGCACCTCGAGCCGGGGCAGTGTCGCCAGCGGCCCGATGCGGCTCAGCGCATTGCCGGTCAGATGCAGCTCCTTCAGTCCGGAACACTGTTCGATACCGCCCAGGTCCAGGATGTCGAAGGCTGCGGCATTCAGTACCTTCATCGCGGCCACATCCGGCAGGTACAGCGGGCCGGTTCCCACCCGGAGCTGCGTCCGCACCGCGCGTTCCAGACCCGGATCGGCGAAGGTCACTTGGGGCGGGGGCGGAGGAGGCGGAGGAGGCGGCACGACGCCGGTGCCCTCTCCCTGCAGCGGGACGGAGGCTCCCCCGCCGCCGCTCAGCACCAAGGTGCCCTGCACCAGACCGATGGCGTCGGGAGCGAACGCAACTTCCAGCGTGTGGACGGCGTTCGGGTTCAAGCGGTAGGTCCCGCCGCGCACGATCCCGAACGGCGCAAACGTGGACGCCGTTCCCTGAAGTACCATGTCGCCTGTGTTGGTGATTTCGATGGTCGCGGCAACCTGGTTCCCCACGTCCACCTGTCCAAACTCAACCGACGAATGCCGCACCGCGAGCCGGGCGCCCTGCAGTGTCACGGACAGCGCGCCCTCGTAGGCCCCCATGTCCGGGGCCGACGCACTGCGTACCGCGCCGCAGATGTCCGCGACGGTCCCATAGGCGCCGCTGCCCGCACCGACCGCGGGCGACCCCTTCCGCACGCGGTACGGCTCGTCGCCCTGCCGCACAAACCCGGCGAACCCGGCCTTGTTGCCCTGCGCAAGCCCGCACGAAAGTTCTTCAACTGCTTCTACCAGCGAATAGAACACATTCGGCGGTGTCGCGCCGGCCCCCCATGCGATACCGCACGGGGCGTTGTCCGCGATGATTGTATTGGCCACGAGCACCGGACAGACGCCGTCGACGTGCAAGGCCCCCTGTCCCGACAACGGGTCGCCGGTATTGTCCGCGATGGTCGCGTTGATGACCCGCACGTCAACGTTGCTCTTGTAGCCGTCTATGTACATCCCGGCGCCCCGGCCGGCCACCGTGGTGTTGGAGGCGACGAGCGTGTTGCGGATCAGGGCGTCGCTGTACTCGCCCCCGAGGAAGACCCCGCCGCCGTGGCCCTGGGCCCGGTTGCTGAGAATCATGCTCTGGTCGATCTCCACACACGCAACGTTGATGCCGATCGCCCCGCCCGTGGCGCCTGCGGAATTGGCCTCGAAGCGCGATTGCCGCACCGTCGACCCGTCGCGGCTGTTCACAAAGGCCAGCGCCCCGAAACGCGCGGCCGCCGTGTTCCCGTCGAACACGGCCCCGTCCATGTCAATCGAACTGAACTCGACCCGGACCGCTCCCGCATCGCCCGCGGAGTAGTTGCCGCTGAACCGGTCCCCGTTGGACAGCAGCCGGCTGTTCACAAGGCTTACCGCGCCGCCGAGCACCTTCGCGCTGTTGCCGGTAAACAGATTCTGCTGAAACAGGCCCAGGCTGCCAAACAGGTAGGCCGAACCGCCCTCGCCCTCGGCGTAATTGCCGTCGCCGACGGCCCCGAACCAGTTGTTGCGCACGGTGAAGATCGAGCTGGTGGTGCTGATCGCTCCCCCCGCGTGCGCGCGGTTGCCGTAGAAGACGCTGTCCTCAATGGTCGTGTCGCTCTGACAGTTGAACAGATGGATGGCGCCCCCGCTCTGGAGCGCCGAATTGCCGTCAAAGGTGCAGTCCCTGATAACCGGCGCCGCAAACCGCGCGGCCAGCCCGCCACCGTACTCGCCGCTGTTGTCCTCGAACCGGCACCGCACCAGCGTGACCGGAACGCGTTCGATCAACAGGCCGCCGCCCATGTCCGCCGCGTCGCCCGCGCCCAGCTCGTTGCGTCGGCTGGCATGCCCGCCGCGGAAGGTCACATCCTCGATATGGACCGGCTGAGATCCGCCGCTGCGGTAACCGCCGACGCGCCCGGCATGGATGGCCGGGTAACCGTCGCGGGCCGTGCTCCCGTCGATGATCGACGGCGACGCCGCCAGGTTGCGCTGCGACGGATCGGTCTCGGTACCCGCAAACCCGCCGCGCACCGTCAGCCCCGCGTGAAACACCACCGCCCCGCTGTTGAAGGGCAGGGCCGACAGGCCGCTGACGACCATGTCCGCGCGGCTCTCAATGATGGACAGGTTTCGGACCGTCCCGTTAAAATCCCGGCTCGCCAGCAGCGAGAAACTGTCCGTGTACCCGGCCTCGAGCCACTGGTCAAAGCGTCCGCTTGCCGTAACCGCCGGACCCGCCTTGCCGCCCACAATCGGGGTGATGCCTTGCCCGCGGGTCTGCACGTCCAGGTCAAACACGACGCGATAGCGCCGCCACGGTTCGAGCTGGATGGCCGACGCCAGCGTCAGGGAACCCGCGCCGCCGACGTGGGTGGCCTTGCCTCCCCCAAGCGTCCAGCCTTGTCCCGCCGTCCAAGCCTGCCGATCGGTGCCGTCAAACCGCCCCGCGGCGATCGGTCTTCCGCCGTCATGGACACCGCCCTTCAGCCACACCTCCTTCGAGCCAAAGGAGACCACACCGCCCACGTAGTGTCCGGTAACCATGTCCACGCCGCGGGATGGGATATCCACCTCTATCTCGACGGCGTGCGCCACCGCGCTTCCGTCACCGATGAGGAACCAGTCGAGCGCGGACTGAATATCGCTAAAGGCGGTGTCCCAGCTGCGTCCGTCCTGCAGCGCCGCGCCCATGCGGGCCGGGTCAACGCGAACGATGCCCGAGCGAACGAGGTTGGGGGCGCGGTAGCGGATTCGCCACCCGGGCATCAGCTCAAACTGAAGGATGCCCAGCGCGCCTGCGAGGGTCTCGGTGTCCATGTTAATGGTCCGTCCGCCGGTTTGCAGAGCAAGTTGGCCTGGATTCGCCGCATAGGGTCCCGAGAGAACATAGGAGGGCGCCATGGTAAACACCCGGATACCCCGGCTGGCCAGTTCGGCGATGCCCTCGTCGATCGTCCAGTCCGCCGGGTTCTCGGTGCTGCTGCCGCGGTAGTGGGTCGGAGCGTCCGTGATAATCACGATCACCGGCGCGCGGTCCGGAGACCAGTCGAGGGTCCGCGCGGCGAACACTGCGGCATCCAAGGAGAACTCCGGACCATCGCCGCCGCCAGACGCCTGCAGTGTATTCACGGCGGCTGCGAACCGCGTAGCGTCTTCGGTAAGCGCCAAGCGCAGCGCGTAATCGTCCTTGAATGATATGAGCGCAAAACGCGGGGCGACGTCCCCAGCCAACGCGGCCAGGTCTTCCGCAAAAGCGATGGCTTCGGCCTTCATCTCCTGGATGACGCCCCCCATGCTGCCGGTATCGTCGAACACGAACGCCACATCCGGCACGCGCTCCCCGCCGCCCCCAATGAACGTCTCCTCGATGATCTCGAGGTCCGGCCAATACTCGCCGATGCAGTGCTCCGATACCCGAAACCGGCCATAGAGTTCCTCGGCCGTGTCCACGGCGAGCAGTGCCGTCACTACAGGGTAGGGCCGGTCCGGCTCGCAGCCGACCCACAACAACCGCGTCGGGCGAGCCGCGTCCGCTTTCGTCGGCACCTCCAACGCCTTGGTCTGCGTCGCGCCGTAGGCGTAGCGGGAGGGTGACAGGCCTTGGTCCGGGATAGCGTCCGCCGACGCGAGACACGGCGCCCCCACGCACATGACCGCCATCCATACGGCCAGACAGGTGAAGGTGAACGCGGAAGACTTCATGGCATGGTCCCCTTTTTCGCTGTGACACGCACGCGTGTCAGCCCCCAGCAGCAGGCGCCGGAGGGTCATCCCTCTCGCAGTTGCCTCGCAGGCTTATCATAGTACATATAGTGTTCAGCTTTCTCAAGAACAATAGAACAGGTCTTCCCGGCTGCTGCCCCACACCATATGACCAACGGCGCGTCGCGCGATCATTCCCCGCGCCGCATAGATTCTATCACGTGTTCACGTATTTGTAAATATTCCGTATGTAATTACATTGCCACTAATAGATATTTGCGTAATTACTGGACGGAGATGACGTAACGTGCTCATGCATGCAGGGTTGGCTTGTGCCGCACCGGGTTCGGGAGGGGAATGCGCCGGGACGGCATGCACACGCCACGGAGTGTGGCTGTGAACGAAAAACGCCGGAAGCGGGGCCGCTTCCGGCGTCGGGAAAGGACAATCTCTGGCTGGTTGGGCTCTTAGTCGAGCACGGCTCCCGTATTGGCGCTCGTGACCATGCGCTCGTAGCGCTTGAGCCAGCCCGTCAGTTCGCGCTTGGGCACGTTGACGCCTTGGGCCCGGCGTTTGGCCAGCTCGTCATCGCTCACCTTGAGATTGACGCTGCGCTTGGGAATGTCGATCTCGATCGTGTCGCCGTCGCGCACGAGTCCGATCAGGCCGCCCGCGGCGGCTTCGGGGCTGACGTGACCGATGCAGGCCCCGCGGGTGCCGCCCGAGAAGCGCCCATCGGTGATGAGGCTCACGCTCTTGCCGAGGCCCTTGCCCATGACCGCCGACGTGGGCGCGAGCATCTCGCGCATGCCAGGGCCGCCTTTCGGGCCTTCGTAACGGATCACGACGATGTCGCCCTCCTTCACCTTGCCGACGAGGATGCCCTTCATGGCGTCTTCCTCGCTCTCGAAGACCACGGCCGGGCCGGTATGGCGCAGGATCGCGGGGTCGACACCCGCCTCCTTGACGACGGCGCCGTCCGGAGCGAGGTTGCCGAACAGGATGGCCAGACCGCCGGTCTCGCTGTAGGGCGCATCGACGGAATGAATCACTTCCTTGTTCTTCGAGACCGCCCCGGCGATGTTCTCGCCAAGAGTCTTCAGGGTGACCGTCTTGGCGTCGAGCTTGAGGCTTCCCGGCTTCTTGGACAGCTCATACAAAATAGCGGACACGCCGCCCGCCGCCTCGACGTCTTCGATATGCCACTTGCTCGACGGCGACACCTTGCAGATGTTCGGCACACGCGCCGACACCTCGTTGATGCGTGCGATCGGGTAGTCGATGCCGATCTCATGCGCAAGGGCCAAGGTGTGCAGCACGGTATTCGTCGAGCCGCCCATGGCCATGTCCAGCGCCAGCGCATTGTCCACCGACTCCGGCGTGACGATGTCGCTCGGCTTGAGGTCGGCTTCGATCAGTTTCAGGATCTGGCGGGCGGCGGCCTTGATCAGCTCGCGGCGCTCACCCGTGACGGCCAGCTTGGTGCCGTTCCCCGGCAACGCGATGCCCAAGGCCTCGCACAGGCAATTCATCGAGTTGGCCGTGAACATGCCCGAACACGAACCGCAGGTCGGACACGCGCTCTGTTCCAGTTCGGCGAGCTCTTCCTCGCTCATCTCGCCCTGCTTGAGCTTGCCCACGCCCTCGAACACCGTGATCAGGTCCGTAGCCTCGCCGTCCTTGCCCTTGCCCGCCGCCATCGGCCCGCCGGACACGAAAATGGTCGGGATATTGCAGCGCATCGCGCCCATCAGCATGCCCGGCACAATCTTGTCGCAGTTGGGCATGCAGATCATGCCGTCAAATGCGTGCGCCTTGACCACCGTCTCGACGCAATCCGCGATCAGCTCGCGCGACGGCAGACTGTAGCGCATCCCGCCGTGGCCCATCGCGATCCCGTCATCGACGCCGATGGTGTTGAACTCGAACGCGATCCCGCCGGCCTCGTGCACCGCCTGCTTGGCAATGCGGCCCAGCTCGTTGAGATGCACATGGCCGGGGATAATCTCGATGAAACTGTTGCAGATGCCGATGAAGGGCTTGTCGAAGTCCTCGTTGGACTTGATCTGGCCGGTGGCCCACAGAAGCGACCGGTGCGGCGCCCGTTCGAACCCGCGCTTGATGGTGTCACTGCGCATGGTGAGAGTTCCTTTCTAGCTCCATTCGTTCCAAAAGTGAAGGCGTAGTATATACCATAGGCAAAAAGCATGCACACGCGGCCACGGTAATCGCAGGAACGCGGCCCGTGCCATTGCGGCGGGGGATCCCGAGCTTCCCATCCGGCGATTCGGGGTCACTCGCCGCGCAAGGCCTTCAAGAGCCCCGAATTCGCGTCCAGAATGAACTCGCTGCCCTCGGGCGTCGCTTCCCGCAGCACCTCCAGGGACTTCAGATAGCGGTACAAGGCGGGATCCCGGTTGAACGCGTCGGCAAAAATGCGCACCACCCGGGCGTCGGCCTCGCCGCGAACGATCTCGGCCTCGCGCTCGGCATTCGCCAGCAGCACCTGGATCTCGCGGTCCGTGTCACTCCGGAGAATATTGGCTTCCTTCTGCCCCTCGCTGACATAGGTCTTCGAGATCCGCTCGCGTTCGGCCTCCATCCGGGCAAAGATCGCCTGCATGTTCTCGGCCACCAGGTCGGCCCGCTTGATGCGCACCGCGATCACCTCGATGCCGTACTGCGCGAGCGCCTGCTCGTTCGACCGGCGTGTCACGGTCTCCAGGATGTCCTCGCGGCCCCGCACGATACGCTCCTGGCGCACGACCGGACTCGGGACCGCCACCAAGTCGTCCTCCACCTGCTCGGGCACCCGGTCCGGCGACACAAACTCGTTCGTCGTCCGGATCACTTCCATCAAGTCGTTCTGGCCCAGTTCCGCACGCACGGCCGAATAGATCACGTCGTCGAGGACGCCACGGGCCGCGGCCTCGGTGCGCACCCGCACACGAAACAGCAGCGGATTGCGGATGCGCCACCACGCGAAGTTGTCCACGGTCAGGACTTTTTTGTCGGCCAGCAGCAGATCTTCGGGCTCGGCGTCGTACTCCTGAACCGTGTTGGGAAAGCGCTCGACCACATCGATGAAGGGCATCTTGAAGTACAGGCCGGCGCCGGCGTCGACGCGGAGCGCCCCGGCCTCCGCCGCGACACCCTCGGTGCGCGCCGCGGTGTTCAGCACCGCCTGGCGCAGCGCGGCGAAATCCTCCCCGGAGATGTCGCCCACGATCACGCGGACGGGCTTGTTGAAGCGCGTCACGACGGCCTGTTCGCGTTCGGTGACGATGAAACAGCAAGTGCGGAAGGCAGCGAAAGCGCCGACGGCCGCCACGATGACCAGCGTGGTCGCGATGGATGACTTTCTCATTGGCCCTCTCCTTCGGTCACCACGGGGGACACGGGTGCGGACAGCGGCTCGCGCAGGGTGTTGAGGTTCAACACGCCGGTGGCGCTGTCCACGACGGTCAGTTTCACGCGCGGCAGCAGGGCCTCCATCATTTCCAGATAGAGCCGCGCCCGTGTGACCTCCGGAGCGGTCTCGTACTCGCGCGCGATGGCCTGAAAGCGCGCCACAGCCCCTTCGGCCTCGGCGACGCGCGATTCGCGGTAGGCCTGCGCCTGTAGCCGGACACGCTCGGCCTCGCCCTGGGCCTGAGGCAACCGCTCACGCTGGTAGGCCTCGGCCTGATTGATGATCCGCTGACGTTCCTCGCGCGCCGACGCCACCCGTTTGAAGGCCTGCGCGACGCGATCGGGCGGGTGCACGTCCTGAAGCTTGGCCTGGTCGATCATGACCCCCATCTGGGCCAGATCCGCCAGCTCCTGCATCTTCCCGCGCACTTCCTCCTCGATCTGAATCTTGTTCCCGGTCAACACGTCGTCGATGGGATGATCGCCCACGGCCTGGCGCAAGGCCGCCTCGGCCGTGCCGCGCAGCATGCTGTCCACGGCCCCGGGCTGAAAGTTGAAGGTGTACGCGCGGGCGTCGCTGATGTAGTACTGGACCGCCATCGACGCGTCCACCACGTTCTCATCGCCCGTCAGCATGCGGGCTTCCTTCAGCATGTCCGGGTCAACGTCGAAGCTGCGGTAGGTCGTCTTGCCCGCGCTCACCACCGAGCGGAACCCCACCTCGATGCGCTTCACCTCACTCACGTTCTGGACGATGACCGACTGGATGGGCCACGGCCACTTGAAGTGCAACCCCGGACCCGCGCTGTGGGTGTAGCGCCCAAAGGTCATCACGAGCCCCTCCTCGTCGGGCGCCACGGTATAGGCGGGGCCGCCCCGCACCACCCAAAGCGCCGCCAGGAGCACCCCCACGCCCAGCACGATCCAGCGCCAGTTCAGACCCCTGGGCCAGCCCACCGGCTCGCCCACCACTTCCGCTCGTCGCGTCGTCATGCCTGCCTCCCGAGGGTTAGGACTCCACGTCCGCATGAACTACCACCGGTTCAGCGTAATATTCAGGCGAGGTCCCGTCAACCCGCGACTTGCCGGAAGCTTTCGGGGCATGCTACCATGATTCGTAAATACAGCATGATGAGGAACGACGCAATGCGCCATCGCGGTTTTACGCTGATTGAGCTCCTGGTCGTCATCGCCATCATCAGCATCCTCGCGGCCATGCTGATGCCCGCGCTGTCGCGCGCCCGCGAGGCCGCCCGCCGAGTCAGCTGCGTCAACAACCTCAAACAGGCCGGGCTGTCCCTCAAGATGTACGCAAACGAAAGCAGCGGCCACTTTCCCACGGTCCAACGATACCTGGGCGACGATTGCACGGTAAAGAACCGGACCGTGCTCATGTTTGACGGCAAGTCGATGTATCCCGATTACTTGCCGGACGCCAAGCTGCTGGTCTGTCCCTCCAGCGCGTCTGGCGCAGCCGAACACGAGCGGGGCCGTTGGCGGCGGCCTGACGGGCCCGGGGGCGGACGCGCCGGGGGCTCCATCAATCCATGCCTGATCGACGACCTGTCCTACACGTATCTCGGCTGGCTGCTGAAGGGGAACTGGATCGTCGAAGCGGGCACCAACGACCTGAGTCCGGCGTTTCGTGATGCGCTCAACACCGTCCTGACGAGCGACGACGTCTCGCTGCTGGACCGGAGTTTCGGATTCACATCGGACGACGGGGTACCCCGCACGGCCTTCCGCCTGCGCGAGGGCGCGGAACGCTATTTCGTCGAGGACATCAACGAGCCGTCCAAGGGCCACGTTGCCCAGAGCGAGTTGCCCATCCTGTTCGACCGGATTGACCTGCGGCCGATGTACTTCAATCACCTTCCGGGCGGCGGGAACGTGCTGTACATGGACGGCCACGCCGAGTTCGTGCGGTATCCTGTGGCCTTTCCTATGAGCCGCGCCGTGGCCGAACTGATGCTGGGCCTTGGCGCAACGGTCGAGGCGCCTACCGCCGACTGATCACGACACACCGGGTTCCGGCACCGGCCATCGACCGGCTCACTCCAACTGCAGGTAGGTCTCCGGAACGTCCTGAAAGCCCCACTCGGCCAACTGACGCGCCCACTCGCCCAGATTCTCGTTCGTGACCCGAACGAGTTCCATGCGGTTCATCTCGGGCACATCCTGGCCGCGCAGCACTTTGTCCACAATCACGCCCACGGAGACATAGCCCCACTTGTAGGTCGGCTGCGCGAGCAACACCGGGGCGATACCGGTCTCCACGTAGGGCAGTACCGGCGGCAGGGCATCCACACACACCACGGTCACCCGGTCGGGGTCCAGGTCCGTGAGCAGGGTCTTCGTGAACAGCGCCCAGCCGCCAATCATCGCCCAGCCCTCGATGCCCGGGTAGGCATTCATCGCACGCAGCACCTCCGCCGCGGCATCCTGGGGAGTCTCGACATGATAGAAGGTACCGACAATCTCGATGCCCGGGTGCTTCTCCGCCTCCGAGATGACACCCTCGACACGTTTCCGCAGATTGGGGGCGTTCTGATTGCCGGCCAGGATGGCAACCCTTCCCGTGCCGTCCATCAGCGCGGCCAGCTCCCGCATCACGGCCTCCCCTGTGGCGACATCGTCGACCCCGTAGTACGCGAATCGCCTGGACTGGGGCGCATCGCTGTCGAAGGTCATCACGGGCACGCCGCGCGCCACGGCGTCGTTGATGGCGCCGGTGAGCTTCGCCGCATCCGAACAGGAGACCAGCACGGCATGGGCCCCCTCATTCACGGCCTGCGCGATACGCTGGGCCTGAAGCTGGCCGTCCTCGGTCGGGGGCGTGCGCCAATCGATCTCGATACGCACTCCGAGTTCCTCCGACAGGGCGCGGGCGGCGTCCTCGGCCCCGGTCCGCGCGGAAAGGAAGACGGGATTGGTGGAACTCTTGGCGATCATCGCGATGGTCAGCGTGTCCTGCGGCGAAGCTTGGCCGCCCTCGCGTGCCGCCTGGTGGTCGCCGCATCCCGCAGCAAGCGCCACCACCACGGCTGCTGCCCCCCAAAGAAAACTGCTGACCTTCATCCCTGTCCTCCTTCTGTGCCATCTGGGCACGGCCGCCAGCCAGTCCAAGGTCTGCTCATGGTCGGCTTGGCCTACGGGAAGGTGTAACCGTTTTCCACGGCAATGTTCACCCCCGCATGCAGCGCGTCGTACGCACGATCATACTGCCCCCGGCACAGTTCGTGATATCCCGTCCGCATCCGCTCTTTCACGGGTTCGAGCCACGCCGGCGGCTGCACGCTTTCGAACACGAAGGCATCCTGAAACACGATATGCATCTGCGTGAGCTTCACGTACTCGGCATGCGCCTTGAAAAACGCCTCGGGCAGAACGGGCCGCCGGGCCTCGACGGACGGCATGGCCGGGAACGGCGCGTGCGGCTCCTCCTGATACCAGTAGACCACACTCGCGTAGTCGTTCTTGTAGTCGTTGGCATGACCGTGCTCGATGGTAAACCGGATCGACCGCTGAAACCGCACGGGATCATGCACGTACCACCGGTACATCGCGTTCAGCCCCTTGAAAGACTCCCCGTCGCGGTTCTCCACCTGAAGAAATCCGCTGTAATGGCTTGCGTACTCCTGATCCGGACAGGCGCCCCCGCCGAACACCTCCTCCGTGCCGGTACCATGGAATGACGGCGGCCACGTGTCCTCGTCGATGAAGATCATGTCGTCGCCTTCACCGTACCAGCCGCCCTGGATGTTGTTGACCTGCAGGAAGATCCCCGCGACATGGCCGCGGCCCTTGGCCTCGAGCAGCACATAGTTCTCATCGCCGCTAAGGTTCTCGCGGGGGTAGGCGCCGCGCTGATCGATGAGCGGCGCATCGTTCACGGGCGTCGGATTCTGACGCCGCCACTGCGCGTGAAAGCGGCCGGTGTCCCAGGGAAGCGCTTCATCGAGAAGTTCGTAGTCGATGTGGTACCACAGCCGCCCGAGCGCGCCCCCGAAGACCCGGTCGCTCTGATTCACGAGTTCGATGCGCGCGCCGTTGTTGAACGGCATCGGGAAATAGCAGTTGAAACCGCTGTTGGCCGCGTTGCCGCCGCCGCCCGCGTTGACCGCCATCATCACGGAGGAAAAACGCCGGGCGCTGCAATTGCCGACGCAGAAGAAATCGCCAAAGGGCACGTCCACGCTTGGCGTGTCCTCGCCGTCCCAGTACATGCGCAGCCGGGCATCCCGCAAAGCGCGGGGATCGACGTCGATCCCCGTCAGGTAGATATGCGTGATGACGCCCGACCCGGCGATGTCCGCCAGCACCCGCGTTTCCCCGGGCTCGATCCGGATGCAGTCGTCGTTGCCGCCGGTCGTGTCCCAGCTCGAGGCACGCCGGGAATGCGCCGCCTTCAGTTGTGTCAGTTGTCCCCGCATGCCTTCAAAACTCATGTGCATGAACCCTGGTTTCCTCTCCCATTGCCTTGCCGGACGCCGCCCGGGCCGTCCGGGCGGGCATAGTATAGGCGAGTGCATGTCGCAATGACGAATTCGCAATGAAGGCGGCATAGAACGTACAATGCCGCATCATGATCATCGGCGTCGGGATTGATATTGTGGACGTGGCGGACATGCAGCGCCGGATCGAGCGCAGCAACTGGGACCGCGTGTTCAGTCCCGCCGAGATGGCCTACGCCAATGAGCGCCCCCGCAAGAAGGCGGAGATTCTGGCCGCGCGCTGGGCCGCGAAGGAGGCCTTCTTCAAGGCCGTCGGCTCGGGCATCCGGGCGGAACTGCCCCTGACCGAGGTCGAGGTGGTACGCGTCGCCGAGGGCACGGGCAAACGCGCCATCCGGCTGGGCGATACCCTGCGCACCCTGCTCCCCCCGAATATCGCGATTCATCTGTCGATGACACATACCGCAACCAGCGCCGCGGCCGTCATCGTCCTCGAAGAAGTCCGCTAACCCGGGCCTGTCCCACGACCCATGCCAAGAAGAGTGCGCGTCGGGCTTGTGAGAGCCGCCTTCTCCAGTTTTTTTTCAGCAGACGGCATCAGGGCGGGTTTCAAAGCCACGACGGTGGCCCCGTCTGGTAGGGGCGGGTTTGAAACCCGCCCCTTGTAACCTGTGGTTGCCCGGGGCGCAGGATAGAGACGCCTCGCTGCGCTTTGCGCAACACAAAGCGCCGCCCCGGTCACGACGCCGAAGGCGCCACCGCGACTGCCGCGCCCCGCTGCGCCGAGGCGTACAGGGCGTCAATGACCCGCATGTTGGCCAGTGCATCCTCCGCCGGCCACCGCACGGGTTGTCCGTCACGCACGGCGGCGGCAAACTCTTCGGCCTCGAGCGCAAAACAGTCCGCGCCGGGCGTCCGAATCTTCTCGCGTTCCCGCCCGCGCACCAAGGTGAACTCGCCCTGCTCTTCGCCGGGAAACCAGGGGCTCTCGATCAGCAGCGCGCCGTCCGTCCCGGTGATCTCGACGCGGCTTCCCGGATGGCTCTCCATGCTGCATTCGAATTGGCACAGCACCTGCCCGGGGAACTCCATCAGTCCGATGAGCGTCTCGTCCACCGTGCGCCGGCGCTCCATGGCGGATACGCGCTCCGGCTCCTGCCCCGTGATGAGCCGGCACACGTTCACGCAGTAGCAGCCGACATCCATCAGCGCGCCGCCCGCGAGCCGGATTGACCTGCGGATGTTGTGTTCATCATCGAGGCGGAAGGTCATGACGGCGCGGATCGACGACAGCTTGCCGATGGTTCCGGCGTCCAGCACGGCCCGCACCTGGTCGTAGAGCGGGTGATGACGGTACATGAAGGCCTCGGCCAAGGGCATCCCGGTCCGGCGGGACGCCGCTACCATTTCCCCGGCCTCCGCCGCGTTCGACGCGAAGGGCTTCTCACAGAGCACCGGCTTCCCGGCCTCGAGCGCCTTGATCGTCCACTCGGCGTGCATCGCATTGGGAAGCGGATTGTAGATCGCGTCGACCTCGTCCGACGCAAGCAGTTCCTCGTAGGACCCGAAGGCGCGCGGGACGCCGTGCTCCTTGGCCCACTCGTGCGCGCGCGTCCACTCGCGGCTCGACACGGCCTGCACGCAACTGTTGCGGCTGCGCCCGGCGCCGCGGACAAAGGCGCGGCCAATGCCCGCGGTGCTGAGTATTCCCCAACGCACGAGACCGCCCATGGCGACTCCCTCCCGTGGTGCCCGGCTGCTACTCCGCGTCTGCTTCGCCTTCCGCTTCCGGCGCTTCCGCCTCCGCCTCAGGCGCTTCGACGATCTCGGCGGACTCGATGAAGTCCAGTCCCGGGAACTGCTCGTCGAGGAAGGCGTTGCCGGCCATCTGGATCTGGCCCTGGGCCCGGGTCGGCACATCCTGGTACTGACTGTTGAAAGCGCGGACCACGTCCATGCCCTCGACGACCTTGCCAATCGGGGCAAAGCCCATGCCATCCAGGAACGCGTTGTCGCCCAGGTTGATGAAGAGCTGGGTGGTCCGGGTGTCCGGCGTGCCGCCCTGCGCGTAGGTCAGGGTGCCCGCCAGGTTGGACTGCTTGACGGGATCCGGCGCGAGGGTCCGGTCACGCCATTTGGCGCTGACCGCCGGGTCCGCGGCAATCCCGAACTGCACCACGAACGGACGCGGCTGCGTCACGACGCGGAAGAATTTCACCTTGTCAAAGAAGTCCTGCTGGACCAGATCAAGGAAGCGCTCGACGCCGATGGGCGCCCAGCCGGGATACAACTCGACCACGACGTCGCCCTTGGACGTTGCCAGCTTGACCCGCACTGATTCCTGCTTGAGATACTCCGCCACCGGTTTCGTCTCCTCTTTGGCGACGACCGGGGCCGCCTCCACTGGCGCTTCCACCGCCTCTGTTTCTTCCTCGTTCAACACCGTTTCCTCGGCATCCACTGCGTCGAGTGCCCGCTGCGCTTCGACCAGTTCGCGCTGCTGCGCGGCGGTCAAGCGGCTGGGAACAACCTGATACCAGGCGACAAGCGCCACAACACCCACGATGATGGCCGCAATAATGACAAGCACCTTCTTCACAGCCAGCTCCTCCGTTACGTTCGATGCACCGGTACCTTCATGATACGTGACGTGAAGTCAGTCTTCCAATTCGCCCATGGGATAGGATCCGAACACCTTCAGCTCGACACAGTGCTCGGCCACCTCGTCCAGCGCCTCGCGCACCTGAGGCTCGTCCGCGTGACCAAGCAGATCGATGAAAAAGACGTACTCCCATGCCTTCTTCCGCGACGGCCGCGACTCGATGCGGGTCAGGTTGATGCCCGCCCGCGCGAACGGCAGCAACAGGTTGTACAACGCGCCGGGACGGTCCCGCGCCGCGAGCAGCAGCGAGGTCTTGTCGTTGCCGGTCGGCGCGGCCACCTGGCGGCCAATGACGAAAAAGCGCGTGTAGTTGTGGGCCGCATCCTCGATGCACGGCACCACGATGTCCAACTGGTACGAATCCGCGGCCAGTTTGCTCGCAATCGCCGCGGTTCCGGGCTCGCCCGCCGCCAGACGCGCCGCCTCGGCCGTGCTCGACACCGGCACCAGCTCCGCCCGGGGAAGGTTGGCCTGCAACCAGTTGCGGCACTGCGTGAAGCCCTGATCCTTCGAGTAAATCCGCGAGATCTCCTCCATCGGCGACTTCGACAGCAGATTTTGCGTGATGCGCAGCATGATCTCGTTGATGATCTTCACATCGGAGACAATAAAGCGGTCCAGCGTGTCGCTGACGCCGCCCCCCATCGAGCTTTCGACGGGAACCACGCCGTAGTCCACGCGCCTGCGCTCCACTTCGGTGAAGATGTCGGCCAGCGTGGGCATCGGGTGGTATTCGGCCGTCGCCCCGAAGATGCGCTTGGCCGCCATGTGACTAAAGGTGTGCAGCGGCCCGAGAAAGGCAACGGTCGTCGTCTTTTCCAGCGCGCGAATGGAACTGATGATCTCGCGGTAGATGGCCTTGATGGCCTCGTCCGGCAGCGGCCCCGCGTTGAGCGCCCGAAGCTTGTCCAGGATCAGCTTCTCGCGCTCGGGGACGTAGAACACGCTCGTGGTAGAGCGCTTGATGTCGCCGATGTTCTTCGCGCAGGCCGCGCGCTCGTTCAGAAGTTCGAGCATCTGCGAATCGATTTCGTCGATACGCGCCCGGTAGTGTTCGAGGCTCACCGTGATTTGCCCTCCAGAATTTCCAGCGGCGACATGCTGACCATGAACTCCCGCGTCCGCCCCGTCTCAAAGCGTATCCGCGCCCGAAGCTTGTTGCCCGAGCCGGTGGTATACATGACCGTGCCCTGGCCGAATGAGGGATGCCGCACGCGCGTTCCCATCTTGATGTGCTCGACCGGGGCGCTGGGTGGCGCCGGGCGTTGCGCGGCCGCGCGCTTTCCGCGGCCCACGATCTGGAGCCGGTCCGGCGGAATCTCATCCGCAAACCGTGACAACGGATTCTCGCGCACCTGCCCGTACAGCATCCGCGACCGCGCGGCCGTCAGGGTCAGCGCCTTCCGCGCCCGCGTCATGGCAACATAACACAACCGCCGTTCCTCTTCTATCTCGCCGTCATCCTCGAAGGCGCTGGCATGGGGCAGCAGGCCCTCCTCCAGCCCCACCAGGTACACCGCGTCGAACTCCAGCCCCTTGGCGCTGTGACACGTCAGCAGGGTAACCGCCGGCGCGTCGCCGTCCCACCGGTCGAGGTCCGTGACGAGGGCCAGATCCTGCAAGAATGCCTCGAGGCCCTTGCCGTTGTCCGCGTCGTGCAGCGCGCAGGACGACACGAACTCGTCAATAATCTCCCAGCGCGTTCGATAGTCCTGGTCGTCCTGTTTCTGCACGAACTCGCGGTACCCGGTCCGCTCGATAAGCTGCTCGACGACCGGTTTCACCGCATCCTCGCGGGCGGCCAGCGCCAGATCGTCGATCAGGTGAACAAACTCGCTTACGGACTGCCGCGCGCGCGGACTCAGGGTCTGGTCGTGCTCGACCCCGCGCAATACCTCAAGCAGAGGCACGCCGCGATCCGCCGCATACGCCTCGATGCGTTCGAGGGTGACCTCGCCAATCCCGCGGGGCGGCGTGTTGAGCACGCGCCGCAGGCTCAGGTCGTCCAGCGGATTCACGATCAGCCGCAGATACGCCAGCAGGTCCTTGGTCTCCTTCCGCTCGTAGAATTTCACCCCGCCGACCACCACGTACGCGAGGTTCTTCTTGACCAGCGCAAGCTCGATGGCCCGCGACTGGCTCACCGTACGGTAGAGCACTGCCGCGTTCTGTCCCTCGCCCGAGGCGATCTCCTCGGCCACGAAGCGCGCCTCGTCCTCGCCATCGTCGGCGCGGTACAGGCGCACCGGGGCCCCGGCCTTGGCCGCCGACCACAGGGTCTTGCCCAGGCGCGATGCGTTGTTCGCCACCACGGCGTTCGCCGCGTCCAGAATGGGCTGCGTGCAGCGGTAGTTCTGCTCCAGACGAAAGACCTGCGCGCCCGGAAAATCGCGGGAGAAGTCGAGGATGTTGCGCAGATCCGCGCCGCGCCACGAGTAGATGCTCTGGTCCTCGTCGCCCACGACGAACAGATTGCCGTGGTCCTGCGTCAGCAGCCGCGCGATGACGTACTGCGCGTGATTGGTGTCCTGGTACTCGTCGACGAGCACGTGGCGGTACCGCCGCTGGTATTTGGCCCGGATCTCGGGATGTTTCTCGAACAGCTCCGCCACCAGCACGAGCAGATCGTCAAAATCCACCGCGGCGAACTGCCGCAGTGCGGCGTGATAGCGCTGCCAAAGCGTGCGGTAGCTGCGCTCCTCGGACGACCCCTCGGGCACCGAAGGGTCCGGGGCGGCCACATTCTGCTTGAGGCGGCTGATCCACGACAGCGCCTCACGCGGGGATACCGGCGCAAACCCTTTGGGCAGTTCCTTGACCAGCCGCTTCATCAGCGACAACTGATCGGCATCGTCGAAGATGGTAAAGGTCTTGGGACGGCCCAGGGCGGCCATTTCGCGGCGCAGGATGAACAGGCCGAAGGAGTGGAAGGTGCCGATCCACGACGCCAGCCGCTCGACACCCAGCCGCGCGGCCACGCGGGTGCGCATCTCGCCCGCCGCCTTGTTCGTGAAGGTCAACGCCAGCAGGCCGCGCGGGTCCACGCCCTGCTCCTCGATCAGCCAGACCAGCCGCTCGACGATGACCCGCGTCTTGCCCGTGCCCGCGCCCGCCAATACCAGCGCCGGGCCGTCCGCAGCCGTGACCGCGGCCCGTTGCGCACTGTTCAGATGCTCCAGACTCACACGAACTCCTTTTTTTGACACTACCGGATACGGGCGCGAAAGGGCCCCGGATGACGTGATTTCCCTGTTCGTAGACCCGAAATCCTACGCGACAAGTGCTTTGTTTTCAACCACAAGCATTGACCGTCCCCCGGCCGCGTGCTATCATTTGGTTGGACCATTGATACCCATCCAAAGGGAGGTTTCGCCATGTTCGACCGGCGCGCTCCGGGCTTTACGCTCATCGAGCTTCTGACCGTCATCGCCATCATCGCCATTCTGGCGAGCATCACGTTTCCCATGCTCAGCCGGGCACGGCTCCGGGCGCAGGTCACCACGGCCCAGACCAACATGCGCAATGTCGGGACCGCGATGACCGCCTACCTGGGCAAGTCCCAGACCAACTCCTACCCCGCTATCTATGGGTACCGGCGCTGGGAGGAACGGACCGTACAGAATCCGCTCAATCCTCCGTCTGGGAAGACCCTGTCGGACATGTTCGTGTTGCGGCCTTACACGGTGGCTCTTGAGATTCACATGGTTGAAGACCTCTCGGACCCCTTCTCTTCCAGCTTCGATACGAATGCAACGTCGCCTCTCTCCTTCAATTACCCGGCCATCGACATATTGGAGTGGGGTCCGGTGGGGTTGGAAGATCCGATATCGAAGATCAGGACCTTCCCGCCCGAGAACCAGCTTTATCTTGGGGCATACGGCCCTGCGCCAGAAGCGCTCCCCAGGGCCGGGGACGAGGACGACAAGAACCTTATGGGAGACGAGTATGACCGCGCCCTGCAGACTTCGTTCCGCCCCTTCGTCTACGTCCCGGTGAACGCCAGCCAGGCCAAGCGTGTCAACGCCTACTACCAGAGCATCATGCGGGACCCCGGCGCCCCGCTGAACAAGCGCCGCGCGGCTTCCGTCGCCGGCATCTGGGAGCCGGCCAATGAGCACCTCAGCGGGCTGAGTTTCCCGCCGCCGCGCTATGATTCCTACGTCCTCATCAGCGTCGGCCCGACGAACAGCACGAGCGGAGTGGTAGCCGGATCGGACATCTCCGGGCTGCCTCCCCACGACCTCTACCACATCGCGGCCCTGCGCACCTACTGGCTGGCCACGCGCGACCTGAACGAAAGCGGCGTGCCGGACTTTGACCACGAGGGCCGGGCACGGGGCGAGGAGGTCAACTTCCTCAGCTATCAGGGGAAAGGGATTGACGACATCATCGGCACGGCGACCGACCCGTTCATTGTCCGGCTGCCCGACGGCACCGCCGGGTACGGCCCGCTCATCTACCACGTTCAGTAGACGGTGCCTGCCTGACAAATCAAGCGCCCCTGCCACGGTCGGCAGGGGCGCTTTCTATTCGCGGAGTCCACGCGCGCGATTACTCGTCGGCCACGTTGTTCGCCACAACTACGCGCTTGGCCGCCGCGCAGTTCATCTGCTCGCGCCCGGCGATGAAGTTCTCCGTCACGATGGCCCGGGCCACGCCCTCGCCCAACAGAACCTGACGTTTGGGTTCGCGGAACTCGCACCCGCGCACCGCAACCGTGCCGCCGAAGGCCTCGATGCAGTGCGCGTCCTTGCCATGGTGGTCCCACTCGCAGAAGGTGCAGTTTGTGAAGTTCACCGTGCCTTCGCCCTCGATGACCGCGCAGCGGTTGGTCGCGCCCCAGAACGCACAGTTATTGAAGCGCACCGATCCGGTGTGACTCGGCGCGACGCGGATCTGGCACGGGTCCTCGCCCTCGATGGACACGAACTGGCCGTTGGTGATCAGCAGGGTGCTCATGGCCGACTCCTCAACGAGGACCGCCGTATGGCAGTTGTCGGCGCCGATGCCAAGGTAACTGCCGTTCGCGGTGCCTTTCTCGCCCTCGAAGAAGCGGTAGCCAACGTGATGCCCCCAGCAGAAGCAGTTCAATACCGACTGCCAGTCGCTGCGCCCGAAACTGAAGGCGATTCCGTTGAGCATCGTCCACTTGTGCGGACCAAACGACCACCACGGGTTCCAATGCACGTTCTCGATGCGGCCGATATCGAGGATGCGGTCGACCAGGATGCCCCGGTACAGACACTGCCCGTGCACATTGCGAATCAGGTGACGCTGATTAAAGGTCGCATCGATGCCTTTGAAGGGATTGAGCAGCTCACAGTCGAGGATCGCGGGGTTGTTGCGCTTCATCGAAACGCACCACGGATACGCGGCCGGCTCGGGCGCTTGCGGATCCTGGTCGGGATAAAACACCGACACGCCCTGCAACGTCGAGCTGTTGTTAAGCTCGACAAATGCGTCGCCGTCCTCGCTGCCGTGTCCACCACGCGGCATCAACACCGTACCAAAGCGCGGCTCCCACTGCTCGCGCTTGTCGCGAATCCCCGCATGAGCGGGCGAATAGGCAAAGACACCACGGAGCGTCACGTCATTGGGCACCGACAGTGATCCCGCGAAGCTGAAGCGGCCGGTGGGAACATGAACCACACCACCGTCCCGTCTGGACGCTTCATCCAAGGCCCGCTGAAACGCGGCCGTGTTGTCCGTCTCGCCGTCGGGAACCGCGCCGAAATCCATTACGTTCCACACCGATTCCCGGTTCAGGGTCTCCCCGTCCACACTCATTCCGGAAGCCTCCCGGCCAGTGGCCGCATCGTTGGGCTGCATCGCACGCGATTCCGAAAACACCCCGGCATCGCGATGGCCGCATATCATGCCACAGCGACAGGGAGGAATGAAACGTGATTACAGCTCGATGCGCCTGCCGTGCTCCCGGGGCACGCGTCCCATGCGGAAAGGCCGGACTGCGGGAAAAAAAAGACCGCCTGTCTCCGGACGAAACAGGCGGAAAATCGACAGAAATGCTAGCGAATATCGGCTTCGAAGTACTTGATGATGGCGAACATGCCCCGCGCCCGCTTCAGCATCGTGGCCTTGAGTCCCCGCTCGCGCAGCTTCTCCTTGGCGTCATGCCGGGACTTGGCCCGGACCACGCCGCCCACGAACGATTTCTCCTCGTCGCCCTCGGCGCGGATCGCGTGATATTCGAAGGTTGGCATCAGGGGCGCTCCTGTTTTGCTGCCGGTATTGTAGCACTTTACATGCTTCTTGCCAAATGCGTACCGTTTCCGGGGGCGTATATTTACTCCCGGGCGGCCCAAAAGTCAAGCGCGCCCGGGTACCGCCTGTAAGGACCGCGCCAAATTATTGTCATGACATTCGCGATTGGCGCGGGCCGCTGTATGCCATGACGCAGTGCGGGAGAATAGGGTGAAAGGAGGAGGCCGAACGGCAGCCTCTAGCGGCCGGCGGTCTCGACGCGGAATTCCCCGCTGATCTCGCCCTCGATGCAGGCGGCGGTCAGCGTGACGTCCCGGATACCGCTGGCGGCCTCCATCCATTGTCCGGCGGCTGCTTCGAACGAGACGGGATCGTAGCCCTTCAGGAGCCCACTCTCGGCGAGCAGGCGCCCGACCTCGACCGCCGCGGCCACACAGGGTCCGGGAAGAATCCGCACATAAAGGTTGCCCTCGATGGCCGGTTGCTGCGCCTGTGGCGAGGTCGCCAGCAGGTCCTCGGCCAGCGGGCGGCTGCTGGACACCAGCAGGCCCGGTCCGTACGGTGCGACGGTCGGCTCGAGCACGGGGTCGCCCAGGAGAGGGTACGAGACTTGCCGGGTCTCCGGGTCGACACGGGGAAAGCCCGCCGCCCGGGCATCGGGCGCCTTGGGCAGGGCCGCATAGGCCGCCGTCAGGTCCGCCTCGGACGCCTCGAATACCAGCGCGAACTCCGGCGTGGGGAACATGGCGTCGATATCGACCCGCCGCAGACTGCGCCCCACCCCCGGCCCCAGGTCGCCCGCCAGCGCCGTGAGGACGTATGCGAGCCCGGGCGCCTCGCCGCTGTCGAGGGTGCGCCAACTGTCCCACTGATCGGCGCTGAACACGGGCAAGCCCGTCGCCCCCAGGAGCGCCCAGGTATCGCGCACCGGCAGGCCCACATTCAGCGCGGCCGTCACCATGCCCTCAGGGGGCGCGGGCAGCGGTTGCGGCCCGAGACCAGGCGCCAATGAAGTCAGTTGCTGTTGCCAGAACGCCGTGGGCACGCCACGGAACGCAACGCGCAGCGTGGTGTCCTGCACGACCACCGCAAAACTCATGCTGGCGAACACCAGTCCGAGCGCATCGCTCTCGGCAAGGCGAATGGTCCCGCTCAGGTCCTCGCCGCCCATCGGACGCGCTTCCGCCGCCGCGCTGACGGCCTCGGCGGGGCGCAAGGTGAGCGCACGGATCAGGGCCTCGCGCGAACGGCTGGCCACAAGCGTGCGCCCGCGCACCGCGTAGTACATTTCCTGCCCGGACAGCCTGCGGAGGTCCAGCCCCCCCGCCTCGTCATGGTCGACGCCGCCGCGCATGCGGGACAGGCGCTCGATCCACACGCCCACCCGCGTCATGGTGGTCACGACGATCAGATCCGAGAACGCCTGCGTGTCATTGGCGGCCACGTGGCACACCTCGCCCACCACGTTGTTGAGCACCCATTCGGGCGCATTGCCCAGGCCGCGAAGCATCGCTGGAACCCGCTGCAGTCCCGTGAACGGCGGCATGGCCTCCCACACGGGCGACGCGGCCAGCACCTCGCGCTTCACCAGCGGATCAACTACCACGACCTGCAACCGCTGGTCCGCGGGCACGAAGGCCCCGGCCTCGTGGGTGTTCCGCGAAATCCACAGGGCATACACACCGCAAATCAGAACCACCGCGACAACCGCCCAGCGCACATAGGGCGTGCGCCTGCGCCCACGGCCCCGTCCGGAGGCCGCCGATCCCGAATACACGCGTACCGCTTCGCTCACTGCCTGGTCCCCTCGAACGCCAGTTCCTCAAACACCGTCAGTGTCCCGGCTTCGCCGGGAAATGCCACGAGCATGCGCCGTGCCGCCGGGAGGAACACAACGGCATGCCGCGTGGCCTCCGAAGAGATCCGGGCCTCGGGCTCGACCGCGGCCACGGAATCGCGCAGCACGGCCTGGACCTCCTCCGCCGACACGATCCGCTGGTCCGCCAAAAGTTCCTGTGCCCGCGCATAGCGCGTGCGGGTCGCCTCGTCCACACGTTCGTCGTCCGGCAACACGCCCCAGAGGGTTCCCGCGTCAGCGCGCCGCGTCACCTGCGTCTCGCCCAGTTCCACGACGGCCGCGTCGCCCCCGGCATCCGCGAAAAGCACCACGTACCCGCGCAGTCCCGCCGCCTCGCCCAAGCGCTGCAAGGCCCCCGCGACCTTGGTCTGGTGCTGGAGAATATCGCGCAGGATGAACTCGACCGGCGCGGTGTCCGTGGGCGGCACCCCGAGCGCGTCGACGCGTTCGACCGTGGCGGTCAGGCCGGCCTCGTTCATGCCGGTAAAGACCCCGGCGTTCCAGCCGAATCCAATCGAGTAGAAACGTTGCCCCTTGGCCGGGTTCACCCGCACCACCGCGGGCGGATCGTCGCCGCGCCAGTCGAGCGTGCGTCCGACCAGGATCTTCGCTGCACCGGCCCGGTCGCCGGTGAAGGCAAACATCGTGCACATCGGCAGGCGGTACCGGGCATCGATGTCCGGCTGGGCCGCAAATACGGGTGCGCATTGCGTCAGCCACACGGCGTCAAACGGCATGTCCGCTCCCTGGGCCATGCCTTCGAGGTAGTCGAACTGGTCCGTGGAGAGCCCTTGCAGCAGCAGCCGCGCCCCAACGCCCAGACGCGGAAGCGCCAGCGGCGTCTTGTCGATGAACGGCGGCAGCCACGGCCACAGCCCGGTGTCCGGGACCAGCTCGCCGCTGTCGACGCGCGCCACCACGTGTTCCTGGTATGCCGCCTCGAGCGCGTCGCGGAAGGCGGCCCCGTGCTGGTACCCGGCGGACCGCCCTGACCCGTCCACCGTCAGCACAGGTACGCCGCCGGCCATTTCCGAAGACGCGGCGGCAGGCGGAACGTCCTCGGGCACGGGCTCGCCTCGGCTCATCAGCTTGTCGAACTCACCGTAGAACCATTCGGCAATCCCTGGACCGTAGAAGTTCATGACGGATTCGTAGTGGTGCTGGCTGTAGTACTCGCGGGGCACGAAATAGAAGAGATGATCATTGGACAGCCCGACCGTGAACTGGTTCGCGTAGCCACGCTGCACGGCCCGGCGGCGCTGCTCGAGTCCCAGTTCGACACACGGCTCGCCGGGGTAGAAGGTCACGAGCAGGTCGTCGATCTCCAGCGCCTGCAACAGCGTCTCCTCGGGCAGAAATGCGGCGGCGAGCGTGCCGGGCAGGCGCGGATTCGATGCGGCAAAACGCAGCGTGGCGTCGGCGCCGCTGATGCCGGTCGCAATCTCGTTGACGCGGGTCGCCAGCAATTTGCCGATGGATTCGACGTGCTCCCAGCCCGATTTGTCCTCGGGATTCCGGCACCGCTGGTTGCCCTCCGCGCCGTTCGCGAACATCGCCACACACTCCGGACTGGTCAGCGACTCGAGGTGCGTGTAGAAATAGCCCGGATAGTCCGCGGAAACCTGCGAGAAGTACTCACTGGGCACGACGGTAGGATGCGCCGCGAGGTTGGCGAGGATAGCGATGGCGTTGCCGTCGGGATCGTCCACGCGGATGACGCCTATCTGCTCGTCGATCGGACCGTCGGGCACACGGCGGTTGGCCGTGAGTGTATTCTGGCGCCCCGTACCGAAGCCGATGGTGGCCCGGCGGCGCGCGTCGTAGGCCTCCTGCATCGCCCGGGCGAAACCTTCGGCCGTGGCGTCCAGGACGTCGGGCATGAATCGCCCTGTAAACGGACGGAAGATGAGCCCCTTGACCATCGCGGCCGTGCCGCTGTGGTTGTGGGTGGCGGTAAGGATGATGTTTTCCGGGGGGACGTCCTTCGGCGCGAGTTCCAGCACCCGGTCGCGCAGCTCGCGGTTGATCACGCACAGATCGGCCGTCAGCCAGAAGACGCGCGTCGTCCCGTCATCGAGGTAAAGACACCGCACCCAGAGCGGGTCATGGACGCCCTCGTTGCCGCGGCCCCAGCGGTCCAGATACCCATTGAGCGGCACCCCCAGTCCCGGGGTAATGTCCACCTTGGCCGCGCCCGCTTCGAGTGCCTCCACGGCGCCCGCCGCGCACACCACCCCAAGCGCCGCCACCACGAGAAAACGATAAATGGGGTCCATCTACTGCTGCCCTCTGAACGTTGGTGCAGGAATGCTTCACGGGACGGCCGCGCGGCGGGGCTCCAGCGCCCGGGTTGCCTCCCGGGGAGGAGTGCGCGCGACCCGTCATCCCGGGGCAAGTCTATCACAGCGCCGCCGGGCGGCCCAAGCAGCCGTTACAGGATCTTCGGCAGCCATTTGGTGACGCCCTTGCCCACCTCGGGCTGATCCTGGAACAGATCCATCTCCTGCACAAGCCAGTCCAGAAACTGCGAGACGATTTCCTCGCTCGCGGCCGGGCGGCCATCCGTACCGAAGGAAAACTCCTTCGGGCCGACCGTGGCCTGCCGCTCGCGGCGCTCCAACAGGTTGTTGACGATCGAAATGTCGGTCTCGCCGATCACGGCCCGGTGGATCTCCCACCGCTTCGACGGCCGCAGCCGCTGCATGGCCCCGCCCTGGCCGGCCTGACGGGCGTTCTTGAGCAGGGTCATCAGGTTGGACCCCTGCGTCAGACTGGTGACCGCCGACACCGACGCCCCCTGCACCTCGGCGAGGTCCACTTTCGGCGTGCGCGACAGCAGGCTCTTCATCTCGCCCTGCAACCGCACGGTCTCGGCCGTGAAGGCATGGTCGCCTTCGAACCCTTGGGGATTCTTCACCCGAAGTCCGTGCAACACGAGCATCTTCGCCTCCTGGTCCACCGACACGCGGTCGACCTCGACGGCAACCCCGAGGATCTGGGACAGCACGGCCTGTATCCCGGCGTGGGCGACAAGTTCCATCGCGGTGGCCGTCTCGGGCACCGGCTCGGACTCCCCTGCGGACGCGGCAAAGGCGCTGAAGGCTATGGCGGCGGCAAGAATGCGGCAAGTCATGGGTCTGGTCTCCAGTCAGGGGCCTCAACCACTTCTTCCCATCCTAACGCGGCGGCCCTCCAAGACAAAATGGACGAGACGGACCCCGTCCCTATTCACCCGGCAACGGAACGTTGCAACGGCCCGAAATCATGTGCTAAAGTACGCCTCCCGTGACGGGACATCCGCGATGCGCCCGTCCCATGCGTACCTGTAGCTCAATGGATAGAGCGTCTGGCTACGGACCAGAAGGTTGGGGGTTCGAGTCCCTCCAGGTACGCCATTTTTGTATCTGCCGGACCCGGCAGACTCTTCTCCTCCCCCCGCTTCGCCGCGTCCGCATGCGCTCTTGTGTACAATAGTATCTCGACGCCAAGAAACACGAAACGGGAGGCTCTATCGTGCGACGGTTCATGCTTGCCGCGTCCGTGCTCGCCCTGTGCGCGCACGTGCCGGCCGATGTCGTTACCATAACGTCCGACGTGACCTTGTCCGGTGCGACCCGCATCGGCATCAACCTTGGCGCGCTCGAGAAGTGGGGCCCGGGTCACTACCTCAAGAACCTGGTGCACAATCCGGGGTTCGAGTCCGGCGAATACAACGCGCTGGTGCCGGTGGCGGCGGCCAGGACCGATGCCTTCCAGGAGGCGTTCTGGAACGCGGCATGGAACAAGCCCAACGAGGGCAAGCCGGCCGGTTTCTGGGAGGGCGGGACCTTCGAGGTGCTGAGCGGCCGCAACGCAGGGCACACCGGGACCATCACGCGGTTCGTGCACGAGCCGGATTTCCGTGCGCGCGTGGATGATCCCCGCCACACGTTCTACGTGAGTCCCCCTTTTCCCAAGGCGCCGGGCGAGCTGGACATCATTCGCGTGCACAAGACGCTTCGGGCCGGGGATTATCACGACGCCAACCTGACCGAGGAGCGCCGCTGGACCTTCTCGGAGGATGCGCGGCCGGGCAGTCCCGGGGTGCAGTCGATGGTGATCCATGGGCGGCCCGCTTCGCAGACGTGGCGGCCGGTGTGGGACTACTACATGGACAGCTATGGCCGCGACAGCGACCGGGCGGCGGGCAAGATGATTGTGTTCCGCGGCGGGTACCGGCTGGCGTTCTGGGCGAAGGCGGACCGGCCGGCGAAGTTCCGGGCGCGGCTGCACCGCTCGAGCGGCGAGGTGTTTCTGGAGAAGACCTTCGACGTGACCACCGAGTGGCGGGAGTATGCGCACGAGGTGACGGTGCCCGAGGGCGCGGACCCGTATCCGTCGGCAAGCGTGCAGCCGGCGGTGTTGAGCTTCAACATCGACACGGGCGACGCGGTGGTGAAGGTGGATGATCTGTATTTGGGGGTTGCTGGTGGGACTGGGGACAGTCCCGGCGCTTCGCTTGGGACAGTCCCTGGGGGTGTTGGTGGGACTTGGGACAGTCCCGGCGCTTCGCTTGGGACAGTCCCGGGGGCGTCTGGGACAGTCCCTAATGCTACGGCGTTTTGTGATGAGCTGGTGGAGCGGGTGCGGGAGTACCGTCCGGGGGTGCTGCGGTTCTGGGGGAGCCAGTTGGGGGCGGGGCTGCGGAACCAGTTGGCGGAACCTTTCGCGCGGGGCACGCACGGCTATCAGCCGAAGGCGGCCTACGGCGGGACCTACAGCTACAGCCTGCACGAGTTTTTGGAACTGTGCCGGGAGATCGGCGCGGAGCCGTGGTACGTAATGCCGCCGACCTTCTCGCAGGAGGAGCTGGCGGGGCTGGTGGAGTACCTGGGCGCGCCCGCGGGTGCGGGCAGTTGGGCGGCGCTGCGCGCGGCGCAAGGCCAGGCGGCGCCGTGGACCGAGGTGTTCAAGGCGATCCATGTCGAGTACGGCAACGAGATGTGGGGCACGGGGTCAGGCGATGACCCGTTCTACGGCGCGTCGGCTGTGGGCGGGACCAGGCTGGGGCAGATCGCGCAAAGCCGCTTCAACGTCATCAAGGCATCGCCGGGGTACAGCGACCGGATCCGGCTGATTGTCGGGGGACAGGCCGGGTGGCCGCCGACAAACAAAGACATCATGGTGGGGGCACAGCACGCGGACGCGCTGGCCATTGCGCCGTACTTCGGCGCGCTGAAGACCTGGGGAAGTGCCGCGGAGATCTGGGAGCCCCTGCTGGCGTCGCCGGAGCACTGGACGGGCGCCGAGGGCATGACGGGTCAGAGCGTGCGGCAGGCGCGGGACGGCAAGCCGGGCGTCGCGCTGGCGATCTACGAGAACAACTTCCACACGACGAAGACAGCCGCGCCGGAGGCGGTGACGAACGGATACGTGGCGGGCTTCGGCGGCGCGCTGGCGTTGTCGCGGCACAGCCTGCACGCGATGCAGGTGCACGGCATCCGCACGCAGTGCCCGTTCTCACTGGTGGGCTTCAGTTTCCCGAACCAGCTTCCCGACCACAAGTATCAGGTACGGCTGTGGGGGATGCTGCGCGATCTGCTGGCGACGGGCCGGAAGCGCCCGACCTGGCTGGGTGTGGAACTGGCGAACCGGGCGATCTTCGGCGACATGGTACGGGTCGAGGTCGAGACCGAGACGCGGCGGACCGTGGCGGCGAACGACGTGCCCGCGACGGACCTGCCTGTGGTGCAGGCGTATGCATTCCGGGACGGCGTGCGCACGGGCGTGATCGTCTACAACCTCGACATGGAAGGCGCGCGTGCCATCACGTTGGCGCTGCCCGAGGCGGCGGACCTCGTGTCGGCGTCGATGCTGACCGCCGACGCGCTGGATGTCACGAACGAAGACGCCGAGAACGTGCGCATCGAGCCGCTGGCCGGCGTCCAGCGCGTCGAGGGGGCAGCCGGACGCTTCACGCTGACGCTGCCGCAGGTGTCGATGGCGGCGATGGTATTCGCCGTGAACGACAACGGACCCGGGACCTGACACGCGGCGGCGGCAATTTCTTGCGACGGAAATGGCGCCGTGCTAACCTATACCAGTGTCTCGTTAACCCCCTACCAGAAAAAGAGAAGGAGAACATCGTATGACAGTCTCGCGCATGGTGTGGTCGTTGGCTCTTTTGGCGGCCTTCGGTCTGACCTTGGCCGGTTGCGGCAACCAGACGGAGTACACCGAAACCGAAACGCCCGGTGCCGTCGTTGAAGAACCCAGTGCCGACGACGTCATCGACGAGGTGGTTGAAGAGACCATTGAGGAGCCCGTGATCGAGCCTGCCCCGGTGGAGCCCGTCGAAGTGGACGTCGTGGAAGAATCCGAGTTGACGCCGGCCCCCGTCGAGGCCCCGGAGGTTGAACTCCAGGTGGAACAGGAACCCGTGACGGATGCCGAGCCTGAGGCCGCTAACGCCGCCGAGGCGATGTAGGGTGCAACGCGGCGGTTTCGCGGGAAACCACGTGCACGTGTGACATATGTAGACAATACCCGGTGCCGCCGGTGCGGTGGCGACGGGTTGGACAATGCGCCATACGCCCAGTCCGGGCGGGTGTGCCGTTCTGTGGCGGCCGTTTTCCGGAACGGCCGCCCTCCTTTTGCCTCTCTGTGCTAGAATCCCGCCGTAACGCTTTCACCCACTCTTCACGGAGCCAGCCGTGCCCACAAGCGACATCATTCTCGCGACCATGAATGCGCGGTACAGCCACACGGCGTTCGGCCTGCGCTGCCTGCTCGCAAACCTCGGAGCGCTGGGCACTCGTGCGGACATCGCGGAATTCACGATTCAGGACGAGGCCCCGGCCATCGTCGAACGGTTGCTGGCGCGCGACCCGATCATCGTCGGCATCGGCGTCTACATCTGGAATGTCGAGCTTGCCACCGAGGTCGTGCAGGTGCTCAAACGGGTGCGGCCCGATCTCACGGTGGTGATCGGCGGCCCTGAGGTGTCCCACGAGTACGCTGGGCGGACTATCTTTGAGGCGGCGGACTATCTCGTGCGCGGGGAGGGCGAGGACGCGTTCCGTACGCTGTGCGAGGCGGTCCTTTCCAGCCGCCCGCCGCGCGAGAAGGTTATCGAGTGCGTGCCCGCGCCGTTGCTGGAGCAGTTGTCGCTGCCCTACGGCCTCTACACGGACGAGGACCTCGCCCGGCGCATGATCTACGTCGAGGCGTCCCGCGGGTGCCCGTTCCGGTGTGAGTTCTGCCTGTCCTCGCTCGATCCGGACGTGCGCGAGTTCCCGCTCCCGCCACTGCTCGATGCGCTGGACAAACTGATCGCGCGGGGCGCCCGGTCGTTCAAGTTCGTGGACCGCACCTTCAATCTGAGTCTGCGCCGCATGGAAGCCATGCAGCGGTTCTTCCTGGATCGCTGGCGGGACGGCATGCGCCTGCACTTCGAGATCGTGCCGGACCGTCTCAGTGACTGGATGATCGACATCCTGAAGACCTTTCCACCTGGCGGGCTGCACCTGGAGGTGGGCGTGCAGACCTTCTGCCCTGAAGCGCAGGAGGCGATCTCGCGGCGACAGGACATGGAACGGACGGCGGAGGTACTGCAGCGCCTTCGCGCGGAGACGGGCGCGTTGCTGCACGTGGATCTCGTGGCCGGTCTGCCGCACGAGACGATCGCAAGCTTCGGCGAGGGGTTTGACCGGCTGGTGGCGCTGCGGCCGCACGCTCTCCAGCTCGGTATTCTCAAACGGCTGCCCGGTGCGCCTATCGCGCGTCACA
This sequence comes from Candidatus Hydrogenedentota bacterium, assembly GCA_052033955.1. Taxonomy (GTDB): domain Bacteria; phylum Hydrogenedentota; class Hydrogenedentia; order Hydrogenedentales; family SLHB01; genus JBPOJD01. The sequence continues at coordinate 52,686 of JBPOJD010000061.1, forward strand.
TCGACGCGTGCCGCATGGTCTTTTCACCGCGCCCGCCCTACGAGATCATGCAGACCGGCACGATCCCGTTCGCGGAAATGCAGGAGATCAAGCGGCTGGCGCGCTACTTCGATGTGTACTACAACTCGGCCAACTTTGGGCGCGCACTTCCTCTCCTGTGGCACGGCGCGGCGTCGCCGTTCGCGATTTTCCGGGAGTTCAGCGCCTTCCTGTGGACGACCCTGGGCCGGACCCACCAGATTCCGCTGACAACCCAGGCGGAACTGCTGTACGCCTTTCTGGCACGGCGGGTGCCCGCAGACGTGGCGGCTGAGGCCGTCAGCGAAGACTTCTATCGCGTCCCCGGCCGCAAGGAGGTCCTGTCGTTTCTGCGGGGCCGCAGGCCAGGCGGCTAACGCTCGCGCGGGCCATAGCACAGGGCCGACAGCGCCAGCAGGTAGTAGGCGTTGTGGGGCAGCCAAGGCTCGTTGGTCTGATACGCGGCACGGCCTTCGGTCTTCAGGTCATAGCGGGGCACATCCTTCTCGACGCTTTCGCGCGCGATGCCGTTGACGATCGCGCCCGGCACGGCCCCGGTCTCGTGGCCGGGGATCGCGGCATAGCGATGGTGATACAAAGCCGTGTGTCGGCTGCCGGCGCCTTCCATCAGGCACAGGCCAAAGGGATTGCGCCCCAGCACCCAGTCCACCAGGTCCCACGCGTGGCCATAGGCCCGGGGATCGCCCGAGAGGGTCCAGATCAGCGCACACGCCCAGGCTTGGGAGAGGTACATGCTGTTCTGCCCAACGTGCCAGTTCTCGGGCCGCTCGTAGTTGAAGAAGTAATTGTCCTTGTCGTATTGGAGCACCCGGAAGGCGTTGTCGCTGATGGCAAGGCTTCCCTCGATGTAGCGAATTAGCGGCGGAAGGAAATGCCCGCGCAAGGGCTGAAAGGTCAGGGCCGTCTCGGCCAGGGCTGCCGCCGGGAGCCCCCAGTCCACCACGTCCGAATTCGAGAAGCGGCCGTCCTCGCGTTGGCCGGTCAAAAGCCGCAGCGACAGCTTGGCCGCCGCCTCCTCGTACCGCGCGTCGCCGGTCAGCCGCAGCAGGGCCAAGGCCGACAGGATGTTCTCGGCCATCAGGACCGGATTCTCTGTGGCATCCGGGTTCAGGGCGGTCCACAGCCCCTCGGCCCGAGCCCGCCACGCCTCGGCTTCCTCGGGAAACGCCAGGGCCATCCCGGCAAAGGCTGCCACCCCCATCTCCTGATGCTGGCTCTCGGGGGGATCGGTCCGGAACAGCCGCTCATCGCCGGTACCGGGCTGGTTGTCCGTCTCGTCCTCGGGACGGCCCCAGAACCCGTAGCCGCTGAAGATATCGCGCCACAGCTTGCCGGAGGGATGGATCATCTTGGCCAGCCAAGCGGCGCCCCAGCGGGCCTCGTCCAGGATCGCCGGCAGGCCATTGCGCTCGCGCGCGGCGAAAAACCCCGGCGCCGTGCGGTAGGCGGTCAGCAGTGCATACACGCTCAGTGGCGCATACCCGTTGTACTTGTTGTAATCTCCCGCATCGTGCCACCCGCCGGTTGCATCCTGAAACGTGCCGTCCGGCAGCACGCCGTCGTCCATGTGGCACGGACCGTGCCAGCCCGGCACCTCCATGCCGCACCGCTGGATAAAGAAGAACTCCGCGGCGGGATGCAGGGTGGCAACGGCCGGCTCGCGGTCACCGATACGAAACGGCAACGACGTCTCGCCGCCAATGCGCAGATGGTACGTGCCCGGCGCGGCAAGACGGGTAAAGTCGGCGTGGGCGGCGTGTCGGCCCCACGCATCGGGCGCGTGCATCAGGACACCCCTGTGCACAGGCTCGTCCGCGGAGGTCTGCACCACATAGTCTGTCGCGTCGATCGGGGATTCTGAAAGGACCACCGCAAGCTTGGGTGCATAGGAGGCAAACCCGGCTTGATTGAGAAGAATCTGCATCAATAGATCCTCGCGTTGACGTTATCGGAGCAGATGCGCGGCAGCGGGGGCCGCCACGTTGGTTTGCAGCGCGCGGGCGGCCGTCGGCGCCCCGGCCAGTTGTGCAACGACCCCATCCAGCACGCGGCGGGCCTCGTCTTCCTCGCGTATCGGCGTCGCCGCATCCTCGACCGACTCGGCGCGCAACGCTTCCTCACCCGCCACGGCTGCCGCCGAAGCGAGCGCCTCGCCCAGGTGCGCAAGGTCCTCCGGCCCGAGACCGCGCCGGGGCGCCCCGCCTTCGCCGATCAGCGCGGCCGCACGGCGCAACGCCTCGCCCTGCCGGAGGACGGTGGCAAACTGCGTCTGCCGCTGCGCCTCGGTGGCCAACGCCACGCGCTCGTCCGGATCGTCCGATGCGTTGGCTGCCGCTGTGAACCGCTCCGCGGAGGCCAATGCCTCACTGGCACGCAGCACCGCCGCACGCCCCTGCTCCAGGGTCTCGAAGCGCTGTTGCGCGCTGCGAACCTGGTGATAGTAATCGCGCATGCCGGGACGGATCTGATCGAGGGACCGGAACTGGAGCCGCTGAGCAGCCGGAAGACTGGATCCCGGCGTCGCGACGGCGCCCGGTGCGGCGGGAGTAGCCTTGGGATCGGTACGGACGGGCGACGCGGGCGTCTGCCGGGACGCCAAGGGCTGATTGACCCGTATGTCCATCCATCTCCCCCTGCTGCGTTGGATTCAGTGTGCGTCGTGACCGATCGAAACGATACCACGCCGCGTCGGCGGTTTCCAATGTTTGCGGGGTATGCGGCAGTTCCTAGAAGTAGTGCTTCCAGTAGACACTGAACGCCGGTCCGCTGAAATCCTCGCTGTAGTTCAGGAACTCATTGTACTGCACGTTCGCCGCCAACACGCCCCGCTTGGTCATCGGGATGTCGACGCCCACGTTGACTCCAAGCCCCAGGTCCTTCCAGTCCTTGTCCTGCCGGATCGTGATGCCGTCCCGGAAGGGAAGAAAACGCGCCTTGACCGATCCGTCGAAGGTCAGATAGTTCCAGTTGAGCGTGGTGGCGACAAAGGGCCGCGCGGCGGCCAGACGCTCACGCATCCCGTGGTACTCGCCCGGCCGTGCCAGGCCCCACGGATACCAGGCCGCGCCGATACCGGCGTAGAAGCTCGAACGCTCGAACTCCACGTCGGTCCGCAACGGCAGCAGGAGCAGGCTCAGGTCGGTGGCCTTGGTGCGGATCTTGCCGCGGGTATAGCCCATCTGCGCGAAAACGTCCCAGTGATCGCCCAGATTCATGCCGACGCCGATGAACGGTGTCCAGAGGCCGAAGTCATCACGTTGATCGGAGAAGGTCCGCACATCGCTGAACCCAGGTGCGATCGCGCGGAGCGACCGGTTGACCCGCAGGTCAATCTCCTTGGACGCCGTATCGAGTCTCGGGTGGTTGTTCACGTTGCCCGTGAACACGTGACGGCGCAGCGGTTCGACTCCAGGGGCGGGCTGTTCGGGGTCCACCGGCGGGGTAACCTGGTCGACCGCGTCGTCCAAGGGCACGGCCCAGACAGGCGACAGATAGTTACCCGACACCCCCGCCACTATTAGCACCAACAAGACAAAAAAAAGGGCGCGAAGAACCTGTACGCGTGGCATATCCCGTCCCGCTGTGCGCCGGACATCCCGGCGGTGCCTCTACCCACGGAGTCACGCCACCTACGCTGGTGGCGCGTCGGCAGCCTCCCCATGGCGCAGAGACCGCCTTCCGCTTTGAGTGTACCATAAACGGGGTATAAGGGGAAAACCCGAAAAACCGTGCGTCGTACCCCCGCTCGTCGGCCGGTACTCGCAGTCCACGCCGGTCGTAAAGAAACTGTACATCGCGGGCATTTTCTAAGCGGTCCGAAGCGGCCCGGAGATGGCCTCCAAACCCTCTTCCGCGCGAGATTCCCAGCAATTGGCGGGTTGGCACGTGTGTTGCTTTCATTACGACGGCCCGAGAAGAACGGGCCACGGCGGTCCCACCGCCGGGGCTCGGCAGGGGGCCGGGCCATAGGCGTTCTTTCAGGCGTCCTCGGGCGCCAGAAGGGCTGCATTGACCTTCGTTGCCGGTGGCGGATACACAACGCGCTGCCCCACCGCACCGGCGAAGAAGGGAAACGCAGCCCTTTTCGTTGCGCCTCCCGCCCACGCCGGGCGGGGCGCCTGATGGAGCGCCCGGCCCCGGCGCGCGGGAGTTGTCTTCACGCGAGCGCCACAGGTTCCCGGAGCGCCGTTGCCCCGCAGTGCCGACGGACAATCTGCGCCAGCATGTCGCCGGTCACCGCACCGTGGGCCGCCTCGGACTGCGCCATCACGTCGCGGTATACCGCCTCCAACTCCGCCGAGGACAGCGGCACGCCCAAGCTGCGTGCCATGTGCGCCACAGCCTTGCGTCCCGACCGGGCAGTCAGCACGAAACGGTGCCCGGAAGCCCCGACCATGTCCGGCGGGACGGTCTCATAGGTCTCGGCCGCCTTCAGCATGCCGTCCTGGTGAATGCCCGAGCTGTGCACAAAGGCGTTGGCCCCGACGATGGCGCGGTTGGGCTGGACGGACACCCCCGTCACGCGTGCGACGTGCTGGCTCAGTTCCGTGATCAGCTCCAGGCAGACACCAGTCTCCGCAATACCACGTCGCGCCAGCACGACGGCCACTTCTTCCGCGGCCGCATTGCCCGCGCGTTCGCCGATGCCGTTGACGGTGACCTCCACTTGGCGCGCCCCGTGCCGCACGGCGGCCACCGTGTTGGCCGTCGCCATGCCCAGGTCGTCGTGGCAATGGGCCGACACAATCGCCTCGCCGCCTAGGAAAGCCGCCACGTCCGCGATCATGGCGCCGTACTCATCCGGGGTGTGCCAGCCGACGGTGTCGGGCACATTGATGCGGCTGGCCCCGGCCCGTACCGCCGCCTCGACGCATTGGCGCAGAAAAGCGCGTTCGGTGCGGCTGGCGTCCTCGGCGCTGAACTGGACCCGGGCAACCGCGCGGCGCGCCTGCCGCACGCAGGAGTCGATGGCGCGGATGGCCTCGGCACGGTCGATCCGCAGCTTCTTGGCCAGGTGGATATCCGAAGTGCTCAGAAAGACATGGATGACGGGTTCGGCGGCGCCGTGCAACGCTTCGGCGGCGGCGGCGATGTCGCCCGGCACACAGCGGGCCATCGCGGCCACTTCACAACCGCGCACCTCGCGCGCGACCCGGGCCACCGCGGCCCGGTCACTGGGGGACGAGACCGGGAACCCGGCCTCGATCGTGGCCACGCCAAACGCCTCCAGGCGCCGGGCCACTTCAACCTTCTCGTCTACCGAGAGAAAGACCCCTGGGGTCTGCTCGCCATCGCGCAGGGTGGTGTCGAATATGCGCACGTGCGCCGGGCGCGATACCCCGGCGGTTTCAGTCTGGTCTTGCATGGCTGTGCTCCTTTGCAGTCAACAACGGGTTTCTTGCATTCCTGTTCACGACTGCAACGCACCAAGCGCCTGGACAAAAGGCCACTGAGCCCCGAGTCCATACGACACCACCTCCTTCGGTCCCGCCTGGAAGCGGGAGGGCGGACGCACCGCCGGTTGCACAAAAAAAAACGGCTACGGGACCGGCCCGTAGCCTCTATTCAAACCGTATCGGATTATTGCTATGGAATTCGAGGCATAACGGACCCGCTTTCCTCCAGGAGGAGGAGTGGGAGTAGCAGGAACAGGCTATGCTTCGAATTGACCAT
>JBPOJD010000015.1:0-34104 GCA_052033955.1 Candidatus Hydrogenedentota bacterium
CACGCGTGCTCTCGCTTGCCCGAATAGGCAACTACTTCCTCCAAATTGCCGACTGTTACGACATCAGCGAAGCCATCTCCGTCCTAAGAGCGATTCCAGACTAGTTCCGAAACTGGGGATTGATGAGGGTGATTCCCGAGCGGGGCTTTCCGAGAATCGGCAAGGACGTCGGTCGAGAAGTGTAGCGGTCATTGGGGTGGTCGAGAAGTGAAGCACCCTTGGTAGACTCTCTGGCATCCGAGGCATGGGACTTTGGGCAGTCCGGGGAGGGAACTGAGAAGTGTTTGGCGATATGGAACCGTAAAATCCGTTTACGCATTTTGGGACGTTCTGCTCCGGGCTTTTCCTGACAGGCAGTCCGCTATCGGCGGACACGGCCTGGGCCCTGCATCGCCAACGCTACCTCCCCAAAGGGGTTGGTCCGACCAAGATCCTCCTTACTCCTAGAAGAGCAGGCATTTGGAATGCAATGGCGAAATTGCCGGCTCAAATGCGTATCATGATCTTCATGCTCTTGGCATGGAGTGTTTACCCTGTAAGGCGAACTAAGGGCGGCAGGAACAATGTTTGAGTCAGCAATTGCCCTCAGGGGTGCTGCAATCGATTTGGAGGTCGGCCGAGAGAGCGGCCGCATTCATAAAATGGCAGCCGTACGGGGCGACAAGGCCGACAGTCCGTTCTTGTATTCGCGGGGCAATCTTCATGCCGCCTTGCGAAAGCTTGACGCGTTTGTAGAGGGCAGCGAGTTCCTGTTGGGGCACAACCTGATTTCTTTTGATCTGCCCCGGCTGCGGGCGGTTGCTCCCGACTTGCGCCTTCTCGTTATTCCCGCCATTGACACACTTAGGCTTAGCCCGTTGGCCTTTCCGCGGAATCCCTATCACCGGCTGGTGAAACACTACAAGGACGGCAGCCTTTTACGGTCTAACCAGAACGACCCTGAGTTGGATGCTCGCATTTGCCTCCAGCTTCTTGCCGAAGAAGAAGACGCCTTCCGCCAGCTGATCGCAACGAACCCTGACCTGCTTGCGGCATGGCATTGGCTCACGTTGACTCGAAGGGAAGACGCGGGCTTTGACCGTTTCTTTGCTCATGTGCGTGGCGCACCTCGCCCAGCGGATGCAGAGGGTCGCGCGGCAATCGCCACGTGTTTGCACGGCCAGGCGTGTGTGACGCGCAGCAATCAGATGCTTGAGGCCAAGTCCGTGCCCGGTTGGCCGATGGCTTATGCGCTGGCCTGGCTATCGGTGGCGGGCGGAAATTCGGTCATGCCTCCCTGGGTGCGCCACGAGTTTCCGGAAGCGGCTCACTTGGTCCGTCAATTGCGAAACCTGCGGTGCGACGACATAGCCTGCTCGTGGTGCCAAGATCATCACAACCCCAAGCAGGTTCTCAAGCGCTGGTTTGGTTTCGAGGCCTTCCGTGCAGAACCTGCCTGTGAAGACGGGCGTTCCATGCAGGAAGCGATTGTCGACGTGTCAATGCGAGGGGAGCACGTTCTCGGCATCCTTCCGACAGGCACGGGGAAATCCGTCTGCTATCAGGTGCCGGCCCTTTCCCGCTATGAGAACACCGGCTCCCTTACCGTCGTCATCTCACCGCTGGTGGCGTTGATGGCGGACCAAGTGCATGGGCTTCGGGCTCGCGGAATCAGCTCGTGTGCCGCGCTTAACGGGCTTCTGTCCATGCCTGAGCGCTCGGATGTACTGGATAGAGTCCGTCTGGGAGACATTGCCATCCTCCTGGTGTCTCCAGAGCAGTTGCGAAACAGCGGCTTTCGCAAGGCGGTTCAACAGCGGGAAACTGGCGGGTGGGTTCTTGACGAAGCCCATTGTCTTTCCAAGTGGGGACACGATTTCCGGACGGACTACCGCTACGTCGGGCGCTTCATACAGGAATCAACAGGTACCGGCGTGTTGCCGCCGATAGTATGCCTGACAGCAACAGCCAAACCCGATGTCGTAGCTGATATCCGGGGCTACTTCCAGAGCATGTTGAACGTGGACCTCCGTGTTTTGAATGGTGGGGCGAGCCGAGAGAACCTGGATTTCTTCGTCACGGAAACGACGCCCGCGCACAAGCTGCCCGACATCCACAGCCTCCTGCAGCATGCACTGCCCAGCGATCAGACCGGTGGCGCCATCGTCTACTGTGCTACACGCAATCAGACCGAAGAAGTCGCCAGGTTTCTCACCAGTATGGGTTGGTCAGCCGCATATTTCCATGCCGGGCTGACTCCGGAACTTAAGAAGGAGACCCAACAGCGGTTTATTGCAGGAGGAATTCACGTCATTGCGGCCACCAACGCCTTTGGCATGGGTATCGACAAGCCGGATGTCAGGTTGGTGATTCACGCGGACATACCAGGTTCGCTGGAGAATTATGTCCAGGAGGCAGGACGTGCCGGACGGGACCAGCGGGCCGCGCGATGCGTCTTGCTGCACTGCAAGGAAGACGTCGAACAGCAGTTTGGCCTTTCCGCCCGGTCTCGCTTGCCCCACCATGAGATTCAGGCCGTCTTGCGTGCCCTGCGCAGAATGGCCGGAAAGCACCGTCCGCTGGATAAAGACGTAGAGGTCGTCGCCACGCCCGGGGAAATCCTCGCAGAGGACCATAACAATGATTTCGTTCGTGACTCGGCAACGGACGACACCCGCGTACGGACCGCGGTGTCGTGGCTGGAGCAGGCGGGACTCGTTGCACGCGAGGAGAACCGCTACCATGTCTTTCCTTCTACGCTGCGCACCGCCAACCCTGAAGAAGTGGATGCGCGACTCACAAGGGTCCCAATGCCGAGGCGCGGCCAGCTTCGGGCTATTGTGCAACTACTGATGCACGCGGATCCGGCAGAGGGCGTGTCAACGGATGAACTCATGGGGGTGGCGCGGCTTTCCTCTTCCGGGGTGTCTCGTGCAATGTACGACCTGGAGCGCCTCGGAATTATCACAAACGACTCGATCTTTACCGCATTGGTTCATGCCGGCGTCGAAAAGTCCTCACGAAAACGCATGGAATCCGCCTCTGCTGTGGAGCTGGCCCTGATCGATGCGCTTCGCGAGGAGGCGCCTGACCTGGAGAAGGATTCGTCCTCGGTTCTTTTTCTTCGGCGTGTTTCCCAGCGCCTCAAGAACGATGGTCACGCAGAAGTTTTGCCCGAACGCATTTATCGGCTTTTGCAGAGTCTGGCATCCGACGGACGTTCCGACGATCAAGGGATAGGAAGTCTTCGTCTTCGCAGAATTGATGCGGATTCCGTCTGTGTAACGCTGCAAAGAGACTGGGAACCTATGCGCAAGACCGCCGATATACGCCGGGCAGCAAGCACGCTCTTGTTGGAACATTTGCTTAGCCGCATTGCGCCTGGCGTGCGCGGGAATGATCTCCTTGCAGAAACAACCATCGGCAACCTGCATGCGGCGGTCGAATCTGACCTTGTTCTAAAGGCCCAGATAAAAGACGTGTGTCGGCTCGTCGAGCGCGCTCTGCTGTGGTTGCATGAGCAGGAAGTATTGCGCCTGGGCAGAGGCCTTGTAGTGTTTCGGCCGGCCATGAGCATCCGAGTGGCGCCGGGTAACGCTCCGTTCACGCGAAGCCACTATGCCGAGTTGCAGGACCACTACAACGAACAGGTGGTCCAAATCCACGTAATGGCCGAGTACGCGCGCCGTGGCTTACAGTCTACAGTGGAAGCGCTTGCGTTGGTTTCTGACTACTTCTCGTTGGATCGCCTGGAGTTCATCCGCAGGTGGTTTCCCCAGGCCGCCAAGAATTTGTCGCGCCAAACGACGGATGAGACGTGGCATGAAATCGTGGAGACACTCAGCCGCGTTCAGCGCGATATTGTGACGGACGAACGAGACCAAACGAACGTGTTGGTCCTGGCCGGGCCCGGCTCTGGTAAGACGCGGGTTCTCGTCAATCGAATCGCGTTCCTGGTGCGGGTGCGGCGCGAGAATCCGGGAAGCATACTGGCCCTCGCGTACAACCGCCATGCGGCCGTTGAGATTAGAAGACGGTTGCGTGAACTCATCGGGAACGACGCCAACGGCGTGACCGTACTGACATGCCATGCGCTGGCGATGCGGCTGACAGGCTCTAGCTTTACCGAACGCGCTGCGCAGGACGTGGATTTCGCCAAGGTACTATCTGATGCCGTTCGACTGCTTAAGGGTGACGGGCTGATGGCCGATGAGGCCGATGATCAACGCGAACGGTTGTTGTCCGGATTCCGCTGGATACTCGTCGACGAGTACCAGGATATCGGCCCCGACCAATACGAACTCATTTCCGCGTTGGCAGGACGCACGCTCAATGATCCGGACCGAAAGCTTTCCCTGTTTGCCGTGGGAGACGACGACCAGAATGTCTATGGTTTCGCCGGCGCATCGGTCGCGTACATCCGCCGTTTTCAAGAGGACTACCGGGCAAAACCGGAATTTCTTACCGCCAACTACCGTTCTACGGCAAACATCATTGATGCGTGCAATAGGGTGATTTCTGTGGCTGGCAACAGGATGAAGACCAATCATCCAATTGAGATAGACACGGAGCGCCGGACCGACCCTGTAGGCGGCCGATGGGAATCCCTCGACCCTGTGACCAAAGGACGCGTCCATGTTCTCGAGGTCGCCCCGTCCTCGACCTCGCAGGCAGAACAAGTGATGCGAGAGATGGTGAGACTTTCTGAGTGTGACCCGGAATGGAACTGGAGTAGCGCCGCAGTCGTTGCGCGCCAATGGCGGCTGCTACACCCTGTGTTCGCGTTCTGTCACGCGAACAACATCCCTGTCCAACGCGCCGATCAGGATCCGCCCCAGTTCTGGCGGCTGCGGGAAACGCAGAAGCTTGTCGAGTGGCTTAATCAACGAGGTGTTCAACCGATTGCCCGCGTTGACCTTAATGCTTTCCTCGCCGCGCAACCTGACGGGCCTTGGTGGGATCTGCTGGTCGAAGCCATAGCCACCTACGGGCTTGAATGTGGTGACGGGCCTCTTCCTGCAGCACATCTCCGGGAATGGCTTGCGGAATGGGGGCGCGAGGTTCGTCAGCAGCAGCGGGGCCTTCTCCTTCTGACCGCCCACCGGGTGAAAGGACTGGAGTTTGACCATGTGGCTGTGCTTGACGGCGCATGGGAGGATCGTGATCCGGGAGAAGACCCGGACGCGGCTTGCAGGCTTTTTTACGTTGCCATGACGCGTGCGCGCAAGACGTTGACCTTGGCGAGCATGAACGGACGGAACAAATTTCAGGACCAGTTAATCAATCTGGTGTCGACCTTCCGACGCGACGCCCCTGTGGCCACTGGCCTCGCCTCCGACTTGGACCGTCGTTACGAGATGCTGACGCCCGGCGACGTGGACTTGGGTTTTGCCGGCAGATTTGTGCCAGGCGCCGCAGTTCATCAAGCCGTTGCCGAACTGCGGCCCGGCGATTCACTGGAACTCGTGCGGAAAGACGACCGTTGGTTGCTCGAAAAAGGCGGCCAACCGGTCGGCCGTCTCGCAAGCAGCTATACGCCGCCCGGTGGAATGCAGTGCATAGAGGCCCGAGTTCACGCTGTGCTCGTACGATTCCGCCGAGACGGGGAGGAAGCGTATGCTGATTCCATTCGGAGCGATCGGTGGGAAGTCATTCTTCCAGAGCTCATCTTTGCACGTCAGGGATAAATTCTGACGCGTTTCAACGGAGACCAGCGTTTACAGGAATTCATCCGGCTGGTCAGGCGCAAGGTTCAGGGGAATGCCGTGCTGGTCGCGGCGGAGGATGTGTTCGAGGTCAAGAATGTGCCCAGCGTCCTCTTGCAGGGGTCGACCCTTACCGAGAACGGGCGGCGACGGTCGCTGGCGCGCCGGGTCGAGAAGGACGTGCCGAGCCTCTCCTGTGGGCAGTGAAAGGCGCCACGGCCGGACTACCTCGATTTCGACATCATGGTGATGACGGACGGCTTTCGAGCACCTCATCGCGGTCTTGGACAACGGAGCAGTGGAGTCGCTCGTCCAGCCCGACCAAGTCCCCGCGGTAGTCATTAGGCGCTTTCTGGTCAGTGCACCGACCCGCCGTGACTGGGCGGTATCATTCCCGCATCAACCGCTTTCGGCCGTGTCCGTGGTCTTTTAACCGAACAACGCCGCGCTTACTCGGTTGACGACGGCCCCAGTGTGTGCGCGCGACAGGTGTGAGTAGCGCTGGCTCATTCGTATCTGACGGTGTCCGAGGACGGCGCCAATGTCGAGCAGGCTCGCACCATTCATCGCCGTGTGGGACGCGCAAGGCGTTCTCCGTGACGCCGACGATGGTCGTGGTGCCGATGTCGGGGTGGCAGGCAGCGAGCGTGGGGGCTGCGTCTGTTTCAGGCGCTTCGCACGGCGGCGTCGCGCAGACGATGTCGGCGCTTTTCCGGAAACGGATCGCGTCCGGCGGGCTCTGGCGGCTGGAATCGGGTGGTATACATGCCGAGCATGATGCGCGCCAGGTGGATTCCCCAGACGGCGAGGCCTGTCACTTCAAGCACGCCGCTGAGGCCCACCAGGCCGAAGAATACGGGATGCCAGTCGGTCAGAGTCTGCAGGGCCACGCGGAGCAGGCAGCCGATATTCACCAGAAGGAAGGGCGCCCACAGCGCGGGGAGGGTGTGCCGGTTGAGGCCCGCCAGTGCCGGGACGGCCCGGGCGGCGTGGCCCATGATCATCAGGGAGATGAACCCGACGGTGATGGCGTGGCGGATGGCGCCGTAGTAGGCGTGACTGAAGGGTATCCCACTGAGTGCCTGGTACACGGGGAGCAGCAGCAACATCGCGAGGGAGACGGCCAGCCAGCCCCAGGCGGCGCAGAGGTACTTGGCGGACCGGTCGGGGGCGCCGTCGAAGGTGGGCAGTCCGCGCCACGGCCGCCAAGGGAGGGCGATCATGGCGCTGCCCGCTGCGAGCATCAGCCAGGGAATCATGAGCAGCGCGGCCAGGGCATGGCTGCCGGTCATGCGATAGGCGAGAAAGATCGCGACTTCACCCAGCACGCCGGCCAGGAGCAGGGCATACGCTGTCCAGGCACGGCGATCCGGGATGAATGGGACGGCGTAGAGCCGGGGCAGCATGTACAGGCTGACGCCGATGATCATGAAGAGCGCCATACCGTGGATCTGGAGGTCGCGAAGCGGCGCCTGCCATGTGGCGACCTGCTCGATGAGCGCATCGCGGGTGACGGCGGTCATGATGGCGTGCATGTGCCACACGCTCACCAGCGCCTGCACCAGGAAGAAGCCCAGGGCCGTCATGGCAAAGGCTGTATAGGGTTCGAGGCGCGCACGGCTCCGCAGAAAGGTGGCCAGGAGCTGCGCGGAGAAGATCGCGATGGCCGTTATTTCGAGGATGCCGCCCCCGACGGCGGTGGTCAGGGCCCATGAGGCCCCGGGCAGGGTCATGGCCAGTGTTCGGGTCACGATGCCCGCCAGCATGAGCAGGAAGACGGCCCAGTTCAGCTGGGGTGCCGCCATTCTTGCGTGCCAGAAGCGGGGAAAGGCCTGACTGGAGAAGCCCATGATGAACAGGCCGACCCAGCCAAATATCTGGGCGTGTCCGTGGGCATTTACGTGATGGATGGAGATCGCGGTAAAGTCGCCCGCGACACCGATACGCCAGAGCAGCCAGACGCCCCAACTCGCGCCGGCCGTCAGGATGATCAGGATCCCGGCCAGGAAATAGCGCCGGTGGATGCAATCCGCCCCGGACGCAGCACGCTCCATCCCTTCCAGCGGTGATTCATCAACGGTCATCGGGTCACCTCCGTGTTGGCATCGTCCATTCTCAGGCCTTGCAACGGTTGCCATCCAAGGGAAAACTCGGATTCGGATCGCCCAGCACGTCCGCCAGCGTGCTGGCGCCCAACGCGCTTTCCACCTTTGCCAGCGCATCGTCCATCCGCCGGTGCAGGGCGCACAGGCACTGCGAATGCGCGGGCAGATCCAGCGGGCACGACTCGATGCGGGCGATGGGATCCACCGCGTTCACGACCTCGAGAATGGTCACCTCGTCCGGCCGCCGGCGCAGCCGGTAACCGCCGTGCAGTCCCCGGACCGCCGTGACCAGGCTCGCCCGGGTGAGCATCTGCAGCACCTTGGACAGGTAGCCAGGGGGGACCTTGGTTCGCTTGGCCAACTGGGCGGTGGTCAACATGGCGTCCGGCTCCTGTGCCAGGGCGACCGTGGCGCGCAGCGCATATTCGGCGGTTTGTGAGAACATGCGGACCGTCCTTTCCGAGTAGGGCCCCAAAACGGGATATGTGGACCTTGACATCCACTTTATAACCCGGCTATGCTGTGCGGGTCAAGTTTCTGCTGGCGGGCGCGCAGCGGAAGCTAAAAGTGGATATAAAGGGTAACATATCCATAACTGGCAGCGCCCGGAGGTCACCCGTCGCCATGAGATACGTCAAACTGTGGGTTGCGCTAACTGTCGTCATGCTGGTCTCGTTCTCGGTGCTTGGCTACTATGGCCTGGAGATCTACCGCAAGGCCCCGCCCATTCCCGAGCAAGTCGTGTCGGAAGACGGCCGGGTGCTCTTTACCGGCGCGGATATCCGCGACGGGCAGAACGTGTGGCAGTCGACGGGTGGGCAGCAGCTCGGGTCAATCTGGGGTCACGGCGCCTACGTCGCGCCGGACTGGTCGGCCGACTGGCTCCACCGTGAAGCGGTGTGGATCCTGGACCACTGGGCGCAATCGGAGGATGGCGCACCCTACGCGCACCTCGGCCTCGAGGACCAGGCGCGCCTGAAGGCCCGGCTCAAGGCGCAGATTCGCACCAATACCTACGACCCCGCAACAGGCCAGATTGTGGTCTCCGCCGAGCGGGCGGCGGCCTTCGATGTGCTGAGTTCTTACTATGCCGCCCTGTTCGGCGATGCGGCGGCATTTCCGGCGGCGGCCCAGCCGTTGGCGGACGCGGGCATGACCCCGCCCGAACTCCGCGATGCCTACGCGGTGGCCGCGAACACCATTCGCGACGACGAACGCCAGCGCCAGATGAACGCATTCTTCTGGTGGGCGGCGTGGGCCTGCGGCACAGAACGGCCGGCCGAAGACGGCGCGGAGCAGGCGGGCGCAACGCCGGTCGCATCGCGAATCACCTACACGAACAACTGGCCCGCGGAGTCCCTGATCGACAACCAGCCGACGGGCGCGATTATTGTCTGGTCCGTGATCAGTTTTGTGCTGCTGCTGGCCGGCATCGGGGCCTTGGCGTGGTACTACGCCGTGCTCAAGCACAACGACGAGGGGGAGGTCCCGTTGCCGTCGATGGATCCCCTGCTGGGGCTTCAGCCCACGGCATCCATGCGGGCCACCTTGAAGTATTTCTGGGTCGTGGCTGCGCTGATACTGGGCCAAGTGGGATTGGGGGCGATCACGGCGCACTATGGCGTGGAAGGCTCGGGTTTCTACGGCTTTCCCTTGGCCGAGTGGCTGCCGTATGCCGTCACCCGCACGTGGCACACCCAGTTGGGGATCTTCTGGATCGCCACGGCGTGGCTGGCGACGGGACTGTTCATGGCGCCGGCGGTATCCGGGCATGAGCCAAAATTTCAGCGGGCGGGCGTGAACTTCCTGTTTGTCTCCCTGCTTATCATCGTAGTGGGGTCGATGTTTGGCACCTGGTATGGCACCCGTCAGAAGATGGGCTACACGATGAACTTCTGGTTTGGCCACCAAGGTTACGAATATGTGGACCTTGGACGGTTCTGGCAGATCTTCCTGCTGGTCGGGCTGTTCCTGTGGCTGGGGCTCATGGGGCGCGCCATGTGGCCGGCCTTCCGCAAGCCGGGAGACCACAAGCATCTGCTGGGGCTCTTCCTGGTCTCGTCGGCGGCCATTGCGCTCTTCTATTCGGCCGGATTGATGTGGGGCCGGCAGACGCACCTGGCCATGGCGGAGTACTGGCGCTGGTGGGTCGTCCATCTGTGGGTCGAAGGTTTCTTCGAGGTCTTTGCGACGGTGGTCATCGCGTTTCTGTTCACGCGCATGGGCCTGCTGCGCACGGTCACCGCGACCGCGGCCGTGCTGTTCGCGACGACCATCTTTCTGTCCGGCGGCATCATTGGCACCTTCCACCATCTGTACTTCAGCGGCACGCCGACGGCCATCCTGGCGCTGGGCTCCGTCTTCAGCGCCCTGGAAGTGGTCCCGCTCGTGCTGATTGGCTTTGAGGCGTATGAGAACCTGACCTTGAGCCGGGCGAAACCATGGGTGCGTGCGTACAAGTGGCCCATCTACTTCTTCGTGGCCGTCGCCTTCTGGAATCTCGTGGGCGCGGGGCTGTTCGGCTTCCTGATCAATCCGCCCATCGCGCTCTACTACATGCAGGGACTCAACACCACCCCGGTGCACGCGCACACGGCGCTGTTCGGCGTCTACGGCATGCTGGGCATCGGGCTGATGCTGTTCTGCCTCAAGGGACTCGCGGCGCACCACATCTGGCGCAACGGCGTGTTGTCCTTCGCGTTCTGGTCGATCAACATCGGTCTGGCCCTCATGGTGCTGATCAGCGTGCTGCCCGTGGGCCTGATGCAGACGTGGGCCAGCGTCGAGCACGGCCTGTGGTATGCGCGCAGCGCCGAGTTCCTTCAGACGGACCTCATGGATACCCTGCGGTGGTTGCGCATTGTCGGAGACACGATCTTCGCATTCGGGATCCTCGCGCTGATCTGGTTCATCGCGGGACTCAAGTTCGGATGGTCCGTGGAGGCCGGTGAAGACCTGCGATTGCAGGACTTCGAGGTGGAGGAACCCGCCCTCGCGCGTGCCAAGGCGAACGATCGCTAGGAAGCCCGGCCAACGGTTGCAGAGCGGGTCTCGCGGTCCCCGGCGCGTCCGGGGGCCGTCCTGGCCCGCTCTTTGTCGAAGGGGTGCTGCTCGACCGGGCCCGGCGTCGCGCCCCTCAGACGACGTGGGTGTAGCGGTGGGTGGGTTGTGGGCGGCCGGGGCGGAGCGCGCTGCGCATGTCGACGGTGATGCGGAGGTTGTCGGCAGCGGCGGTCAGCGCGGTGTCGACGATCGTTTGCAGGGCGTCGGGCGATGCTTCGGCGCGGGCGTTGATCATGAAGGTGGCACGCGGGGACGTCAGGGACGTGCTCCCGCGATAGGCCATTTCTCCGGTCAGGCGCGTCAGGTTGGCGCGGGTCTCTTTGGCGTCTGCCCACAGGGTGGCCTTGACGTGGCCGACTTCGGCGTCCAAGTCGCGGAGCGCGGTATGGACCGCTTCCATGACGGATTCGAACCACGCGCGCCATGGGATCGGCCCGTGAAGGGCGTCGAGCGTGTAGGTGGCGTTGAGCCAGCCCAGCACGGCCTCGCCCTCGGCGTAGACATCATAATCCACCTCGACCACGCGCTGTCCGGCCGGACCTCCTCCGAGTACGGCCTGGAGCCACTCCTCGACCCCCGTGCCGTCCAGGGTTGACAGCACATCGACGTCGCGCCCGGGAAAGAGCTGCGTCAGCACCTGGCCCAAGTGCGCGCGCGTGGCGCCGTCGACGGTGTCGGCCTTGCTCAAGACGATGCGGTCGGCCTCTTCGATCTGTTTGCGGAGGATGTACAGCGCCGAGGCATGGCGGTGCGATCCCTCGGGCGCGGTGACGTCACGGGTGTGGTCGGGATCGGTCAGCACGCTGAGCGGCAGCAGCTCGAATTCGGGGTGGCGCGCCTTGATCGGCTGGAGGATCGTCGCGGAGAGATCGGTGCAACTGCCGACGGGCTCGGCGATGATCACGTTGGCGCCGAAGTGGTCCATCAGGGTGTGGGCCGCCGCGAGAAAGCCGTCGAAGTTGCAGCAGAAACAGCTTCCCGCGACCTCCTCGACGCCCTCACTGGTCCGCGCGAGAAAGGCGGTATCGACCAGGCCCGGGGCCTGGTCGTTGGTGATGAGGCCGACGCGGCAGCCGTGCTCGGTAAGGCGGCGGGCCGCCTCGCTCAAGAGGGTGGTCTTTCCCGCCCCGAGAAAGCCGCCCACGAAGATCAGTTTCGCTCGCCGCACGCCGTCGTTCTCCTGAAGGTCTTCTGTACATGTGGGCCTGCCGGCTACTGTCCCGGCGTGGCCCGATCGAGGCAGAGGGCGCGCACTTCATACGGGCGCAGCGAGGCCGTCACCGTGCCGGTGACGTCTACCTTTTCCTCCTCACCGAAGACCGAGTACCACGTTGCCCGCGGCGCCACGGGCAGCGAGATGTTCATCGACAGCGACACGTCGCGTCCGGCGGTCTCGGCCAGGACGACGCATGCGGCCTGGTCGCCACTTGCGCGGTAGACGGTGGCCAGCACGCCTTCGGGGATCACGGCGTCCAGACCTTCGCGGTCGCGGAACCGGCCGTGGACGTAATAGGGCTTGATGCGCCGGCGCAGGTCGCCGAGACGCCGGAGGTGATCGGCGAACTCGGGGTACTCGGTCACGCATTCGTAGCCGCCGTTGATGCGCAGGTCCATGTTGATCTTGTAGGCGAAGCAGGTGTTCGCCTCCTTGTACTCGAGGGCATCCAGCTCGCTGCTGAAGAGGATCCATGGCAGCGAGTA
Organism: Candidatus Hydrogenedentota bacterium; assembly: GCA_052033955.1. Classification (GTDB taxonomy): domain Bacteria; phylum Hydrogenedentota; class Hydrogenedentia; order Hydrogenedentales; family SLHB01; genus JBPOJD01. The sequence continues at coordinate 12,554 of JBPOJD010000015.1, forward strand.
CAGGATGGGCTCGGGAAACTCGAGCATCGACCACGACCACGCGCCATCGGCCCACTGCCCGGCGAAATCATTCATGCACTCGACGATCATCACGCCGTCGGGATCGGCCTCGCGCACGATCGCCCGCGTTCGCGGCAGCAACTCGCCGAAGCCGTCCACGCATGCGCGGTCGGGGCGGCTGTGCCCATGCGCATCGTTGTAGCAGGGCCACATCTTGTCCGCGCCCTGGTCCAGGTGAATGCCGCCAAAGCCGTAGTCATGGACGATACGGCGGGCGTCGTTGATGAAGTTGGCGCGCATCCCGTCACAGGGGCACAGCTCGTGGTGGATGCGTTCGCGGTCGCGCCCGGGCAGGTCGCCGCCGTGATGCGACCAGTTGCCCGCATAGTAGGGATGCCCGGCGCGTGTGCGGGCTTCCCACTCGTGGCCGTATTGCTGGTGTTCGGACGTGGCGGGGTTGGCCAGGGTGCCGTTGTAGAAGGGAAGCAGCCGCACGCCCATTTCCCGCACCTTCGCGATGGCCTCCCTGAGGCCCTTCTCGCCGCCCCAGCGCTCGCTCGGGAGGTACTGGTAGGCGTAGTTATTGTCGTGGCCGGGTTTGTGCCAGCCGAAAAGCAGCAGGTAGGGCATGCCGACGGCCTTGGCCGCCTCGGCCATGCGGGGCAGGTCCTGATACGTGAAATGCTCGCGGCCGTCCTGCTGCTTCATGAAGAAGAAGTGCCAGCCGGCCGTTTCGCGGAAGGATTCCGGTGTCTCCGGCATGGTGATCCATGTTTCGAGCCACGCGCGGTGGGCGTCCGCCACGGCATGCCAGTCGCCCTCATGTGCGACTACCCGCGCGGGCGCCGCGATCCACCGTCCGCCCGGCGCGATGCGATGCGGATAGGCGATACCCATCTCGAGCGACCGCCGCAGCGGGTGCGGCTTCTTTTCGACGCGCTTGTAGACATAGAAGTCGCAGATCGAGAAGTCCGTGCCGCGACTTTCCAGGGCCAGCCCCTTCTGGGCATTTCCGTAATCCAACCAGGTGGTGGTCATCTTGTGCGGATAGCGGTAGACCCGCTTTTGCATCAAATCGTAGGCGATGCGGTGGTCGCCCCCGAGGTCCTTGCCAAAGGGATCGTTAATCGTGCGGCGGCTGAGACTCGGCGCCACAATGCGGGCGCCGTCCAACGGGACCAGCCCGGACACGACCGGAAACTGCACCTCCTCGATGGTCAGCGCGGAACCGTTGACGAGCTCGAGACCCATTTCGAGCACCGGACCATCCAGGCGGTAGGTGACCCGGCCTTCGACCCCGTCCACGCGGCCATGCCACACGGCCTCGCTGCCGGAGCCGGTGAGTTCGCCCTCCGCCGCGGCGATGACATGCGAGACCACGTCTCCTTTCGGCGCGACCACGCGGAAAATGGGCTCAGGTCCGGCGGCAGACAGGTAGTCCGTCGCGGTGAATGTGTCGTGTATCGCCGCGATGCCGCCCGTGGCAGCGTCGAGTTTCACTCGCAGGTGACCGTTCTCGAGTATGTGCGTCATGGGTCGTCCTTCCATGCTGGTTCAGGTTTCTGCTGTTGCGGTCATCTTCTCTTCTGTTCGATGCACATTGCATCCGCCACCGCCGGATCCGACAATATGATATCTCGCCGACACACGAATCGGTAAGGAGCCTATGCAGCCAGTTGCACGATATCTGCGGCACCTGTGGGACGACATGTCCGAGACAGGGCGGCAGACCTTTCCTTGGGACCTGACCCGGGGCGCGGCCGCCGGCGCCATCGGAACCATCCAGGCTACCTTCGCTCTGCTGGTGGCAATTCGCTATTTTGAAGCAACGACACTGCAGAAGTCCATGATCGCGGGTGCCCATGCCGCGGGACTGCTGCTATCGCTCCCCTACGTTGCCTGGTCGCCCGTTCTTCGCCTGAAGACCGTGCGCACGGCTGTGCCGATCTTCCTCGCTGCAGTGGGACTCGCGGTGGCGGCGCTGGCCCCTTCGGCGTCGTGGTATACGGCCGGTGTCGTCCTTTTTGCCGTGAGCGCGGCGATGCCGGTTCCCATGATGACCGCGATCTACCGCGACAACTACCGCGGACGCGTCCGCGGGCAGGTATTTGGGCTCACCGTAGCCCTGACCATCGTGGCAGGCTTGAGTGTACAGGCCATCGGAGGCGTGTTGCTCAATCTGGACATGGCGTTGTTCCGCATCATGTTCGGCACGCTGGCCGCGCTGGCGCTGGTGATGGCTTTTTCCATCCTCAAGATGCCCAATCCTGGCGCCCCGGAGCCGGTGCGGCCCAATCCGCTCGGGAGCTTTACGGCGCTTCGGGAGAATCCGATGTTTGCGTATGTCCTGGCGGCCTGGTTCCTGTTCGGGTTCGCCAACCTGGGACTCGAGCCACAGCGCATCGAGTACTTGAGCCAGCCGCAATACGGCCTGGCCCTGAGCCCTGGGATGATCGTGCTGATTGCCGGGGTGACGCTGGAGGTGGCGCGACTGGCGGGGCTGCCGATCTGGGCGCGGCTGTTTGACCGGTACAACTTCATATGGCTGCGCATCGTGATGTGTGGGTTCATGCTGGCGCATATCCTGGTCTACTACCATGCGACCACCTTGCCGGTGTTGCTGGCGGCGTCGGTCCTGCTCGGCATATCATACGGGGGCGGTGCCATCGCCTGGGCCCTGTGGGTAACCAAATTTGCCCCGCCTGAGGAGACTTCGCGCTACATGTCCGTGCATTCGTTCCTCACGGGCGTGCGGGGCACGGTCGGGCCGTTCATCGGCTACCTCGTGGTGGAGCACCTCACCATTGGGGTGACGGCGTGGCTGGCCGCGGGGATGATCGCTGCGGCCATGCTGATGCTATTTATCATCCGAAAGATGCCCGAACGGACCTGATCAGCCAGCGTGGCGCCCGAAAAAGTGCAGGGTGTCGCGGATGTGCGCGCGCCAGTAGGGCCATTCGTGACCGCCGTCGTACTCGTGGTACGCGTGAGGAATGCCGTGGCGGGCCAGGTCTTCGTGCAGGCGCCGGTTGGACGGCAGCAGGAAGTCGTCCCGTCCGCAATCCATCCTCAAGGGGGGCAGCGTGTCGCGGTGGAGCAGGATCCAGTGGAGCGGGTCCACGTCTTCGGGGTCCTGCGGCCCGAACCGCGCGAGGGGTTCCTCGATGAACTGCGCCATGTCGTCAAAACACGTGACCGAGGAGTGGGCCGAGATGCCGCTGAACCGGTGCGCGTACTTGGCCCCGAGGCGCAGGGCGCCGTAACCGCCCATGGACAGCCCGCCAATGAACCATTTCGAGTCCAGCCCCACGCACGGCACCACCTCTTGGACACAGGCGGGCAGGTCCTCGATGATCCAGCTCTCGTAATCGCGGTCCGGGTGGGGCAGGTAGCCGCTGCCGTCGCCCCAGAGCCCGTCCGAGGGCATGGCCAGCACGGCCGGGGGCAGTTCTCCGGCGGCGATCAGCGCCGCGGCGGCGTGATGAGCACCCCCTTTGAGCGCCCAGGCCCAGTGGCTGCACGCCACTCCATGGAGGAGGACGATGAGGGGCACATTGGTGCGGCCCGAGGCCTCCGGGGGTACGAACAGACACACGTCGCCGCGTCCCCGCAGCGCGGGACTCTTGAAGGTCAGGAAACGGATCTGGTCGTGCTCGTAGGACGGTTCGGACAGCTCGATGCTGCGAAAGCGTGACACGGCTGGGACTCCTTCCCGGCGGAAGCGGGGCTTACGCCAACACCAGCACGCCCTTGGCGTTCCGGCCGGCGTGCATGTCGGCAAAGGCCTGTTCGAGGTTCTCGAGAGGGTAGGTCCGGGTGACCATTTCGTCAAGCAGCAGGGCCCCGGCGGCGTAAAAGGCCAGCAGGCGGGGGAAATCGATGTCCGGACGGCATTTGCCGTAAAGCGGATTCAGGTACAGCTTGTCCCACTCGAACAGGTTCATGTCTATCGGGATTTCCTGTTCGATCCCGCTTACCTGGATGGCCGTGCCCGCATTGCGGGCCATCGCCAGCGGCGCGGCCCCGAGTTCGGGCACGGCGGTGCATTCAAAGGCATAGTCCGCGCCCCGGCCGCCGCAGCGCTCGCGTACCTCGGCGGCCGCCTTCAGGAGTCCCGTGTCGTCGCGGGATGCCTGCATGCACTCCGTGGCGCCAAAACGCCGGGCCAGTTCCAGCCGGTCGGCGTTGACGTCGATGGCGATGATGCGGCCCGCCCCGGCCAGCCGCGCGCCCTGTATCACGTTGAGTCCGACGCCGCCCGTGCCAATGACCGCCACACTGCTGCCGGGTTCTACGCGTGCGGCGTTGAGCACCGAGCCGACGCCGGTCATGACGCCGCACCCGAGTATCGCGGCCGAGGTGAACGGTATCTCGTGCGTGAGCGCGGTGACGGCCGCTTCGGGCACGACGGTGTAGTCGGACATCGTCCCGAGTTCGAAGGAACGGCCGATAGGCTCGCCACGGTGGCGGGTACGGTCCCGCGGCACGGCGGGGTGTGCCTCGCACAGTACCTGGTTGCCGCGAAGACACTGAAAGCAATGACCGCAGGGGATGGCCCAGTTGAGCACAACCGGGTCGCCCGGGGTGACCTTCGAGACGCCCGGGCCGGTCTCCTGCACCACGCCCGCCCCTTCGTGGCCCAGCACGAGGGGTCCCCAGTGCAGGCTGTCCCAGTCGGTGTGGCAGATGCCCGCCGCCTTTACGCGCACCAGCACTTCGCCGGCCTGTGGCGGATCCACGTCGATCTCGTCAAAAAAGAACTCGCCGTTGCCATTCGTCAGTGCCGCTCTGCTCTTCAATGTGGACTCCTTCCGTGTGGCGGGGTGCGTGTGCCCTATAGGACACCGCACGGCCCGGAAACAATCCCGGGCGGGTGGGGATCGGCCGTCTGCCGCCATCAGTGGCCGTTTCAGGCCTGCCTGTATTGGCGGAAGGCCGCGCGGATGGCGTCGAACAGTTCCTCGGGCGGGCCGCCCTTGGTGAGGTAGGCACAGGCGCCCGCGATCCGCATGGCCCGGGCCATCGCGCTGTTCTCGAAGACGCTCAAGGCGACCACGGCGACGCCGGGGCGGTCACGACGGATCTGGCGGGTCGCCTCAATGCCGTTGACCCGCGGCATGTTGACGTCCATCACGATGACGTCGGGATCCAGGGCCTGGGCGCGCTCGACCGCCTCCTTCCCGTCCGACGCCTCGCCGATGACTTGCAGGTCGGTGTTCATCTCGAGGAGGCTGCGCAGCCCCTTGCGGACGACCTCGTGATCGTCGACCAGCAGGATGCGGATGCGCCGGTGCCGGGCCGCATCGGATGGCTGGGGCGGCGGCATCCTGTCGGGTTCGGGGCAGGGTCTGATCGGCTCTGTGACGGCCTCGCCCGTCTCGCGCGGCAGGACCAGGCGCACGGTGGTTCCTTTGGACGGCGCGGCCTCGATTTCCAGGCGTCCGCCCAGCATCTCGAGCCGCTCCCGAATGCTGAACAGACCGAAGCGGCCGCTGGCGGCGGCGGACTCGGCCGCCGCAGGGTCGAATCCGGCCCCGTGGTCGCTGACGCTGATCCGGATCCACTGATCGTCCTGGTCGAGAATCAGGTCGGCCTTGTCCGTACGCGCATGCTTGATGATGTTGAACAGCACCTCGCGGACAGACTGGAAGGCGATGACGGCGTCGTTCTCGGCGAGGGTGCCGATCGGCTGCGCGGCCACGACCGTCACGTCGAGGCCGTAGCGCGGCATCTGTTCGGCCAGCCAGGCGAGGGCGGCCTGGAGTCCCGCTTCGTAGAGGATTACCGGACTCAATTGGGCGACCAGCGACCGGGTGTAGGTGAGACCGTCGTTGAGCGAGTCGTCCAGCTGGGCGAGGAGCCTGTGTCCCATGGGCGACCGCACGACGCCTTTCAGGCGGCTGAGCGTGAAGCGGCAGGCCACGAGCAGTTGTGCCAGGTAATCGTGCAGGTCGCCGGCGAGCCGCCGCCGCTCGCGCTGCTCGGCCAGGGCCAACTCGGAGGATAGCTGGCGCAACTGTTCCTGATTGCGCATCAACGACTGCGTGCGCTCCTGAATGCGCTTCTCGAGGTTCTGGTTCAATTCCGCGAGTTGCCGGCCCGCGCGGATGCGGTCGGTGATGTCGCGTTCGATCGAGGCCACGCCGACCGGATTGCCCGAGGCGTCCAAGACCGGCGCGGCGGAAATGGAAACGTGAAGCCGCTTGCCCTCGCGATCGGCGCGCACGGTCTCGAACTGGGCCAGGCGCTCGCCGTGCCGCAGACGGGCCAGCATGTGCTCGAACTCGGAATGCCTGTCCGGTGGAATCAGCGTGGTAGCCGGCCTGCCTACCATTTCGGCCGCCTGGTAACCGTAGATGCGGTGCGCGCCGCGGTTCCACTGGGTGACGCGCCCATCGAGCGTGTAGGAAAGGATCGCGTCCTCGGAGTTTTCCACAAAGGTGGCCCACTGCGCCTGCTGCGCGGCGAGCTGCTTGCGCTCGGTGACATCCACCAGGTAGACGACCTGCTCGTGGAAAGGTCCCGACAGTTGTGCCGCGCTTACCAGCACCGGTATCCGCGCGCCGGACTTGTGGACAATCTCGATCTCATACGGTTTCACCGCGCCGTCGGAAGCCAGCACGGCGGCCGCGGCGGCTTCCTCGGCCGCGGCCTCGGGAAATACCATATCGCGCCACGCGACCTTGCCATCGAGAAGGTCCCGGCGCCCATAGCCGGTGATTGCGGTGAATCCCTCGTTGGCGTCGTGGAGGTGTCCCTCGGGATCGCGAAACACGATGCCGACCACGCGGGTCTGCGTGACCTGGGCCAGACGGGCCCGGCTGCGGCGCAACGAGTGCTCCAGTTGCTTGTGGCTGGTGACGTCGATCGCCGTCGACAACACTCCGATAACGGATCCGCCGGGATCGAGCACGGGGTCCACGGTCAGGTCGACGCAGTGCATGCCGTCCGTCAGCCGCAGCTCGATCTCGCACCGTGTTCCTTCGCCCGTTGCGAGGACTCTCTGCTTCACGTTGGTCAGTGTCTCGGCACTCTGCGCGTCGCGCAGTAACGCGGCGTCGGTCTGCCCGAGCATCGCCTCCGGGGTCAGGCCGGGAAGGGGCTTGTGGACCCAGGTATAGCGCAGATCGGCATCCTGGCGGGCGATGGCCACGGGCGCATGGAGCAGCGCGGTCGCGATCTGTTTCCCGTCGCCGTCGGGCGCAGCCGGGCTGGCTTCGAGCTGATCATTGACGTCCGTGACCGACACGAGCAGCACCTGGGGGTGTCCGGAACCGGCGTCGAGCGGTTGAATCATCACCTTCACCAGCCGGAGCAGGCTCCCGCGCGTGCGGACGTGCGTGCGGTACAACTGCCGTTCGCCGGCACGCGCCCGTTCGAGTGCCGCGAGCAGTTCCTTGCGGCTCTGCCGGAGCCCTTTCCACCAGTACGTGTCGGCCAGGTGCTTGCCCACCACCGCTGCGCGGTCCAGTCCCGATGTCTCGAGCGCCACGCCGTTGGCCTCGATGACGATCCCTTCGGGATCGAGGGCACACGCGCCCAATGGGATGCTGTTGATAAAGCGGAGGAAAAGGGATTCCAAGGACGCTGGCGGGTCGGCAGCGGTCCGCGCCGCAGGCGCGCCGGACGGCGTGTCGGCGCCGGATGTACTGCTGCGCTGCTCCGGGATCGGCTGCATCGGTATCTGTTGCCCCCCAAAGACGGCACGCGGCCGCACTGGTCGTCAACCTGCAACACCCCACGGGAACCCGAAGCTCACTATACAATAAAACCGCATAATTCGCAATACCGTGATGCTTGCGTCACTCGGTCCCGCAAGAACGTGCGCCGGCCATGACGCAGGGCGCGACACGGCGGGGCGGCGAAGGGTAGAATGGGGCGCTCCCGTGGCGGCGGGCCACCGCCGTGCCAAGGCAACCGCATGCAACATGACATCAGCGAAGGACGGGCGATGAAGAAGTGTGTTACCGGAATGGACGTGGCGGGCAAGGTGGTGCTGGTACGGGCGGACCTCGACGTCCCGGTGCGCAATGGCCGTGTGCTTGACGACGCGCCCCTGCAGGAAGCCGCCGACGGTCTTCGGCCTCTGGTCGAGGCAGGCGCCAAGGTTCTCGTGGCCGCGCACGCGGGCGAGCCACAGGGGGAGGTTGTCGAGGCCTGGCGGCTGGACCCGATCGCGCAGCGGCTTTCGGATATCCTCGAACGTGAGGTCCTCAAGGCCGATGACTGTGTGGGCGCCGAGATCGTTGACGCGGTCGACGACATGGCGCTGGGCGAACTGCTGCTTCTCGAGAATACCCTTTTTCATCCGGAAGAGACCGCCAACGACGCCACGTTCGCGGTGGCCTTGGCTGCACCCGCGGCGCTGTTTGTGAACGATGCCTTCGCCTTGGCCCATTGTGCGTGGGCGTCCACCGTGGGGGTCGCCGCGCACCGGGAAGCGGTCGCAGGCCCGCTGCTGGCGCGTGACCTGGCCCGCTTGGCGGCGTTCCGTGACGCCGATGCGTCCCCGCCGCTGGTCATTGCGGGCGGCTTGTGCGACCCGCAGACGCTGCACGCGATCGATCACTTCGCGGGACGGGGCAGCACGGTCCTGCTCGGCGGGGTGGTCGCGAATACCTTTCTGAAGGCGGCAGGTGTCGCCGTGCATGCCTCGGTGGTGGACGCGGCGGGGTGCGAGGAGGCCGCGCGGATGCTGCGGGCACACGGGGACCGCCTCGTGCTGCCCGTGGACGCGCTGGTCGCCGACAAGGTCGGCAGGGATGCCCAGCGAAAGATGTTCGCGCTGGACGCGATCCCGGAAGGCTGGGCGATTGTCGACATCGGGCCGGAGACCATTGACCGGTACCTCCAGTACATCGACGAGGCCCGCCGCGTGGTGTGGTCCGGTCCGATGGGGGTGGCCGAGGCGGCGGCGTATTCCGAAGGAAGCTGCACCCTCACCCATCGCATCGCCGAGTCCGGGGCGCCCGCCGCAATCGGCGGCGGGGCGACGCTCGCGGCAGTCCGTCGATCCGGCGACGCCGAGGACTTGGCCGACGGCCTGTTCCGTGGGGGATGCGCGATGCTGAAGTACCTCGAGGGCGCCGGTCTTCCGGCGATCGAGGCGTTGCGCGACGCCTGAGCCCGTCTGGTCAGACTCCGGGGCGCAGATCGCATATTCCAAGGTGGATTCCGCGTTTCCTAGAAAAGGACGTGTGAATTTCCGCGTGCGGCAGCGATGGAGGTCGCGGCGTGGAGAACCTGTTTGCGGACAGAACGGAGGCCGGCCGCCTCCTTGCCGGGAAGCTTGCCGCGTATCGTGGCCAGCCCGGCGTCATCGTGCTGGCGCTTCCCCGTGGCGGGGTTCCGGTCGCGTACGAGGTGGCCCGCGAGCTGTTGGCGCCGCTGGACGTGTTTCTGGTGCGCAAGCTCGGGACGCCGGGCGGCGAGGAACTCGCGATGGGCGCCATCGCGGAGGGCGGCGCCCGGGTGCTCAATCAGCAGGTGGTGACCAGCCTGCAAATCCCCATGGATACCATCGAGCGGGTGACGCAGCGCGAGTCGCAGGAGCTGGAGCGCCGGGCAGCGGCCTACCGGGCCGGTCGCGACCGCCCGGACCTTGCGGACAGGACGGTCATTCTCGTCGACGATGGTCTGGCCACCGGCGCCACGATGCGGGTCGCCGTGAAGGCGATGCGCCAGCATCACCCCGCAAAGATCATTGTCGCCGTGCCCGTCGCGCCGCCCGAGACCTGCGAGGCGCTGCGCAGCGAGGCCGACGAGGTCGTGTGCTACCTTGCTCCCTACCGGCTGACCAGCGTGGGAAGCTGGTACCTGAACTTTGAGCAGACCAGCGACGACGAAGTGAACGCCTGCCTGCGGCGGGCCGAGGCCGATCTGGCCTCGCGCGGCCCGGGCACCTGAGGCGAGACCGGGCGCCGCTTCCCGGGCATCGGGAAATGTTGCAGGAAAAACACCCACGGAAGATTCAGACCCTGCCCGATGTCGGTCGACGTTGCGCCCGGGCCATGATGAGGGGAAGGACACCCTTGTCCGCGCAAAGGGAGACCTCAGCCATGGAGCAGCCAGGGCGAGAGCAGCCGGCTTCCGTCGCCGTGACGGAGTTGACGATAGAGACCGGCGGCGTGGTGCTGGGGGGCACGCTCGCGGTGCCCGCGAACGCGGACGGACTGGTGCTCTTCGCGCACGGCAGCGGCAGCAGCCGTTTCAGCCGTCGCAACCGCTATGTCGCGGAGGTGTTGCAGGACGCCGGCTTCGCGACGCTGCTCTTTGACCTGTTGACGCCGGGGGAGGATGAGGTCGACGCGACGACGCGGCAGTACCGCTTCGATATTCCCCTGCTCGCCTCGCGGTTGACGGGCGCGATCGACTGGTCGCAGCAGCAGGACGCGGTCGCGGGGTCGGCAGTGGGCCTGTTCGGCGCGAGCACCGGCGCGGCGGCCGCGCTCATCGCTGCCGCCGACCGGCCAGAGCGCGTGCGTGCGGTGGTATCGCGGGGCGGCCGGGCGGATTTGGCGGGCGCTGCCCTTGCGCGCGTGCGGTGTCCCACGCTGCTGCTGGTTGGAAGCGAGGACGCGCCGGTCATCGAACTGAACGAGACCGCGCGTCAGGCGTTGGCCGGACCCGTGCAACTGCACATCATCCGCGGCGCCGGCCACTTGTTCGAGGAACGCGGGAAGCTGGAGGAAGTGGCCAGGCAGGCGGCGGAATGGTTCTCGTGGCACCTGCGCAGCCCGGGTCCCGGAGGAGGCTGACATGTCAAAAAAGGACCGTAACCCGTTCATTCCCAGCGAGCGCGTGCAGCAGGCCGCGCAGCAGACCAGCATCGCCGAGAAGGAGTCGAAGAAGGCCATCGCGCAGCAGAAGGCCCGCGACAAGAAGGCTTGGCGGCCGCCGGGAAGGAAGTGAGTCCCGCAGGTCCCCGCTGCCGCACAATGTTGCGCTCCGACGTATCTTATAGTACTATAGTGATACGACAACGAAGTCTGTTGCGACTTCGATGGGGGCTGGGGGCCTGATTTGTCGAAGCGGCTGCAGGGGGGATCGTGGCAGCAAAACACATCGTGTATATCGTGGGCGAATACCCTTCGCTGACGGAGACCTTCATCGGACGCGAGATCGTGGCGTTGCGCAACTTGGGCCTCGAGATCACGGTACTTCCGGTGAGCGACTGCGAATGGAGCCGTGCGTGCCTGGCGGCGTTCTGGCGCCGGGGCGAGGTGCGGCGCATGGCGCGCTGCCTGCGGAGCGATGTCACGCGCCCGAAGTGGCGGCACGCGCTCGGGGCGGCTTTGTGCGCCGCGGAGATCTCTACCCGGGTGGACGCTTGGGACCACATCCACGCGCACTTCCTCGGGTTGCCTGCAAGCGTCGCGTATTGCCTGCACCGGCTGCTGGGCAAGCCGTACAGCCTGACCGCGCACGCGCGCGACATCCATGCGGAAACAACGCCGGCCTGTGTGGTGCGCCAGGCGGCCTTTCGCACGACCTGCACCGAGGCCAACCGGCGGCATCTGGCCGCCGTTTATCCGGAGGCGCCGTTTGAGTTGGTGCGTCACGGGCTGGATGTCACCCCGTATCTGCGGGCGGTCCCCGCGGCACGGCACGGGGTCTGCCAGATTCTCGCGGTCGGCCGGCTGGTCGAGAAGAAGGGTTTCACGTACCTGGTGCAGGCGTGCCGCATCCTTGAGGCCCGGTCGGTGCCGTGGCGATGCATGGTGATCGGGGAAGGTCCGCTGGCGCGGCCGCTTCAGCGCGAGATCACGGCGCACGGACTGGAAAACAAGATGATGCTGGTCGGCGCCAAGGCGCATGGCGAAGTGATTCGTCTGTTACAGAGCGCCGATGTGGTGGTGGCGCCTTCCATTGTGGCGGCCGACGGCGACCGGGACGGCGTCCCGAACATCGTGCTCGAAGCGATGGGCGCGGGCGCACCCGTGGTGGCCACGGACGCCGGGGCCATCACCGAGGCCGTCATCCACCGCCGCACGGGGTGGCTCGTGCCGCAACGCGACCCGGAGGCGATTGCCGACGCCGTCGAGGCGCTGTGGGCGCAGCCGCTGCTGGGCGCGGCGCTGGCCGACACCGCCCGGCAACACCTGTGCGAGACCTTCAACCCGGTCCGGTGGGCGCGGGTTCTGCACGGACTGTTCGAGGAATCCGCGAGCGCCCACGCGAGGCCGGCGCCGCTACCGGCCGCGACCCTTCCTGTGGGATAATCCGCGCGCGCACCGCCGTGCGCGGAGGAGTCCCGCCGTGTCCAAGTGGTATGTCATTCTGTTGCTGTGTGGCTCAAACGTCTTCATGACCTATGCGTGGTATGGCCACCTGAAGGATTTCCGCACCCGCCCTCTGATGCTGGTGATTCTGCTGAGCTGGTCGGTGGCCTTTCTCGAATACTGCCTCCAGGTGCCCGCCAACCGGATCGGGGCGAGCCATTTTTCGCTGGGCCAGTTGAAGGTCATGCAGGAAATCATCACGCTGAGCGTTTTCGGCGTGTTTGCCGTGGCCTACATGAAGGAGCAGTTGCGGCTGGACTACCTGTGGGCGGGATGCTGCCTGCTGGGGGCGGCCTACTTCATCTTCCGCGAGCCGGGATCCGTGCCCTGAGCCTGAAGTATCCGCTGGACCATCTGCTCGTGCGTCAATGGCCCGCCCGGGACCGTGATGTCGGCATGGCGGCGGTACAACGGCAGGCGTTCGGCATACAGCGCGTCGAGCGTCTGCCCGGGCGCGCGCACCACCCCCCGGCTGTCCAGATCCGCCACGCGCGCGCGGATCGTCTCCAAGGGCAGGTCAATAAACAGAACCGTGCCCATGGATTTCAGGTGCGCCATGGCGGCGTCGCTGTAGACCACGCTGCCGCCCGTGGCGATCACGCAGCCCGAGCACTCGAGGCTCAACACATAGCGCTCCTCCATCTGCCGGAACGCGTCCATGCCGATGTCCTCGATAATCTCCTGAAGCCGCCGGCATTCCGTGCTCTGAATTACCAGATCGGTATCGACAAAGTTGCGCGACAGGGCCTTGGCGAGGAGCACCCCCAACGTGCTCTTGCCGCAACCGGGCATGCCTATCAGGACGAGATTGTCCGCAGGGGGAAGGGATGTCACGTCGCGGCCCTCAATAGCCCAAATCCTGCAGCGCCCGTTCCTGTTTCTGGCTGTACTCGCCCGTGTTGACCTGCTGGCGGGCGCGATTGCCCGCGGCCGAGGCGCCGCTCTGGTTCATGCTGTTGAGGTCGTTCTGAATGGCAATGCCCGTCATGGCTTCGCCCATCGGTCCGGCGCCCGTCCCGCCGGGGGCGCGAGATGCCTGCGGCGCCGCCGGGGGCGCCGCCTGCCCCGGCGCCCAGACCTGGCCGGTCTGGGGGTCGTACGCGAAGGGCGCACCGGACGCCGACTGCGGCAGCGGATCCAGGTACAGCGGCGCCAACGCGCTCAACGTGGGCGGGTAGTAGCCGGTGGCGCGGCCGTACTTGTTGATGGCGTCGCGGATACGGGCGAGGTTGTCCGCGTCCGCGCGCTGGCCCTGTTGCGAGGCGACCGCCGCGGGCGAACCCGTCAGGAGCTTGCCGGTGGCCGGGTCGTAGCCGAAGGGGTCTCCCGAACTCTGGCGGGGAAGGTCCGGCAGGTAGGCCGGCACGAGCGCCTCCAGCGAGGGGGGATAGGTCCCCTTTTCGGCCTGGTACACCCCAATGGCCTGCTCCAGCCGTATCCTGGCCGCCGCATCGCCCGCGTGCGACGTCTGGCTCTTCAATGCCTGCAACTGCTGCTTCTGCAGCTCGCCCTGGATGGCCGTAGTCGTCAGCACCTCGACGCCGCATCCCGCGATGCCCGCGATGAGGACTATAGTGAGCGCGTTTCGCATGACGGTGCCTCCATTGACTCCTGATTATAACACGCCTGCGGATTGGTGTCGGTACCTGGCAAGGGGCTTGAGTCCCTTGTCCGGGACCGGGTCTTCATTGCGCCCCGGCACCCCCTTGACAGCCCGCAAAAATTGTATCATAATGTCGATACAATAACCGAGGGGCCAATCCGGACCATGTTGCACCTGACCATCAACCAAAGCGACGGCGTGCCGCTTTACCAGCAGCTCATCCGCCAGCTCAAGCAGCTCATCGCGACCGGACGTCTCCGTCCGCACGACGAGGTGCCGCCGGTGCGGGTGCTGGCCCAGCAACTGCTTGTGAACCCGAATACCGTCGTGCGGGCGTACCGCGAGCTGGAGCTGGCGGGACTCCTGTACAAGCGGCGCGGCGCGGGGACCTATGTGGCGGAGGCGGGCACGCGCTTCACGGAAGCGGAATGCCGCCGCATGCTGACCGAACGCGCGGACGCGCTGCTGGTTGAGGCGAGGAATCTCGGTTTTTCGGTGGACGACGTGGTGAAACTCCTGAAACAACGCAACGCGGACTTGAAACCCAAAACAGCAACGGGGGGAGGCGACGAAGATGGCACTAACTGAACAGCCTGTGATCGCGGTGACGCATCTGGACCGGCGATACAGCAAGAAGCAGGCGCTCAGGAACGTGAGCGTGAACGTCGCGCGCGGGCAGGTCTTCGGATTGGTCGGCGAGAACGGCGCGGGCAAGACGACGCTCATCAAGCATCTGCTCGGGGCCTTGACGCCGCAACATGGCGAGGTGCGGGTGCTCGGAATGGACCCGGTGGCCGATCCGGTAGGGGTGCTGGGCCGGATCGGCTACCTGTCCGAAGACCGCGACCTGCCCATGTGGATGCGGGTGCGCGAGTTCATGCGCTACACGGCCGCGTTCTACCCCGATTGGGACCACGCCTACGCCGAACAGCTCCGCGAACGCTTCAATCTGCCCGAGAAGAACCGCATCCGCACGCTGTCACGCGGCGAAAAGGCCAAAATGGGCCTGTTGGCGGCGTTGGCGCACCGTCCGGAGCTGTTGATCCTAGACGAACCGTCCTCCGGACTCGACGCCGTCGCCCGGCGCGAGATCCTGGCCGCCGTCGTGCGATCCGTGGCCGAAGAAGGCCGCACCGTGCTCTTCTCCTCGCATCTGCTCGACGAAGTGGAGCGCGTGGCCGACCACGTCGTGATGATCCACCAGGGCGAGGTCGTGCTCAGCGCCCCGATGGACGACCTGCGCGAACAGCACCGGCGCTTCGTGGTGCGCTTCAGCGAAGCGCAACGCGTGTTCCCCGCGATCACGGGCATGCTGCACGCCGAAGGCGAAGGCCGCGAGTGGAGCGTGACGTGCCATGGCGAACGCAACGCGCTCCTGGCCGCGCTGAACCACGCGCAGGCCGAGGTGCTCGAAGAGACCTCGCCCTCGCTCGACGCCATCTTCGTCGCCCGCGTGAATGGCGGTCGTCAGATGCAGACAGAGCCGGAGCACGCCAACCATGGCTAGCCGTGTGCGCATGCTGGTGTGGGAAGAGTGTCGCACCGGGGGCATTATTTCGGTGGTTGCCCTGATCACCGGGATCTTTGCGCTCGGATACATCAGGATGGATGCGTCATTCGGTCAGTGGCAGTACCTCGGGTCCGCCGTGAACTGGAACTACACCGGGAACTCTGTGATGGGCGGTATGGTGACGCCTGCGCTGGTCTTGGCGGTATCGCTTGTGTTCGGTCTTGGCAATAGCGGCAATCTGTCGGGCGGATTCTCCAATCGCGTGCTGCGGCTGCCCGTTGCGACGCGTGTGGCGGTGGCGGTGCCGTTGGTGATGCGGACCACGCTCCTGGTGGCGCTCCTGTTCGCGTTGCATTGGCTGTCGCGCCGCTGGTTCGGGAACGCGCCGCCCTTGGGGTACCCGGTATTTGTTGTCGAGGTGTACCTTCTGCTCCAGCTTCTGGACTGGACACGGAAGGTCGTGTCGGGGCTGGTCACGTTTGTGTTCCTGCCGCTGGCGGCGATTGTGTTCACGGTTGCACTCCGTCACAGGCCGAGCGAGATCGTCGATCTGGTGGCGAACGGTGCGCTGTTCCAGCCGCTTACGGCGGTTGTCCTGCTTGCGGGGGTGTATGTCCTGGGGGTGCCGCTCGTGCATGCCGCGCGGACGGGACGGCGCTGGGGCGCACCCGAAATCTGGGAGTGGCCGCGCCGGTTGCCATGGCCGGCCTTCACCGGCGCCGCGCGGTTTCCAACGCCGCAGGCCGCGCTGAGGTGGAGCGATTGGCGACGCGTCAGCCGCTATCTCCTGCTGATTTTCGTGGGGCTCATCGTACTTTCCGCGGCGCCCCTGCTGCTGGGAGTTGTTATTCCGGAGGCGAGGAGCCTCGCCCCGCCGCAGTCTCCATACCTTCTTCTTCGCGCTCTTCCCGGCATGGCGCTGCTGGTGGCGTGCTTGATGGTGGGGCTGATGGGCGCGCTCAGGCGTCACGGCACGGCGGGGTATCCCTACGTGCTGCCCGTGACCGTGCAGGACATCGCGCGGGCACGCCTGATGGCGAATGGCAGGGTCTTTGCCTCGCTGCTTGGCGTCATGGTGCTGTGTTCCTTTGCCACCGGACTGCTCGGCGGCGGGCGACCCTTGGCGCTCTTCCTGGAGACGTGGCGCGCGGGGGAACTGTACCTCCAGGACATCGTCTGGTTCTTCATGGCGCCCGCCGTGGGCGCGGGCCTCATCGGCTGGGCGGCCCTGGCCATCACCACCCGGCTCATCGGGCGCTACGCGGCCGCGTGTTTGGCGCTCATAGGCGTACTCGCCTTGCTGCAGATGGATCTGGAGGACCTCCTCGGGGCCGACGGAGCGCCCCTGTTTGCCGTGGGTATCATCGCGCTGTCGCTGTCGGCGTGGCTGGATACATGGCGGCGCGGGCTCGTGTCCTGGCGGACGGTGGCGGCTGTGGCGGGCGGCTGGATTGCGCTGTCCGTACTTGCCCTGCCGCGCGACTTCCTGGGCCCCTACCAGGATGCGCGAACGCTGCTGATGGTGGCCGCGTTGGGGGCGCTCGGCCCACTGCCGTTCGTGGCACTCATTCGCGACATCGCACGAATCCGCCACGGGGATCTGCCGAAGCGACGAACGCGAGGCGCGAGCAAATGTGGGACTATCCCAAGCGAAGCGAGGCACGAGCGCAGACGGGACTGTCCCGCGTTTGCGATTTCGCGGTTCTTTGTGACCGGGAAACGTGCCGCAAGGCGGGGACAGACCCGGCCGCTCCTTCGTCGCTGGGTCAGTCCCGCCTTCCTGGGCTATTTCACATGGTCTTCTGAAACGTCACCCTGTGCGGCATCACCCGAGTCTGTTGTCATGCCGAGCGTGCGAGGTATTTCCGTTACGCCATCCGCGCGAGCGCGTTGGATTGCAGCCATTGTCGCACTTGTGTTTCTGGCCTGGCTCAAATGGCCTGCGGAGCCGGCCTATATGGCGACGTGGCGTGCGCAAGGTTACCCGGCCACCATGGAGGACGTTGCCAACGCGCAGCCCCCGGTGCCGGACGCACAGAACAAGGTGCGCGCGTATCTGGACGTGAAAGAACGGCTTGCTGCACGGCAGACCGCATTCAGTCAGGGATTTGACACTCCGGAAGAGAGGGTTTCGTACGAGAAGGATGTTCTGTGGGAGTATGATTCGCCGTCCCCGGTGGAGCAAATCGGGGAGCGGTCGTGGGCGCGGACGCGTGCATACCACGCGCAGGTGATCGAGCCCATCCTTCCAGCACTGCGCGACCTGGCCGGGCGTGAAGACATGGCGGTGTCGTGGCCAATGGAAGATGGTTACTGGGATCTGTTTGATTACGACTGCAGGTCGTTGCAGCACGCACTGCAGATGGATGCACTCGTGCAGGCCATGGAGAACGACCCGGCCGGAGCGGAGGCCACATTGCACGCAATGTTGGCGCTATCCGAGGTGTGGTCAACACGTCCGTACTATGGCAACCGTAACGGGCTGAGTCTCGCAGAATCTCTCGAGCAGGTCTTGAGTCGTACCATGTTCTCCGACCCGCTGTTGGTCAAGCTTTCGCGAGATTTCTATGCGGCCATGGCAAGCCTGTCCCGGGACCGCATTCTGGCGGAAGTGCGCGTGCGGGAAATGGACACATTGAGGTGGCAGTACGAACACGATTTTGGATCGACAGCGCCGACACTGTGGCAACTGGTGATACCGATCACCTGGGACGCGGCGCTCCTTATGCGCATACAGGGCATTCTGCTGGCAGCCAATGATCAGAACTCCTTTGAAGACGCAGGAAGGGCTGTGCGGGAAGCTGCGCGGCGTTTCCCCGCCTTCTTAGGTGGGTACTCAACGGACGTGAGTGGGTATTCACCGGACTTGGCGTACTGGCCGACGGTGTTCAAAAACGAGCAAGGCTGGCTGATGACCGCGCGCATTGCGCTTGCCGCGGAGCGGTACCGTCTATCACGCGGCCATTTCCCCAAACGGATTTCCGATCTCATGCCCCAGTACATCGAGGAGCGGGATCTGGTCTTCTTCGGATCCAATCCTCTCGAGTGCCGCGTGACGCCGCAAGGGATCTTCGAGATCTACGCGCGTGATGCGGCCGTTCATTACAGACGGCTTGAAGGCGACGTCCTGTTCCGATTGCCGCCGCCGGCTGCCCGCGAGGCCGCGCGCCGGGTCCTGCCGGACGCACCCGAGGTTCAGGAAATGGGGGATGGGGTATGAGAAACCTCTATTGGGACGCGGCGCTGGTTGCGTTGCTGCTTGTGGCCGCGCTGGCACACGTCCACGGGGCGGTGCTTGCGCCAAGCGGGCGCGAGACCCCGCACGCGACCCCGGCACACTCCGGGGAACCGCCAACGGCAGGTCACGGGCCCAGCCACGGCGTGTTCATCCGGCCAGCGACCAGCCTTTGGGAAGAAGGGGGAACGACTCGTGTCTAGCAGAGTACGAGCATTGGTGTGGGAGGAGTTGCGGACGGCGGGGGTGCTGGCGCTGTGGGTGTTCGCCGGCGGTGCGATAGGCCTGCTATGCATGAAGGCCGCGATCGATACCGACCTGCGGGCGATCACGGATCCGATGGTGCAGGTGTTTGCCGTCGGCGGGCCGCTGTGTCTGGCGATTGTCCTTACTGTCAGCAGGACGAACATGGGCGATCTGTCGCACGCGTTTTCGACGCGCATACTGCGGCTGCCGGTACCGACGCGGCTGGCCGTGGCGGTGCCGCTGGCGGTGCGTGCGTTGCTGATGTTCCTCGTAACCATGCTGCTTGCGCTGGAAAGCCGGTGGCTGTTCGGCGAGGGCGACTGGGGCGTCTGGGACATAGCGTTCCTCCTGACGGAGGGGTATCTCGTGCTGCAAGCGCTGATCTGGCTTGGCGGCGAGGGGCTTGCGAATCTGCTGCTCGGCGCGCTGGCTATCGCTGGCTTCGTTTTGTTTCTTTCGAGTAACGTGCTGTTGGGGGCGCTTGTCTACGGATTGGAGCACGCGGCGACGTTCCCAGTGCCAGCAGTGGTTGGGATCGCTGCGATGGCCATCGCGGTGCCTGCCGTGAAGGCCACGCGCGGCGGGCGGGGCGTGCGCGGCCCGGGATCGGTTACGTGGCCCGCCCTCTTCCACGGCCGCGCCTGCGCACTGCCGCCATTTTCGGACGCGCTTGCCGCGCAGCAATGGTTCCATAGGCGCAGGGAGGTGCGGAACCTTGTGGTCACCACCGGGGGCGTCGTCGCCTTCGTTCTTGGGGCCGGTGTGCTGCTCGCCTTGCAGCGCGACGTCCCCCCTGATTGGACCTCCATGTTCGGATGGGTGCTTGGCTATCTGGCGCATCTTTCGGTGCTCGTCGGCTGCTTCCTGTACGGGGTTCAAGGCTTCAGTCGCAGCACGCCCTTTGCCTGCCGCTATCCGATGAGTTCGGGCGACCTGGCCAAGGCGAAACTTGTGGCCGTCGGCAAGGTGTTCGGCGCTATACTGCTGCTGGCCTTCACGTTTGGGTTGGTCGTGCGGCTCTTTGTGAATGACGCCGCAGTCTTTAGCCTGTTCGTCGAAGCCTATAAGGCGAACGAGGTCAGTCTGCGCGAGGTCGTCCGCTATGTGATGGCGCTGTCGGCCGTTGTCGGACTGACCGCCTGGGTGTTCCTGTCCTTCCATACGCGAACGATGCTCGTCGCGGCGCTGGGGCTGCCGCTTCTGCTGTTGTGGACCGACGAGACATCGCACCTGCTGCCGCCCGCGTGGATCGCCCTGAGCGTCTACACATGGGCGAACGCCTGGCGCAGGCGCCTCGTTCTGCCACGCACCCTCGTCCACGCCGCCGCCGTGTGGTTCCTGCTCACGCTCCTGCTGCTCGCGACGGGGCATGAATCCACGCTGGTCGAGGCCATTGGCTTCGCGAGCCTCGGGCCGCTGGCTTTCGTGGCCACGGTGCTCGACATCACGCGAAACCGCCACGGGAGCCGCGCCTCGGCGACGGCCCGGCCGCAACCCCTGGAACCCGCCCAACGCTGCCGGCGCGCGGCGGCCTTTGCCGTGGCCGCAGGATTTCTGCTCTGGCTCAGTTGGCCCGCGACGCCCGCGCATATCGCCACCTGGCGCGCGCAGGGCCTGCCGGCCACCTTGGACGACCTCAACGCGCTCTACCCCGCCCCGCCGGAATCCGAGCGCACGCCCAGTCCCTACGAGGAGGCGCGGCAGAAGCTTACGGCGGCTACGGCGGCATTCTTCGCGGACTCCGCAATGCGCGAGCGCTTTAGCGAAGGCGGGGAACTTCATTTGCTGACGTCCACAGGCTATCCCAAAACCCTCGGGGAGCCTATTGACGAGGAAACGTGGAGCGTCGTGAGGCAATACTACGAAGTGGTCGTTCAGCCTATCGTCCCCCTGCTTGACGAAGCGGCCGCGGTGGAATCGGCCGCATTCCAGCACCGCGGTCCCGTCCTGGAATACGCGCCGGACCCCGGCCCCCACCAGCTAGGAAGCGTCCTGCAACTGGAAGCCTTTGTCGCGGCCATGGAGGACCGTCCAGACGGCGCGGCCGCAGCCATTCAGGCTCACTTCCCCATGGCCGCCTATTACCGCGAGGCGCCGCAGTGGGATGTATTCTGGGAAGAATTCTGGATCGCACAGCGCGCGGCCCAGGCCCTGGAACAGACCCTCCGCCGTACCGAATTGTCAGCGCCGGACCTGGCCGCGCTTCAGGCGGCCTTTGCAGCAGCCCGTCCCGGAAACCGATCGGCAACGCGAGGCGTGGCGGAGGCCCGGGTGGCCTCCTTGGTGCAGCTCGAACGCGTCGAGGAGCAGGACTCCATACGCAACGGCATTCCAGACGGCATCGACGCGTTCTTCCCAGACCCCCTGTCGGCCGGGCTGCTCGGACCTATCGCCATCACGCGATCCGCCGCGTTGGCCATGGAGGCGCTGGAGCGCGGCGACACGGCGATCGAAGAGATCTTCTTCGGCGTACCATTGTTGGCGCAATGGCTGCCCGAGTTCCGTTACCTGGTCGACGGCGAAGCGCGAGCCCGCGCCCATGGGGACATCGCGGCGGTCGGCGCGGCCCTGGAGCGCTACCGCCTGGCGCACGGCGACTGGCCCGGCGCGCTCGACGCCCTGGTCCCGGCCTATCTCGACGCCGTCCCGGCCGATCCCTACAGCAAGCGCCCGCTC